>NZ_CAJMZH010000009.1:0-429547 GCF_905220285.1 Paraburkholderia sp. J94 | reverse complement strand
AAGAACCGGTCAGGTCGCATCACCTATCAAGCGCCCACACTTATCGGCTGTAAATTTTTAAAGAACAATTTCGTCTCGATCGCTTCGTTTTCGTTCGCAGCGATCAGCGAAGGAGGCGAATTATGCGGGTCATTCTGAATGCCGTCAAGCGCTTTCGCGAAAAAAGTTTTCGGGCCTGAAAATTCCCTTTAGACACGCCATCACTCGCGCCGATTGGCAAACACGATTCACGCTCCTCCGTCTTCTCCGCATCGCGTCCCGACCTCACTTTCCCGCGCGCCTCGCCCCGCAAAAAGAAAAGTCCATCACCCTATTGCAAATGACGTCTTCGACCATATCGTAGAATGGCGATATAAGATTCGCATAGTGACGATGCAATTCCCATGAAGAAAACTCAACCGACTCCGACGCTCGATCTCGACGCCATCTATAAGGCACTGGCCAATCCGGTGCGCCGAGAGATCCTCGCCTGCCTGCGCGAACCGCACGTGCATTTCGCCGATCAGGAACTCCCGCTCGACCACGGCGTCTGCGCGGGCAAGATCGACGCTTACTGCGCGCTCTCGCAGTCGACGGTCTCCGCGCACCTGGCCGCGCTCCAGAAGGCCGGGCTCGTGACGTCGAAGAAAGTCGGTCAATGGGTGTTCTTCAAACGCAACGAGCCGGTCATCGAGGCGTTCCTCGCCCACATGAGCCAGCAGTTGTGACAGCGCTCCGGCGCAATCGTCCGTTTCATTTCCGATTTTTCCGCTAATCCGCGCATCCGTTTGGCTCGCGGTACGAGGTGAACCTATGGCAACGCTTTTCGACCCCATCCAGATCGGCGATCTCACTCTGCCCAACCGCATCATCATGGCGCCGCTCACGCGTGCGCGCGCCGGCGAGGCGCGCCAGCCAAACGCGCTGATGGCGAAGTACTACGCCGAACGCGCTTCGGCGGGACTGATCATCAGCGAGGCGACGTCGGTGACGCCGCAAGGCGTCGGCTACGCCGAAACGCCCGGCATCTGGTCGCAGGAGCAGGTCGAGGGCTGGAAGCTCGTGACCGAGGCCGTGCACGCGGCGGGCGGGCGCATCTTCCTGCAGCTGTGGCACGTCGGCCGCATCTCCGATCCGGCTTTCCTCGACGGCGAACTGCCCGTCGCACCGAGCGCCATCGCCGCGCAAGGCAACGTGAGCCTCGTGCGTCCGCCGCGCCCGTTCGTGACGCCGCGCGCGCTCGGTCTCGACGAGATCCCCGGCGTGGTCGCCGCGTTCCGCCAGGGCGCGATCAACGCGAAGGCCGCGGGCTTCGACGGCGTCGAGATCCACGGCGCGAACGGCTATCTGCTCGACCAGTTCCTGCAGGACAGCACCAATCAGCGCACCGACGCCTACGGCGGCTCGATCGAAAACCGCGCGCGCCTGCTGCTCGAAGTCACCGACGCGTGCATCGACGTCTGGGGCGCAGACCGCGTCGGCATGCACATCGCGCCACGCGGCGACGCCCACACGATGGGCGATTCGAACCCGGCGGCCACGTTCGGCTACGTCGCACGCGAACTGGGCAAGCGCAAGCTCGCCTTCCTGTTCGCCCGCGAATCGCTGGGCGACAACCGCCTCGGTCCGCAATTGAAGGCCGAATTCGGCGGCCCCTTCATCGCGAACGAGAAGTTCACGCTGGAATCGGCGCAAGAGGTGCTCGCATCGGGCGAAGCCGACGCGATCGCGTGGGGCCAGCTCTTTATTGCGAATCCCGATCTGCCGCACCGCTTCGCGACGAACGCGCCGCTCAATGCGCCGATTCCGTCGACGTTCTACGCACGCGGCGAAACCGGATACACCGACTATCCGTCGCTCGATCAGGTCGCTTAAGGTCGCTTGAGCGCGTTTCAACGCGTGCCGCACGCGCGTCAAATGCGCGCGTGAAAACGACGCCCGCGAAAAAGCCCCGGTAAAGGCGCACTGCCTTTCCGGGGCTTTTTTATCATCGATTCGCGCCGCCAGCCGCGCGCAGCAAGGAATCTCCAATCACGTTCCGCCGATAAAACTCAATCAGGCACCCGCCCCATTTTTTCCTCAAAGCATTCGATAGGGCGTTTCAATTGGCATCGCGCGCGAGACTGTCCTTCAATTCGAATCCTGTCTGCTTTTCCAACCGCCGCAACCGCCGATCGGAGAATCGTCATGCCCCAAGTCGACGCCGAGCAAATCGTTCACAGCATCGCCGAGGAAACCCATACGCCTGAAGAAACCGTCGCGCGCATTTACGCCGACGCCCTCGCTCAATACCGCGTCGGCGCACGCATCGAAGACTATCTCCCGCTCTTTGCCGCGCGCAAAGTCCGCGCGACCCTGCGGCAAAACAGCGCAAAGCCGAGCTGAGTTTCGCGCAATCCCACGCAACGCTACGCAATCCCGACCTCGTTTTTTTCCCTTCCGAAATCACCGCATCGATACGCGCGGGTACCGCTTTTTTACGCGGCGCCGCGCTTATCGGCTTGCGGGTCTTTCGCGTGCCTTTTGCGCGCCTTTTTCACACGGCCGCATTCGCACCGCGTCTTTAACGCCGCCCTTCTCAAGATTTCCCTCTTAAGGTTCGTTTAATTCTTCGCTGTAACCATACGCTCACCCCTGTTGAGCCGCCGGAACATCGGCGGCGTTTTTTTATGCGGCAAGCCGAGGAGGAGCGAAGTCATGGTTGAAGACGACGACGTGCTAATGCACCTGCAATCCCTGCTGCGCGACGGCTCGCCCGGACGCGTCGCCTCTTGCCGCGTGTCCACGCCGCTTCAGCACCCCTGGGGCCGCGCTTACCGGCTCGTCGAATGGACCACGCCACTCGACGACGGCGCGCGCCGCCAGGTCGTGCCGGCGGAAAGCTCTGCGTTCGAGATCGCGCGTCTGGTCGCGGAACACGTGCCCGGCCGCCGCATTCTGCTCAACGGCGAACCCGTCGATGCCGAGCGTCCGCGCACGCGCCGCCGTGCACGCAGCAGCCGCGCCAGCGCACGCGCCGTGAGCTGACACACCCACGCGAGACGGCGCGTCCCGCCAGCCGGGGCGCGCCGTCTCGCCGATATTCCGCAGCACCGTTCCGTTCTTCCGTCTGGCGTTCGGCATCGACGAACGCGAACGCCCTGGCCGCGCGCAAAATCCCCGCGCGCTACGCCACCAAACTTCCCAACGTTGCTTCCAGTTCCGCGCTCACGCTCGTCATCGGCGCGCGCAGTTCATTGCGGATCAATCCACAGCGCGCGAGCGCGGCCTTCACCGGCCCCGGATTCGGTTCCGCGAACGCAGCACGCACGAGCGGCACCAGCGCGTGCCAGAGCGCACGCGCATCGGCGAGACGCCCTTCGCGCACGGCCTGCGCCATCGCCACGAAGCGCTCCGGCAGCAGATGCGCCGACGCCGCGATCGCCCCGCTCGCGCCCGCGCACAGCGCGCCGAACATCTCGATGTCCTCGCCGCAGAGCACCTGCAGGCGGCCGTCGAGAATCAGCGCGAGCGTCTTGTCGAGCGACCCGCCGCAATCCTTCACGGCGACGATGCGTTCATGCCCCGCCAGTTCGAGCAGCGTCGCCAGTTCGAGACGCACGCCGGTGCGCGCGGGAATGTCGTAGAGGATGAAGGGCTTGCGGCTCGCATCGGCGAGCGCCGTGAAATGGCCGATCACGCCCGCCTGCGAAGGACGGATATAGTACGGTGCCGCCGCCAGCACGCCCGCGATGGGCGTGTCGTTGAGCGCCTCGACGCGCTCGCGCACCGACGCCGTGTGATTGCCGCTCACGCCCGCCACCACCGGCAGCGGCCCCGCCGCGGCGAGCACCGTCGCAAGCACGGCGTCCTGCTCGCGATCGTCGAGCGCGGCGGGTTCGCCGGTCGTGCCGAGCGCGACGAAGCCCGCCACGCCCGCCCGCGCGTAGTGGCGCACCAGCGCGTCGAGCGCCTCGTGATCGACCGCTCCCTGGTTGAACGGCGTGACGAGCGGAATCCAGATACCCGAAAACGAAGACATGACTTTCCCTTGAACGCGACCGAGTGGAAGGTCCGTCGAGCGGTGCGGGGAAATCGGGCTGGCCTGGAGAAAGGAGGGGGCGGCAAGCTGTTCCATCGCAACATCCGACGGAACAGCAAGCTCCGGTCAGATGAGCGGCTGTTTTTTGGCTTTCACGCTGACCGACGCGGCCTGCGCGCGCGCCGACATCGCGCGCGACAGGGCGGCGATGACGACGATAGGCTGGGCGAAGGTATTCGGCTGACGTGACATGCCGGCAAGTGTAACCGAGATCGCCCGCCCGCGCGCCGCCCGGCTGACGATGCACTCAGCGATGCACTTCGCCGTGCGCGCCCATATCGAGAATCGGCGCATCGAGCAGCAGATTCGGCGCATCGCTGGGGTCGCGCTTGGTGAGCTTGCCGTCGACGCTCGCGCCGCAATCCATCTGCAACTGCTGGTAGTAGATGTTGCCGACCACATGCGCATTCGATTGCAGCTCGACGAAATGATCCGCGATCACGTCGCCGACGATGCGGCCGTTGACGACGATGTCGTAGCCATGCACGTTGCCCTGCACCACGCTGCGCTCGCTGAGCACCAGCAGCGTCTGCGCGCCCGCCTTGCCGTTGACGTTGCCGGTCACCTGGCCGTCGAGCCGCAGGCCGTCCGCGAATTCGAGGTTGCCCGTGATGCGGACATCCTCGGCGATCAGCGTCGCGAGTTTGGTCTGCTGGATACCCGGCTGGGGCTTCTTCTTGTTGAACATGAACATCACCGTTGCGTTTGCGTTGCTGAAGAAATGCCGTGGCGCCACCCACGGCACGAAACTCGGGGTGCGGGCGCGCTCACTGGGAGGCGTTGCCGCTGCTGGAAGTGCCGTTCGCGCTGCCATTCGCGCTGCCGTTCGAGCCACCGTTCGCGCCCGCGCCGCGCGCGCCGCCGTGGCTGCGCAGGAACAGCAATTCGGCTTGCGCTTTCGCGACTTGCGCCTGGGCCGCGTCCGCCGACTGCTGCAACGCCGTCCGCGCCGCGCGCTCCTGCTCGAGCGCGAGCTGGGCCGTCGTGAGCTGGGTTTGCAGCACGTCGGGCTCGACCACGGGACAGGCCGGTTCCGCGCCCCTCAGCGCCCACGCCGAAGCCGCCGCGCCCGCGCCGCCGGCCAGCGCGGTCCATACGAGCGCGAACGCCCAGCGCGAGGCGCGCGAGCGCACCGGTTGCAGTTCGAAGGCGCGCCGGGCGTCGGTGCGCACGCGCGCGGACGGGCGCGCGTCAGCCATTCGCCCGCCCGTTGCGCCCGACGCGATCGTTCGCGCCCGCGCCCTCGCCGCCACGCGCGTCTTTGACGCCACTCGCGCCACTCACGCCACTTACGCGATAAGCGTCGAACAGCGCCAGATAGTCGGTCGGATTGACCTGCGCGCCGCGCACGATCACCTCGAAGTGCAGATGCGGACCGGTCGAGCGCCCCGTCGAGCCGACATCGGCGATATGCTCGCCCGGCAGCACCACCTGCCCCGGCGTGACGTCGAGCTTCGAGGCGTGGCCGTAGCGCGTGATGAAGCCGTTGCCGTGATCGATTTCCACGGCGTTGCCGTAGCCCGCCTTCGGCCCCGCGAAGATCACGCGGCCGCCCGCGGCGGCGAGAATCGGCGTGCCCGTGGGCGCCACGAGATCGACGCCGGGATGGAAGCTCAGGCGCTTCGTGAACGGATCGATGCGATTGCCGAACGGCGAGCCCATGCGCCCGCCGTCGGTCGGCCGGCGGCCCGGATACGCCTGCAAGGCGACCTCGTGCAGCGCGACGGCGTGTTCGAGCGCGCTCAGCGTCGCGCTCATGCAGTCGACCTCGCCGGCCACCGCGTGCGCGTTGGCGCGCGCCGCCGAGGCCTCCGCGCAGCGGCGCGGCGCGAGCGCGGGACCGCCCTCGCCGTCTTCGTCGTCGCCGGAATGGTCGTGTGCGGCGGCGGGCGCCGTGGATGTGCCGCGCGGCGTCTGCGCGCGCAGGCGCTCGTCGAACTGGCGCAACTGCGCGAGTTGCGCGGCGAGGCGCTCGATACGCGGATCGAGCAGGGAGATCGACGCGTTCATGCGGCCGATCTCGCCCACCACATAGTGATGCTGCACGGTGCCCGCCTGGCCGGACGCCGCGCCGCCCGCCGCGCTGCTATACCGGCCGATCGCGATGCCGCCCGCGAGCGAGACCACCACCGCGACGCAGGCGGTCGCGATCAACGTGCGGCGCGCGGCGCGCTGCGTGACGAAGCGCGTGCCGCCGCTCGACAGCTCGTCGATGGAGCTCGACCACGGCATTTTCATGGTCGCCCCCACAGGCGCGATTTCACCCGCACAGGCGAAACACACGCGCCGGGAAACAGGATCTGGATATGCATCTGAGGCTGCCGGGCCGGCCTGCGCCCGCCCTTCCGAAAATCGAAACGGCGATTATCGAGGCGTCTGAAAAATCCCCATCCCGATAAAAAGTCCGCTCGAACGAGCGAACCCGCGCGCGCCGCTTCAACCGTGCGCCTCGAAAATCGCTTGACTTCTCGCCCCGCCGAACTAATATACGCACCGCGTACATAAACCAGCCAACACGGGTGCCAGCATGAGCGTTCCGCAACAAGCCTTCCTCCGCGACGCCATGCGTCGCCTGAACATGACCCGCGACGCCTTCGCGAGCCGCATCGGCGTCACGCGCCGCGCGCTCGACACGTGGCTGCTGCCCGAGGAATCGCAGGAATCGCGCGCCATGCCCGAGATCGTCGAGCGTTTCGTCTCGGAGATCGTCGGTGGCGGCGAGCCGCGTGAAAGCTATACGCAAAGCGTAGATCCGCGTTCGCTGGCCAGCCAGATGCAATTCGAAGGCAAGCCGCAGCTGCTCTCCGTCGATCAGTTCTCGCGCGACTCCGTCGAAGCGCTGTTCCGCGTGGCCGACATCATGCAGCCCATCGCGCGCCGCCGGAAAATCTCGCGCGTGCTCGAAGGCGCGGTGCTCGGCAACCTGTTCTTCGAGGCGAGCACGCGGACCCGCGTGAGCTTCGGCGCCGCGTTCTGCCGCCTGGGCGGTTCGGTGTGCGATACGACCGGCTTCACGTTCTCGTCGATGGCGAAGGGCGAATCGATCTACGACACGAGCCGCGTGATGGCCGGCTACGTCGACGCGATGGTGATCCGCCACCCGGACCAGGGCTCGGTGGCCGAATTCGCGCGCGCCGTGAACATCCCCGTGATCAACGGCGGCGACGGTCCCGGCGAGCATCCGAGCCAGGCGCTGCTCGACCTCTACACGATCCAGCGCGAGTTCTCGCGTCTGGGCAAGATCGTCGACGGCGCGCACATCGCGCTCGTGGGCGACCTCAAGTACGGCCGCACGGTGCACTCGCTCGTGAAGCTGCTCGCGCTCTATCGCGGCATCAAGTTCACGCTCATTTCGCCGCCGATGCTCGAAATGCCGCAGTACATCGTCGACAAGATCTCGACCAACGGCCACGTGGTCGAGCAGACGACCGACCTCAAGGAAGGCCTGCGCGGCGCGGACGTGGTGTACGCCACGCGCATCCAGAAGGAGCGTTTCACCGACGAGTCGTTCGAAGGCTACACGCCCGATTTCCAGATCAACCTCGCGCTGCTCGACACGTTCTGCACCCCCGAGACGCTCGTGATGCACCCGCTGCCGCGTGACAGCCGTCCCGGCGCGAACGATCTCTCGACCGACCTGAACCACGACCCGCGTCTCGCGATCTTCCGCCAGACCGACAACGGCATCCCGGTGCGCATGGCGATCTTCGCGGTGCTGCTGGGCGTCGAGAATCTCGTGCAGCATTCGATGCGCGACGCCGTGTGGCGTCCGCCTGCATATCTCGGCCCGGACGACGCCACCTTTCACGGCATCGACTAAAGGTTCGCGGCGCGCGCTCTGCGCCCAATGAAAAAGCCGGGAAGCATGACGCTTCCCGGCTTTTTTTACGCCCGGCGCGTTCAACCGAACAACGTGTACTCGCCGCCGCGCGCCAGCGCGCGCTGATACGCGGGCCGCGCGTGAATGCGTTCCAGAAACGCGCGGATCGGCGCGTGCTGTTCCGCGCCCGCGCGCTTCGCGCCGGCTTCGAGCGGAAAACTCATCTGCACGTCGGCGGCCGTGAAGGCGTCGCCGGCGAACCAGCCCGTGGCGTCGAGTTCCTGCGCGATATAGCCGAAGTGCAGCGCGAGCTGCGGCCTGACGAAGCCGCTCTCCAGCGAACCCGCGACCTTGCGCACGACCGGCTTCACGAAGAACGGCACCTTCGCCCCCGCGATGCGCTGCGCCACCAGCGCGAGCAGCAACGGCGGCATCGCCGATCCCTCGGCGTAGTGCATCCAGTAACGGTAGCGCAAATACTCGGGCGTGCCGCGCGCGGGCACGAAACGCCCGTCGCCATACTGCTCCACCAGATATTCGAGGATCGCGCCCGACTCGGCCAGCGTGCGATCGCCGTCCGTGACGACGGGCGACTTGCCGAGCGGATGCACCGCGCGCAACGCGGGCGGCGCGAGCATCGTCTCCTTGTCGCGCTGATACTTCACGATGTCGTAATCGACGCCCAGTTCTTCGAGCATCCAGAGCACGCGCTGCGAGCGCGAATTGTCGAGGTGGTGAACCGTCAGCATCAGGACTCCTCCAGTTTTTTGTCGGCGCGGCGTGATTGCCTCGAATGCCGCCTTGTATGCAAAATGAATCATCACAATTAACTGCTAGCATGCACGGAAAACAAACAGGAGACTGACGTGCACGCCTTTCTTTTCACGCTGATCGATGGCTTGTCGATCGTCGCGGCGATCGCGCTGACGCTGATCGCCGCCGCGCTCGTGATGGTAGCCTCCGCCGAGCCCAAAGCGGCGCAATCCGAGGATGTATTCGGTTTCGAATCGCTGCAGGCCGCGCCGGCCGCGAGCCTGCCGGCCGTGCAGCGCTACGCGGCGCGCGACGGCGAACCGCTCGCGTTCCGCTTCTACGACAGCACGGCCTCGCAGGTGCTGATCTTCGTGCATGGCTCCTCGTATCACGGCGCGTCGTATCACGCGCTCGCGGCGCATCTGAGCCAGCGCGGCATCGCGCGCGTCGTGCTGCCGAATCTGCGCGGCCATTACCTCTCCGGCACGCGGCGCGGCGACGTCGACTATCTCGGCCAGTTCGAGGACGATCTCGCCGATCTCATCACGCATCTGCGCAATCGCGGCGAGTCGGGACCGATCGTGCTCGGCGGCCATTCGAGCGGCGGCGGTCTCGTGATCCGCTTCGCGGGCGGCGCGCATGCGGCGCTCGTCGCGCGCTTTCTCGCGCTGAGCCCGGCCATCGCGGGCTCGCGCTCGCTCAAGGCGGATAGCGGCTGGGCCAGCCTGCATCTGCGGCGGATCATCGGGCTCGCGCTGCTGAACCTGTTCGGCGTGCGCGGCTTCAATGCCTTGCCCGTGATCGCGTTCAACAAGCCCGCGCGCTTTCGCGACGGCACCGAAACGCTCGCGTATTCGTATCGGCTCAATGGCGCGTATCATCCGCGCGGCCGTTATGACCGCGATGTGGCGAAGCTCGGCGCGCAGGCCGCGGTGCTCGTCGGCGCCAACGACGAAGCCATCGATGCGACCTTGCTCGGCGAACTGATCGCGCGTGCGTCGCCGCACACTTATTTCGCTGTCCTGCCCGATATCGATCACTTCGGCGTGTTCACCCGCGAACCCGCGATGGCCGCCGTGGCGGCATGGCTCGACACGCCACCCGACGACGACGGCGGCACGCAGCGCGTCGCGGCCAGCTCGGCCATCGTGGTTTGACGCGTCGCGGCTGATGGATCGCAAGCGACATCGCACACACGCATCGCGCAACATCGAAATCACGGCGGCTGTCCGCGCCGCCAGCTTCGCGACCGCCTGACGCCAGCCGCGCGACAGGCCCGCGCCAGAAGCCGCGCCGTCACGAAAATTTCGCGTGCCAAACCCCTTGCTGCCCTTTACTTTCGCCGCGCTCGCGCGCACCGTGCAGGTCTGATCCTGCCGGCGCGCCGGGCTGGCCGTCGTGCGCGCGGCACTGAATTTGCTGCTGAAGCTGTTTCGTCATTCGTTTCGAAGCAAGAGGTCCGCACGCTGCGCGACGTCCCACGCTGCATCGCGATTCGCGTGCGCTCGCCATCCTCGATGGAGCCCGCCGAACGCCATGTCACACGATCGCTCTCACGACGCGCCCGCTGCTGCGGATGCGCAATCGCCCACCCCACCCGCCGACACCTCGCGCCGACGCTTCCTGCAATCGGCCGCAGCCGCCGCCGCGCTCGGCGCGACACCGCATCTGCACGCGCAGCAAAGCGCACCGTCGAATGAACCCGCGAACGAACCCGCAAGCGCGCCACCCGCCGTGCCCGCGCAACCCGTGCAACTCACCATCAATGGCCGCGAGTACGCGCTGCATATCGAGCCGCGCGTGACCTTGCTCGATGCCTTGCGCGATTACGCCGGACTCACCGGCACGAAGAAGGGCTGCGATCGCGGCCAGTGCGGCGCATGCACCGTGCTCGTGGAAGGCCGCCGCATCAACGCGTGCCTCACGCTCGCGGTGATGCACGAAGGCCAGCGCATCACCACGGTCGAAGGCCTCGCGAGCGCGACGCAGCCGAGCGCGATCCAGCGCGCCTTCGTCGAGCGCGATGCGTTGCAGTGCGGCTTCTGCACACCGGGGCAGTTGTGTTCGGCGACGGCGTGTCTCAGCGAATTCGCGGCGGGCACCGCGAGCGCCGCGACCGCCGACGTGCGCACGCGCCCCGCGCAACTGAGCGACGCCGAAATCCGCGAGCGCATGAGCGGCAATCTGTGCCGCTGCGGCGCCTACGTGAATATCGTGGCCGCCGTGCGCGACGCGCACAGCGCCGGCGCGTAACGCACGGAGCACGCTTATGGACGCTCTCTCCTACCAGCGCGCCGCCAGCATCGACGCCGCGATCGCCGCCGCGCAGCAACCGGGCGCGGCCTTCATCGGCGGCGGCACGAATCTGCTCGATCTGATGAAAGGCGGCCTCGCGCATCCCGTCACGCTGATCGACATCACGCGCCTCGCGTCGCTCGATCTTGTGGAGACCTTGCCCGACGGCGGCCTGCGCATCGGCGCGCTCGTGCGCAACAGCGACGCCGCCAATCACACGCTCGTGCGCACGCGTTATCCGCTGCTCTCGCAGGCGCTGCTCGCGGGCGCGTCGCCGCAATTGCGCAACATGGCGACGGTCGGCGGCAACCTGCTGCAACGCACGCGCTGCGATTACTTCTACGACACCGCGTTCGCCCAATGCAACAAGCGCGCGCCCGGCAGCGGCTGCGCGGCGCTCGGCGGCTTCAACCGCCTGCACGCGATACTCGGCGCGAGCGCGCAATGCGTGGCCGTGAATCCGTCCGATATGAGCGTGGCGCTCGCGGCGCTCGACGCCGTCGTGCACGTGCGCGGCCCGAACGGCGCGCGTGCGATTCCCATCGCGCAGTTTCATCGTCTGCCCGGCGAGCGTCCCGATCTCGACACCACGCTCGCGCCCGGCGAACTGATCACTTCGGTCGATCTGCCGCCGCCCGCATTCAGCGATCACGCGCACTACCTGAAGCTGCGCGACCGCGCGAGCTACGCGTTCGCGCTCGTTTCCGTTGCGGCGGCGCTGCAACTCGACGGCCAACGCGTGCGAAGCGCGCGCATCGCGCTCGGCGGCGTCGCGCACAAGCCGTGGCGCGCGAGTCTCGCCGAACAGCATCTCGCGGGCCGCACGCTCGACACCGCCACACTGCGCGCGGCGGCCGCCGCCGAACTCGCGCAGGCGCGGCCGCTGTCGGGCAATGCGTTCAAGGTCGAACTCGCGCAGCGCGCGATCGTCCGCGCGACGTTGCAGGCCGCAGGCGCCACGGGAGACTTCGCATGAACGACACGAATCCGCTGATCGGCCAGCCCGTCGACCGCATCGATGGGCTGATGAAAGTGACTGGCAGTGCTAACTATGCGTCCGATTTTCCCGAGGCGCGGCTCGCGCATGCGGTGCTCGTGACGAGCACGGTGTCGAGCGGCACGATCACGTCGATCGATACGCGCCGCGCGCAGGCAATGCCCGGCGTGCTGCTCGTGATGACGTGGCAAAACGCGATGCGTCTGCCGAACCACGGCCAGCCGCCACTCGCACCGCCCGCGGGCCGCCGCCTCACGCTGCTGCAGGACAACGTCGTGCGCTACAGCAACGAGCCGATCGCGGTCGTGGTCGCCGACACGCTGGAGCGCGCCATCGACGCCGCGCAACACGTTCATCCGACCTACGCCGCCACGCCATCGACGCTCGATTTCGCGCGCGCGAAAGCGCAGGCGCATACGCCGCCCACACAGCCCGGCCGTCCCGCCGATTCGTCGCGCGGTGACCCCGAAGCGGGCCTGCGCGAAGGCGCGGTGCGCATCGACGCGATCTACACGACGCCCGTGCAATTCCACAATCCGATGGAGCCGCACGCGACGCTGGCGCGCTGGGACGGCCCCGAACTCACGCTCTACGACGCGACGCAAGGCGTGACCGGCGCGAGCAACGCGGTCGCCGCCGTGTTCGGCGTGCCCGCCGCGAACGTGCGCGTGATTTCGCCGTTCATCGGCGGCGGCTTCGGCTGCAAGGGCTCGTCGTGGTCGCATGTGAGCCTGTGCGCGATGGCCGCGAAGCAGACGGGCCGTCCCGTGCGTCTCGCGCTCGCGCGTCCGCAGATGTTCGGCCCCGTGGGTTCGCGCCCGCACACGGAGCAGCATCTGTCGATCGCGGCGCACCGCGACGGCACACTCACGGGCCTGCGTCACGACACGCTTTCGCATACGTCGACATTCGAGGACTGGACCGAATTGTCCGGTCTCGTCACGCGCATGATGTACGCGGTGCCGAACCTGAGCACGAGCCATCGCGTCGTGCCGCTGAACGTGGGCACGCCGACCTTCACGCGCGCGCCCGGCGAGACCACCGGCTCGTTCGCGCTCGAATCGGCGATGGACGAACTCGCGTGGCGGCTCAAGATCGATCCCGTCGCGCTGCGCCTGAAGAATTACGCCGAAACGGAGCCGCAGGAAAACAGGCCGTGGTCGTCGAAGGCGCTGCACGAGTGCTACGCGGCGGGCGCGGAACGCTTCGGCTGGGCGAAGCGCGTGAACGCGCCGCGCGCGATGCGCGAGGGCAATACGCTGATCGGCTGGGGCATGGCAAGCGCGACCTATCCCGCGAACCGCAGCGAGGCGTCGGCGCTCGCGCGCATCCTGCCCGACGGCACGGCGATGGTCGCTTCCGGCACCCAGGATATCGGCACCGGCACCTACACGGTGATGACGCAGGTGGCCGCCGACGCGCTCGGCTTTCCGCCCGAGCGTATTTCGTTCGCGCTCGGCGATTCGACGCTGCCGCGCGCGCCCGTCTCGGGCGGCTCGCAGTCGGCGGCGAGCGTGTCGCCCGCCGTGCAGGCCGCGGCGCGGGCCGCGCGCGACAAGCTGATCGCGCTGGCCGTCGCCGACCGCGGCTCGCCCGTGTTTGGCGCCGCGCCCGCCGACGTGACCGTCGTCGACGGCTGGGTCGTCTTGCGCAACGATCCGTCGCGCCGCGATCCCGCTGCCGCGATCGTCGCGCGCGCGGGCGGCCAGCCGGTCGAGGCGCAGGCCACGGCCAAACCCGGCGACGAGCGCAAGCAGTACGCGTTCCACTCGTTCGGCGCGGTGTTCGCCGAAGTGCACGTCGATGCCGAACTGGGCACGGTGCGCGTGACGCGCATCGTCGGCGCTTACGACGTGGGGCAGGTGCTCAACGAGAAGACCGCGCGCAGCCAGTTGATGGGCGGCATGGTGTGGGGCGTGAGCACCGCGCTGCACGAAGACGGTCTGCTCGACACGCGCACGGGCCGCTTCGCGAACGCGAATTTCGCGCAGTACCACGTGCCGGTGAACGCCGATATCGGCGCGCTCGACGTGATGTTCGTGGGGCAGCCGGATTGGCGTTTCAATCCGGTCGGCGTGCGCGGCATCGGCGAAATCGGCATTACGGGCGTACCCGCGGCGATCGCGAACGCCGTCTATCACGCGACCGGCGTGCGCGTGCGCGATCTGCCGATCACGCTCGACAAGCTGATGCTGCCGCAGCACGCCTTCGCTTGATGCGCCGCCAGCGAGCGAACAAACGGAAACCGGCGCGCGGAGCAAGCCGCACTTGCCCCGCGCGCCATTGCGCCGCACAATCGGCCCATTCCCTTCTCGCGCGGTACACCCCATGGCCTATGCATCGCTCGCCACCGGCGTACTGCTCGCCGCCGGCACGGGATCGCGCTTCGATCCCAACGGTCTGCGCAACAAGCTGCTCGCGCCGCTGCCCGGCGGCGTCTGCGTCGCGCACGAAGCCGCGCACCGTCTGCTGCTCGTCCTGCCCAAAGTGATCGCCGTCGTGCGTCCCGGCGCGGAAACGCTCGCGCACACGCTCAACGAGGCGGGCTGCGACGTGGTGTTCGCACCGGACGCCGTGCGCGGCATGGGCGCGAGTCTCGCGGCGGCCATCGAAGCCGATACGGAAGGCGAAAGCTGGATCGTGGCGCTCGCGGACATGCCGCGCATCGCGGTGCCGACCATCGAGGCCGTCGCGCGCGAACTCGACGCGGGCGCGTCGCTCGTCGCGCCGTTTCACGACGGCCAGCGCGGGCATCCGGTGGGATTCGGCCTCGAACATCGCGCGGCGCTGCTCGCGCTCGACGGCGATTCGGGCGCGCGCACGCTGCTGGGCGCGCATCCGCTCAAGCGGCTCGACGTCGACGATCCGGGGATTCTGCGCGACGTCGATACGCCCGCCGATCTGGACGGGCTCTAGACCGCGCGGCGCAAGAACGCCTCAAGCACGTTTAAGGACGGCTCGCGTCCGTCAATGTCTCGGCAGGATTCGCGGCCGGATTCGTGGCCAGATTCGCGGCTGAACTCACGGCCGAACTCGCGGCGGAATCGAGCGCCACGCTGCGAACGGCAGCCGTATCCGAGGCGGCGCCGGGCGGCGTCTGCACCGCGGCGACCTGCTGCCCGGCTTTGGCGTGCGATGCATGCCCAAACAACGTCGGCACGCCGAGCAAACCCAGAACGAACACCACCGCCACTACCGCCGCACCCATGACATCACCTTGCCGAATCGGATGGAGCGCGCGTGCGCTCCCTTTTTGAGAAAGGCTGAAGTTTACGGCCCGGTAAGATTTTGTGAAATGCCGAAGAGATATAAACAGTGTTGATGCGGTGACAATAATCGGCATCGAAAATGGCCTGCGCCACGCGCAATAGACGCGGTTTGATGAACAATCGCCGACCGATGTCCACGTCGTCGCGCTCGTGTGTGCCAATCGGCGAGTGGAGACGCATGCGCGCATCCTGCGAAAGTCCGCCGTCATTCCGTCCGAATCTCCACGGCACGCATCGCCGCCATCGCCTACGCTATAAGCACGCGCCCCGCTTTCCGCCCTCCGCCAGGCCGCTCCCGCGCACGAGGTAGCCGCGATGATCTGCTCGCACACGAACCCGCTTCCCGAACCGCTCGCCGATCCGACGCGCGATCCCGAACGCGATCCGCTCACGCCCCCGCCGCCGGGCCATCACGGCGAGGAACCGCAACGCCCCGACGGGCCGCCGAACAAAGATCCTGTCTGAGCGGTGGCGCTCGCCGCGCCGCCCGCCGCGCGCGATCGATCCGATCCGCGCGCGCCTCTTGATACCTCCCCCGTTATTTCCTTTCACAAAACTTGCACCGTTGCGCGGCAGTCCCTAGAATGCAAACGATTCGTATTTGCAGTCAAATAGCGGATACTATTGGGTTTTCCGCTCCTCCCGCCGTTTAACCGAACCGCCCGACGCCATCGTGACCGCCTTTCTGACCGCGCCCGTTCCCGCCATCCGCCGGGCCAGCCGCGCCGCCGCATGAGACCGCTGCTGGTACGCCTGCACCGCTGGTTCGGCCTCGGCACGGCGGCATTCCTGTTCATCGCCGGACTGACCGGCGCGGTGATCGCGTGGGACCACGAACTGGACTCCGCGCTCAACCCGTCCTTCTATCACGCCGACACGCCGGGCACGCCGCTGCCGCCGCTCGAACTCGCGAAGCGCTTCGAGGCCGCCGAGCCGCACGCCGAAGTCACCTATATGCCGCTCTCGATCGAGCCCGGCAGCACCTTCATGGCGCGCGTGAGTCCGCGCAACGATCCGAAGACCGGCGCACCGTATCCGCTCGACTACAACCAGATCGCGCTCGATCCCGTGACCGGCGCGGAACAGGGCCGCCGCATGTGGGGCGCGCCGTCGCTCGCGCGCCAGAATCTGATCCCGTTCCTCTATCAGCTCCACTACACGCTGTTCATGCCGACGAAAATGGGCATCGACTTCGGCGTCTGGACGATGGGCGTGGTGGGCATGGTGTGGCTGCTCGACGGTTTCATCGCCATCGTGCTCGCGTTTCCGAATCTCAAGAGCTGGCGCAAGTCGCTCGCGTTCCGCCTCAAGCGCGGCGGCTACGCGCTCACGTTCGACCTGCACCGTTCGGGCGGCGTGTGGCTCTGGGGCCTGCTGATCCTGATGGCCGTCACGTCGATCTCGATGAATCTCGGCGCGCAGGTCGTGCGCCCCGTGGTCTCGGTCTTCTCGACGCTCGCGCCGGACCCGTTCAGCACGCCCTCGCCCGCCGGCGCGCTCACGCCCGCCCAGGCCGACGCCGCGCGCACGCGCATCGTCGCCGAGGCCGGCGCGATCGGCCGACGCGAAGGCATTACCGCGCCGCCCGGCGGCCTGTTCGCGATGCCCGCTTTCGGCGCCTATGGCGTGGGCTACTTCGCCGCGGGCAACGATCACGGCGACGCGGGCCTCGGCAATCCGTGGCTCGTGATCGACGGCCACAACGACACGGTTCTGGGCCGCCAGATTCCCGGACGCGGCAGCGCGGGCGACATCTTCATTCAGGCGCAGTTTCCGCTGCACTCGGGCCGCATCGCCGGCTTGCCGGGACGCATCGCGATCAGCTTCACGGGCATCGTCGTGGCGATGCTCAGCGTGACCGGCGTGCTGATCTGGCTGAAGAAAGCGCGCGCGCGCCGCAAGTCGTCGAAGCAGAACGTGCCCGTGCGCACGCGCGAACGCACCGTGAGTTAATCGTTACGCCGATTACGGCTCGCGCCAAAACAAAAAGGCCTTGCAGCGCTTTCACGCTGCAAGGCCTTTTTTTACGGGCTAAAACGAATCGAATCGCGAAACGTAAAGCGTTATTGCGCGATCGCGTCGAACGACGCCAGCAGACGCTCGACGTCGGCGGCATGAATGTCGCCCATCGTCGAGATGCGGAACAGCTCCTTCGACAGACCGCCTTGCCCCGCGTAGATCACGAAGCCGCGCGCCTTGAGCGCGTCGTGCAGCTTCGGATAGTCGACGCCCGCGGGCAGACGGAACGCGCGCAGCACCACCGACGATTCGTCCTTCGGCAGCACGCAGTCCATGCCGCGCGCGGCGAGACCCGCACGCACCTGCTCCGAGAGCGCCGCATAGCGCGCGTGACGCGCCTTCCAGCCGCCTTCGTCGGCCAGTTCGCGCAGCGCCTCGACCAGCGCGTAATACGCGTGCACCGACGGCGTGAACGGCGTATTGCGCTGATCCTGCAGCGTCGCGAGACGCTTGAGGTCGAGGTAGTACGTGCGACTCGCGGCCGTGCCGAGCGCCGCGCGGCGCACGATCACGAAGGCTGCGCCGGGCACGCCGTGCAGGCACTTGTTCGCGGTCGCGGCCACGGCGGCGATGCTCGTGTCGTCGAAGTCGATCGCTTCGGAACCGAAGCTGCTGACGCCGTCGACGAGCATCTGCACACCGCGCGCGCGGCACGCCTCGCCCAGCGCGCGCAGATCGTTCAGGCGGCCCGTGGTGGTCTCGTGATGAATGATCGCCACGTGCGTGAACGACTTGTCGGCGTCGAGCGCGGCGGTAATGCGCGCGAGATCGGGCGCCTGCATCCACTCGTGCTTCACCACTTCGTGCGCGATGCCGTACTGCGTGGCGATCGCGGTGATGCGCTCGCCGTACACGCCGTTTTCGACGATCAGCAGCTTGCCGTTCGCGGGCACGAGCGAAGCGATCATGCTCTCGACCGCGGCCGTGCCGGAACCGGTCATGAGCACCGCCTGCCACTGCGCGGGATCGAGATCGTAGACGCCGACGAGACGCGTGCGCGCCTCTTCCTGCACGTCGAAGAACTCGCTTTCGCGATGGCACAGATCTTCCTGCAGCAGGCTGCGGCGCACGCGTTCCGTGAGCGTGACCGGGCCGGGATTGAGCAACAGCATCGGCGATTCCTTATTGAGCGGCGTTGACGACAGCCGCAGCCTCGGCGCCGATATGGCGCATGAGACGCGACTTGACGTCGGGCGGCGTGATGGTCGGGCGCGGCAGGCCGTCGGGCGTGCCACGCTTGATCGTCAGGCGTACGAAGCGTGCGCCGGCGACACCGTTCGCACCCGTCGCACGTTCGCGCGCGGCTTGCAGCACGGCGTCGAGCGTGGCGAGATCGTCGCCTTCCACGGCGTCGGCGTAACCGCACGCCGCCGCCACGTTCGCGAACGAAACCTGCTGCGCGACGGTGGCCTGGCCGCCCGTCGAGTCGTGCGCGCCGTTGTCGAGCAGCACGTGCGTGAGGTTCGACGGACCGTAAGCGCCGAGCGTCGCGAAGTTGCCCATGCGCATGAGCGCGGCGCCGTCACCGTCGAGCGCGACCACGTTCAGGTCGGGGCGCGCGAGCGCGAGACCGAGCGCGAACGAGCTGATGCAGCCCATCGAGCCGACCATGTACAACTGGTTCGAGCGGTCGTCGATGGCGTAGAGCTCGCGGCCGCAGAAGCCCGTCGAAGCGACCACCACCGTCGATTCGGCGGGCGTCGCCGCGATCACGCGTTCGAGCGCCTGCTGGCGCGTCGGCAGATCGTCGTAGCCCACGCCCGTGAACTTCGACTGCGCCACCGGCAGCGCGTGCTTCGCGGGCATCGAGCCGCCGCCCTGCAATTCGAACGGCGCGACGCTGCCCTTTTGCATCACGAGCGCATACGGGCGGCCCGTTTCGTCCATGTGCTTGATGGCGCGTTCGAGCGCGGGCGCGATCTGGTCGGCTTCCGTGGGGAACAGCTCCCAGGGCACGTCCATCGTGTCGAGCATCTGCGGCGTGACCGGGCCCATCAGCGCGTGCTGCGGTTCGTCGGAGACGCCCGGCTGGCCGCGCCACGTCACGATCAGCAGTTGCGGCAGACGGAAAGTCCACGTGAGCGAGGTGAGCGGGCTCACCGCGTTGCCGAGACCCGAGTTCTGCATCATCGCGATGCCGCGCTTGCCTGCGAGCGCGACGCCCGCGATCAGCGCCACGGCGTCGCCCTCGTTGGCCGAGCTGACGTAATGCAGCGACTCGTCCTGCAGCACGTAATTGATGAACGGCGTGAGGAACGAGCACGGCACGCCCGCATACCATTCGAAGCCGCGCGCGCGCGCCGCTTCGACGAACTGTGCCGCTTCGATCATGCGTTCGCCTCCGGCTTCGAACCCGCGTCGCTGCCGATCGGCGTTTGCGCGTGCGCGAAGTCGCCGGCACGGCGGAAATCTTCGAGGTCGTTCACGCCGCGCCAGTGGCCGCGCACGTATTGCACTTCGATCTTCTCGCCGTCGGCGATCAGCGCGTTGAGCAGCGCCGGCATGTCGAGCGTGTCGAAGTCGGCTTGCGTCTGCAGTTGCGCGAGCTTGTTCTTGAGCTTTTCACGGCCTTCGCCGCGCACGTTCATCAGACCGATCCAGCGGCCCGACGGCGCGACGCCTTGCGAAGCCTGATCCGACGACACGCGCTGGAGATAGATCTTGTTGCCGAACAGGCCGCGGTCGTCGCCCGACGAGCACCACGCGAAGTCGCGCACGCTCGCGTTTTCCGATTCCGGCGACGAGTCGATCACCACGCTGAACTCCGCGTCGCTTTCCACGAGGTCGCGCAGGATGTAGCTGCGGAACAGCAGATCGCCGTAGGAGATCACGGTGTCGTTCTTGAGCGCGTCGACGGCGCACGCGAGCGAGGCCAGTTCGTTGGTCTGCGCGTAACGCTCGTTGCGCGCGAGCTTGATGCCCGCCGTGTCGATCGCCTCGGCCTTGTAGCCGCCCACGACCGTGATGTCGTTGACCGCTTCCTTCTTGAACGCGTCGACGAGCCAGCGCAGCAGCGGCTTGCCCGCGACCGGCAGCATGACCTTCGGCTTGTCTTCGGTGACGGCGTCGAGGCCCGATCCGCGGCTTGCCGCCAGCACGATCGCCGAACCGGCCGAGCGCGTGGTCGAGAGATAGCGGTTCTCGGCGTCCGAATATTCGTCGGCGTCCTGCAGACGGAAGATTTCGTTGACGGTCGCGATGCGGTCTTCCACGTCGACGAGCGTCTGCGTTTCGTAGATCGTCTTCGTGACGGCCTGCATCGCCGAGACGGCCGCGCGGACCTGATGGTTCGCCCAGATCACCGTGCTGATGCCCGCCTTGCGGAACACGTCGGTCGGCGTGCTGTAGTACTTGGTCGGCACGATCACCAGCGGACCGCGACCGGCCCATTCGCGCGCGAACGTGAGGATCTCGTCAGGTTTCGAGAGCTTGCTGTGGATGAGGATCGCGTCCGCGCCCGCGAGGCGATACGCTTCGGCGCGCTTGAGCGCTTCGTCCATGCCCCAGCCTGCGATCAGCGCCTCGACGCGCGCCACGATCGAGAAGTTCTCGTCGGTCTGCGAGTCCTTGCCGGCCTTGATCTTGCCGCAGAATTCGTCGATGTCGGCGAGCGGTTGCGCTTCGCCGCCGATGAAGCTGTTGGTCTTCGGGAACACCTTGTCTTCGATACAGACGCCGGCGATGCCGCGCTGTTCGAGCTTGCGCACGAGGCGGCGCACGTTGTTGAAGTTGCCGTAGCCGGTGTCGCCGTCGAGCAGGATCGGCAGATCGCTCGCGTCGGCCATGAACTCGAGGTTGTCGACCACCTGGGTCCAGCTCGCTTCGTTGTTGTCGCGCACGCCGAACTGCGCGGAGATCGAGAGGCCCGAGCCCCAGATCGCCTTGAAGCCTGCTTCGCGCGCGATGCGTGCCGACAGGCCGTTGTGCGCTTCCATCAGGAATTCAAGTTCGTTGCTGACCAGCATCTGACGCAGCCGTGCGCTGCGCGATGCCGGAACCAGTGCGGGTTCGCGTGCGTTCATCGTGTAACTCCAGTGGACGTCGCGTGGGCGCAATGTTTTGCCTGCGCCGCGCGCGTCGCATCGTTGGGAAATGACTTTTCTGGCCTGGGCGCCGCTTGCTGCGTTGCTAGTTGCGTTGCCTGGTGCGTGGCCCGTTGTCGTACTCAATCGCTTGCGGGCGACTTGCTTCTCGCTTGCGAAACACCGACGTGTTGCTTGCGAATTGCCCGCTATATCAGAAGCGAAGCGCGAATAAGAATCGATCCTGCATTAGCGAATCCGAAGCTGCATTCGAACCGCAACCGTCGCGGTAACAGATTCGGGACACGCACAGGAACGCACTCGTTCGCAGCCCCTACAACAACGGCGCGACGCCCGCATGACAAGGGCAGCCTTGAGCCGAAGCCGCGACTATAGCGGAAATGATTATTGCTTGTCGTCGAATCCCGCCAGAAGTGGCAAATCATGGAGTTGCTGTGAAATTTGTGGCTTTTAAGCGCGAAATACGGCGTTTTTTGTACTCATGTGGATGATGCGCGTGGCGCCTGTGCATATGCACGTCGCCATGCACGCAGCCGCTCGCGTCAACGCCTTGTTTTGTATGAGGAAACGGCTTGACCGAGGGTTCGTCCCGACTCGCCCGCACGCTCGCAAACGCCGTTAACACGCACAGGCGCAGCGCTCGCGGTGCCTGACTCGACGCCCTCATGCCAGCCTTAGAACCATCCGATACACGATGACGCTCAACACCAAACTCCGCTCGATGATCACGATCCTCTGGATCGGCCTGCTGCTGATCGTGGCCTTCGGCGCATGGCAAAGCCGCGACTCCATGATCCGCGAACGGCGCGCGCAACTGACCACGCTCGTCGACGAAGCCAGCAGCATCGCCAACTATTACTACAGCCTCTCGCAACGCAACGCGCTGCCCGAAGCCGAGGCGCAGAAACAGGCACTCGCCGTGATCGGTTCGATCCGTTACGGCGGCGACGGCTATCTGAGCATCAACAATTCGCAGTCGGTCATGCTGATGCATCCGATCAAGCCCGAACTCAACGGCAAGATGCTCGCCGGTTTCACCGATCCGGCCGGCAAGCATGTGTTCACCGCGCTGTCCGAGGCCGCGAATCAGCCGGGCGGCGGTTTCGTCGATTACCTCTGGGCCAAGCCCGGCCATAGCGAGCCCGTGCCGAAGCTGAGCTTCGGCAACCGCTTCGCGCCGTGGGACTGGGTGATCGTGACCGGCATGTATATGGACGACGTGAGCGCCGCGTTCTACGGCAGCCTCGTGCGCTGGCTGCTCGTGACCTTCGTGCTCGGCGGCATCGCGACCGTGGTGATGGTGTTCGTCGTGCGCAGCGTGCGCGGCAGCATCGGCGGCGAACTCGAAGTGGCCGTCGACACGGCCAACCGCATCGCGCAGGGCGACCTGACTTCGCGCGTCGATGCGCAGGGCACCCACGCGCAGAGCCTGATGCGCGCGCTCGCGACGATGCAGGGCGCGCTCGTGCAGACCGTGGCGCGCGTGCGCAGCGGCGCGGAAAACATCAACGTGGGCGCGAACGAAATCGCCGCGGGCAACACCGATCTCTCGCAGCGCACCGAGCAACAGGCGGCCGCGCTCGTGCAGACCGCATCGAGCATGGACGAGATGACGTCCAACGTCCGCCAGAACGCCGACAGCGCGCAGCACGCCGCCACGCTCGCGAGCGAAGCCGCCGACATCGCGACGCGCGGCAGCAGCGTCGTCGACGACGTGGTGCGCACGATGGGCGCCATCACGACGAGTTCGCAGCAGATCGGCGACATCATCGGCGTGATCGACGGCATCGCGTTCCAGACCAATATCCTCGCGCTGAACGCCGCCGTGGAAGCGGCGCGCGCGGGCGAACAGGGCCGCGGCTTCGCCGTGGTCGCGGCCGAAGTGCGCAGCCTCGCGCAGCGCTCGGCGGCGGCGGCCAAGGAGATCAAGGCGCTGATCGAGCAGTCGACGGGCACGGTCGCCGAAGGCCAGCAACTCGTGACCAACGCGGGCACGACGATGGGCGAGATCGTGCAATCGGTGCGGCGCGTGCACGAGATTCTCGAAGAGATCAGCCACGCGTCGCGCGAGCAGAGCGCAGGCATCGAGCAGGTCAACCGCGCGGTGGGCGAAATGGATCAGGTGACGCAGCAGAACGCCGCGCTGGTCGAGGAAGCCGCCGCCGCCGCGCATTCGCTCAAGGATCAGGTGACGGGGCTGCGCGAGGCGATTGCGAGTTTCCAGTTGCCGGTGGCGGCTTGAGCATCGGCGTTTTGAGCATCGCGGTCCGAATCGACTGATCGCCGATGTCCGGGCGCGCCACGCGCCACCCGGACATCGGCGCGGGCGCACCACCGCGCCCGCCGTGCGTCTCTCCACCCGCCACGCCCCCTGCACTTTCCCTGCGCCGCATCACATCACGTGCTGCCCCGCCTCGCCACGTAAATTTCAATTAAATTACACACAGTTTACAATGCCATTCGATTGACACCGCCCTCGCCCACGATGATCCGTTCGAGAAAACCGCCGCGCGACCCGCACGCCACCGCGACCCGCCATCCGTTGCTGGCGTCGAAGCTGCCCGCCTGGCGCTCGAAGCTGATCGTGTTCATCACGTTCTCCGCGTTCGCGGCGCTCGCGGGCCGCGCGCTCTGGGTGCAGGTCGTCAATCACGACTTCTACGTCAAGCAAGGGCAAAAACGCTATCAGCGCACGCTCGAACTCGACGCCATGCGCGGGCGCATCGTCGACCGCAACGGCGCGATCCTCGCGGTGAGTCTCGAAACCTTCGAGATCTGGGCGAATCCGAAAATCCTCGACGAAGCCGCCTGGTCGCCGCTCGCGAAGCTGCTCGACATGCCGATCGCCGAACTGCGCCGCCGCCTCGCCGGCGACCGCTCGTTCGTGCTGCTCAAGCGTCAGGTCGACGCCGACACCGCCGCGCACATCGACGAAATGGCGACCGGCGGCATCACGCTGATCGCCGACTCGAAGCGCTATTACCCCGAAGGCGAATCGGCCGCGCACGTCGTGGGCTTCACCGACGTCGAAGACGCGGGCCAGGAAGGTGTGGAGCTCGCCGCCGAAGCGCGTTTGCGCGGCACGCCAGGCCAGCGCGAAGTGATCCGCGACCGCCTCGGGCGCGTGATCTCCGAGCCGAGCGAGCGCGTGCAGCCGAAGAACGGCGAGACCGTGCAGCTCACCGTGGACCGCCGCGTGCAGCAGCTCGCCTATACGCAGCTCAAGGCGGCCGTCGAGAAGAATCATGCGGAAGCGGGCAGCGTCGTGGTGCTCGACGCGCAGAACGGCGACATTCTCGCGCTCGCGAACTGGCCGTCGTTCGATCCGAACAACCGCGCGCGCCTGACCGGCAAGCAGTTGCGCAATCGCGCGGTGATCGACACCTTCGAGCCCGGTTCGACGATCAAACCGGTGGTCGCCGCGCTCTCGATGGATCTGCGCAAGGTCAACGCGAACAGCATCATCGACACTTCGCCGGGCACCTACCGCATCGGGCCTGCGGTGATCCACGACACCTCGAATCACGGCCGCATGACGGTGGCCGAGGCGATCCAGAAGTCGAGCAATATCGCGCTCGCGAAGATCGCGCTGAACCTGCCCGCGCAGACCATCTGGAACAAGTATCAGGATTACGGGCTCGGCATGCGGCCCGAGGTGACGTTTCCCGGCGCGGCGGCGGGACGCGTGCGGCCGTGGGCGCGCTGGCGTCCGATCGAACAGGCGACGATGGCGTATGGCTATGGGCTCTCGGCGTCGCTGCTGCAGATCGCGCAGGTCTACACGGCCTACGCGGGCGACGGCACGATGTATCCGGCCAGGCTGCTGCACGGCGCGCCCGTCACCACCGCCACCGCGCCGCGCGCGGTCACCACGCCGGCCACGGCGGCGGCGCTGCGCAAGATGCTCGAAATGGCGACGACGGAAGGCGGCACGGGCCGCGCCGCGAACGTCGAGGGCTATCGCGTGGGCGGCAAGACCGGCACCGCGCGCAAGCAGATCGGCGCGGGCTACGCGAAGAACCGCTATCGCGCGCTGTTCGTCGGCATGGCGCCGATGAGCGCGCCGCGCGTGATCGTCGCCGTGATGATCGACGATCCGGCGGGCCGCTCGTACTACGGCGGCACCGTCGCGGGGCCGGTGTTCGCGGGTGTCACGCAGGGCACGCTGCAACTGATGGGCGTGCCGCCGGATTTGCAGACGCCGCTGGCGCGCCAGGCGCTCGCCGCTGCTCAGTGAATGCGCGGGCCGGTTGGGCCGCGTTTCGCTTTTACGGCGGTTTACTGCGGTTTCAGTGCGGTTTTAGTGCTGCGCTTCGGCAGCGGGCTGCGCGACGCGCGTGCCTGTCTGTCCGGATTGCGCCGGTTCCGTGCCGTAGCCCGATTGCACCGCTTCCACCGCTTCCGCCGCTTGATTCGATTGCGCGACATCCTGCGCGCGCGGCTGCGCCTGTGCTTGCGCGAGGCGAGCCTCATCGGCGCGCTTCGCTTCGAGACGACGCATCGCCTCTTCGATATCGTTCGGATAATTCGCGTTGCTCGCCTGCGACGGGTTATAGCCCACCGATTCCAGATCCTTCAGCTCCTGCAGCACTTGCGCGCGCGTCACCGGACCGTTGTGGATGGACTGCGCAAACGCGATCGCCGGCGCGATCGCCATTATCGAAACCAGCGCCGTGCGTAGCATTGCGTTCTTCACCTTGCTCTCCTGTGTCAGTCGATGCGACAAGTCTACGCAGCGAGCGAGCGCGTAAAAACGCACCGCACAGGGGAGGACTGTTCCAGTCCGCGGAAGATTGCAGGGGATTGTTGGCGTGGGCGCGCGCAAACCGCCCCACGCGCGCGCTCAAATCTGATCGCGTCCGAACGCGCGCAAGGCGTCGAGATTCACCACGTCCACGCGGTTGTACGCGAGCGTGACGAGACCTTCGCGTTCCAGCGTCTGCAAGGCCTGATTGACGCGCTGCCGCGACGCGCCCGCCAGCATGCCGATCTCTTCCTGCGAGATTTCGAGCGCGCGGCCCGTCTCCGGGTAGAGATCGGGATTGAACATCTGCGCGAGCGCCTGGGCGATGCGCGCATCGACGTCGAGCAAACGGCTGTTCTGGATCAGCCCGATGAATTCGCCCATGCGGTTGTTCAACTGATGGATCACGAAGCGGTTGAACGGCAGGCTGCTATCCATCAGGCGATGAAACGTGTCGGCGGGCACCGCCATCACGAGCGAAGGCTGAAGCGCGATCACATCGTATTTGCGCGGCTCGCGCTTGATCACGCTGCCCTCGCCGAACCAGCCGCCGTGCGGCACGCCCGAGAACGTGCAGCCGCGTCCCGACGCGTTGAAGATGGCGAGCTTCACGAGCCCGCTGCTCACGCCCAGCCAGTACGCGGACGGCGCCTCGCGCGCGGCCACCGTCGCGCCCGCGGCCCAGCTCTGCGCGTGCGAGCTGTCCAGCACCCACGCGCGGTGTTCGGCGTCGAGCGAACGGAACCACGCGAAGCGCTCGAACAACGCCGCGAGCCGCGCCGCGTCGCGCGCATCGATGCGGCCCGCGAGCGCGGCGGAGGCGTTGTCCGGGGGCATAATGGGCTGCGTCATGGCGCTCACCTTGAAATAGATCATTCGGCACGGCCGCTCTGTCGCGCCAGCGACAGACTCGGGCGCGCGGTCCTGCTACGGTAGCGCGAATCATACCGATAAACCGTCAATCCGCACGGGCCGTCCGGCCGCCGCATCGCATGCACTTTCGCATCGCACGGCACGCCGCGACATCCCGCGCGCAGACAGGAGACAGCGCCATGTTGCACCCCTACGAAGACGGCCTCGCGCCGCGCGAAGCCAATTACGTGCCGCTCACGCCGATCGATTTCATCGCGCGCGCCGCCGAAGTCTATGGCGACCGACTCGCAATGGTTCACGGCAGCGTGCGGCGCAACTGGCGCGACACCTACGCGCGCACCCGCCGCCTCGCGAGCGCGCTCGAACGCGCGGGCATCGGCCGCGGCGACACCGTCGCCGTGCTGCTGCCGAATATTCCGGCGATGGTCGAAGCCCACTTCGGCGTGCCGATGATGGGCGCGGTGCTCAACACGCTGAACACGCGGCTCGACGTCGCGACCATGCTGTTCATGCTGCGTCACGGCGAAGCAAAAGCGCTCATCGTCGATACGGAATACGCCGCGCTCGCGCAACGCGCGGCGCTCGCGTTTCCCGAACTGAAGATCATCACGGTCGCCGACGTCGCGCCCGCCGATCCCGAGCATTTCCCGCGCTCGACCGACTACGAAGCCTTCCTCGAACAGGGCGACCCCGAGTACGCGTGGCAGTTGCCCGCCAACGAATGGGACGCCATCGCGCTCAACTACACCTCGGGCACGACCGGCGATCCGAAGGGCGTGGTCTATCACCATCGCGGCGCGTATCTGAACGCGGTCAGCAACATCCTTGAATGGGATCTGCCGAAGCACGCCGTCTATCTGTGGACGCTGCCGCTCTTTCACTGCAACGGCTGGTGCTTCGCGTGGACCGTCGCGGCGCGCGCGGGCGTGAATGTGTGTCTGCGCAAGTTCGACGCGAAGCTCGTCTTCGATCTCATTCGCACCGAAGGCGTCACGCATTATTGCGGCGCGCCCATCGTCCAGGGCGCGCTCGCCGATGCACCTGCCGAGTATCGCGAAGGCATCGCCCACACGGTGCGCACGATGGTCGCGGGCGCGCCGCCCGCGCCGGCCGTGATCGCGAAGATGAAGCAGATCGGCATCGAACTCACGCACGTGTACGGGCTCACGGAGGTCTATGGACCC
Organism: Paraburkholderia sp. J94; assembly: GCF_905220285.1. NCBI lineage: Bacteria > Pseudomonadati > Pseudomonadota > Betaproteobacteria > Burkholderiales > Burkholderiaceae > Paraburkholderia > Paraburkholderia sp. J94. Next base: position 401,490 of record NZ_CAJMZH010000009.1, on the reverse strand, counting down.
GCTTCGGTGTGCGCCGTGCAGGAGGCGTGGCAGTCGCTGCCCGACGACGAACAGGCGCGCCTCGCCGCGCGTCAGGGCGTGCGTTATCACCTGCAGGCGGGCGTGAGCGTGCGCAACGCCACGACGATGGAACCCGTGCCCAACGACGGCGAAACGCTCGGCGAGATCATGTTCCGCGGCAACATCTGCATGAAGGGCTATCTGAAGAACGAGCGCGCCACCGAAGAAGCGTTTCGCGGCGGCTGGTTCCATACCGGCGACCTCGGCGTGATGACGCCCGACGGTTACGTGCGCATCACCGACCGCAGCAAGGACATCATCATTTCGGGCGGCGAGAACATTTCGAGCATCGAAGTGGAGGACACGCTGTATCGCCATCCGGCGGTCGCGCTCGCGGCCGTCGTCGCGATGCCCGATCCGAAGTGGGGCGAAGTGCCGTGCGCGTTCGTCGAGCTGCGTCCGGGCGCGAGCGCGACCGCCGAAGAGATCGTCGCGCATTGCCGGCTCTTTCTCGCGCACTACAAAGTGCCGCGCGTGGTGAAGTTCGGCGAACTGCCGCGCACCGCGACCGGCAAGATTCAGAAGTACGAGTTGCGCGCGCAAGTGGGGTCGCAAAGCGCGATCGATCTCGGCAAAGCCGAAAAGCCCGCTAAATGAAGGGCTTTTGAAAGACTGGAAGGCGGCGGCCCGCGTCGAAGCGGCTTCAGCGCGACGACACGGGCCGCCGAATGTAACGCCTCTTGACAACCCGGCCCTTTAATCCGCGTCGGCAACCTTCAGAAAGATCCGGTAATCCGTTCTGCATCAAGGATCGATTGTTAAAACGGCGTTTTTCTTATGAGGATTTGAGTGAAACGAAAGCTTACAAGTGGTCACGTTTTCCCTGCCCGCCTCTCGCTAAGCTTGGTTCCGTGGTCGAACGCAACGCAACCGATGCGCGGCGTCGATGAACCCGAAGAGGAGGAAAGAACATGAACACCAAGAGCTGGAAGACCCCCGCACGCGCCCTCGCGGCTGCACTGCTGGCTGGCGGCGCGCTGATGGGCGCCTCGAGCGCCTTCGCTCAATCCGAGCCGTTCGGGCTGCATGCGAACTCGGCGCCCGAATACGGTCAGCCGCACATGATGCCGGTGGGCGTGCAAGTGTCGATCGGCTGGCACGACAACCGCTACTGGGACGGCCATCGTTACTGGGAACACGACGAGTGGATGCACCATCATCCGCATGATCCGGGTCCGCGCGGCCACGACGATCATCGTCCGCCGCCCCCGCCGCGTTACTAATGCCTGATGCGTCGTGACTGTGCGCATGTCGCGCCAGTCACGCACTAGCAGGTCGACCGAGGCCGGTCTCTCCGCAAAGAGAGACCGGCCTCGGCGCATTTCTGAGTGCCGTTTTTGCGGCCCGTTTTTGCGGCCCGTTTTCGAGTCGCTTTCGAGTCACGTTCGCAATCGTTGACTTCGCGCCTCGCGCCCTTCGCTGGGGCGCATTCGCGCCATTTCCGGGCAGCGCGGTGCGGCGCGCATTTCACTCCCTTACCTGAATCCTGCCAACTGCGACTATCGCCGGCGCGTGCTTGATTTGGGCTCCGAATCACAATTCGCGTGAACGTAGCCAGAAACGCGCTCTGTACGCAGCCGCGCCGCGCGACGGCCATGTGCGCAAGCGCACAGAAGGTAATGGCGCGTAATGCGCGTGCGTTGATCCCGGTGCGGCAGGCGGTTAAGGTGGTCGGGCGTTTCGTTCCCCGGAGCGCACGGTGTATTCTCATTGCCCCGGCCTTCCACGGTTGGGGCTTTTTTTTGCCTGTTCGCAGAGGCTGCGGAAAGGCTCTGTTCCCCCCTCACAGCCCCTCCTTCAATCCCTGGTAACCTGTACGACGACTTTCGAAGTCGAACGGTCATTTCACACCGGGGCATGGCGCGTCATTACGCTCCCCAAGACAGACTCAAGACTATGCTTCTGATATTCCGGGGGAGAAGCGTATGCGCAGCATCAAGCACCCAACAGCCAAAGACGCGGCGGCGCAACGCTTGATCCAACGATTGCTTTCGTGGCTGTGTTTCACTGTGCTGATAATTCCCGGTACAGCGCCGGCGATGGACTTCAAGATCTATTACCAGCCACAACTCAAGCTGAAAATGGTGATCGGCGAGGGGCGGATTCAGGAAGGCGATGCGGAGAAGTTTCTGGCGTTCGCCAGAATGGCCGACCGCGATGACGAAGGACTCGTTATCCTTGTTTTAAATAGTCCAGGCGGGAATGTCGAAGCGGCTTTCCGGGTGGTCGACGCCATGGATAAAGTGCGCGTCTATACCACCGTTCCAGATAGCGCGAAGTGCGCGTCCGCCTGCGCGTCCATTCTGTTCGCATCAGGAGAACGCCGAAGCGTCATGGGTACCGGGCTGCTCGGTTTTCACAGTTGCTACCGGCGCGATGGCCGCACCTATTCCGAGGACTCGCTTTGCAACGAAATCATCGCGGCAAACGCCATGCAAAGAGGCGTCACGCATGCAGGCATCAATCGTTTCGTTAAGCAATATGGCGCGACCGATATGGCATGGGTCGGGCATAAAGTCGCCTGCAATTCGCTGCAAGGACTATGCAAACCAGGGCTATTGGAGACGCGGGGCGGGACGAAGGTTGCGCTGATACACAGTCTTGAGTGCAGCAAGCTGATCTCTGTGCAGGCGCAGCTGATTTGCGGGGATGCGGAACTCACAACTATCGATAAAGCATTGGCGGAAATCTATGCCCAAAGAATGAAGGAATCGGCGAACAAGGCGCGATTGCGAGCCGATCAACGCGCATGGCTTCGTAATTCCCGTAACGCGTGCAGCGATAAAGCCTGTCTACTGCAAAGCTATCGCCTCCGAATCGATGAACTGAAGCGGATGCGGTCGTAGCGCGCGCGACATCGCAACTGCGGGCAATTGCGAGCAATCGCGCAACCGCCCGCGGTCTGCGACATTTTTTTGCGTTGCTGCGGATTTTTGATGGGCGTAAGGTGGAATTGCCTCTTGAGAACAGGCGAGCCTTATGCCCCCCGGTCATCGGAGCCCATCCTGACCGGGGATTTTTTCTGCGTGCGTTCCGCACGAGGGGAAGCGTCGGGATATCGCGGCGCAAGACCTGCGGCGCCACGACGAAATCGGAATATGACGGATCACCGAATGAGGAGTTCGGATTCGCTCCAGCCAGAGCTAGACCCGCCATGGAACGCATTATCGGGCCTCGCGCCGAAAGCGTCATTAGCACAACGCGCAAGAATCCATTACGGAAATTGTCAAGATGCGATGACGCGGCCTGGCGTCGCAGTTATCGCGACGACGACGGAGCCAAAAACGCCGACGACCGCGACCGCAGCACGCCCGCCCCGCCGCGCTCGCCGGCACATCCGCTAACATGACGGTTTGCCTACGCCGCTTCGGCCTTCTTGTGAGCGGCCTCGCCGGCCCCGTCCGCTTTGCCCACCTATACCCTTGCCAACACCGTCGGCGCGGAACTCGAAATCCGCAAGAGCCGCTTCATCGCCCTCGCGATTCCGGTCGCCGACCGCGAAGCCGCCATGGCCGAACTGCGCCGTCTGCGCGACGAACACCCCACGGCCACGCACGTCTGCTGGGCGCTGCTGGCGGGCGGCCAGTCGGGCATGTCCGACGACGGCGAACCGTCGGGCACGGCGGGCCGCCCGATCCTCGAAGTGCTGCGCCATCACGATCTCGACGGCGTGCTCGCGGCCGTGGTGCGCTACTACGGCGGCGTGAAGCTCGGCGCGGGCGGCCTCGTGCGCGCCTATACCGATGCCATCGCGCACGCGCTCAAGGACGCGCCGCGCGTCGAGCGCATCGCGCAGGCGCGCTTCACGGTGGAAGTGGGCTATCCCGACGAAACGCGCGTGCGCCACTGGATCGAGCAGGGCCAGCACACGCTGGTGGACAGCCAGTACACGATGACCGTGCGCCTGACGATCCAGCTTCCGGCCACCGAAGTCGATGCCGCGCGCGACACGCTGCGCGATCTCACGCAGGGCCGCGCGGGCTTTCCTGAACACGTTTGAGCGCGGCTGACGACGCGCATCCCAACACCTCCATCGCACCCGCGCTCAAGCCGCAATGATCACCTTGAGCGCCTGCGTGCGCGCCGCCTCGCCGAAGGTCGCGTACGCCTCCATGATCTGATCGAGCGTGAAGCGGTGCGTGACGAGCTTGCCCGGTTCGAGCCGCTTCGACTCGACGGTGGCGAGCAGCATCGGCGTGGTGTAGGTATCCACCAGCCCGGTCGTGAGCGTGATGTTGTGCGCCCAGAGCTTCTCCAGATGCAGATCGACCTTGGTGCCGTGCACGCCCACGTTCGCAATCGTGCCGCCCGCGCCGACGATCGACTCGCAGATCGCGAACGTCGCCGGAATGCCCACCGCCTCGATCGCCACATCCACGCCACGCCCGTGCGTGAGCGCCATCACGCGCTCGACGGCGTCGCCGCCCTGGCTGTTCACGACGTCGGTCGCGCCGAAGCGCTTCGCGACTTCGAGCCGGTTGTCGTCGAGATCGATCATGACGATGCGGCCCGGCGCGTAGAACTGCGCTGTCATGAGCGCGGCGAGCCCGACCGGCCCCGCGCCGACGATCGCCACCGTCTGCCCCGGCTTCACCTTGCCGTTGAGCACGCCGCATTCGAAACCGGTGGGCAGGATGTCGCTGAGCATCACGAGCGCCTCTTCGTCGGCGCCCTTCGGCAAGTGATAGAGACTCGTGTCGGCGTGTGGAATGCGCACCTTCTCCGCCTGCGTGCCGTCGATCAGATGACCGAGAATCCAGCCGCCCGTCGTGCAGTGCGAATACATCTGGCGGCGGCAATATTCGCACTTGCCGCAGGAACTGATGCAGGAGATCAGCACCGCGTCGCCGACCTTGAAGTTCGAGACGCCCTCGCCCACCGCTTCCACCACGCCCACGCCTTCGTGGCCGAGCGTCGTGCCGGGCTTCACCTCAGGCACGTCGCCCTTGAGGATGTGCAGATCGGTGCCGCAGATGGTCGTCTTCGTGATGCGCACGATCGCATCGGACGGCTTCTCGAGTTTCGGCTCGGGTTTGTCTTCCAGCGCTTTCTGGCCAGGCCCCTTGAATACGAGTGCTTTCATCTCGCTCCTCCATTTCGGCGATACGAGGAAAAGAAAAGAAACCATGCGTCGTCCGATGTCATGACCGACCCGGACTCAATCGAGCTTAGCACCTGAATAGTGCGCATCCCTGTGCAATAAGGCCGCCATAAAGAGCGCCAGCCGCGGGCGAATCGTCGCAGGTCGCGCATGAATGCAAACCGCGAATGCAAAGCGAAGAAACGGCGGAAACAGCGGCGAAAAAAAACGGACAAAAAAAAGCCGCCGATGAAATCGGCGGCTAAACAGGGGACGTGAAGAACAACCGCGAATCGACTATCGAATCGACCCGACGCACCCATCATGGCGATGCAAAATTAAGGCAAACTTAAACCTGCGGGAAAGTCCGCGAAAATGTTCATGACCGCGGTTTTGTGACAGCGCATTGCAGCCGTTCAGAAAGCAGCGAATCGCACGATCGATTACTCTCGTTGCCGGGCTGCACACGCGCCGCCACGTCCGACCGGCAGGCCGCGCATCATCACGTGAAAGGGCCGATATGATCTTCGATCGTTTAAGGGCAGGCGCTGGTCCCGAGCGGCGCCATCGCGTCTGGAGCAAGCTGCGCATCTTCGTGGCCGCCATCGGCACGCTCGGCTCGGCCACGGGCATCGCCATCGCCGTGCTCGGGCTCGTGCAGTTCAACAACCAGAAGGTGATGGTCGGCGTGGCCGTCATCATCGTCTCGACGGCGGTGTACGTCACGATTCTGGCCCGCGACCGTAATCGCGTCGATTAGGCCAGCGGTCGATCGGTCGTCGCGCGCCGTGGACCCGCCACGGCCGCGCGGCGCTTTCAGGCGTCCTGCCCAACCGGCAGGCAAGGCACCGCGCTGCGGTAGTGATCGTAGACACGCTCGCGCTCCTCGCTCGCGAGTCGGCGTTTTTCCGTGAGCTTGAGCATGCGATGGCGGTCCGCGCCGAGCGTCGCGTAGTAGCGCTCCGAATGCAGGCGCCGAAAGCGCGTGAAGAAGTCCGGCCCGGGCAGTCCCGAATCGGTCGCGAGCAGCGACGCATAGTCGGCCACCTGCGGCTCGCACAGCGCCGCCGCCGACGCTTCGAGCTGTTCGTAACGCTCGCGCAGCGGCACCGTCTGCGCGAACAGCGCATGAAACGCTCCATACGGCACGAGACCACGCCGGCTGGCTGCGCGCCGCAGCAGGCGTCCTACCTTTTCGTCGAGTTCTCTGTTCATTGCTGTAGCCCGTAAAAGTATTCAAGGCGAGGGATGCAATGCGGATTCGCGCCGCGTCGCGCAACAGCGTGAAACCGGTCAGCCCTTTCCGTCCGATCGACTGCATTCAAATCGCATTCGTCGATTCAAACGCGTCAATTCAGGCACATCGAATTTCGTAAAGCGATTCAATGCAAATCGGAAATGCATTCTGCCCAAAATTACCGGATCGCTCTCGCAATCTGCCCCCGGCAATGGCGGGAAAAAAGATTGCAAACATTGTCGGTGACCGCTGTGCGGTCCATCATGACGCAAACGCGCAATGGCTCGACCCATTGTTCAGCGAATTGGATACGTACATTTTTTCCGATAGACCAGGAAAATCTGTAAGTCAAGCAGACTATTTTTCCGCTAGCTATACACATTCCCTACAAAAACAATTATTAATATCCGCTGCGGACTGCCCGAGCGGTCCGCACGCGTCTCAGATGAGACGTCACGTTTCGCCGTCCGCAAGAGGCCGCGCGTCATGCCGTGAATGGCGCAAGGCCGCAGCAAACGACAAGACCCGCATGCAGGAATTGGGTTGAAGGAGCGGCGCATCCGCAAGCCGCATGACCGGAATCTTTCGTCGACGAGTGATCACATGCTGACCAGAACCGAAAATTTACCGAGCGTCGCGCGCCGGATGGCCGCCGGACAGATGCTCGTGGAAGGCGCCACGGTGCATGCCGTGGCTGATTCCCTGCACCTCTCCGCCCAGACGGTGCGCCGCTACAAATCGATCGTGGAGGACGGCGGTCTCGCCGCGCTCCAGCAGATGAGCGTAGGCGGGCGTCCTTCCGTGCTCGACCAGGCCGCGCTAGGCTGGATCGCCAATGCGCTGCACGGCTCGGCGCGAGAGCATGGCTTTGCAAGCGACGCGTGGACCAACAGCCGCGTGCGCGAACTGATCGGCCGCCAGTTCGGGGTCCATTATTCGCGCGTCTACACGTGGCAGATCGTGTCGAACCTCGGCCTCGGCCATCGCCTGTCGAAATCGGCACGCTGAGTCGAGGGGGTTCACGCGAGCAGGTCCGGCGATTTCAGCAAACGTTGCACTCAGCCTGAACCCGATCGCGGGCGGCGTCGTCACGCTGCCTGCGACAGTCGCTGCGTGCCGCGCGCGTGTGCGTTGATCCGGGCGACGCCCACGCATCCAACCCCGTCAATCCGTCACGTCCGGCGCAGCCGATGCGCCGCGCGTGGCGTTTTCCTCGCCGCTCCACGCCTTCGCGCGCACCTGGTTGCGCCCTGCGTCCTTGGCTTCGTAGAGTTGCGCGTCGGCGGCCGCCAGTAGCTTCGCGGCGCTGCCGCCCACGGGCGGATCGCAACTGGCACAGCCCACGCTGACCGTCACGCAGCCATAGCGCGAGCCCGTGAACGCGAGATTCGCCGACTCGATGCGCCGCCGGATTTTCTGCGCGATCTTCTCCGCGCCCGCGAGCGTCACGCCCGGCAGCACCACGGCGAACTCCTCGCCGCCATAGCGCGCGGCCATATCGGAGGCGCGCCGCGTGCCCGAGGCGATGCGTTCGGCGACGACCGCGAGCACTTCGTCGCCGGCAGCGTGACCGTAGGTGTCGTTGAAGATCTTGAAGTGATCGATGTCGAGAAACAGCACGCCCAGCGGCGTGCGCTCGCGCACCGCACGCTCCCATTCGGCGGCAAGACGCTGGTCGAGCGCGCGGCGGTTCGACAGACCCGTGAGCGGATCGGTGACCGCGAGGCGCAGCAGCTCCTCTTCGGCGATCAGCTTGTCGCGCAGCGCGAACGCGAGGATCCACGAAACCGCGACCCACGCGCCGCCGAACACCGTCGTCATCACGAGCGCGATCGTGCTGCGGCGGCGCCAGCCCGCGAGAATATCGCTGACGGCCGGCGCGATGCCGATGATGATCGGCGTCGCGCCCACGCGGCTATAGGTGTAGAGGCGCTCGACGCCGTCGACTTGCGCGTGCGCCGCGAAGGTGCCCGAATCGTGGCTCATCATGATCCTGAAGTTGCGCCACTGCGCGAAATTGGTGCCGATGCCGTTCGTCAGTTGCGGCCGGCTCGCGAGCAGCGTGCCGTCGCCCATCATGATGATGACCGCGCCGCGCGGCCCCATGTCGAGGCGATCCAGCAATTGCTGAAAATATTCGAGCCGCACGACGAGCAGCGCGACGCCCGCGAACGCGCCATCGTTCGCGTTGATGCGGCGCGAGAGCCCGACCGACAGCACGCCGTTGCGCAGCCGCGATGCGTAGGGCTTCGAAATAAACAGGCCACGCTGCGGATCGTCCTGTTGCGCGACGAAGTAATCGCGGTCCGCCACGGAACTCGCGGGCGGAATCGTGTCGCTCTGCGAGGCCTTCACGTAGCCTTGCGCATCGAGCACATAAGCGCCGCCGAGATACGAGGCCGCCGTCGCGCGGTCGAACAGCACGCGCTGGCGCAGCGCGTCGGGCAGCGTCCACGTCGAGCGCTGCTGCGCGCCCGTCACCACGGCGCGCAACGAGAGATCGTAAAGCTCGACGTTGCGCGCGATGTCGCTGCTCAGGAGCCGCACGATGTTCTCTGAATTCTCGACCGCGTGCCGCAACTCCTCGGCGCGGCTTTCGTAGAACGCAGCATAGGTAACGGCCGCCATCACGGTAGCGACGAGCGTGCCGGACAGCGCCGCGAAGAACGGATGATTGCCGATCGCGCGCGTGGCGAGCCGGCCTCGCGCGAACAGCCAGCGTCGCAGACGCTGCCCCGGCGAGAACACGCGGCGCGGCGGCACGCCCGGCGCGGCTGGCTCCCGCTCGGGCTGTCGCTCATGCTCCCGCTCAGGCTCTCGAACACGGTCGACCACGCGCTCATTCCTCCGACGATTGAGACACGAAATTCACGCCATACCCGCGCAAACCCACGCGAAGCCCCCGCCAAACGCGCGCATCTTGCCGCCTTCGCACGGCGTGCCCATGAAAATGTCATCAATCCGACACGCTGGCTCTGGATGATCGGAAACGCGACTTTCGCCGCATTTTCATCGCCCTTCCAGCTACAGGAGCCAGCACGTCATGCCGGACCTTTCCCTGTCACCGCAGCCGGGCGCCACGCCTGCACGCGGCCGCAGCGCGAGCCTGCTCGCCTTCCTGCTCGTGATCGCAGCGGGTGCCGTCTACGTCGGCATGCATCTCGCCGACGATCTGTCTCCCGTGCGCGAAAGCTCCGCGCTGCCGTGGCTGCTGCTCGGCATCGCGCTGCTGATCGCGCTGGGCTTCGAATTCGTGAACGGCTTCCACGATACCGCGAATGCCGTCGCAACCGTCATCTACACGCACTCGCTTTCGCCGAACCTCGCCGTGATCTGGTCGGGCGCGTGGAATTTTCTCGGCGTGCTCACGTCCTCGGGCGCGGTGGCGTTCGGCATCCTGCAACTGCTGCCCGTCGAGCTGATTCTGCAGGTCGGCAGCAGCGCCGGTTTCGCGATGGTGTTCGCACTCCTGATCGCTGCGATCATCTGGAACCTCGGCACGTGGTACTTCGGCCTGCCGTCGTCGAGCTCGCACACGCTGATCGGCTCGATCATCGGCGTGGGCCTGATGAACCAGATGATGCACGGGTCGAGCGGCACGAGCGGCGTGGACTGGAGCCAGGCGCTCGGCGTCGGCAAGTCGCTGCTGTTCTCGCCGATCGTCGGCTTCCTGTGCGCCGCGCTGCTGCTGCTCGTGCTCAAGGCGCTCGTGCGCGTGCCCGCGCTCTACGCCGAGCCGAAGGGCAAGGAGCCGCCGCCGTTCTGGATCCGCGCGCTGCTGATCCTCACCTGCACGGGCGTGTCGTTCGCGCACGGCTCGAACGACGGCCAGAAGGGCATGGGCCTCATCATGCTGATCCTGATCGGCACGGTGCCGACCGCCTACGCGCTCAACAAGGCCGTGACGGCCGGCGAATCGCAGACCTTCGTCGCGGTCGCCGAACAAGCCTCGCGCACCTTCGACAAGTATGCGAACGGCGTGCCCGCGCCGACCGATGCCGCCGCCGTGCGCAGCGAAATCGAACGCTACATCAGCTCGCGCACGCTCGCGCCGCAGACGATTCCAGCGCTCTCCTCGCTGTCCGCCGAAGTGGGCAAGCAGGTCGCGGGCTACGGCTCGATGGCAAACGTGCCGCAATCGGTGGTCGATAACGTGCGCAACAACATGTACGTGATTTCCGAGGCGATTCGCCTGATCGACAAGGCGAAGCAACCCGCCTTCGCCGCCGACGACGCCAAGGCGATCCTCAATTTCCGCAGCCAGATCGATCACGCGACCAAGTTCATCCCGACGTGGGTGAAAGTGGCGGTGGCGATCGCGCTGGGACTCGGCACGATGGTGGGCTGGAAGCGCATCGTGGTGACGGTGGGCGAGCGCATCGGCAAGCAGCACCTGACCTACGGCCAGGGCGCGAGCGCCGAACTCGTGGCGATGGCGACCATCGGCGCCGCCGACGCCTACGGTCTGCCGGTCTCGACCACGCACGTGCTGTCCTCGGGCGTGGCGGGCACGATGGCCGCCAACGGCTCGGGCCTGCAATGGAACACGGTGCGCAGCCTCGTGCTCGCGTGGGTGCTCACGCTGCCCGTGTCGATCGTGCTCGCGGGCGGCCTGTACTGGGTGTTCCGCCACCTGTTCTGAGCGCCGCGTCCGGTTCGGATTCTCGCTATCGGCAAGGACCGCAAACAAGCAGCAAGCAAGCAGCACCGATGCAAAAAAGCCGCGCCCTGTGAGGGGCGCGGCTTTTTCCTTGCGCCGCCGAAGCCGCGCAGTCGAAGAAACCCGACGCTCAATACACGTCGGGCACGATCATGGTTTCGGGCACCGGCTGGCGGATGTAATCGGGATGATGCACGCGCGCGGGCAGCGTCACCTGCGGATGCTCGACCTCGTGATACGGCACCTGGCTCAGCAGATGGTGAATGCAGTTCAGACGCGCGCGCTTCTTGTCCACGCCCTGCACGACCCACCACGGCGCTTCGGGAATATGCGAGCGCTGCAGCATCACTTCCTTCACGTGCGTGTACGCTTCCCAGCGGCGGCGGCTTTCGAGGTCCATCGGCGAAAGCTTCCATTGCTTGAGCGGATCGTCGATACGGCTCTGGAAGCGCACTTCCTGTTCGTCGTCGGTGATCGAGAACCAGTACTTGACGATCTGCACGCCGCTGCGCACGAGCATCTTCTCGAACTCGGGCACCGAGCGGAAGAACTCTTCGTATTCGTCGTCGGTGCAGAAGTTCATCACGCGCTCGACGCCCGCGCGGTTGTACCAGCTACGGTCGAACAGCACCATTTCGCCGCCCGCCGGCAGATGCTGCACGTAACGCTGGAAATACCACTGCGTGCGCTCGCGGTTGTTCGGCGCGGGCAGCGCGGCCACGCGGCACATGCGCGGGTTCAGACGCTGCGTGATGCGCTTGATGACGCCGCCCTTGCCGGCCGCGTCGCGGCCCTCGAAGATCACGACGAGGCGATGGCCGGTGCTCACGATCCAGTCCTGCATCTTCACGAGTTCGCCTTGAAGGCGGATCAGCTCGCGGAAATAGACGCGGCGCAGCGCGCGCGCTTCGTCGCTGATCTGCAGACCGCTTTCCTGCAGGCGGTCGTCGACTTCCATTTCGAGTTCTTCGTCGTAGGCGTCGATCAGTTCTTCGTCGAGACGGCGGCGGCGATGGCGCTCCGCTTCCTCGTCTTGCTCGATGGCCGCTTCGCGGTCCAGTTCGTTCATGGCGACTCTCCTTTTTCGATCAATGGCACCCCGCGCCGGATGCGCTACGCGCGAGCGAAGCGCCGATGGACACGGCCACACGCCACTATCGGCGCGGTGGGTGTCACGCGTATTTCATATGCATCGCGCGATGTGCCAATTCGCTGATTTGCCGATTTGCCGATTTCGCCGCGCGTGCTCAGGGCCGCAGCAACGGCTGCGCAAAACTGAGTTCGTGGCCGTCCGGGTCGCGCAGATGGAAATAGCGCTCGCCCCACGGCGCATCCTGCGGCGCGAATTCGGGCGAAAAGCCGGCGGCCACGGCCTGATTGTAGAAAGCGTCGACGTCGGCGACGTAGAGAATCACGCGCCCCCAGCCCGCGACGGCGTCATGCGGCCCTTCGAGGAGGTTCAGGTAGGACTCGCCGCCGTGCGCACCACCAACGCCGCCGCCGATAACGAACGACGCGAAACCCGCAATGCGCGGCCCCGCCTTGTGCGCGAAGCCGAGCGGCTCGTAAAAACGCAGCGAGCGCGCGAGGTCGCTCACGGTCAGGGTCACGGCGCTCAATGACTGGATGCGGGATTCGGTGGGCGCTTCGGTGGGCGCTTCGATTGGCTTTTCGCTGGGCGCGGCGGGCGGCGTCATGGCCAGGCCTCCTTGTGATGGGCTTCGCGGGCTGCGCACGCAGTCTGGCTGCGCGCGCACGGCCCCTATCTGCCGACTTTAGCAGCCTTTCGCCGCCGTTGGCATCACGTGCGCCCGCGCCTTGACCTGCCCTGGCCCTTCGGCGCGGTGGACTTCCGGCCTGAATCGGTGCTCGATTCGCGACCAGGCGCCTCGCCACTGGTCGGACCAGTTTCAAGCAATCCGCTCTCCTCGCCCACCCGCGCGCGCACGAAGTCGATATGCGTCTGCATGGCCGTGCGCGCCTCTTCGGGACGCCGCGCCAGAATCGCGTCGCAGAGCGTGCGGTGCTGCAGCAGCAGCAGCCCGGAGGCGTCGGCGGTCTGCTCGCGCAAGCCCGTTCCGTTGATCGTGATGTGCTCGCGCAGCACGCCCAGCACGCTCGTGTGCAGATGCAGGAACATCGCGTTGTGCGAGGCCTGCGCGATCACTTCGTGCAGCTTCGCGTCGGCGTCGGCCTCGGCGGTCTTGTCGTCGGCTTCGCGCGTGCGCTCCAGCGTGGCCATCTGCGCGCGGATGCGCGCGAGATCGTCGTCGCTCGCGCGCAACGCCGCGAAATACGCGGTCGCGCCTTCCAGCACGCGGCGGAATTCGAGGATGTCGTCGCGCAAGGCAGGATGGTCGGCCACCAGTTGCCCCCACGGCGACGCAAAGCCCGTGCGCAACTGATCGGTCACGAACACGCCCGCGCCCGCGCGGCTCGCCACGAGGCCGCGCGCGGCCAGCCGCTGGGTCGCCTCGCGCACCGTGTTGCGCGCTACGCCGTACGCCTGCGCGAGGTCGCGCTCGGACGGCAGCTTCGCGCCCGCGCCCCACGTGCCGTCGAGCAGCGATGTCTCCATGCGCCGCATCACCGTTTCCACGCGTCCGCGCGTGCCCGCCCTGTCCCTCATAGATCGTCCCCGAATCGCTGTCTGGCTTGTCTCTGGGCAACACGCCGATACGCACTGGTCCAACCAGTTTGTGTGCGCCGCCCGAAGCGGGAATTATGCGCCACAAACCTGCCGTTGCCGCGCACCGCCGCGCCGGACGACGCGCCACCTCACATCAAAGCGAGACATGAAGCCACGGCTCTACCCCACCGGCGCGCGTCCCACCGACGTCTATCTGTTCGCCACCTGCCTCGTCGACCTGTTCGTGCCGCAGGCCGGACTCGACGCCGTCAAACTGCTCGAACGCGAAGGCCTTACGGTCCACTTTCCGCGCGGCCAGAGCTGCTGCGGCCAGCCCGCGTACAGCAGCGGCAACCCGCGCCAGGCGCGCGAGGTGGCGCGCGCGCAGCTCGGCCTGTTCGCCGAACCGTGGCCCGTGATCGTGCCCTCGGGATCGTGCGCGGGCATGATGCGGCACCACTGGCCCGCCCTCTTCGCCGACGACGCCGATGACGAAGCCCGCGCGCTCGACCTCTCGTCGCGCGTCTACGAACTGACCGAATTCCTCGTGCGCGTGCTCGACGTCGATCTGGGCCCGGCGGGCGCCTACGCCGATGCCGCGCGCACCCAGCCCGACGAGCGCGTGGTGCTGCACACCTCCTGCGGCGCGCGCCGCGAGATGGGCACGCGCGTCCACGGCGTCGAAGCCGTCGATGCGCTGCCCGGCGTCACGCGCATCGAGCACGAACGCGAATCGGAATGCTGCGGCTTCGGCGGCACGTTCTCGCTCAAGCACCCCGACATTTCCGGCGCGATGGTCGCCGACAAGATCGCCTCGGCCTGCGCGACCGGCTGCAACCGGCTCGTGTCCGCCGACTGCGGCTGCCTGCTGAACATCGGCCACGCGGCGGAGCGCAAGGGCGCGCCGCTCGAAGTCGAACACCTCGCCAGCTTCCTGTGGCGGCGCACGGGCGGAGAAGCGGCATGACGAACGCAGTCGATACCCCGGATTCGCTCGGCGCCCGCGCGCGCATGCTCGGACGACTGCGCGCGAACGCGCCCGCGTCGGCCACGCAGATCGACGCACTCGACGCCCGCATCGACGCGCATTTCGACGCGCGCCGCGCTCACGCCAACAGCACGCAGGCCGAGTGCCTCGCGCAATTCCAGCGCATGCTCGAAGCCGCGCACGCCGACGTGACGATCACGACTGCGCGCGCCTGGCCCGCCGAACTCGCGCGCCGCCTCGCGCAGGCGGGCGTGAAGCGTCTGCTGCTCGATCCGTCGAGCGCGGAAGGCGCGGCGCTCGCGGCCGCATTGCCCTCGGAGATCGCGGCGAAATATTACGAAGCGCCGATCGAAACCTGGAAGTCCGAACTGTTCGACACGATCGACGCGGGCTTCACGGTCGCGCGCTCCGGCCTCGCGGCCACCGGCACGCTGATCGTGGTGCCCGACGCGAACGCGCCGCGCACGGTCTCGCTGGTGCCGCCGCTGCACGTTGCGCTGATTCACGCGAACACCTTGCACGCGGACCTGCACGCCGCCGCCAAAGCGGAACGCTGGCGCGACGGCATGCCCACCAATCTCGTGATGATCTCCGGTCCTTCGAAGACCTCGGACATCCAGCAGACCACCGCATACGGCGCGCACGGACCGCGCGCGCTGTGGGTGATCGTCGTCACCGACGAAGCCACGGGCGATGAGACCACGCAAGGAGACGCGCAATGAGCACGGCCAGCACCGCTGAAAACACGCTGCATTTCGTGCCCACCGCCGAATTCCGCGCCCGCGCGCGCACCGCGCTCGACGACCCGCAACTGCGCAAGAGCTTTCGCGGCGCGATGGACTTTCTGCAAGGCAAGCGCGCCGCGCAGTTTCCCGAAGCCGACGAACTCGAACAATTGCGCGACCTCGGCGAAGCCGTGCGCCAGCACGCGCTCGCGCGTCTGCCCGATCTGCTCGAACAACTCGAAGCGAAGCTGCGCGAGAACGGCGTGCGCGTGCACTGGGCCGAAACCGCCGACGACGCCAACCGCATCGTCCACGACATCGCGCAACGTCACGCGGCGACGCGCGTCATCAAAGGCAAGTCGATGGCGAGCGAGGAAATCGAGCTCAACCATTACCTCGGCGCGCGCGGCATCGACTGCATCGAATCGGATATGGGCGAGTACATCGTCCAGCTCGCGGGCGAAAAGCCCTCGCATATCGTCATGCCCGCGATCCACAAAACGAAGGGCGACATCGGGCATCTGTTCGAGGAGCACATTCCCGATACGCCCTACACCGAAGACGTCGATACGCTGATTCAAACGGGCCGCCGCGCGCTGCGCCGCGCGTTCGTCGATGCGCAGATCGGGCTCTCGGGCGTGAACTTCGCCGCCGCCGATACCGGCACGCTCTGGCTCGTCGAAAACGAAGGCAACGGCCGTCTTTCGACCACGGTGCCCGACGTGCATATCGCGATCATGGGCATGGAAAAAGTGGTCGCGAAGCTCGAACATATCGTGCCGCTCTCCAGCCTGCTCACGCGCTCGGCGACGGGCCAGCCGATCACCACGTACTTCAATCTGATCAGCAGCCCGCGCCGCGCCGGCGAGAAAGACGGCCCGCGCGAAGTGCATCTCGTGCTGCTCGACAACGGCCGCAGCCAGGCCTACGCCGACGACCAGTTGCGCGCCACGCTGCAATGCATCCGCTGCGGCGCGTGCATGAATCATTGCCCGGTGTACACGCGCATCGGCGGCCACGCGTATGGCACGACCTATCCGGGCCCGATCGGCAAGATCATCTCGCCGCATCTGCTCGGTCTCGACGCCACCGCCGATCTGCCCACCGCGTCGAGCCTGTGCGGCGCGTGCGGCGAAGTCTGCCCCGTGCGCATTCCGATTCCGCAATTGCTCGTGCGTCTGCGCACCGAAGCGAACCGCGCGCCCGACGAAGCGGTGGCGCATCCGCTGCGCGGCCAGGGTGCGAATCACAGCAAGAGCGAGCAGTTCGTCTGGCGCTTCTGGAGCGGCGCGTTCGCGCATCCGCGTGCGTATCGCGCGCTGCGCTGGGCCGCGACGCGTCTGCGCGCGCTCGCGCCTTCGCAGCAGATGGGCTGGACGCAGCACCGCACGCCGCTGAAGCCCGCGCCGCGCAGCCTGCACGATCTGCTCAACGATCGCGACCAGCCGAAATAGCCTTTATCACGCTGCGAACCCAAACTCGTCAGGCATCCGAACTACATTGCATAACCGCCTGACGAGACCGCATCGCCATTTTTATCCGCATCATCGGAGGAGACCGTAGTGCAACCCTGGCATCAGATTTACACCCCGCTCGGCAGTCTGTGGCTGTCCGCGCTCGTGGCCGCCGTGCCCATCCTGTTCTTCTTCGTCGCGCTCGCGGGCCTGCGCCTGAAGGGCCACGTGGCCGCCGCGATCACGCTCGTGCTCGCGCTCGGCGTGGCGATCTTCGAATACGGCATGCCGGTCAAACAGGCGCTGGTGTCGGCGGGCTTCGGCTTCGCCTACGGCATCTGGCCGATCGCGTGGATCATCGTGACGGCCGTGTTCCTCTACAAGATCGTCGTGAAGACGGGGCAGTTCGAAGTCATTCGCGCCTCCGTGCTCTCGATCACCGACGACCAGCGTCTGCAACTGCTGCTGATCGGCTTTTCGTTCGGCGCGTTTCTCGAAGGCGCGGCGGGCTTCGGCGCGCCGGTGGCGATCACCTCGGCGCTGCTCGTGGGCCTCGGCTTCGAGCCGCTCTACGCGGCGGGCCTGTGCCTGATCGCCAACACCGCGCCCGTGGCGTTCGGCGCGATGGGCATTCCGATCATCGTCGCGGGCCAGGTGACGGGCATCGATCCGTTCCTGATCGGCGCGATGGCGGGCCGTCAATTGCCGCTGCTTTCGCTGTTCGTGCCGTTCTGGCTTGTCTTCATCATGGACGGCAAGCGCGGCCTCAAGGAAACGTGGCCCGCCGCGCTGGTCGCGGGCGGCAGCTTCGCGATCACGCAGTACTTCACGTCGAATCACATCGGGCCTGAACTGCCGGACATCACCTCGGCGCTCGTGAGCCTCGTCGCGCTCGCCGCCTTCCTCAAGGTCTGGCAGCCGCGCCGCGCGATGCAATCGGCTGGCGCGAACGTGCGCGTGAGCGGTGGCGCAGCCACGCTCGGCGGCTTCGGCGGCGGACATTTCGGCGGCAACGACGGCATGAAGGCATCGAGCCGCCAGGCGTCGCCGTATTCGATCGCGCAAACCGTGCGCGCATGGTCGCCGTTCATTCTGCTGACGGCCATCGTCACGGTCTGGAGCGTGAAGCCGTTCAAGGCGCTGTTCGCCGCGAAGGGCGCGCTCGCGGGCACCGTGCTGAGCTTCCACGTGCCCGGCCTCGACCAGCTCGTGGTGCGCACCGCGCCCATCGTCGCCTCGCCCAAACCCTACGACGCCGTGTTCAAGCTCGACTGGCTCTCGGCGGTGGGCACGGCGATCATGATCACGGCCATCATCTCCGTGATCGTGCTGAACATGAAACCGCGCGCCGCCGTGGCCGCGTTCTTCGAAACGCTCGGCGAACTGCGCCGCCCGGTGCTCTCGATCGGCCTCGTGCTCGCCTTCGCGTTCGTGGCGAACTACTCGGGCATGTCGTCGACGCTGGCGCTCGCGCTGGCCGGCACGGGCGCGGCGTTCCCGTTCTTCTCGCCGTTCCTCGGCTGGCTCGGCGTGTTCCTGACCGGTTCGGACACCTCGTCGAACGCGCTGTTCTGCTCGCTTCAGCACACCACCGCGCACCAGATCGGCGTGTCGGACACGCTGCTCGTGGCGGCCAACACCTCGGGCGGCGTGAGCGGCAAGATGATCTCGCCGCAGTCGATCGCGGTCGCCTGCGCGGCCACCGGCCTCGTCGGCAAGGAAGCCTCGCTGTTCCGCTTCACGTTGCGCCATAGCCTCTTTTTCGCGGCCATCGTCGGTATCGTCACGCTGATTCAGGCCTATGTGCTCACGGGCATGATTCCGCAGTAAGCTGGCTGTTCGACACCACCGAAGCCGCCGTCCGCCTCGCGCGCACGGCGGCTTCGTTTTTTTCAATCTGCTTGCATTGCAATGCAGACACCGAAAACGCAAATCGTCCCTGTTTTAAGGGACTTTTAAGTACGGCCGCCTACGCTCGATACACCTCGAACCCATCGATGGAGGTCGATCATGAAGGCACGCACTTTTCCGCGGATGGCGCTGTCGACGGCCGCGTCGCTCGCGCTCACTTTCGGTGCATTCGGCGCACCGGGCGCGTATGCGGCGGCGCTCGCGAACCACGCCAACGCCACGACAGCCGCTGAAACAAGCCCCCTCGCCGCGCTGCCGCCGACGCAACACGCGGGCGATATCGCGTATCGCTCGGGCGGCATCGGCAGCGACCAGTCGGCGGCGTTCAAGGCCGCGATGGCGCGCTATCCGCTCTCGCTCGAATTCGCGCGGCAAAGCGCGGACGGCAACGAATATCTCGCCAACGTGCCGGTGCAGATCGCCGACGCGCACGGCCAGACACTGCTCGCCACGCGCGCGAACGGTCCGTTCATGCTCGTCACGCTGCCCGACGGCCATTACATCGTGACCGCGAGCCACGACGGCAAGACCGTGCACCGCGCCGTCGATATCGGCAAGACCGCGCACGCGCACGAGGCCTTCGTCTGGCCGATGTAAACGCGGGAAAGACCGCGTAAGCGGCATCGCACGCGCGAATCAAGCGAATCACACGGTCCGCGCGGCCGCGCGCGCCGCCGTTCGATTGGCGCGCGCAGCGCCGGAACGGACAACGCGATCGCACCACCGCTCGCCGCTGCACACCTGGCCGTCACGGCTTTTTTCTTTGTGTCACGATCGTTCGCGAATCGGGACGCACGTGAACCGCGCGCGTCCCGAACGCGATGCGCACCGCATCCCGCGAGTCGCCATCGTCCGCCACACGCGCACCCAGATGATGACCACGCAACCATCGAATCGCCTCGACCCGAGGCGCAAGCCGGCGCTCGCGCATCGCGCGCCACGCACGGCGGCTCACGGCGCACGCCGCAGCGGCACTGCGCCGCACCGCGCGGCTCTTGTTACGCGGCGCGCCGTCACCCATATCCAAAAGCCGGACGCCGGATTTCCTCGGCCTTTGCCCCACGGCTCGCCCTGATGCGCGCCGCACCGCTTTGCCCCTCAAACGACGCCCGCAGTCAGCCCGACGCAGGCCGCGCGTATCTCGCGCGCGCGGCGGCGTCGTTTGTGAACCGCAGTGAGCCGCAGCGCACGCGCCCGCACGCGCTTCGACGCGGCTAACCGCAGCACGCGCGAGAGGAGAAGTCACCGATGATCCGCCGCCCCACCGCTTTCGGCTCAGCTTTCGGCCGGTCTGGACGAGCCAACGCTCCATCCGGCACGCCGGGTTCCTCGCGCCCCTCGCGTTCCTCGCGCGCATTCAGCCAGCCGGCGCGGCGCTGGCCGCAAGCACTCGCGTTCGCGGTCATCACGGCGGCGCTGTCCGGCTGCATGTCGCTCGCGCCCGAGTACCAGCAGCCGCCCTTGCCGGTTCCGCCAACCTTCCCCGAAAGCGGCGCGCAGCAGAATGGTGATGCGAGCAGCGCCGCCGCGCTGCGCGCCGTCGAAGTGGGCTGGAAGGATTACTTCACCGACCCCGTGCTGCAAGGCCTGATCGCCGACGCGCTCGACCACAACAAGGATCTGCAACTCGCGATCCAGCGTGTCGAAGAAGCGCGCGCGATGTACGGCATTCGCCGCGCGGACCAGTTTCCGACCCTCGGCGTCGAAGCCGATCTCGCCCGCGCCCGCGTGCCCGCGCAACTATCGGGCTACGGCGTGCCGATGACCGCGACGCAGTATCAGGTCGGCATCGGCATGGCGAGCTGGGAACTCGACTTCTGGGGCCGCGTGGCGAATCTCAAGGAAGCGGCGCTGCAGAACTATCTCGCCACCGACGCCGCGCGCCAGGCCGTCACGCTCGCCGTCGTCGAGCAGGTCGCCAACAGCTATCTGAGCCTGCGCGAACTCGACGAGCGCCTCATGCTCACGCAGCAGACCATCGCGAGCCGCAAGGAGTCGTATCGCATCTTCAAGCGGCGTCACGAAGTGGGCTCGATTTCGCGGCTCGATCTCAAGCAGGTCGAAACACTCTGGCGTCAGGCCGAAGCGCTCGGCGCGCAGCTTCAGCAGGAGCGCGCGACGCGCCTGAACGCACTGCAGCTGCTCGTCGGCAAGCCGATCGACCTGCCGCACGAAGACGTCAAGCTCGACGACAACGCCGTGATGCGCGGCCTGCCCGCGGGCCTGCCGTCCGATCTGCTGACGAACCGTCCCGACATCGTCGCCGCCGAATATCAGTTGCGCGGCGCGAACGCGAACATCGGCGCCGCGCGCGCCGAGTTCTTCCCGAAGATCACGCTCACCGGCGCGTTCGGCACCGCGAGCACGCAGCTTTCCGATCTGTTCACCGGCCCGAGCCGCGCGTGGAATTTCGGCCCGAGCGTATCGTTGCCGATCTTCGATGCGGGCCGCCGCGAGGCGAATCTCGACATCGCGAAGTCACAGCGCGATCAGGCCGTGACCTCGTACGAACGCGCGGTGCAGTCGGCATTCCGCGACGTGGCCGACGCGCTCGCCGCGCGCGAATGGCTCGCCGAGCAGGTCACCGCACTGCGCGCGACCGAGGCGGCGCAGGCCGAACGCGCGCGTCTCGCGCAACTGCGTTACGACCACGGCGCCTCGCCCTTCCTCGAAGTGCTCGATGCCCAGCGCGATCTGCTCACCATGCAGCAGCAGCTCGTGCAGACGCGCCGCGCGTATCTGTCGAGTCTCGTCTCGCTCTATGCGGCGCTCGGCGGCGGCGCGCTCGCCACCAGCGTGCCTGGCGCAATTATTTCGGATGCCGATCTATCTGGCAAAGCCGACGCCACCGCCACATCGAACGCGATCTCGCCCGAAATCGCCGCGCCCGGCACCGGCACGCCGAGCGCGATGCCCGTGCCGAATGCCCAACGCGCGCCGCACGCGCCCGCCGCGCCCCACACTCCCTGATTCAGAGGTTCCCGTCATGCCAATATCAGCCCGCAAATGGATTCCCGCCGTCGTCGTGATCGTGGTCGCGGCGGGCGGTTATTTCGGCTGGCGCCATTACGCGGATCGCGGTCTGGGCGCCGATTTCGTGAACGGCAACGGCCGCATCGAGGCCACCGAGATCGACGTCGCCACCAAGCTCGCGGGCCGCGTGCAGGACGTGCTGGTCAAGGAGGGCGACTTCGTCGAGGCGGGCCAGACGCTCGCGCACATGCAGGTCGACACGCTTCAGGCGCAGCGCAGCGAAGCGGTCGCGCAGCATCAGCAGGCCGTCAACAAGGACGCAAGCGCGAAAGCGCAGGTCGCCTTGCGCGAGAGCGATCAGCGCGCCGCGGAGGCCACCGTCACGCAGCGCGAAAGCGAACTCGACGCGGCGCGCCGCCGTCTCGCGCGCTCGGAAAAGCTCTCGAAGGAAGGCGCCTCGTCGATGCAGGAACTCGACGACGACCGCGCACGCGTACGCAGCTCGCAAGCCGCCGTGGCTGCCGCCAAGGCCCAGGTCACCGCCGCCGCAGCAGCCGTCGCAGCGGCGAAGGCGCAGCAGACCGGCGCGGAATCGGCGATCGCGGCGGCGCAGGCGACCATCGACCGCGTGCAGGCCGACATTCAGGACAGCGATCTGAAAGCGCCGCGCGCGGGCCGCGTGCAGTACCGCGTCGCGCAGCCCGGCGAAGTGCTCGGCTCGGGCGGCAAGGTGCTCAACATGATCGACCTCGCCGACGTCTACATGACCTTCTTCCTGCCGACCAATGCGGCGGGCCGCGTCTCGCTCGGCCAGGACGTGCGCATCATTCTCGACGCCGCGCCGCAATGGGTGATTCCCGCCAAGGTCACGTTCGTTTCCTCGACCGCGCAGTTCACGCCGAAGACCGTGGAAACGCAAAGCGAGCGCGAAAAGCTGATGTTCCGCGTGAAGGCGCAGATCGATCCCGTGCTGCTCCAGGCGCATCTCAAGTACGTGAAAACCGGCCTGCCCGGCGTCGCGTGGGTCAAGCTGGACCCCAACGAAGACTGGCCCGGCAAACTTGAGGTCAAGGTGCCCTGATGAGTGAACCCGCCGTTCGCCTCGAGCATGTCGGCCTGCACTATGGCAAGACCGTCGCGCTGCGCGACGTCACGCAGGACATTCCGGCCGGACTGATGGTCGGCATGATCGGCCCGGACGGCGTGGGCAAGTCGAGCCTGCTCTCGCTGATCGCGGGCGCGCGCAAGGTGCAGGAAGGTCTCGTGTGGGTGCTCGGCGGCGACATGTCGAGCAAGAAGCATCGCGACGACGTCTGCCCGCGCATCGCCTACATGCCGCAAGGGCTCGGCAAGAATCTCTATCCCACGCTCTCGGTCGAGGAGAATCTGCAATTCTTCGGCCGCCTGTTCGGCCACGACGCCGGCGAGCGCCGCCGCCGCATCGACGCGCTCACGCGCAGCACCGGCCTCGATCCGTTTCTCGCGCGCCCGGCAGGCAAGCTCTCGGGCGGCATGAAGCAGAAAGTCGGCCTCTGTTGCGCGCTGATCCACGACCCCGATCTGCTGATTCTCGACGAGCCCACCACGGGCGTCGATCCGCTCGCGCGCGCGCAGTTCTGGGACCTCATCAACGGCATCCGCAAGGAGCGCCCGTCGATGAGCGTGATCGTCGCGACCGCATACATGGACGAGGCGCAGCGCTTCGACTGGCTGATCGCGATGGACGACGGCGCGGTGCTCGCGACTGGCACGCCCGCCGAACTGCTCGCACGCACGCACACGGCCTCGCTCGAAGATGCGTTTATCGCGCTGCTGCCCGAAGCGAAAAAGCGCGGCCACGAGCCGGTCGAAATCGTGCCGCTGAACGTGGACGAGCACACTGAAATCGCCATCGAAGCGAAAGACCTGACGATGCGTTTCGGCGACTTCGTGGCCGTCGATCACGTGAGCTTTCGCATTCAGCGCGGCGAGATCTTCGGCTTTCTCGGCTCGAACGGCTGCGGCAAATCCACGACGATGAAAATGCTCACGGGCCTCTTGCCCGCGAGCGAAGGCAAGGCGTGGTTGTTCGGCCATGAAGTCGATCCGCGCGATCTCGACACGCGCCGCCGCGTCGGCTACATGTCGCAGGCGTTCTCGCTCTACGGCGAACTCACGGTGCGCCAGAATCTCGTGCTGCACGCGCGTCTCTTTCACGTGCCCGAAGCCGAGATTCCCGCGCGCGTCGACGAAATGGTCGAACGCTTCGCGCTCGCCGAGGCGCTCGACACGCTGCCCGAGAGCCTGCCGCTCGGCGTGCGCCAGCGGCTCTCGCTCGCGGTTGCGATGGTGCACAAGCCCGAACTGCTGATCCTCGACGAACCGACCTCGGGCGTCGATCCGGTCGCGCGCGACAACTTCTGGCGCCTGCTGATCGCGCTCGCCCGCGAGGATCAGGTGACGATCTTCATCTCCACGCACTTCATGAACGAGGCCGGGCGCTGCGACCGCATTTCGCTGATGCACGCGGGGCGCGTACTCGTGAGCGACACGCCCGCGAACATCACACGCGATCGCGGCGCGGCCACGCTCGAAGAAGCCTTCATCGCGTACCTGGTGGACGCAGGCGCGGGCACCGAAGAAAGCACGACCGACGAACTCTCCGCGCTCGCCGAAAACCCCGATGCCGCCGCGCATCCCGAACAGCATCGCGGCTTCAGCCTGCAACGCGCCTGGAGCTATATGTGGCGCGAGGCGCTCGAACTGCGCCGCGATCCCGTGCGCGCGACGCTCGCGCTCGCGGGCTCGCTGCTGCTCCTGTTCGTGATGGGCTTCGGCATCAGCATGGACGTGGAGGACTTGCGCTTCGCCGTGCTCGATCACGACCAGACCGCGCTCTCGCACAACTACGAGCTGAATATTGCGGGCTCGCGCTACTTCGTCGAGCGGCCGCCCATCGCGAGTTACGCGGAAATGGACAAGCGCATGCGCAGCGGCGAACTCGCGCTCGCGATCGAGATTCCGCCCGGTTTCGCGCGCGACGTGGGGCGCGGCAAGGCCGTGCAGATCGGCGTCTGGGTGGACGGCGCGATGCCGCAACGTGCGGAAACCGTGCGCGGCTACGTGCTCGGCATGCACCAGGGCTGGCTGCTCGAACAGGCGAAGCTGCGTCTGGGCGTCACCGCGCATTCGGCGGTCTCCGTCGAGACGCGCTTTCGCTACAACCCCGACGTGCGCAGCCTGCCCGCGATGGTGCCCGCCGTGATCCCCGTGCTGCTGCTGATGATGCCCGCGATGCTCACCGCGCTCGCCGTGGTGCGCGAGAAGGAACTGGGCTCGATCATCAATCTCTACGTCACGCCGGTCACGCGGCTCGAATTCCTGCTGGGCAAGCAGGCGCCTTACGTGCTGCTCGCGATGCTCAATTTCCTGCTGATGGTGCTGCTCGCCATTACATTATTCGGGGTGCCAATAAAAGGCAGTTTCTCCACGCTGTTCTGCGCGGCCATTCTCTACTGCCTTTGCGCGACCGCGATCGGCCTGCTCGCCTCGACGTTCACGAAAAGCCAGATCGCCGCGCTGTTCTTCACGATGATCGGCACGATGGTGCCTTCGGTTCAGTTCGCGGGCCTCATCACGCCGGTGTCGTCGCTCGAAGGCACGGGCCGCCTGATCGGGCAGATCTATCCGGCGAGCCATATGCTCACGATCAGCCGCGGCGTGTTCAACAAGGCGCTCAATTTCGGCGACCTCTGGCATTCGTTCTGGCCGCTCGCGATCGCCACGCCCATCGTGCTCGGCCTGACCGTCGCGCTGCTCAAGAAGCAGGAGAGCTGAGATGCGCCGCCACCTCGCCAACATCTACCGTCTCGGCGTGAAGGAACTCTGGAGCCTCGCGCGCGACCCCATGCTGCTGATCCTCATCGTGTTCTCGTTCACGGCGATGATCTATTCGTCGGCGACCTCGCGGCCCGAGTCGCTGCATATGGCGCCCATCGCCGTGATCGACAACGATGTTTCGCCGCTCTCGCAACGTCTCATTCAGGCGTTCTTTCCGCCGCATTTTCTCGCGCCCGTGATGGTCACGCCCGCACAGGCCGACCGTGGCATGGACGCGGGCAACTACACCTTCGTGCTGAACATTCCGCCGAACCTGCAACGCGACGTGCTCGCGGGACGCGCGGCGCAAGTGCAGCTCAACGTGGACGCCACGCGCATGAGCCAGGCGTTCACGGGCAGCAGCTACATCCAGCAGATGATCAACGACGAAGCGACGGAATTCGTGAACCGCTACCGCGCGCCCACCGAACTGCCCGTCGATCTCGCCGTGCGCGCGCGCTTCAATCCGAATCTCACGCAGGCGTGGTTCGGCTCGCTGATGGAAATCATCAACAACGTGACGATGCTGTCGATCATCCTCACGGGCGCGGCGCTGATACGCGAGCGCGAGCACGGCACCATCGAGCACTTGCTGGTGATGCCCGTCACGCCCACCGAGATCATGCTCGCGAAGGTCTGGTCGATGGGGCTCGTGGTGCTCGTGGCCGCCGCGCTTTCGCTCACGTTCATCGTGCGCGGCGCGCTGCACGTGCCGATCGAAGGCTCGGTCGCGCTGTTTCTCACGGGCGCGGCGCTGCATCTGTTCGCGACCACGTCGATGGGCATTTTCATGGCGACGCTCGCGCGCAGCATGCCGCAGTTCGGCATGCTGCTCGTGCTCGTGCTGCTGCCGCTGCAGATGCTCTCGGGCGGCAGCACGCCGCGCGAGAGCATGCCGGAATTCGTGCAGCACATCATGCTCGCCGCGCCCACCACGCACTTCGTCGAACTGGGGCAGGCGATCCTGTTCCGCGGCGCGGGCATCTCGGTCGTCTGGCAGCCGTTTCTCTGGCTCGCCGTGATCGGCACCGTGCTGTTCGTGTTCTCGCTCGCGCGTTTTCGCAAGACGCTCAGCCAGATGGCCTGAGCATGGCGCGGCGCGCGCGGATCGCCGCCGCGCAAGCGCCGCGCACGCACCGCGCAGACGCGAGCGCCGCGCGCAGACGCGAGCGCCGCGTCGATGCGGCCTCAATGCGCCCTCAATGCAGCCCCAAGGCAGCCCCAATGCCAATCGCATGAACTCCGACCCCGTTTGCGGCTATGATCGTAGCTGCGGCCCGGCGGGCCCGCACCGTTCAAACCGCGTGCAGCGGGATTCCCGGAGAGCATCGAATGGTATTGGGGTGGCTCGTCGTACTTCCGTTCGTGGCTGCGGCGCTGGTGGCGCTCACGGCGCGGCGCGCCAGCGCGCTCTCCACCTGGATCGCCTTCGCGGCGGCGCTGTTCGGCCTCGGCCTGCTGCTCAGCGAACGCGTGGGCATGTCGAGCCACGGCGTGCTGCAATGGCGCCGCGAGTGGGTGCCCGACATCGGTCTCGCGCTGTCGCTGCGTCTCGACGGCCTGTCGTTCATGTTCGCGCTGCTGGTGCTCGCGATCGGCCTGCTGGTGTTCATCTACGCGCGCTACTACCTCGCGGGCAGCGAGGCGCTGCCGCGTCTCTATCTGCTGCTCCTGCTGTTCATGGGCGCGATGCTCGGCGTCGTGCTCGCGAACAATCTGCTGCTGCTCGTGATCTTCTGGGAGCTGACGAGCCTCGTCTCCTTCCTGCTGATCGGCTTCTGGCCGTCGCGGCCCGACGCGCGGCGCGGCGCGCGCATGGCGCTCACCATCACGGGCGCGGGCGGGCTCGCGCTGCTCGCGGCCGTGCTGCTGCTCGGCCACGTCTGCGGCAGCTATGAACTCAACGACGTGCTCGCGCAAGTCGACACGATCCAGCACGATCCGCTCTATCCCGCCATTCTGCTGCTCGCGCTGTTCGCGGCGTTCACGAAGTCGGCGCAGTTCCCGTTCCAGTTCTGGCTGCCGCACGCGATGTCGGCGCCCACGCCCGTGTCCGCCTACCTGCATTCGGCGACGATGGTGAAGGCCGGCGTGTTCCTGCTCGCGCGTCTCTACCCCGTGTTCGAAGGCACGCACTGGTGGGCCTATACGGCGACGCTCGCGGGCCTCGTCACGCTCGTGGGCGGCGCGTCGATGGCGCTGTTCCAGCGCGATCTCAAGGGCCTGCTCGCCTACTCCACCATCAGCCATCTCGGCCTGATCGTGCTGCTGTTCGGTCTCGACACGCAGCTCTCCACCGTCGCCGCGCTCTTTCACACCGTCAACCACGCGGTGTTCAAGGCCTCGCTGTTCATGGCGGCCGGCATCATCGATCACGAAAGCGGCACGCGCGATCTCGGCCGTCTGCGCGGCCTGCGCAAGTTCATGCCGCACACGGCCGTGCTGGCGAGTGTGGCGTCGCTCGCGATGGCGGGCGTGCCGCTGCTCAACGGCTTTCTCTCGAAGGAAATGTTCTTCGGCGAGACGCTCGCGCAAGGCATGTTCGGCCCGCTGAACTGGGCGATTCCGGTCGTCGCGATCGTGGCCGCCGCGCTCTCGGTGGCGTACTCGCTGCGCTTCGTCTGGGGCGTGTTCTTCGACGGCGAGACGCCGCGCGACCTGCCCCACTATCCGCCGCACGAACCACCGCGCTTCATGAAGCTGCCGGTGGAAATCCTCGTGGTGATCTGTCTGCTGATCGGCCTCTTTCCGCAGCAGTCGATCGGCCGTCTGCTCGAATCGGCGGCATGGTTCACGCTCGGCGGCAAGCTGCCCGAATACAGCCTGAGCCTGTGGCACGGCATCAACACGCCGCTCGTCATGAGCGTGGTGTCGTTCGTGGCGGGCGGCGTGCTGTTCTTCGCGCGCCGCGACGCGTTCCGCCATCATCGCTCGCTGCTCACGGAGATGAACGCGAGCGAGGACTTCGACCGCCTCGTGCAGCGCCTCGAAAAAGGCGCGGGCGCGATCGTGCGCGTGTTCGAAACGCGCTCGCTGCCGCACTATCTTTCGTGGATGATCGCCGCGATGCTGATCGTGCCGGGCGCCTCGTTCGTCGCGCTGGGCGCGTTCGGCGGCACGTACGCGAGCATGCCGCTCGATCCCGTCACGCTCTGCGGCCTCGGGCTGATGGCGCTGTTCGCGCTCGGCGTGGTGCTCGCACGCGCACACACGCTCTACGCGCTCGTCATGCTGAGCACCTGCGGGCTGCTCGTGACGCTCGCGTTCGCGCGCTTCTCCGCGCCCGATCTCGCGCTCACGCAGATCTCCGTCGAGGTGGTCACGATCCTGCTGCTGGTGCTGGCGATCTATTTCCTGCCGCAACTGCAAACCGCCGCCGAGCCGATCCCCACGCGCCTGCGCAACGGCCTGCTCGCGCTCGCGGGCGGCGGCCTGCTCGGCAGCGTGGCCTACGAAGTGATGACGCGCACGCCCGAGCACGGCATCGCGCCATACTTCCTCGCCAACGCGCTGCCCGGCAGCGGCGGCCACAACGTCGTGAACGTGATCCTCGTCGACTTTCGCGGCTTCGACACGATGGTCGAAATCAGCGTGCTCGTGGTGGCCGGTCTCGCCGTCAAGGCGCTCTTGCGCGGCCTGCGCCTGAAAGCGCCCGACACGGGTCCGGGCGGGCTGCCGTGGTCGTCGCAATCGCATCCGCTGCTGCTCGCGATCCTCGCGCGGCTGATGCTGCCGCTCACCGTGCTGGTGGCCGTGTTCGTGTTCCTGCGCGGGCACAATCTGCCGGGCGGCGGCTTCATCGCCGCGCTGATCGTCTCCGTCGCGCTGCTGCTGCAATACGTGGCGAGCGGTGTGCTCTGGACCGAGTCGCGCATCCGTCTCAACTATCGCGCGCTCGCGGGGCTCGGGCTGCTCGTCGCGGCGGCCACGGGGCTGGGCAGTCTCGCCTTCGGCCATCCGTTCCTGACGAGCGCGTTCGGACACTTCCATCTGCCGCTGATCGGCGAGATCGAACTGAGCACGGCGATGCTGTTCGATCTCGGCGTGGTCGGTGCCGTGGTGGGCACGACGCTGACGATCGTCTCGCACCTCGGCGTGCGCGACAAGGACATGCAATCCGTGGAGAAAAGCTGATGGAAGCCGCCTTCGCCGCCGCAATCGGCGTGCTCTGCACCTGCGGCATCTACCTGCTGCTATGCGCGCGCGTGCTGCCCGTGATTCTCGGCATCACGCTGTTCTCGTATGCGATCAACCTGTTCCTGCTCGGCATGGGCCGGCTCTCGACCGGCAAGCCGCCCGTGATCGCGGCGGGCGCCGAATACGCCGACCCCGTGCCTCAAGCGCTCGTGCTCACGGCCATCGTGATCGGCTTCGCGATGACGGCCTTCACGGTCGTGCTCGCGCTGCGCTCGCTCGCGATCACGGGCAACGATCACGTCGACGGCCTCGCCGACGACCGCATCTCCAGCGAGGCGGCGCGCGACGAATGAATCACGCCCTTCTGCTCCCCATCCTGATTCCGCTGTTCGCGGCGGCGGCCATCGTCGCGCTGCCGCCGCGCGCGAAGCGCCTGCAACGCGCGCTCAATGCGCTCGCCATCGTCGCGCTGCTGCCGGTCGCCGCCCTGCTGATGGCGCACGCGGCGCAGGGCGATATCGCCACCTACGCGCTCGGCGCATGGCCCGCGCCGTTCGGCATCGTGCTGCAACTCGACCGGCTCGGCGCGCTGATGCTGCTGCTGACCGCCGTGCTCGCGGTCTGCTGCCTGATCGGCACATCGAGCGCCGACGCGCGGCGCGGACGCTATTTCCGCGCGCTGTTCCAGTTCGAGCTGATGGGCCTGAACGGCGCGTTCCTCGCGGGCGACCTGTTCAACCTGTTCGTATTCTTCGAACTCCTGCTGATCGCTTCGTATGCGCTGCTGCTGCACGGCGGCGGCGCGCGGCGCGTGCGCAACGGGCTGCATTATCTGCTGATGAACCTCGTCGGTTCGTCGTTCTTCCTGATCGCGCTGGGCGTGCTGTACGGCATCACCGGCACGCTCAACATGGCCGACATGGGCGAGCGTCTCGCGCTGCTGCCCACGGGCTCGCTGCCGCTCGCGCAGTTCGCGGGCATCACGCTGATGCTCGTGTTCGGCCTGAAGGCCGCCGTGTTCCCGATGTCGATGTGGCTGCCGCAGGCGTACCGTAGCGCCATCGGCCCGGTCGCGGCGCTGTTCGCGATCATGACCAAGGTCGGCATCTACGCGATGCTGCGTTGCGATGCGCT
This sequence comes from Paraburkholderia sp. J94, assembly GCF_905220285.1. Classification (NCBI taxonomy): domain Bacteria; kingdom Pseudomonadati; phylum Pseudomonadota; class Betaproteobacteria; order Burkholderiales; family Burkholderiaceae; genus Paraburkholderia; species Paraburkholderia sp. J94. The sequence continues at coordinate 370,644 of NZ_CAJMZH010000009.1, read as the reverse complement.
CGTGTTCGGCGCAGCGGGCGGCGTGCTCGATGCGTTCATGCATCACTGGGCGTGGTGGCTCGCGATCGCGACCATCGTGTTCGGCGCGCTGGGCGCGCTCGCGGTGTCGAGCCTCAAGACCACGACGGGCTATCTCGTGCTCGTCTCGGTCGGCCTGCTGATCGCGGCGGCCACGCAGCAGACGCCGCTCGCGTGGAGCGCGCTGCTCTACTATCTGATCAGCACGACGTTGTGCACGGGCGCGCTGTTCCTGCTCGCCGACACGCTCGAACCCGAAGCCGCCGCGGCCCCGCACGCCGCCGATACGGAGCACATCGAACCCGGTTCGCTCGAAGCGCTCGACGACGCCAACGTGGCCGCCATCTCGCCCGAATCCGACGCGGCGGCGGTTGCGAGGCTCGCGCGCCAGCGCGCCGCGCAGGCGGTGGCATCGGCGCAAGCAGAGCAAACGGTGCAAGCGGCTGACACCGCGCAGCCCGCCCCCACCGCGCGCGCCTACGCCCCGTGGCCCTCGAACGTCGCCGGGCTGCTCTATCTGATCGCGGCGGTGGGCGCGGCGGGCCTGCCGCCGCTCTCGGGCTTCCTCGGCAAGGCGATGGTGCTCTCCGCCACGCCGCTCGGCGCGGCCGCCGTGCTGTGGCCCGCCGTGCTGCTGTCGAGCCTCCTGTCGATCGTCGCGCTGAGCCGCACCGGCACGCGCCTGCTGTGGGCCGAACCCGCCGCGCGCGCGCAGGCCCACGCCACAACGCCCGCGCCGCGCGGCAGCAACGCGAAGCTCGCGGCCTGTGCATTGCTGCTCGGCTGCGTGGCGGCGATCACGCTGGACGCGGGCGCGCTGCGCCACTATCTCGACGCCACGGCCACGCAGTTGCTCGACCGCGAAGCCTACGTGCACGCGATCCTGCCCGCGCCGTCGGCCGTGCCCGGACCTGCGCCGGAGCTTGCGCCGCCATCCGCGCCTTCATCCGCACCCGCATCCGCGGCCCAAGGGAGCTGACCATGTTCAAACGGCTCTTTCCGCACCCGTGGCTCACATTCGTGCTGCTCGTCTGCTGGGTGCTGCTGATGAACGACATCTCGCCCGGCAATCTGCTGCTCGGCGCGGTGCTCGGCTGCGTGATTTCGTTCTGCGTCGGCGAAGGCCTGTGGCTGCAGCCGGTGCGCTTCGGCAAGCCGTGGCGGCTCGCGCTCCTCGCGCTGCACGTGCTGATCGACATCGTCGTGGCGAATGTGGAAGTGGCGCTGCTCGTGCTCGGCCCGACGAAGCGCCTGCGCCCCGCGTTCATCGAAGTGCCGCTCGACAGCACGCACGAGATTGCGCTCACGGCGCTCATCAGCATCGTCTCGCTGAGCCCCGGCACGCTCTGCGCCGAACTCAGCGACGACCGCACGCGCCTCGTCGTGCACGTGCTCGACCTCGCGGACGAAGCCGCGCTCGTCGCGCTCATCAAGTCCCGTTACGAAGCCCCGTTGATGGAGATCTTCACATGCTAGCCATCGCCATTCCGGTTTCGCTCGCGATCCTCGGCCTCGCCTTTCTGCTCACGCTCGTGCGGCTCGTGCGTGGCCCGTCGCTGCCCGACCGCATCGTCGCGCTCGACACGCTCAACATCAACGCCATCGCCCTGATCGTGGTGTACGGCATCAGCCTGCGCTCGACCGTCTTCTTCGAAGTCGCGCTGCTGATCGCGGTGATGGGCTTCGTGGGCACCGTCGCGCTGACGAAGTATCTGCAGCGCGGCGACATCATCGAACTCAATTGAATGCTCAACTGAACGAGGCCCGCCGATGCAAACCGTCGTCGAAGCGATCGTCTGCGTGCTGCTGCTGATCGGCAGCCTGTTTACGCTGATCGGCGCCATCGGGCTCGCGCGTCTGCCCGATTTTTTCATGCGCCTGCACGGCCCCACCAAATCGACCACGCTCGGCGTGGGCGGCATCGTGCTCGCCTCGGTGATCTATTTCAGCGCTCACAGCAATTACGCGAGCCTGCATGAATTGCTGATTCCGGCGTTCCTGTTTCTGACCGCGCCGATCAGCGCGCATATGCTCGCGAAGGCCGGCATTCAGCAACGCGTACCGCTCGCGGCGGCCACGCGCGGACGTCCGCCCGCCACCGGCGCATGCGCCGATCACGGCGATACGCGCGACGCACACGATCGCGACAATGCGCATGATCCGCTCGACGCCGACAAGGGCCGCTTGAGGGGCGCACACTCGAAAGCGCAAAACGCGGACCCGGAAGGCAAGCCCGCTCAGGATGCCTGAGTACCGGTTCGCACGTAAAAGCTTCACCGTGTCGCTGCTTTCGTTGTAAAGGCAACGCACGGCGCGCCTCGCGCGCGTGCTTCTCTGCCGCCGCGCTCATCACGCCCCTCATTGCGCTTCTTATTGCGCTTCTTCTCGCGCTTCTTATCGCGCTTCTCCTCATCCTCGCACCGGGTTTCGCCCCACGCAGTGTTCCCGCGTGTGCGCTTACGCCTTGTTACGACTTCCCGCCCCGCGCGGCGTTCGCACGGCACAGCGATTGCTGACTATGCTCGCCTACCCGCGCACGACGAAACACCGCGCGCGGCCGGGCCATAACGGAAGCCATAACGGAAGCCATAACGGAAGCCATAACAACAGCGCACACATACACCGTGCCTTCTACAGCCTGTAACGAAACCCGATGAGGTGGATGAGATGAAGACGATTCGCACCCTGGCCGTGCTCGCGAGCGCGGCGGCCCTGCTGAGCGCATGCGGCGGCGGCGGCAACGACGTAGGCAAGGAACTCGGCCTGCAAAACCCCGAGGTCCATTTCGTGCACGCGCTGCCCGGCGGCGGCAACGTGGACTTCCTCGTGAACGGCTCGCCATTGCAGACCAACATCGCGTACAAGCAGGTCACCAACTTCGCGAACATCAACACGGGCAACACGACGGTGGCTTACGCCAACACCGGCACGACCACGGCGATCGCCAGCGGCAACTTCCCCGACGTCACCAAGGGCCACGAATACACGGTGCTCGCGCTGCCCGCGCTCACGGGCGGCGACATCGGCCTGATCGACGATCCGTTCGACAAGGGCCTGCTCTCCAGCAGCGCACGCGTGCGCGCGTTCAATGCAACGGTCAACGCGCAGAACCTCGACGTCTATATCGTCGCGCCCGGCACCGATATCAGCACCGTCTCGCCGACCATGGCGGGCGTGGCGTACAAGAACGCCGTGCCCGCGAGCGGCCAGGATTCGAACTATCTGAACGGCGGCACCTATATCGCAGTCGCGACGGTCGCCGGATCGAAGACGCCGATCTTCCAGTCGGCGAGCTTCCAGCTTGGCAATAACGCCGACTGGCTGATCACCTCGGTGCCGATCTCGGGCACGCTCTCGCAACTCGCGGTCGGCCAGATCCATCTGCTGATCGCGCAAGGCGGCAACACCTCGCAGCCCGCCGTCGAGCTGACGAACCAGCTGACGGGCGAATAAGCAACCTCATAGCGCCCTCAAGCGGCACCCAAACCCGCGCCCAAGCCGCCGCGATGCAGACTCACGCGGCGGCGCCGCGCCCCGTCTTGTGCGCTTCCTCGAGCACGAAGTCGATGAAGGTGGCGGCCGCACGCGTGTGGTGACGGTTCGGCATGTAGAGCATGTACATGTGCGTGCCGAAGATGCTCAGACGCCACGCGTCGAGCGAGGTCACGACGGAGCCGTTGCGGATGTCGTCATGCACCACGTAGTCGGGCACGATGCCCACGCCGAGCCCGGACAGAATCGACTGGCGCAGAAATAGAAAGTTCTCCGAAATGATCGCCGGCTCCAGCAGCACCTCGTGCCGTTCGTCGTCGAGATAGCCCGCGAGACGCAGTTGCCGCCCCACCACCGTGGCGGTGATCACGGGCGCGCTCGCGAGATCCTCCAGCGTCTGCGGCATGCCATGCTCGGCCGCCCATTGCGACGACGCGCAGATGATGTACTTCACCGCGCCCATGTCGCGCGCGACGAGATTCTGCGGCGGCTCGTGCATCACGCGCACGGCGATATCGACTTCGTCGCGCAGCAGATCTTCCACGCGGTTTTCGAACATCACGTCGAGCACGATGCCGGGATAGAGCCGCTTGAAGCGGATCAGCCAGTCCGACATCACGAGCTGCCCATAGCCGCTGGGCACCGAGAGCCGCACGCGCCCCTGCAGGCTCTGGCCGAGCGTGGACACCGACTCGCGCGCGGCCAGCAGCGCATTCTGGATCGAGCGGCCGTGCTCGTAGAGCTTCAGCCCGATCTCGGTCGGCTCGACGCGCCGCGTGGTGCGCCGCACGAGTTGCAGGCCGACCGACTTTTCGAGGTGATTGAGGTGGTAACTCACGTTCGCGCGGCTCATCTTGAGGCGGCGCGCGGCCTCGCTCAGATTGCCTGCGTCGAGAATTTCGACCAGCATGGTCAGCGCATTGACATCCACGTTTTGGTCCCGTCGATTTCCTGATGACTGACTATTGTCAAAAGATCTTTGACAGTCTGTCAACGAACCATGGGATTGTCAATTAACCTTGGCGTACACACAATAAAACGAATATCAGAGAACCGCCTTCCGGGCCCGAAGCCTGTCAGGCCCTCAATTCGGAGACACCCTTCATGGCAATCGATACGGCCGTTCCCGCTTCTCCCGTCACCCACGAACTGCGCGGCAAGGTGCTGCTCGTCACCGTCGACAACCCGCCCGTGAACGCGCTCGGCGTGGACGTGCGGCGCGGCCTCGCGGCCGCCATCGAGCACGCCGAATCGAACGACGCCGTGCAGGCCGTGCTGATCGTCGGCGCGGGCCGCAACTTCATCGCGGGCGCCGACATCCGCGAATTCGGCAAGCCGCCGCAGCCGCCCGCGCTGCCTGACGTCTGCGCGCGCATGGAGTCCTGCCACAAGCTGGTGATCGCGGCCATTCACGGCGCGGCGCTCGGCGGCGGTCTCGAAGTGGCGCTCGCCGCGCACTATCGCCTCGCCGTCGCGGGCGCGAAGCTCGGCCTGCCCGAAGTCAATCTCGGCCTGCTGCCCGGTGCGGGCGGCACGCAGCGCACGCCGCGTCTGATCGGCGCCGAAGCCGCGCTCTCGTTGATGCTCAGCGGCCGCCACGCGAGCGCGCAGGAAGCGCTCAAGATCGGTCTCGTCGACCGCGTGGGCGCGAGCGAAGACATTCTTGCGGAAGGTCTCGCCTACGCGCAGGAACTGCTCGCCGCGCACGCGCAGCCGCGCCGCACCCGCGAAGCGCACGCGCTCGCCGACCGCGCCGCCTCGCAAGCCGCCATCGACACCGCGCGCGCCGAAACCAGCAAGAAATCGCGCGGCCTGTTCTCGCCGCTGAAGATCGTCGATTGCGTGCAGGCCGCGCTCGACCAGCCGTTCGAGGAAGGCATGCGCACCGAGCGCAAGCTGTTCCTCGAATGCCTCGAAAGCCCGCAGCGCGCGGGCCTCGTCCACGCGTTCTTCGCCGAGCGCGAAGTGCAGAAGTCGCCCGAAACGAAAAGCGCGAAGCCGCGTGCGATCGAGAGCGTCGGCGTGGTGGGCGGCGGCACGATGGGCGCGGGCATCGCCGTAGCCGTGCTCGATTCGGGCCTGCCCGTGACGATGATCGAGCGCGACGACGCCTCGCTCGCACGCGGCCGCGCGCATGTCGAAAAGGTCTACGACGGCCTGATCGCGAAAGGCCGCATGAAGCCCGAAGCGAAGGCGCAGGTGCTCGCGCGCTTCAGCGGCAGCACCTCGTACGACGCGCTCGCGAACGTCGACCTCGTGATCGAGGCCGTGTTCGAGGAAATGGGCGTCAAGCAGGCCGTGTTCGCGGAACTCGACCGCGTCTGCAAGCCGGGCGCGGTGCTCGCCACCAACACCTCGTATCTCGACATCGACGCCATCGCGGCCAGCGTGAAGCGCCCGCAGGACGTGATCGGCCTGCACTTCTTCTCGCCCGCGAACATCATGAAGCTGCTCGAAGTCGTGGTGCCGAAGGCCGTGAGCGCCGACGTCGTCGCCACCGCATTCGAGCTCGCGAAGAAGCTGCGCAAGGTGCCGGTGCGCGCGGGCGTCTGCGACGGCTTTATCGGCAACCGCATTCTCGCCGTGTATCGCACGGCGGCCGATCATCTGATGGAAGACGGCGCGTCGCCGTATCAGATCGACAAGGCCGTGCGCGAATTCGGCTTCCCGATGGGCCCGTATCAGGTGGTCGATCTCGCGGGCGGCGACATCGGCTGGGCCACGCGCAAGCGCCGCGCGGCCACGCGCGATCCGAAAGCGCGTTACGTGCAGATCGCCGACCGCCTTTGCGAGCGCGGCTGGTTCGGCCAGAAGACGGGCCGCGGCTTCTACCTCTATCCCGAAGGCGCGCGCGTGGGCACGCCCGACCCGGAAGTTGAGTCGATCATCCGCACCGAGCGCGAACGCGCGGGCATCTCGCCGCGCAGCTTCAGCGACGAAGCCATCCTGCGCCGCTACATGGCCGCGATGGTCAACGAAGGCGCGAACGTCGTGCATGAAAAGATCGCGCTGCGCCCGCTCGACGTGGATGTGACGCTGATCTACGGCTACGGTTTCCCGCGCTATCGCGGCGGCCCGATGCAGTATGCCGATACGGTCGGCCTCGCGAACGTGCTCGCCGATATCCGCGAATACGCGAAGGAAGATCCGCTGTTCTGGAAGCCCTCGCCGCTGCTGGTCGACCTCGTGGAGCGCGGCGCGAACTTCGCGAGCCTGAATCAGATCGCCTGATTTCAGCGAGTTAATCCGGCGATTTAATTCCGCGATTTAACGCAATAGCCGAATGCAGCGGCTAAAAAACTGCATCGCCTGATCATCCGCCCGCGCCCGGCACCCTTTGCCGCGCGCGGGCCGCAAGGAGCAACACCACCATGGACCTGAAATTCACCGCCGAGGAAGAAGCCTTCCGCAGCGAAGTGCTCGGCTTTCTGCACGAGCATCTGCCGCAGCGTCTCGCCGATATCGTGCGCACCGGCCGCCATCTCACGCGCGACGACATGGCGCAATGGCACGCGATCCTCAACGAAAAAGGCTGGCTCGCGAATCACTGGCCGCAGGAATACGGCGGCCCCGGCTGGACGCCGGTGCAGAAGTTCATCTTCGAAAACGAATGCGCGATTGCGGGCGCGCCGCGCATCGTGCCGTTCGGCGTGAACATGCTCGGCCCCGTGCTCATCAAGTACGGCAATGAAGCGCAGAAGCGCTACTGGCTGCCGCGCATCCTGAACGGCGCGGACTGGTGGTGCCAGGGTTATTCGGAACCGGGCGCGGGCTCCGACCTCGCCGCGGTGCGCACGAGCGCCGTGCGCAAGTCGGACGCGAACGGCGACTACTACCTCGTGAACGGCCAGAAGACGTGGACCACGCTCGGCCATTACGCGAACATGATCTTCTGCCTCGTGCGCACCGCCACCGACGTGCGCAAGCAGGAAGGCATCAGCTTTCTGCTGATCGACATGAACACGCCGGGCATCGAAGTGCGCCCCATCGTCACGCTCGACGGCGAGCACGAAGTGAACGAAGTGTTCTTCACCGATGTGCGCGTGCCGGTCGAGCATCTCGTCGGCGAAGAGAACAAGGGCTGGACCTACGCGAAATATCTGCTGACCTACGAGCGCACCAATATCGCGGGCGTGGGCTTTTCGGTGGCCGCGCTCGCGCGCCTGAAGCACGCCGCGCAGCAGGTCAAGCGCAATGGCAAGCCGCTCGCCGACGATCCGCAATTCGCCGCGCGTCTCGCGAAAGTCGAGATCGATCTGGAGAACATGAAGACCACCAATCTGCGCGTGATCGCAGCGGTGGCCGGCGGCGGCGTGCCGGGCGCGGAAAGCTCGATGCTCAAGATTCGCGGCACCGAGATCCGCCAGGAGATTTCCTCGCTGCTGCGCCGCGCGATGGGTCCGTATGCGGCGCCCTTCGTCGAAGAAGCGCTGCACGAAGGCTACGAAGGCGCGCCGATCGGTCCCGACGAAGCCGCCGGCGCCGCGTCGCAGTATTTCAACAATCGCAAGCTGTCGATCTTCGGCGGCTCCAACGAAATCCAGAAGAACATCATCTCCAAGATGATTCTCGGTCTTTAAGAGGTCCTGCTATGAACTTCCAGCACACCGAAGACCGCCGCATGCTTGCGGATACGCTCAATCGCTTCATCGCGGAGCAATACGGTTTCGATAGCCGCGATAAAATCGCGCGCTCGCCAGAAGGTTTCAGTGCGCCGATGTGGCAGCGCTTCGCCGAACTCGGCGTGATCGGCGCGCTGTTCGACGAAGCGGATGGCGGCTTCGGCGGCCAGGGTTTCGACGTTGCCGTGGTGTTCGAATCGCTCGGGCGCGGCCTCGTGGTCGAGCCGTTCCTCGACACGCTGATCGTGGGCCGCGCGCTCGCGCATGCGGGCAACGAGGCGCAGCGCGCGCGCATTGCATCGTTGATCGACGGCTCGCAGATCGCGGCCTTCGCGCACGACGAGCCGGGCTCGCATTACGAAGCGGCGCGCGTGAGCACGCGGGCGGAAAAGAGCGGCGACGGCTGGCTGCTGCAAGGCGCGAAAGGCGTCGTGCAGCATGCGGAACACGCCGACATGCTGCTCGTCTCGGCGCGCACGTCGGGCGCGGAATTCGACGAAGCGGGAATTGCGCTGTTTCTCGTGCCGCGCAACGCGCAAGGCGTGAGCGTGCGCGGCTATCGCAAGATCGATGGCGGACGCGCGGCCGAAGTCACGCTCGACCATGTGCAAGTGGGCGCGGATGCGCTCGTCGGCGCGGTGGGCACGGGCTTCGCGACGCTCGAACACGCATGCGGCTACGGCCTCGTCGCGCTGACTTCGGAAGCGGTGGGCGCGATGGACGTGGCACGCGATCACACGCTCGAATATCTGCGCACGCGCAAGCAGTTCGGCGTGCCGCTCGGCAGCTTCCAGGCGCTGCAGCATCGCATGGCCGATCTGCTGCTCGAAATCGAGCAGGCGCGTTCGTCGGTGATCAACGCGGCGGCGGCCATCGACGCGCCGCGCGTCGAACGCGAGCGCGCGCTCTCGGCGGCCAAGGTCACGATCGGGCGCATCGGCGCGCGCGTGGCCGAAGAAGCGATCCAGTTGCACGGCGGCATCGGCATGACGTGGGAGTTGCCGCTCGCACATTACGCCAAGCGTCTCGTGATGATCGATCATCAACTCGGCGACGAGGATCATCATCTCGCGCGCTATATCGCGCTGTCGCGCGCAGCGGCCTGAGCGTCGCGTCTTCGCTCGAACCCGGCGACGGGAAGGCGGCGGCGCGAGGCAATACAGCGATGCGCGCGGCCTTCCCTCTACAACGAACCAGGAGTGCCTGCTGATGCAGACTCACAACACCGGCCTGCCGCTCTCGGGCGTGCGCGTCCTCGATCTGTCGCGCGTGCTCGCGGGTCCGTGGAGCGCGATGGTGCTCGGCGACCTCGGCGCGGAAGTCATCAAGATCGAACACCCTGATCGCGGCGACGACACGCGCGACTGGGGCGTGCGCATCGGCAAGACCGAGACCGCGTACTTCAACAGCGTGAACCGCAACAAGCGTTCGCTCACGCTCGATCTGCAAACGCCCGAAGCGCAGGAGATCGTGCGCGAACTCGCGAAGACCAGCGACGTCTTTATCCAGAACTTCAAGTTCGGCGGCGCGGAGAAACTCGGGCTCGGCTACGAGCAATTGAGCGCGATTAATCCGCGCCTCATCTATTGCTCGATTTCCGGCTACGACCGCACCGGTCCCGAAGCGAAGCGTCCCGGCTACGACCTCGTCGTGCAGGGCGAGGCGGGTCTGATGGCGCTGAACGGCGAAGCCGGTCAACCGCCGCTGAAGTTCGGCGTCGCGGCCGTCGATCTGTTCACCGGCATGTATTCGGCGCAGGCGATGCTCGCCGCGCTCTACGAACGCGAGCGCAGCGGGCGCGGCCGCCACATCGAAATGGCGCTGTTCGATTGCGGCCTGATGATCACCGCGTACTACGGTCTCGAAGCGCTCGTGATGGGCGAAGATCCGCCGCGCTACGGCAACGCGCATCCGTCGATCGTGCCGTATGGCGTGTTCGACGCCGCCGATGGTCCGCTCGTCATCACGGTCGGCAATAACGCGCAATTCGAACGCTTCGCGCGCGAAGTGATCGAGCGCCCCGATATCGCCGACGACGCGCGCTACAAGACCAACATCCTGCGCTCGCAGAATCGCGCGACGCTCGTGCCGGAACTCGAACGCGAACTGGCGAGCCGTGGGCGCAAGCTGCTGCTCGAACGGCTCGCGGGCGCGGGCATTCCGTGCGGCGAAGTCGCGGGCCTGCGCGAAGCGCTGCTCTCGAAGCGCGCAACCGATGCGGGACTCGTGACGCAGCAGCCGCATCCCGATACCGAAAGCGGCACGACGCCGGTGCTCGCGCCGCCGTGGCGCTTCGACGGCGAACGCATGCCCGTGCGCCGCGCGCCGCCGCAACTCGGCGAAGGCACGCGCGACGTGCTCGCGTCGCTCGGCTATAGCGACGAACAACTCGCACAATTGAAAGACAAGGGCGTGATTTAAGCCCGCTTGAATAAAACCGTTGGAACAGGAGACATGCTGTGAAGATTCTTGTACCCGTCAAACGCGTGGTCGATTACAACGTGAAGGTTCGTGTGAAGTCGGACGGCACGGGCGTGGATATCGCGAACGTGAAAATGTCGATGAATCCGTTCGATGAAATTGCGGTTGAAGAAGCGGTGCGGTTGAAGGAAGCGGGGATTGCTACCGAGGTCATCGCGGTTTCCGCTGGCGTTTCGCAGGCACAGGAAACGCTGCGCACCGCGTTGGCAATTGGCGCGGATCGTGCGGTGCTGATCGAATCGAATGAGGATTTGCAGCCGCTGGCCGTGGCCAAATTGCTAAAAGCGCTCGTCGATAAAGAACAGCCCTCGCTGGTGATTCTCGGCAAGCAGGCCATCGACGACGATTCGAATCAGACCGGCCAGATGCTCGCCGCTCTGGCGGATCTGCCGCAAGCGACGTTCGCTTCGAAAATCACGGTGGCGGATGGTAAAGCCACGGTCGCGCGTGAAGTCGATGGCGGCGCGGAAACTTTGTCGCTCTCGCTGCCCGCAGTGGTCACCACCGATCTGCGTCTGAACGAGCCGCGCTACGTCACGCTGCCGAATATCATGAAGGCGAAGAAGAAGCCGCTCGAAACGATCACGCCCGCCGCTCTCGGCGTGGATGTCGCTCCGCGTTTGAAGACGCTGAAGGTTTCGGAACCGCCCAAGCGCAGCGCAGGCGTGAAGGTGCCTGACGTGAAAACGCTGGTCGAGAAGCTGAAGACCGAAGCCAAGGTGCTGTGAGGAGCGAATCGAAAATGACGAATCTGGTAATTGCAGAACACGACAATCTGTCGATTAAAGCGGCGACGCTGAATACGGTTGCAGCGGCGCAGAAAATTGGCGGCGATGTGCATGTGCTGATCGCGGGCCATAACGCGCAAGCGGCGGCGGATGCGGCGGCGAAAATCGTCGGTGTTGGCAAAGTCTTGCTCGCCGATGCGCCGCAACTCGAACAAGGTCTTGCGGAAAACATCGAAGCGACGGTTCTTTCCATCGCGAAGCAGTATTCACATATTCTCGCGCCCGCCACGGCAAGCGGGAAAAACGTCACGCCGCGTATCGCCGCGAAACTCGACGTCGCGCAGATCAGCGATATCACCGCGGTCGAGAATGCCGATACGTTCGAACGTCCGATCTATGCGGGTAACGCCATCGCGACCGTGCAATCACAAGACGCGATCAAGGTGATCACGGTTCGCACCACGGCATTCGATGCGGTTGCCGCAGAAGGCGGCAGCGCTTCAATCGAAAAAATCGAAGCAGCAGCCGACAACGGAAAATCGCAATTCATCAATCGTGAAGTCACGAAACTCGATCGCCCCGAACTGACGAGCGCGAAGATCATCGTCTCGGGTGGTCGTGGTCTGGGCAGCGGCGAGAACTACACTAAGGTGCTCGAACCGCTCGCCGATAAACTCAACGCCGCGCTCGGCGCATCGCGCGCCGCTGTAGACGCGGGCTATGTGCCGAACGATTATCAGGTCGGACAAACCGGCAAGATCGTCGCGCCGCAGCTTTACGTGGCCGTCGGTATTTCCGGCGCAATTCAACATCTGGCAGGCATGAAAGACTCGAAGGTGATCGTCGCGATCAACAAGGACGAAGAAGCGCCGATCTTCACCGTCGCCGATTACGGTCTCGTCGGCGATTTGTTCGCTGCTGTGCCGGAACTCGTGAGCACGCTCGACTAAAACCAGAAACCCGCAGCACGCAGCACCCAATAAAAACAACGCGCATCAACACCAGCGCGCGCCGCCCCGCTCCATCGCGGCGCGGCGCACTCATAAAAACACAGCGTTCCCGTCGGAGAAAGTGTCAGGCAACCCCGTAAAGGTGGCCCGGCCCCGTTCGTCCGTCGCCATCTGGCGGCACTGGCAAGGAGACACCTATGGCCTCATCCTCGATCGACACGATCAAGGCGCATCCCGAGTACCGGCAGCTCGTCGCGGCACGCCGCCGCTTCAGCTTCTCGCTCACCGCGCTCATGATCGCCCTGTATTACGGCTTCATCCTGATCGTCGCGCTCGCGCCGCATCAGCTTGCGCATCCGCTCTATGCGGGCGCGACCACGAGCATCGGCATCATCGTCGGCGTGGGCATCATTCTCGGCGCCATCGCGCTGACCGGTCTTTACGTGCTGCGCGCGAATCGCCGCTTCGACCCGGCCATGCGCGCGCTGATCGCCCGGCTGCAACACGAGGTGACGGCATGATGCGCTCGCTTCATTCGCTTCGCTCCTTCAGCGCGCTCGCACTCGGCGGCACGCTCGCCACGGCCGCCGCGCTCGCGCACGCCAACGTGCCCGCAGGCCCGGCCGCGCCGATGCCGCCGCATCAGCACAATCCCGTCGCCATCGGCATGTTCCTGCTGTTCGTGCTCGTCACGCTGGGCATCACGCAATGGGCCGCGCGCCGCACGCGCACCACGCGCGACTTCTACACGGGCGGCGGCGGCATCACCGGCTTCCAGAACGGCCTCGCCATCGCGGGCGATTACATGTCGGCGGCCTCGTTCCTCGGGCTCTCGGGCATGGTGTTCATCTTCGGCTTCGACGGCCTGATCTACTCGATCGGCTTTCTCGTCGGCTGGCCGTTCGTGATGTTCCTGATCGCGGAGCCGCTGCGCAATCTCGGCAAATTCACCTTCGCCGACGTGGTCGCCTACCGCTTCGCGCAAGGCCCGATCCGCATGATGACCTCGGCCAATTCGCTCGTCGTGGTGATCTTCTATCTGGTCGTCCAGATGGTGGGCGCGGGCAAGCTGATCGAGCTGCTGTTCGGCCTCGACTACTGGATCGCCGAAATCGTGGTGGGCGCGCTGATGGTGATCTACGTGTTCTTCGGCGGCATGACCGCGACCACGTGGGTGCAGCTCATCAAGGCCGCGCTGCTGCTGTGCGGCGCGACTTTCATGGCGATTCTCGCGCTCGCGCATTTCGGCTTCAGTCCGAACGAGATGTTCCGCCAGGCCGTGAACGTGCATCCGGGCGCGCTCAGCATCATGGCGCCCGGCAAGCTGATCCGCGACCCGCTCAACGCGCTCTCGCTCGGCATTGCGCTGATGTTCGGCACGGCGGGCTTTCCGCACATCCTGATGCGCTTTTTCACGGTGCCGAATGCGAAGGAAGCGCGCAAGTCGGTGTTCTACGCGACGGGCTTCATCGGCTATTTTTATCTGCTGACCTTCGTGATCGGCTTTTCGGCGATCGCGCTGCTCGCGCAGCATCCCGAGTTCTTCCGCCTCGACGCCGACGGCCACTTCAACCTGACCAGCGACCTGCTCGGCGGCTCGAACATGGTGGCCGTGAAGCTCGCGCAGGCAGTGGGCGGCAACCTGTTCTACGGCTTCATCGCGGCGGTCACGTTCGCGACGATCCTCGCCGTGGTGGCGGGTCTCACGCTCTCGGGCGCGACCACCGTTTCGCACGACCTCTACGCAAGCTGGCTCGCGCGCGGTCGCAAGGACGAACGCCGCGAAATGCGCATCTCGCGCGTGGCGACGCTCACGCTCAGCGTGATCGCCATCGGCCTCGGCATTTTGTTCGAGCATGCGAACGTGGCGTTTCTCGTCGGCCTCGTCGCGGCTGTAGCGGCCAGCGCCAACTTCCCGGTGCTCGTGATGTCGATCTTCTGGCGCGGCATGACCACGCGCGGCGCGGTGGCGGGCGGCGCGCTCGGCCTCGCGGCTTCGGTGCTGCTCACGCTGTTCTCGAAGTCAGTGTGGGTCGACGTGCTGCATCACGCGCACGCGCTCGTCATGCTCGACAACCCGGCGCTCATTTCGGTGCCGCTCGCGTTCATCGGCATCTGGGCGGTCTCGCGCCTCGACACCAGCGCGCGCGCCCGTAAGGAACGCGAGGCGTTCGCGGCTCAGGAGTTCTACGGCCAGACCGGCCTGCTGCCGATGGAGGCCGTCAAGCACTGATACGCCGATGCCGCCGCCGCGCGCGGCGGCCGCTCTCGCGCCCCGCAGCGCGTGCCTCGCGCACGCCGCGGGGCGTTTTTCATGGGCGCGGCGGGGTCGATGCGGATGCGGCGGGCGCAACCCGTCGCCCGTCCACGACGCTGCCGGAGCGCCACCGCGCGCGCAAATCCGACCCCGGTTATATTGCGGATGGGACGCGGCACGATTCGCTCCCGGCGCAATGACGTCGATGACGTCGATGACGCTACGCGCCGCGCCCCACGCCAACCCACCGCCGCGCCACCCGCGCGGCTCCCAACCGAGCGTCGATGGAGCACGCCTACGTCCACCTGCTGCACCTGCTCGCCGAGTATCCCGGCTGGACGCTCGCGTTCGTGCTGTTCGCGGCGTTCGTCGAATCGCTCGCGCTCGTCGGCACGTTCTTTCCGGGCAGCACGGCGATGTTCATCGCGGGCGCCTTCGCGGGCACGGGCGCGCTCAATCTCGGCTGGCTGTTCGTCTGCGCGATCGTGGGCGCGGTGGGCGGCGACGCGCTGAGCTTCTGGCTCGGCCGCCGCTACTGCGACTCCATCGTCAAGATCTGGCCGTTCAGCCGCCACCCCGAAATCCTCGAAAAAGCCGAAGCCTACTTCGCGCGCCACGGCACGCGCAGCGTGATCCTCGCGCGCTTCGTCGGGCCGCTGCGCGCCGTGGTGCCGATCGTCGCGGGCATGGCGGGCATGACGCCGATGCGCTTTTTCGTCATGAACGTGATCTCCGCGCTGGTCTGGGCGCCCGCGCATATCGTGCCGGGCGTGGTGTTCGGCGCGTCGCTGCAACTGGCGGGCGCGGTGTCGTTCCGGCTCGTGGTCGCGCTCGCGATGATCGCGCTCGCGCTCTGGCTGATCTGGCGCTTCACGCACGTGCTGCTCGTGCATCTGGACCAATGGGCGAGCGCCTCGCGGCTCGGCGCGGCGCACTGGGCTTCGCGCCACGGCGAAAGCGCGGCGGCGCGGCGCATCGCGCGCCTGCTCGATCCGAAGCAGCCCGCGCTCGGCGCCGTGCTGGTGGTGACGGCGCTGGTGCCGCTATGCGCGGCCGTGTTCTCGTACGTGCTGAGCAATCTGCTGCGCGGCGATCCGCTCGTGCAGGTCGACCAGTCGGTGCGCCTCTTCCTGCATTCGATCCACACCACCTGGGCCGACGACGTGCTCGCGCGCGTCGAAACGCTCGGCAGCAATCTCACGCTCGCGATGCTGGTCGTGACCGTGACGGCCTGGATGGCGCTCGAGCGGCGCTGGCGCACCATCGCGTACTGGATGCTGGCCGCGGGCGTCTCGCAGGTGCTGATCCTGCTGCTGCGCATCCTGATCCATCACGACGTGGGCGCGGCGGCGCACGTGGGCGCGTATGTGTTTCCGAGCGACCGCGTGGCGTCGATGGTGATCGTCTACGGCTTCATGATGTTTCTGCTGGTGCGGCGCGCGAACATGCCGCAGGCCGCCATCGTGGCGACGCTCGGCAACGCGATCGTGGTGTCGGTGACCTTCGCGGGCCTCTACTTCGACCGCTTCCTGTTCTCCGATGCGATCGGCGGCGCGGCCTTCGCCTCGATCTGGGTCGCGGCGGTCGTGCTGCTGTCGCTGTGGCGCTATCCGCAGCGTCCGCCCGAGCGCAACGTCATGCCGTCGATCGTGCTCGCGGTGCTGGTGCTGGCGTTCGTGCTGCAGCGCGGCGCGGCCGAGCGCGAGGCCGCCGTCGAGTCGCGCGAGCAGGAGCCGCCCGTGATCGTGAGCCAGATGGCGTGGACCGACACGCTCTGGCGCACCTTCGCGTGCTACCGCGTGGACATGAAAGGCGAACGCCGCGAGCCGATGACGCTCCAGTGGGCCGCCAGCGCCGCCGACTTGCGCCGCGCGCTGCGCGACGCGGGCTGGAGCGAGGGGGCGCGGTTCACGGTCAAAAGCGTGCTCTCGCTGGTCGCGCCGAACGTCGACGCGCTCTCGCTGCCGCTGCTGCCGAAGCTGAACAACGGCCAGCCGTCGCCACTGATGTTCGCGCGCCTGCATCTGCCCGACGATCCGCAGCGGCCGGGCAGCCGCCGCGACGTGCTGCGCTTCTGGCCGACCGGCTATGCGCTCGCGCCCGGCGACACACCGATCTGGGTCGGCTCGCTCGTGCACGAGCGGCTGCGGCGCGCGTCCTGGCCGTTCAACGTGCTGACCACCTACGTGGACCGCGACAACGACGGCAGCGACCGCGTGCGCCGCCCCGACCTCGCCGCGCCCGGCGAGCCGCCCGGCTGGCACGTGCTGACGATGCCGGGCAGCGAAGGCTGCGAGGGCCGTCCGGTCATGCTGATCATTTCCGGCAGCCGCTGAATTCGCGCGGCGCGCCGCCCGTCGGTTACGGCGTTGGGCGTGCGCCCCGCTAAGCGTGCGACTCGGCCCAGCTGCCGGTGGCGTGAAAGCGGTCGATGCGCGTGCGCGCGTCGGCGTAAGCGGCGTCGAGCGCCGCGTCGGGGCCGATGTAATTGCGCATCAGATCGTGAAAGCGCACGCTGCGCCCGTCCAGATGCGCGTCCGCGCCGTGCCGGCAGATATAGCCGCTGTAGTGGAACAGCGGCTCGGGCGAGCGTGGCCCGAATGCCGGAATCGGCAGCACCCAGATTTCGAAGCCTTCATGTTCGGTGTGATCCCACATGGCTGCTCTCTCCGCTGACAGGACAGGGCTATCGTCGCACGCGCGCCTTTTACCTGCAAACCGCCCGTTTCCGCGAGTTTGATTACACTATGCGGCACTGGCCCCCACGCTCCCCGCGCGCGCCCGGCAGGGAACCGAAAGCTTCCCGCCGCGCGCGCCGCACGCTGCGTGCGCGGCACCGCATCCGCATCCGAATCCGACTCCACGAGCGAAACCCCACACCATGACGCCGGCCTCACTCACGCAGGAACCGCAGTCCGTCTCCAGCGCCGTCACCCGCAGCGCCTTCTTCATCGTCCTGTCCGTCAACGAGGATGCCGCCAGCCGCGCCGCCGTGCGCGCCTGGTGCGCGGACGTCGCCAATCTCGTGCGCGCCGTGGGCAAGCGCGTGCCCGCCGGCAACCTCTCGTGCGTGGTCGGCTTTTCGTCCGACGCATGGGACAAGCTGTTCGGCGAGCCGCGTCCCGCCGAGCTGCACCCGTTCCGCGAGTTCGGCAAGGGCGAGCGCGTGGCCGTCGCCACGCCGGGCGACATCCTGCTGCACATCCGCGCCGACGAAACCGACCTCTGCTTCGAGCTCGCCACGCAGCTCATGAAGAAGCTCGACGGCGCGGTCACGACCGAGGACGAAGTGCACGGCTTCCGCAACTTCGACATGCGCGCGATGATCGGCTTCGTCGACGGCACCGAGAATCCGACCGGCAACGAAGCGGTCCATTTCACCGTGATCGGCGAAAACGAGGACCCGGACTTCTGCGGCGGCAGCTATGTGCTGGTGCAGAAGTACCTGCACGACATGAAGGGCTGGAACGCGCTGCCCGTGGAAGCGCAGGAACACATCATCGGGCGCACCAAGCTGCAGGACATCGAGCTCGACGAAGACGTGAAGCCGAGCTGGTCGCATAGCTCGCTGACCACGCTCGACGACGCCGACGGCAACGAGATCAAGATCCTGCGCGACAACATGCCGTTCGGCCGGCCGGGCTCGGGCGAGTTCGGCACGTATTTCATCGGCTATGCGCGCACGCCCGCGCCCATCGAGCAGATGCTGGAAAACATGTTCGTCGGTGTGCCGCCGGGCAATTACGACCGCCTGCTCGACTTCAGCCGCGCCGTCACCGGCGGGCTGTTCTTCGTGCCGTCGCAGCCGCTGCTCGAAGCGCTCGCGGACCACGAGCCGGGCACGGCCGCCACGATCGACACCATCGACACGCCGGACGCCTCCGCGCCGGACACGGAAACCGAGACGGCCGCCGCGAACGCGGACGGCTCGCTCACCATCGGATCACTCAAAGGAGCACCCCGGTATGAATAACCTGCATCGCGAGCTGGCGCCCATTTCCACGGCCGCGTGGTCGCAGATCGAAGAAGAAGTCGCGCGCACCTTCAAGCGCTCGCTCGCGGGCCGCCGCGTCGTGGACGTGAACGGCCCCGGCGGCGCGGCGCTCGCCGCGGTCGGCACCGGCCATCAGAACGGCATCGAAGCGCCGTTCGAAGGCATCCGCGCGCGCCAGCGCGAAGTGAAGGCGATCGTCGAACTGCGCGTGCCGTTCGAACTCTCGCGCGACGCCATCGACGACGTCGAACGCGGCGCGGACGACTCCGACTGGCAACCCGCGAAAGACGCGGCCACGCGCCTCGCGTTCGCCGAAGACCGCGCGATCTTCGACGGCTACAAGGCCGCGCAGATCACGGGCATTCGCGAAGGCACGTCGAATCCGCTGCTGCCGCTGCCCGCCGATATCGCCGAGTACCCGACGGTCATCGCCAAGGCGCTCGAACAGCTGCGCCTGCAAGGCGTGGACGGCCCGTACGCGGTGCTGCTGGGCTCTGACGCGTACACGGCCGTGAGCGAGGCAAGCGATCAGGGCTATCCGATTCTCGAACACATCCGCCGCCTCGTGAACGGCGAGATCATCTGGGCGCCGGCGATCGAAGGCGGCAGCATCCTCACGACGCGCGGCGGCGACTTCGCGCTGCATCTGGGCCAGGACGTGTCGATCGGCTATGCCTCGCACGACGACAAGAGCGTGAAGCTCTATCTGCAGGAAAGCTTCACGTTCATGATGCTGACGTCCGAGGCGTCGGTGACGGTGACGGCGGAGTAAGGGCGCGCTGGTCACACAGTCAGTGACACACCGCACACCAACAAAAAAAGGGGCGCCCGCAAGCGCCCCTTTTTCACTAACACCACTCAATCCCGCATCACTGATAGAAGTTCATCGTGACCATCGCCGAGCGGCCCGGCGCCCAGGTTGCGTAGATCGGATACGCGCTCTGGTAATACTTCTTGTCGAAGATATTGTTCACGTTGAGCTGCAGATCGATCTTCTTCGACACGCGCCACGTCGCCGAGGCGTCGAAGCGTGCGTAGCCCGGCGTCCACTTGCGCGAAGTCGCCGACACCGATGCATACGTCAGGCTCGACACCGTCGCGCCCGCGCCGATGTTCAGCTTCGGCAGCACGTCATAGCTCGTCCACAGCGTGAAGTTGTGCTTGGGCACCATCACCATCGGCAGGCCGGAGAGCGCCGGGCTCGTCGGGCCCGCGTTGGTCGTGATCGCATCGAGATACGAGTAACCGCCGAACACGGCCCACTTCTCCGTCACGTTGCCCGCGAAACCGAACTCGAAGCCGCGCACGCGCTGCGAGCCTGCGTTGATCGTGCCGCCCAGGCCGTCGCTGACGCGCGCGTTGGTCTTGTCGGTCTGGAACAGCGCCGTGGTCAGCGACAGACGGCGATCGAGCACGTCCCACTTCGCGCCCACTTCGATGTTGCGCGAGCGCTCGGGCGCGAGGTCCTGGTTGGTCGCCGTGATCTGGTCGGTGCCGCCGCCCAGACCCGAGTTCGCGCCCGGCGGATTCGCCGAGGTGCCATACGACGCGTACAGGCTCACCGTGTTGATCGGCTTGAACACGAGGCCGAACTGATAGCTGAACAGGTTCGACGTGTTGTTCAGATTCGCCACGCCCGCCTGCTCGGCGGTCACGTCGTAGCGGTCGAAGCGCATGCCCGCGTTGAAGATCCAGCGCTCGGAAAGCTGCACGCTGTCGAACAGATACGCCGAGGCGATATTGGTCTGCGTGTGCGTCGCCGGGCCGGGGAAGCTCTTGTCGCCGTTCAGCAGGATGCTGCCGGTCCAGGGATTGTCCGGGTTCCAGCTGCCGAGCGGCGTGCAGTTGTACGCCACCGAGCACGGCCCGCCCGAGCGGATGTTGTTGCCCTTCGAGTCGGTGACCAGATAGCCCTCGTAGAGGTCCTGCTCGTGGCTGAACTCCACGCCCGCGGTGAGCGTGTGGCGCATGCCGTAGAGATCGAACTTGCCGTTCGCCTCGGTCTGGTTCGACACGCTATTGGTCGCGTACTTGCCGCTCTTGGCCTGCAGGCTGAGGATGTTCGAGGTCGCGCTCGTGAGCTGCGGATTGGTCGCCACGTAGTCGAGCGTCGAGCGGCCGAACATCGTCGTGTTCTTGATCTTCCACGCGTCGTTGATGCGGTGCTCGACCTTCACTTCGCCCGTGTCGGTCTGGCCGTAGCGATAGTCGCGCGAGTTCAGGCCGTAGAACTGGCTGCGGTCGCTCTGCACCGGCGTGCCGCCCGTCGAGCGGAACGGCACGCTGAAGTCCGGCATGTCGTAGGTGTTCAGGTGGTAGTAGCTCAGCGTGACCGTGGTCGGCGAGTTCAGGCCGAACGCGATCGAGGGCGCCACGCCCCAGCGCTTGCTGTAGACGTTGGTGCGGCCCGCCTGGTCGGCGTCGTGGCCCATCACGTTCAGGCGGAACGCCGTGGTGTCGTTGAACTTCTGGTTCCAGTCGATGGTCGCGCGGCGATAGCTGTCCGTGCCCAGGCCGATGCTGCCATTGATGAAGTTATCGGCCTGCGGCGTCTTGGTCGTGATGTCGATGCTGCCGCCCACCGAGCCGCGTCCCGCGTACACCGAATCCGGGCCCTTCACGACGCTGATGTTCTCGACGTCGAAGGTCTCGCGGTTCTGCACGCCCGAGTCGCGCATGCCGTCGACGAAGATCGAGTTGCGCGATTCGAAGCCGCGGATCACCGGACGGTCCGCCGACGGATTCGCCGCCGCGTCGCCGCCGAGGAAGGTGATGCCCGGCACCGTGCGCAGCGCGTCCTGGAACGTCGACACGTTCTTCTGCTTCAGCACTTCCTCCGGGATCACCGTGATCGAACGCGGCGTGTCGATGAGCGGCGACGTGAACTTGTACGACGAAAGCGTCTTCGTCTGCATGTCCGAAGGCGCGGACGAGCTCACCTTGACGGCGGGCAGCATGGCGTCGGCGGCGTTCGGCGTGGGCGTCGAGGTGGCCGCGCTGGCCGCGCTGGCGGAAGCGGGCTCGGCAGGTGCGGCTTGCGCATGCGCGGCGGTCGCGGCGAAGAATCCAGAGCAATAGAGGGCTGCGACGGACGCGACTGTGCGCATCCGACTCGGGATGTGAGCGGACATGGTGAGCGGCTTGATCGAAGGCGGAGACGGGATAGAGCCGGGCGTCACGCGCCACGCAACCCTTCCGGAATCCTGTGATTTATGTTATTTGCAAATGAGGATGATTCTCATTCGCTGTCGCAATTGTAATTACATGTTAATTTTCTGTAAACACTGATTACGAAATATGTCGGCGCGGACGCGCCGCGCGTGTCGGCATTCGTTGCCGGCGTGAGCGATCGGCGAATACGTTTCGGACGCGCCGCGCGCACCGGGAGCCGGTATGATGGCGGGCCGCGCTTCGCGCGCCGCCCCGCGCGGCGAAGCGCCCACGCATTCATTCACGACGACTCAGAGGAAGACCGCCATGACGGCAGCAACGCAATTCGACCAGGTTTCCGTAATCCGCAAAGCGAACGTGTACTTCGACGGCAAGTGCGTCTCGCACACGGTGCTGTTCGCGGACGGCACGCGCAAGACGCTCGGCGTGATCCTGCCTGGCCAGCTGAATTTCGGCACCGACGCGCCCGAGCTGATGGAAGTGCAAGCCGGCAAGTGCCGCATCCGTCTCGACGGCAGCGAAGAATGGAAGACCTACGCAGCGGGCGAGTCGTTCTCGGTGCCGGGCAAGAGCCGCTTCGACATCGACGTGGTCGAAACGCTCGACTACTGCTGCAGCTATCTGTGAGATCCGCGCGCGTGTAAGCGCCCGTCTCGGATCGCAGAGGTGAAAACGCCCGCCGTGCCTTGCGCACGGCGGGCGTTTTCTATTGCGTCGCGCTTACGCGCCGAGGTCGGCCAGCGGATGGTCCTCCACGCGCCACGGCGACGCGAGAAATTGCTGCACGCGTTGCTCGCGCAATTCGGCGAGCGTCGCGGGCGCCCAGCGCGGCGCGCGGTCCTTGTCGACGAGATGCGCGCGCACGCCCTCGCAAAAGTCGCCCGCCTCGATCGCGTGCACGACGATACCCAGCTCCATGCGGAAGCTCTCCGCGAGCGTCGCATGACGGCCGCGCAGCAGCGCCTCGCGCGTGACTTCGAGCATCGTCGGCGAATAATGCGTGAGCGCGTCGAGCGTCGCTTCGAGCCACTGGCGCTCATCGTCGGCCAGGTCGGCGGGCTCGCGTTCGAGATCGGCGCGCAGCGAGGCGACGATCTGCTCGACGCGCGCGCGCCGGTCGAAGTGCCGCGCGATCAGCGGCTCGCGCGCGGCCAGCGGACTCGCGTTCGCGTCGTCGCCAGGCGTCTCGAACACCTGCCGCAGCGCGTCATACACGCCATCGTCGAACGACACCTGCGCGAGCCGCGCCTCGTAGCCGTCGAGCCAGTCGCCCGGCACGCAGGCGTCGGCGAGATGCACGTGCAGCGCGTCCGCGCCGTTGAGCATCGCGCCGGTCAGCCCGACGTAAAGCTCGAAGTGCGCGGGCATGCGCGCGAGAAAATGCGTGGCGCCCACATCGGGCAGCAAACCGATGCGCGTCTCGGGCATCGCGATCTTCGTGCGCGTGGTCGCCACGCGCAGCGACGCCGCCTGGCCGAGCCCCATGCCGCCGCCCATCGTCACGCCGTCGAGCAGCGCGACGACCGGTTTTTCGAAGGTATGCAGCGCGTAATCGAGCCGGTATTCGTCGACGAAAAACTGCTGCCAGCCGTCTTCGCCGAACCGCTCGCCCGCACGCGCGAGCCGGTCGATCGCGCGCACGTCGCCGCCCGCGCAAAAGCCCTTCGGCCCCGCGCCTTCGAGCACGAGCGCGACGACATCGCGGTCGTGACGCGCGCGTTCGATCAGCACGGCCAGCTCGCGCACCATCGCGTGCGAGAGCGCGTTGAGCGCGGCGGGACGATTAAGCGTGACGATCGCGACGCGATTGACCACGCGGTACAGCACTTCGCTTTCCGCTGGCGTTTGCGCCTCCGTTTCCCCAACGGCCAGCCGCGTGGCTTCCGGTCGTGCATTCATTACTTAGCTCTCCGTTTCAATATGCCAGCGCGGTTTGCGTTTTTCCAGAAAGGCGTTGACGCCCTCGCGCTGGTTGGGCGAATCGAACAAATCGACGAAACGCTCGCGCTCGACCGCGAGCGCCGCGCCGCGCGGCACGCCGTTGCGCGCCTGATGAATCAGCGATTTGCTGAACGTGACCGCTTGCGGACTCAGCCCCGCGACGCGCGCGGCCATCGCGAGCGCGGCCTCGCGCGCGCCGCCTTGCGGCACCACTTCCTCGACGAGACCGATGCGCAGCGCCGTAGCCGCATCCACGCGCTCGCCCGTGAGAATGATGCGCTTGGCCCAGCCTTCGCCGACGAGCCAGGGCAGCGTCTGCGTGCCGCATCCGCACGGCAGCAAACCCACGGCGGGCTCGGGCAGCGCCATCTGCGCGTGTTCTTCGGCCACGCGGATATCGCAGGCGAGCGCACATTCGAGACCGCCGCCCATCGCATAACCGTTGATGGCTGCGAAGGTCACCGCGCGTGCGCTTTGCAGCGTCTCGAACGCCGCGCCGAACGCCGTGGCCGCCGTGCGCGCGGCTTCGCGGTCGCCGTCGGCGAAGGCGTTCAGATCAGCGCCCGCGCTGAAAAACTTCGGCCCATTGCCCGTGACGACGATCGCGCGCACCTGCGCCTCGCGGTCGAACGCTTCGACGACCTGCTGAAACTGCCGCAAGCCGTCCACGGTAAAGGCGTTCGCGGGCGGCCGCGCGAGCGTGATGAGCGCGACCGCGCCTTCATGCAGATACTCGAATTCGATCATGGCGTGACTCCATGCGCGCGCGGGCTCAGCCGCGCAGTTC
The DNA here is from genome assembly GCF_905220285.1 of Paraburkholderia sp. J94. Lineage (NCBI taxonomy): Bacteria > Pseudomonadati > Pseudomonadota > Betaproteobacteria > Burkholderiales > Burkholderiaceae > Paraburkholderia > Paraburkholderia sp. J94. The sequence goes on along the minus strand of NZ_CAJMZH010000009.1, from coordinate 346,203 downwards.
GGGGAAATCCTCTTCCCAGTATTCGTCGGGCTGGCGCGCGGTGTCGGGCGTGCGGTCCATCTCGCGGCGGCGCAGTTCGACGCGGCGGATCTTGCCCGAAATCGTCTTCGGCAAGTCGCTGAATTGCAGCCGGCGAATGCGCTTGTACGGCGCGAGTTTCTCGCGCGAAAAGCGGAACACTTCGCGCGCGAGATCGGGGCCGATCTCATAGCCCTGACGCACGATCACGAACGCCTTCGGCACCGAGAGGCGCAGTTCGTCGGGGCTCGGCACCACGGCCGCTTCGGCAATCGCCTCGTGCTCGATCAGCACGCTTTCGAGTTCGAACGGACTGAGCCGGTAATCGGACGACTTGAACACATCGTCGGCGCGGCCCACGTAGACGTAGTAGCCGTCCTCGCCGCGCATCGCCACATCGGACGTGTGGTAGTAGCCGTTGCGCATGGCGTACTCGCTTGCCTTCGCGTTGTTCGCGTAGCCGGTCATCAGGCCGAGCGGACGCAGCGTCGAATCCGGCCCGAGCGGCAGCGCGATTTCGCCTTCGCTCACGGGCTGATCGTCGGGATCGACGAGCTCGACGCGATAACCCGGCAACGGCCGCCCCATCGATCCGGCCACCACCGGCTGGCCCGGCGAATTGCCGATCTGGCAGGTGGTTTCGGTCTGACCGTAACCGTCGCGGATGGTGATGTTCCAGGCGTGGCGCACGCGCTCGATGATCTCGGGATTGAGCGGCTCGCCCGCGCCAACGATCTCGCGCAGCTTCACCGGATAGCTCGCGAGCGGCTCCTGCACGAGCATGCGCCACACGGTCGGCGGCGCGCACAGCGTGGTCACGCCGCATTGCACGATCGCGTTCAGCGTGTCTTTCGGCACGAAGCGAGCGTAGTTGTAGACGAACACGCAGGCCTGCGCATTCCACGGCGCGAAGAAGCAACTCCACGCGTGCTTGGCCCAGCCGGGCGAGCTGATGTTCCAGTGCACGTCGCCGGGCACGAGGCCGATCCAGTACATCGTCGACAGATGGCCCACCGGATAGCTCTGATGCGTATGCTCGACGAGCTTGGGCTTCGAAGTCGTGCCCGAGGTGAAGTAGAGCAGCATCGGATCGCTGGCGCGCGTGGGGCCGTCGGGCGCGAACGCGGCGCTCGCCTCATAGGCGCGCGACAGATCGATCCACGGCGCGCCGACGTTCGGCGCGCCCACCGCGATGCGCTTCACGTTCGCATCCAGCGCGTCGAATTTCGCGAGTTCGGCCGCATCCACCACGACGTATTGCGCGCCGCCCGCTTCCACGCGTTCGCGCACGTCGTCGGGCGAAAGCTGCGTGGTGGCGGGCAGCACCACGGCGCCGAGCTTCATCGCCGCGAGCATCACGTCCCAGAGTTCGACGCGGTTCGGCAGCATCAGCAGCAGCCGGTCGCCGCGCCCCACGCCCTGCTCGCGCAGGAAATTCGCCACGCGCGCCGAGCGCTCGGCCATTTGCGCATAGGAATATTGCGTGCCGCCGCTCGCGAGATCGTCGACGATCCAGAGCGCAGGATTCGCATTGCCGCGCGCAATCACGTCGAAGTAATCGAGCGCCCAGTTGAACGTATCGAGCGTCGGCCACGCGAATTCCGCGTAAGCGCGCGCGTAGTCGGTGCGGTGACGCTGCAGCAGATCGCGTGCGTCGATGAAGGCCTGCGCGGAAGGGGTGAACCCGGTCATCGTCGTCTCCAGTCTCTATCGTTTATTTATTTAGCCATCCTTTGCAACTTCATCGCGCTTCGTCAAAGCTGACGCGCGATCACCATGCGCTGCACTTCGCTCGTGCCCTCGTAAATCTGCGTGATGCGTGCGTCGCGGTAATGGCGCTCGACCGGATAGTCGTTGAGGAAGCCATAGCCGCCGTGAATCTGGATCGCGTGCGAACACACTTCCTCGGCCATTTCCGACGCATAGAGCTTGGCCTGCGAAGCCTCCGACAAACACGGCTTGCCGAGCGTGCGCAGGCGCGCCGCGTGATGCACGAGATGGCGCGCGGCATTGATGCGCGTGTGCATGTCCGCCAGCATGTTCGCGACGCTTTGATGCTTGATGAGCGGCTCGCCGAACTGCACGCGCTCGTGCGCGTAGGCGCGCGCCGCGTCGAAGGCCGCGCGCGCGATGCCCAGCGCCTGCGCCGCGATGCCGATACGCCCGCCTTCGAGATTCGACAGCGCGATTTTCAGGCCCTCGCCGCGCTGGCCGAGCAGGTTCGCTTCGGGAATCGCGCAATCGACGAAGGCAATCGGACAGGTATCCGAAGCGCGAATGCCCATCTTCTTCTCGGGCGGCCCGACGTTGAAACCCGGCGTATCGGTCGGCACCACGAACGCGGAAATGCCGCGCTTGCCCGCGTCCGGGTCGGTGACCGCGAACACGATCGCGAGGCTCGCGCGCGCGCCATTGGTCACGAACTGCTTGTTGCCGTTGAGCACCCACTGGCCGTCGCGCAGCTCGGCGCGCGTGCGCAGATTGTTCGCCTCAGAGCCCGCCTGCGGCTCGGTCAGGCAGAACGCGCCGATCATCTCGCCGCTCGCGAGCTTCGCGAGCCAGCGGTCCTTCTGCGCGTCGGTGCCGTATTGCAGGATCGGGCCGCAGCCGACCGAGTTGTGCACGCTCATGAGCGTCGCGCACGAGGCGCAGCCCGCGGCGATCTCCTCCATCGCGAGCGCATAGGCCACGTAGTCGGTGTACGAACCGCCCTGCTCCTGCGGCACGATCATGCCAAGCAGGCCCAGTTCGCCCAGTTGCGCGACGACCTCGTCGGGCAGCCTGGCGTCGCGGTCCCATTGCGCCGCGTGGGGCGCGAGGCGCTCCGTGGCGAAATCGCGCGCCGCGTCGCGGATCATGCGCTGGTCTTCGGTATAGAACTCGTCCATGTTTGTCCCCTTCGTGTCTCATGCCGCGCGGCGCGTGTCGTGGATCGGCGTCGTCCACAGCCTTGCTGCCACTGTGGCCCCGGCCGCGCACCGCTGCAAGGCTCGCGAAAAGTTTAGGCATCGGCGCACTGGCATTCGATGCCCGCCACGATCAAACTGACTGAGCGGATTTACCATATCGTCTGCGACAACCCCACCGGAGGCCAGTCCTTGCAGTCAGGGAAAACCAGCAGAGTGAGCGAAAAAGGCACGATTGCGATGAGTCTCGTCAACGAGACGCTGGCGCTCGCGCGTGCTCAGGGGCTCGATGTGTCGCCGGTTCTCGATGCCGCAGGCATCGGCGCGGATCTGCTCGACGCGCCGCGCGCGCGCATCAGCGCGGCGCAATACGGCGCGCTGTGGTCCGGCATCGCGCGCGCGCTCGACGACGAATTCTTCGGCCAGGATTCGCACGCCATGAAAAGCGGCAGCTTCGTCGCGATGACGCACGCGGCGCTCGGCGCGCGCACAGGCCGCCAGGCGTTGCAGCGCACCGTCCACTTCATGCGCCTCGTGCTCGACGACCTCGCAGGCGAAATCGACATCGACGCCACGCGCGTGCGCGTCACGCTCGTGCATCGCGCGGGCGTGCGCGCGCCCGCGATGTTCGCCTACGCGACGTGGTTCATCCTCGTCTACGGCTTGCTGAGCTGGCTGGTCGGGCGGCGCATTCCGGTGGCGGCGGCGCGCTTTCGCTGCGCGCCGCCCGCCGACGCACACGAGTACCAGTCGATGATCTGCGACGACATCGGCTTCGATCAGCCCGAGTCGTGGTTCGACCTCGCGCCCGCATTTCTCGATCTGCCCGTGATCCAGACGGCCAGTTCGGCGCGCGCGTTCCTGCGCAATGCGCCGGGCAATTTCGTCGTGAAGTACCGCAATCCGGGCGCGTTCGCGGCGCGTGTGCGCCGCGCGCTGCGCGCCCTGCCCGTGAGCGCGTGGCCGGACGCCGACGCCATCGCGCGCCTGCTCAACGTCGCGCCCGCGACGCTGCGGCGGCGGCTGCATCAGGAAGGCCAGCGCTGCCAGACGATCAAGGACGAGCTGCGCCGCGACCTCGCGCTGGCCGCGCTGCAAGACCCCACGCGCGCGGTCGCCGACGTGGCGGCCGCCGTCGGTTTCGCGGAACCGAGCGCCTTTCACCGGGCTTTCCGCAAGTGGACCGGCATGCGCCCCGGCGAATACCGCCAATCCCGTGAACGCGGCGCGGGGCGGGGCTGACGACATTCACGCGGCATAACGAAAGACTCAATCATCCCTTTCGATTATCGGGATAGCACCTATACTTTTAAGGGTTATCCCTAAGACGAAAGGACGTATCATGACTTCCCTTTCACGTGCCGCGCTTGGCGTGTTCGCCGCCGCGTGCTGTTTCGCCTCGCTGCCGGCCTCCGCGCAGCCCTACGACCCCTCGCAGCCGATGACGCGCGCGCAAGTCCGCGCCGATCTCGTCGAGTGGCGCGCGGCGGGCTACGATCCGCTCGACTGGATCGATTACCCCGAAAACGCGCAGCGCGCGGGCGCCATCGTCGCGCAACGCCGCGCGGCGCACGCAACGGGTGCCATGCCGCAATCGGTGCAGTAAGCGCTCACGTGCAGGCGCGCCACGGCATTCGCCCGCGCGCCAGACCCGCCGAAAGCGGGAATGACGGTCCGCTCCTCGCAGACGGCCCGGCGTGCGAGCGTTGTGCTGTTCGCGCGCCCTGATCGATCGCGATTTTCGTCTCGGTTCACCTCGCGTTTTTCCCCAACGCTTTCGCCCCTTTTTTCGCCGGGCTTCCCGCTGCAGGGAAGTTGCGCGCGCATCCCTTTCTATCCTTACAGCACGCACTGTTGCAGCGCTTCCACGCGATTCGCGTCGGCATTTCGGCGCGGCGCGGACAATTGTTTACAATCCCGCCCGTAACCGCTTCAACCACACGATCCGCGCGACCCGGATGCGCTCCGCCGCCCGTCCGCCGACGCCGATCCCAACAACAAATCCACTGCTCGAATCTCAAGGCCCAACCTTCATGGACGCCATCAAACGCTATTTCGGCTTCGAAGAGGCAGGCACGAACCTGCGCACCGAAGTGCTCGCCGGCTTCACCACCTTCCTCACGATGGCCTACATCATCTTCGTGAACCCGGCGATCCTCGGCGACGCCGGCATGCCGAAGGAATCGGTGTTCGTCGCCACCTGCCTCGTCGCGGCGCTGGCGTCGATCATCATGGGCCTGTATGCGAACTATCCGATCGCGCTCGCGCCCGGCATGGGCCTGAACGCGTACTTCGCGTACGCGGTGGTCAAGGGCATGGGCTTCACGTGGCAAGCCGCGCTCGGCGCCGTGTTCATCTCGGGCTGCCTGTTCTTCATCGTCACGCTGCTGCGCGTGCGCGAGGCGATCATCAACGGGATTCCGCACTCGCTGCGGGTGGCGATCACCTCGGGTATCGGCCTCTTTCTCGCGATCATCTCGCTCAAGACCTCGGGCGTGATCGTCGGCAATCCGGCCACGCTGGTCGCGCTCGGCAACCTGCACGATCCGCACACGATCCTCGCGATCATCGGCTTCTTCGTGATCGTGACGCTCGACGTGCTCAAGGTGCGCGGCGCGATCCTGATCGGCATCGTGGGCGTGACGGTTCTGTCGTTCTTCTTCGGCGGCAACCAGTTCCACGGCATCTTCTCGGCGCCGCCCTCGATCGCGCCGACCTTCGCGCAACTCGACATCAAGGGCGCGCTCTCGACCGGCATCCTGAACGTGGTGCTGGTGTTCTTCCTCGTCGAACTGTTCGACGCGACCGGCACGCTGATGGGCGTCGCGAACCGCGCGGGCCTGCTCGTGCACGGCAAGATGCACCGACTGAACCGCGCGCTGCTCGCGGACAGCACCGCGATTCTCGCGGGTTCGGTGCTCGGCACCTCGTCGACGACGGCGTATATCGAAAGCGCCTCGGGCGTGCAAGCGGGCGGCCGCACGGGCGTCACCGCGCTGACCGTGGCCGTGCTGTTCCTCGCCTGCCTGTTCGTCGCGCCGCTCGCGGGCGTCGTGCCCGCCTACGCGACCGCGCCGGCGCTGCTCTACGTTTCGTGCCTGATGCTGCGCGAACTGGCCGACCTGCCCTGGGACGACGCCACCGAAGTCGTGCCCGCCGCGCTGACCGCGCTGGCGATGCCGTTCACGTACTCGATCGCCAATGGCGTCGCGTTCGGCTTCATCTCGTACGCGGGCCTGAAGCTGCTGACGGGCCGTCTGCGCGACGTGCGCCTGATCGTCTGGATCATCGCGGCCGTGTTCCTGTTCCGCTACTTCTATCTCGGCGGCGAGTGACGCCGGCGCGATAGAGGCGATAGAGACAGCGTCTCGAATGAAGCGGGCGGCCTTCGGGCCGCCCGTTTTGCGTTTACGTCACGGGGATTCGCGGCAAATCTCCGGTAGCCACGTCAAGCTAAACGGTCATGCAGCCGCACGCCGCCGCGCGGGCTACTTATCATACGGAATTCACACCAGAACGATCCCCGCACAAAGGAGCCGTCCGTGGCCAGTTATCCCGCCGCCGCAGAACGCTATTCGAAGCCCGCCATCTTCTTTCACTGGATCATTTTCCTGCTCGTCGCGCTGACCTATCTCGCGATCGAAATACGCGGGCCGAAAGGTTCGGACAGCCGCGCATTCTGGAGCAACGTGCATTTCTGGTGCGGCACGCTCGTGCTGGCGCTCGCGGTGCTGCGGCTCCTGTGGCGGCTCTGGCACGGCGCACCGCAGGACATCGACTCGAACCGCGTGCTCACGTTTCTCTCGCGGCTCGTGCATCTGGCGCTCTATCTGTTTATCTTCGTGCAGCCGCTGCTCGGCATCCTGATGATCAACACCGCCGGGCGTCCGGTCACGCTCGCGGGCATCGACCTGCAGATCGTGCTGGTGGGCGCCGATCCCATCGCGCGCCAGTTCATCAAGGAAGCGCACGAACTGATCGGCAATGCGTTCTACTGGGTGATCGGCGTGCATGCGCTCGCGGCCATCGGGCACCATCTGGTGTTCCGCGACAACACGCTGCGGCGCATGATTTAGCGACGGTGCAAAACGGCGGCTCAAAACGGCCACGCGCCCGCAAGAGGGGCGCGTGGCGTGATGAAGCGCCGGCGCAAGGCATCCGGCGTGCAGAGGCGATGGGTGGCTTTCAGCGCATCGCGCGCTCAGACAAGCTCACTCAACTCAAGATCGTGCGCCGTGCGCCTGCACGAAACGCACGTAACCGCTACGCAGCGTCAGGCACTGCGCGCGGGTTTCGGAGAGCAGCCTGCGTGCGACCGCCTCGATGCTCTCGCGATGATGATCGAACGCGTCGAGCATGTCCTCGGCACGCGGCGAAGCCGCGCCGAAGTGATCTTCCAGCGCCGCCGCCGTGATCGTACATTCCACCCTTTCCCCATCGATCATCGCCGGAAACGCCAACGTCAGTGCGCGTCCCGAATACTCAGGGACTTCATTCGGAAACTGGATCTGCATGGGAATGCCTCAGGTTGAGAGGTTCAGCGGGCCGCGCATTCAATGACTGCTCGTCACGACTTGTTGCTCCTCCTCGGCTTGCGCGCGGGACAACACATCAACCGCCGCGGATGCCGTCTTGCGCGACACGTTTGCGGCGGTTGATTGGATTCACTTTAGGACACTTCCTGCGGCCCGCAAGGACGACTTTGTCACACGGGCGAAACCTTCGTCGCGGCCCGATTTTCGCCGCGCGCGCAGCAGGCCGATGCGTGCGTGGGACCGAAAGCGCTGCAACAAAACCCCGCAAACGCGATTGCAGACCGATAGACGCGCCGTTGCGCACACAATCGGCACACAAACGCCCACTCCCGCACCCGCATTGCGCGGGCGCATGCTGCATCGCAACGACGAGCGTGCGCGAACGCGGCCGCTCCAGACGTCACGACTCGCGATGCTGGCGATGCTCGATTTCGAGATCCTTCGGATGCACGGTCAGCATGACGACGAACGCGGCGATGCCGCCCGCCACCGTCGCCAGTCCGTAGACCACGACATCGTGCTTGTCGAAAAGCAGGCCGTGAATGGCTGCCGCGAGACCCGCCAGGGCGACGAAGACGGCGAGCGCCGCCACCAGGATCCTCAATTCGCCATGAACCATGACGCACTCCCCAAGGGAGCCGCGACGGCGCGAAATCATTTCTGCCCGACCTGCCCGCTGCGCCGCCGCCGGAACGCGCTCGACGCGCGTCCCTTCCTTCATCCTGGCACTCGCGTGCGCAAAGGCAAGCCGCATGTGCGCAACGCCTTCCTGACGTGTCGGCGATGTGCCCGCCATCGTCCGCGATCGCCCAGTTTTGCCCGGATTCGCCCCGATGTGGCGCACGCGGCCCTTCCTGTACCATGAGGCGAGGCATCACGGCGCGCGCCGGCTTGTTGCGGCGCAGCGCGGCCACACAAGATTGGAGACACGAGTGACCCGACGCCCCTCCGTCACCGTCAAGCCGCCCGAGGCGGCGCGCGCGGACACGATCGCCCAGGCGCACGCGCGCTCGCTCGCGCTCGGCCTGCGCGCGGGCGAGGCGCCCGACTTTCAGCCGCTCGGCGGCGCGGACCTGCGCGACCTGCTCGACGCGAATCACACGCTCTATCACCAGGCGCGGCCCGTGATGGACGCGCTGCACGCGCAGATCGTCGATACCGAAAGCATGGTGCTGCTCACCGACCGCAACGGCGTGATCCTGCACAGTCTCGGCGATACCGATTTCGTCGAAAAGGCGCGGCGCGTGGCGCTGCGTCCCGGCGTCTCGTGGTCGGAGCGCGACCGCGGCACCAATGCGATCGGCACCGCGCTCGTCGACGCCCAGCCCACCATCGTCCACGCGGGCGAGCACTTCCTGCGCGCGAATCACATCCTCACCTGCTCGTGTGCGCCGATCGCCGATCCGTGGGGCCGCACGCTCGGCGCGCTCGACGTGAGCGGCGAATCGCGCGGCTTTCACAAGCACACGCTCGCGCTCGTGCGCATGTCGGCGCAGATGATCGAGAACCATCTGTTCAACATCGAGTTCGCCGCGTCCGTGCGGCTGCAGTTTCACGCGCGCGCGGAATTCATCGGCACGCTCTACGAAGGACTCGCCGCGTTCGCCGCCGACGGCACGCTGCTCTGCGCGAACCGCAGCGCGCTGTTCCAGTTCGGCTCGCCGCTTGCCACCTTGCAGTCGAGCGGCTTCGACGCGCTGTTCGGCCAGCCCTTCGCGGCCTTCATGCAGCAGCTCGCCAGCGCGCGCGGCGAACCCGTCACGCTGACGCTGCCGAGCGGCGTGCGCGTGGTGGCGCGCGGCACGCCGGGCGCATCGGGGTTCGGCGCGCCGTCGTCCGCCGCGAACGCCACATACACGGCGCGAGCCGCACAGGCGGCTCAAGCGGCTCAAGCGGCTCAAGCGGCTCAAGCGGCTCAAGCGGCTCAAGCCGCACGCGATGCCGCGCGGCCCGCGCCGCCGAGCGCACGCGCCGCCGAAACCGCCGCCGAAATTGCATGGCAGCCCACGTTCGCCGACCTCGACACCGGCGACGCGCGCATGTCCGCCGTGCTCGAACGCGTCGCGCGCGTGCGTGGCCGCGACATCCCCGTGCTCGTGCTCGGCCGCACGGGCACCGGCAAGGAATGGCTCGCGCGGGCGCTGCATCAGGATTCGCCGCGGCGCGGCGCGCCCTTCGTCGCGCTCAATTGCGCGGCGCTGCCCGACTCGCTGATCGAAGCCGAACTGTTCGGTTACGAGGATGGCGCGTTCACCGGCGCGCGGCGGCGCGGCAGTCCCGGCAAGATCGTGCAGGCGCACGGCGGCACGCTGTTTCTCGACGAAATCGGCGACATGCCGCTCGCCCAGCAAGTGCGCCTGATGCGCGTATTGCAGGAGCGCGCCGTGGTGCCGCTCGGCGGCGCGCGCGCGATCCCGGTCGATCTGCGCATCGTCTGCGCGACGCACCGCGATCTGCGCGCGATGATCGCCGAGGGCAGCTTCCGCGAGGATCTCTACTACCGCATCAACGGGCTCGCCGTGACGCTGCCGCCGCTCGCGGAACGCAGCGACCTCGACGTGCTGATCGCCCGCGTGCTTGCGCGCGTGCGTACCGAAGTGCCCGACGCGCCCACGCGTCTGACGCCCGCCGTGCGCGCGTGTTTCGCGCGCTGCCGCTGGCCGGGCAATCTGCGTCAGCTGGCGAACGTGCTGCGCACCGCCGCGATTCTCGCCGAGGGCGAGGCCGTCATCGACATCGCGCATCTGCCCGAGGATCTGCTCGCCGATTGCGCGTTCGACCCGGCCGATCCGCCGACCCCGCCCGACGCGAGCGCCGAGGATCACGACGATAACCCCGATACGCGCCCCGAACGTCTGGCCGACTGGCAGGCGCATCTGATCGACGACGCCCTCACGCGCCACAGCGGCAACGTCTCCGCCGCGGCGCGCGAACTCGGGCTCGCGCGCAACACGGTGTACCGGCATCTGCGGCGGCGCTAGCCGCGCGGCGTCCGGCGCGCCAGTCGATACCGTGAACGCCGGCACGCGCGCGCCGCCAGGGTAAGCTTCGCGACAACGCTTTTCCCCCGCGCGACATGGCCTCCGCCCAGGAACTTAAACGCTACCGGCGCAATCTCGCCGACGAACTCGACAGCGCCGCCGTCTACGACACGCTCAGCGCCTGCGAGCAGGACGCGCGCCGCCGCGCGATCTACGCGGAACTCGCCGCCTCCGAACGCGAACACGCCGCGATCTGGCGCGACAAACTCACGGCCAACGGCGTGCCGGTGCGCACGCATCGGCGCAGCGCGAAAACGCGCCTCCTGCAAACGCTCACGCGCACGTTCGGGCCGTCGCTCGTGCTGCCGACCGTCGCCGCCGCCGAATACGCGGACCGCGACCGCTACGCGCGCGAACCCGGCGCGGAAACGCTCTCCGCACAGGAACAGGAACACGCGGCCATCGTGCAGTCGATCGTCGCGAGCAAGCGCCAGAGCCGCACGCGTGATACAGACGGCACACGCGGCGGCCGCACGAAAGGCGAACAGATCGCGGCCGCCGAGTCGTGGCACAAGGGCGCGACCTCGGGCAACGACCTGCGCGCGGCGGTGCTCGGCGCGAACGACGGACTCGTCTCGAACTTCTGCCTGATCATGGGCGTCGCGGGTGCGGGCAGCGCGAGCCGCACGATCCTGCTGACGGGGCTCGCGGGCCTCGTGGCGGGCGCATGCTCGATGGCGCTCGGCGAATGGCTCTCGGTGACCAACGCGCGCGAACTCGCACGCACGCAGCTCGCCAAGGAAGCCGACGAGCTCGAACACACGCCCGACGCCGAGCGCCACGAACTCGCGCTGATCTACCAGGCCAAGGGCGTGGACGCCGACGAGGCGCGCCGCGTCGCCGCCCAGATCATGCGCGACAAGGACGAGGCGCTCGACACGCTCGCGCGCGAGGAACTCGGCATCGATCCGAAGGAACTGGGCGGCAATCCGTGGTCGGCGGCGGCGGTGTCGTTCTGCCTGTTTTCGCTCGGCGCGGCGTTTCCGACGGCGGCGTTTCTGTGGGCGCACGGCACGGCGGCGATCGTGCAGAGCGTGCTGTTGAGCGCGTTCGGGCTCGCGGCGGTCGGCGTGTTCACGTCGTTGTTCAACGGACGCAGCGCGGCATTTTCGGCGGCGCGGCAAATCGCGATCGGCCTCGTCGCCGCCGCGTTCACGGCGGGCGCGGGGCGCCTGCTCGGGGTATCGATATCATGAGCGCCGACGAGCACGACGATCGCTTCGCGCAGGACGGCGAAGCGCGCATTCTCCCCTCATCCGCGCCTGCTTCCGCACACGTGGCGACGCCCGTGCCGATCGTCCGCGTGGAGCCGCTCGGCGCGAGCTTCGAGGCGCCGCCCGAGCTAACGCTGCTCGAAGCGGCGTCGTTCGCGGGCGTCCGCCTGCCGCGACTGTGCCGCAACGGCACCTGCCGCACGTGCCTGTGCCGCGTCGTCAGCGGCGAAATCCGCTACACGATCGAATGGCCGGGCCTCTCGCGCGAGGAGAAAGCCCAAGGCGACGTGCTGACCTGCGTGGCCGTCGCGCTCACCGACCTCGTGCTCGACGTGCCCGACGCCGAAATGGCGTGACTTCGGCGCCGATTATTCCGATCCATGAAAAAAACCGGCCCGCGATGATCGATCGCGGGCCGGTTTTGCTGTACGGGGCGAAGGCGCTTCGCCCGGCGCGTCATTGACCGCCGAAGTACACCGATTGCGGGCCTTTGCGCGCGGCTTCGGAGACGTAGCCCGCACCGGCCATCGACGTGCTGCTCACGCCGCCGTAGGCGCTGTTGCCTTGCGTGACGGGCGCGGCGGCGACGCCGGCACCGGCGTTCTGGTTGCGGCTGGCTTGCTGGAATTCGACGAGCTGGGCGCGCACCTGGTCGCGCGTGAGACCTTGATCCGACTGCGCGAACGCGGCCAGCGGGGCAGCACAGACAGTGGCGATGACAACGGCTTGAACAAGCGACTTCATGATGACCTCCAGATTGTTGGAATCGCCCGGCTGTCGCGGCTTGTGTGCCGGCATCGAGCGTTGAGTGGATTCTAGGCAAGCGCCCGTTCTGGATATATGGCGAATCAGGCGATTTCCAGTTGCGGATTTCGCAATAATCCACACCGCGATCCGCAATGATCTGACACCTAAATAAATTTTTTATTAAGCGCCTGTGGAAATAATCAGAGGAATGTTCGGCGCCATTGTTGTCGCCAGGACAACACTGAATTCGTTTTGTAGGTATTTACCCTAGCCCTCCGAGCGCCTACATTGTCGGCATGGGTCAAGGCGTCACGCCGGCCCGCTAAAAAGAACCCGGAGGTCAACGTTATGAAATCGCTTCTCAAGGCTGTAGCCATCGCCGCCATCGTCGCCGCCCCGGCGGTTTCGTTCGCCCAGTCGCAACAACCCGTCACGCGCGCTGAAGTCCGCGCCGAACTCGCGCAACTGCGCGCCGCCGGCTACGATCCGAGCGACTGGATGCACTACCCGGAAAACATTCAGGCTGCCGAAGCCAAGATCGCGGCCGAAAAGGCCAACACGGCTTACGGTCCGTCGACCACCGGCACGTCGCAGTCGGGTCAATAAGTTTCGACGCGGGCGCTGACAGGTCAGACAGCGTCCACGTGCCGATGTGAATCAGGCCCGCCGCTCTTTCGAGCGGCGGGCCTGATTGTTTTTGGGCTGCGTGTCGAGCCACGCGTTGGGCCACGACTTCCGCGAAGGCAATACGCGGCGGTGATCGATCGAGGCTTTCCTCTAGCAATCACGACCGCTTAACTGCGCAGCGGCTTAGCGATGCCCGCCGCCTCCGCCGCCGTGACCGCCGCCACCGCCGTGGCCACCACCATCGCCGTGACCGCCACCTCCGCCGCCGGGCGAGCCCCACGTTCCGCCGTGTCCACCAGGACCACCCGGCCCGCCGGGACCACGTCCGCCGCCAGGGCCGCCATGCCATCCGCCCGGGGGCGGTCCGCCATGACCGCCGTGCCAGCCGCCGCCGCGGTAGTAATCACCACCGCCGCCCCAGATGCCGATATTCACGGCGCCGTAAGCCGGCGCGGCATAGCCCGGCGCATAACCATAATCGTAGTAACCGGGCTGGCCGTAGCCATATCCATAGCCGTAACCTGGCGCCACGGCACACCCCGCGAGCAGGGCGATGGCGCCCACCATCAGCGCATATTTGAGCATTGCCGAATCTCCTTTCCTTTATGTAAGAAAGTCGATTCAGTCTTAAGTTCTCGCTGAATTGTGAGCGTGCATTACGGATGTAACTGCGCGGATGTAACTGCGCGGATGTCACCACGCGGATGCAACCGCGCGACGCGTCGAATCAGCCTCGACTCGACGGCGCCTTAATTACGGCGGCCGAACGCGTCGTTGATCTTGCGATCGGTTTGATACTGGCTCAGCGAATAGACAGCCCAGATGGCCGCCGGAATCCAGCCGATCAGCGTGATCTGCAGGATCAGACAGATGATGCCCGCGAGCGGACGGCCAATCGTGAAGAACAGCAACCAGGGCAAGACCAGAGCAATCAGTAGACGCATCTTCTGCGAACCTCGTGAGTGGTGACGAGCAGCGAAAAACTGCGCGTTCAGTTGACCGTTCAGTTGACGGGCGCGAAGCGCGGCACGAGCGCGCCGTCGACTTCGACGAGCTCGAAAAACACGGACTCGGGCCGCGTCCAGATCGTCCCGTTCGCGGCGCGATAGACGATCATCGTGACCGACGGATCGGACTCGAGCGTCGCTTCGCAAACCAGTTCGTAGATGCCGCCTTTGTAGTGCCGGTAACGCACCATCGTCATATCCTCTTTCGTAGATAGCGCCGCCACGTTCGCGGCGCGATCGGCGTAGTGTATCAACGGAATACGCGTGAGATGGACTTGATACGCCAATCGGCGCGCGAGGCTCAGCGTCGCGGCACGCGTGATGCGCTCGTTTTCGCGAACGCAAGACCTTCACGAAGAACCACCACGGAGGACGACGATGGATCTCTACTTCTCCCCGCTGGCCTGCTCGCTCGCCACGCGCATCGCGCTCTATGAGGCCAACGCGTCCGCGAACTTCATTCAGGTCGATACGCAGTCCAAACAAATAGTGGACGACAAGGCGGACGACCGCGACTTCTTCGCGGTGAACGCGCTCGGCCAGGTGCCGGTGCTGCGCGAGGACGACGGCTGGACGCTGACCGAAAATTCCGCCGTGCTCCAGTGGGTCGCCGACCGCTTTCCGCAGGCGCAACTCGCGCCGCCCGCCGGCACGCGCGAGCGCGCCCGCCTGCAACAATGGCTCGGTTTTATCGGCACCGAACTGCACAAGGCCGTGTTCGTGCCACTGCTCGCCACGGATACGGCGGAGGCCGTGAAGCACTACGCGCTCAGCAAGGTCGAACTGCGCTTCGGCCGGCTGGAGCGGCATCTGTCGACGCACGCGTATTTGCTCGATGCATTCAGCGTCGCCGATGCGTATCTCGTCACCGTGCTGAACTGGGCGCCGTACGCAGGCATCGATCTCGCGCGCTGGCCCGCCGTGGCGGACTACGCGAAACGCATGCGCGCGCGTCCCGCCGTCGCGCGCGCGATCGCCGAGGAACTGGAGATTCTCAAACGCGAACGCGAACAGAAAAAATGACCTGAGCAACGATCAGCGCGAAGGCCGCACATCGGCGAATCATCATTGCAAACCTGTCACGAGACTTTTTTGGCGTGCTGGCATCCGACTTTTTGTCGTGCGATAACCGCTTAATCGCCACACACGCTGGAACCATCGCGATGGCCACGCTCGAAGCTTTCCGCACCGTACTCGACGATCCGCATACGCCCGAGATCATCCGCAATCACATCATCGATTCGCTGCAATACGCGCTGCGCAATCACGGCCAGATTTTCGCTTCGAAAGAAGTCGAATGGCTCGCGACCTGGGACGACGCGCGCATTCCGCTCGCGGCGACCAAGGAACTGAACCGGCGCGTGGCCGAAACGCGCTGAGCACATTCGGCGCGCGTTCGCGCCTTTACTCCGCCAGCCCGGCGAACACCGCCTTCAGGTCGCGGCCCGCGCGCGCACGCGCCTGGTTCACCACGCGCGTCTCGATCTCCGCCAGATGCTCGCGCATGGTCGCGAGCGCGGCGTCCTGCTCGCCCGCTTCGAGCGCGGCGATGATCTGCGCGTGCTCGTCGGGCGCGCAAGTCGTGCCCTTGCTCGGATCGAACAGCGCCTTGTAAAGCTCCGTCTTCGCGACGAGCTGCGCGAGCGCGGCCACCAGCGCCGCGCCGCCCGCGATCTCCGTCAGCACCAGATGAAACTGGCCCGCGAGGCGCACCGCCTCGTCGATGCGGCCGTCGCGCAGTGCCTTCTTTTCGCTGCGCACGTGCGCCGCGAGCGTGCGGCGCGCGCCCGCATCGAGCGCCCCGCACAAGCTGATCACCACGCCCGCCTCCACCACCTGCCGCGCGCGGAACGCCGCGCGAATGTCGTCCTCGGACGGCGACGGCACGAACGCCCCGCGATTCGGCTCCAGCACGAGCTTGCCCTCGTAGCCGAGCCGCGCGAGCACCTTGCGCAGCGCGCCGCGCGTGCAGCCGAACGCGGCCGCGAGCTCGCGCTCGACGAGCTGCTGGCCCGGCGCGAGCTTGCCTTGCAGCAGCGCCGAATTGATCGAGGCGTAGACGAGCGCTTCGACGTCGTCGGCGTCGTCGTCGGGCGGGGATGGGAGGGCCGGCTCGGCCGTGCGGGTTCGGGATGCCATGTGTGCGTGCGGATCGGGTGACGTGCGGGACCAGGCGGCATTGTAGCGACGCGCGCGAACGGGCGAAACAACGCCGTGCGCGGCGGCTGCGTGATACCGGGTATCACTCTCCCCGCCAGATTGTTGACAATCGTTCTGTATAATGGTCAACCAAATATCGCCGATAAGGTTGACCGCATGACGCTTCGCTCCGACCCTTCACGTTCCTCGCCGTCCCAGCCGGACGGCGCCGCCGCGCTCGTCTGGTACGCGACCATCGTCGCGATCGGCCTGAATCTGCGGCCGCTGCTCACGTCGATCAGTCCCCTCATGGCGACCATCCGCCACGACACCGGGCTGTCGTTCTCGGGCGCGTCGCTGCTCACGAGCCTGCCCGTGGTCGCGATGGGACTCGGCGCGTTCGGCACCGGCTGGCTGGCGCGCCGGCTCGGCGATACGCGCGGCGTCGCGCTCGGCCTCGTGGCGATTGCGGCGGCGGTCGGCGCGCGTGCGTTCGCGGCGTCGGGCGGCGCGCTGATGTTCACCGCCGTCGCGGCGGGCGCGGGCGTCGCGGCCATCCAGGCGCTGCTGCCCGCCGTCATGAAGCAGCGCTTCGCCCACCGCGTGCCGCTCGCGATGGGCCTCTTTTCGGCGTCGATCATGGGCGGCGGCGGACTCGGCGCGAGCCTGAGCCCGCTCGTCGCGCGCGCGGGAGAGTCATGGCATGGCGCGCTCGCGGTCTGGGCGCTGCCCGCCGTGGCCGCGCTCGGCCTGTGGCTCTGGCTGAATCGGGGAAATCGGGGCAGTCGTGACGCGGGCACGGCTCCGGCCAGCACGGCGGCGCAATCCGCCGCCCCCGTGCCGGTCTGGCGCAAGCGCCGCGCATGGACGCTCGGGCTGCATTTCGGCCTCGTGAACGGCGGCTATACGAGCCTCGTCGCGTGGCTGCCCGCGTATTACCAGCAGCACGGCGCGAGCGTCGAAGCGAGCGGCTCGCTGCTCGCCGCCATGACGGTGTTCCAGGCCGCCAGCGCGCTGCTGCTGCCGCTCGCGGCCGCGCGCTTCGCCGACCGCCGTCCGTGGCTGATCGCCGGGCTCTGCGCACAGTGGATCGGCGTGGTCGGCCTCGCGGCCTGGCCCGAAGCCGCACCGCTGCTCTGGGTCGCGGCGGCGGGCGCGGGCCTCGGAGGCACCTTCTCGGTCACGCTCGTCACCGCGCTCGATCATTCGGGCGATCACCGTATCGCGGCGCGGCTCGTCGCGTTCGTGCAGGGACTGGGCTTCGTGATCGCCGCGCTCGCGCCGCTCGTGGCCGGACGCGTGCGCGACCTGACCGGCGGCTTCACCGCCGCGTGGATCATGCTCGCCGTCTCCATCACCGCGATGATCGTGCTCACGCTCGCGTTCTCGCCGCGCAGCTATGGGCGCTGGCTCGGCATTCACGGTTCGGCGTCGCTCGACGCCGTCTGAGCCTGCCCGACACGGCCGATCCGGGCCGGGCGGTTTCGATAACTGATCGATCCCCGCCAGATTCCGCTTGATCCCGCCAGGCGCGCCCTGGCGGTTCTCCGGCGCACAAAAAAATTCGAAAAAAAACCATCCCGCCGCCGTGCCCGCGCACACGGCGCTTCCACGCAACAGCGACGCGCGCTTTTCCCTCAAACGTTTGCATTCACCGCTGTACGAATGTACAGTGCGTGCAGCCGGCCATCCGTGCCGCCCGGTTGCCGTACCGGGCACCGCCGCCTTCGGGCGTGCCCGCCAGCCCGCGCTTTGCGGGGCCGGTGCGGTCAGGCGGGGCAGTTCATCAAAACGGAGATCACGACGTGCGATTCATCTTGACGGGGAGCTTGCTGTGCGCCCTCGCATCCACCGCGCTCGCTGGGGAACACTACATCGAGATCTGGAATCCGCCCGAGGCGAGAACGCCCGGCGCGCATCCCGCGAGGACCGACAAGAAAGCGCACGCGCATCACGGCGCGAAGCACAAGCTCGCCAATAACGACCGCCTCGGCACCCGCAAGATCGCCGAACCGGCGTTGCGCGACCCGGCACCCACCGTGCCGGTCATGCCGGGCTCCACACCCATGCTCACGAAGCCGGAACCGGGCACGCTGCCCGCCATTCCGCCGCAGATCGGCCCCGACGGCAACGTGCTGCAAGTCAACTACACCGTGCCCACTCGCCGCGCGCAAAGTCCGCTGATGGCGCTGCCGACCGTGCCTGTCGCGCGTGCTTCGATGCAGCCTGCCACGCAGTCCACGACGCTTCAATCCGCCGCTTCGCGCGCGCCGCAGTAAGCCGCGCAAGAAGCACCGCAACAAGCCGCGCAGTCGATCCACATCCGGCACGCCGCGCTTTCCTCGCCTGGCCCTCTCCCGAGACACAAAAAAAGCGGCCCCGCCACCTTGCGGTGCGGGGCCGAATCCCATGTCAAGGAGATGTCATGGAGGAGACGGTTTCATCGTACCGATGACCCGCCCGCGCCCCAACCAATGCTTTCGCATATGCATATCGCGCGCGCGCCGCAGGTGCGAACCCGCCGCGACGGCATATGGTTAGAACAAAAAGTCGTTTCGCGACGCGCCGCGCGCTCACTAAGATGACTGTTCCGGCCTGATTTAAGCCGCCCCAGCATCGGGCGCCAGGCGAGCGATCCGCCATGACCCGCGTTGCCGCGCGCCGTCATGTTTCGCACGCCGGGCCCATCGCCATTTCGAGGAGCACCCCTTGAGCACTTCCGATTCCAGACACCGTCCGCTCGTGGTCGGCATTGGCGGCACGACGCGCGCCGCGTCGTCGACCGAGCGCGCGCTGGCCTTCGCACTGCGCGGCGCGGAAGCCGCCGGCGCACGCACGCAGCTGTTCGACGGCACCTTCCTGCACAGCCTGCCGCACTACGCGCCCGAAAGCCCCACGCGCACCGACGCCCAGCTCCAATTGATCGAAGCCGTGCGCGCCGCCGACGCCGTGATCATCGCGACGCCCGGCTATCACGGCGGCGTCTCGGGCCTCGTGAAGAACGCGCTCGATACGCTCGAAGAACTGCGCGGCGACGCGCGTCCGTATCTCGACGGCCGCGCGGTCGGCTGCATCGTGACCGCCTACGGCTGGCAGGCCGCCGGTTCGGTGCTGACCTCGCTGCGCTCGATCGTGCACGCGCTGCGCGGCTGGCCGACGCCGTTCGGCGCGGGCATCAACACGCTGGAAACGCGCTTCGAGAGCGCGCACGAGTGCTCGGACCCGAAGGTCGTCGATCAGCTCGCGACGGTCGGCCAGCAGGCCGCGCAGTTCGCGCTCGCGTTCAACACGCGTCACACCGCATCGCAGACCGGCGCGGCGCTTGCTGCCGCCGGCGCATCGGCGTCGTCGACGTCATCGAGTTCGGCGGCACAGCCCGCGCGCAACGAAGACCGCCTGAGCGTCGCCGTTTGAGCGTCGCTTTGAGCGGATGAACGTTCCGCTCATCGCCTGAAAACGTCCGCGCCGCGCGCGCGGACGAGCGCGCCTTTCACACGTCCTGTTTGTCCCCTTCGTCTGATTCGTCCGATTCATCAGATTGGTCCCGCACGCCGCTGTGCGCGCCAGCGCACGCACGCGCGCGCGTTGCGTCGGTCAGCCCACAGACGGCGCATTGTGGCGGCGCCACATTGAAGCCGCCCACACGAACCCGCCTCATGCGAAACCTCATGCAGACCAAGCTGCTGATCGTTGCAGGCCGGACGTGATTAGCTTGCGACGAATGATTGGTTCCGCCCGCGCGATGGTGTCACTACGCTGGGGCCTGTTTACGCAAGCATCGACAGGATTCAGTGGCCATGCACGCAACCCTCCGCTACAAAGGCTACGAAGTCGCGCCCAGCGCGCAGCGGCTTCCGAACGGCCTGTACGCCGCCAATCTGACGATCGGCACGCTGCCGAGCACACGCCCGCATGCACACCGATCGTTCGACGCGCTCGATTACTTCTTCGAGGAGCGCCACGCGCTCGCCTACGCGTGCCGCTGGGCGCGCATGTGGATCGACGAGCAGCGCCGCTGCGCCTGATCCGGCCCGCTATCGCCAACGATCTCCAGCGATCTCCGACGATCCGGCGTGCGGCCCCTTCGTGCGCGCGGCAAGGCAAGATTTCTTACGAATGTGACAGAATAGGAGTCATATCACCGTCATTTTTACCGTATCCATGTCCGACACCCTGATGCATCGAGAGGTAGGCAGCGATCGCCTCACCGACCAGGACGCCGCGCTGCGTCGCTGGACTCACGACACGCCAGGGCCCATCAAGATCGGATCGGACGAGCACCGCAAGATGTTCTGCCGGATGTTGCTCGACACCCACGATCCGTACCGTCCCGCCGTGCTCGACTGGCCGAAGCTCGAACCCG
The DNA here is from genome assembly GCF_905220285.1 of Paraburkholderia sp. J94. Taxonomy (NCBI): domain Bacteria; kingdom Pseudomonadati; phylum Pseudomonadota; class Betaproteobacteria; order Burkholderiales; family Burkholderiaceae; genus Paraburkholderia; species Paraburkholderia sp. J94. Next base: position 325,606 of record NZ_CAJMZH010000009.1, on the reverse strand, counting down.
ACGCGCTCGGGCGCCTCACGTCGCTGCCGATCTGGGATATCGCCGTGCAGACCGAAGGCCGCGCGTCGATTCGCGTGAAGACTTACGCCGCGACCGTGACCGAACCGCTGCTGCGCGAAGCCATCGAAATGGACGGCGACGAGGAAGCGCGCCACAAGGTCGTGCTCTCGCATCTGGTGCAGGCCTACGGCATCGAACTCGCGCCCGAACCGCATTACGCGCCGCCGAAAGACGCCGAATGGGCGTGGATGTTCACGGGCTACAGCGAGTGCATCGACAGCTTCTTCGCCTTCGGCCTGTTCCGCTCGGCGCAGCGCTCGGGCTTTTTTCCGGCAGAACTGGTCGAGACTTTCGAGCCCGTGATTCAGGAAGAAGCGCGCCACATCCTGTTCTTCGTGAACTGGGTCGCGTGGTATCGCAAGACCATGCCGTGGTGGCGCCGTCCGTGGCACTCGCTGCGCGTGGGCGCAATCTGGATCAAACTGATATGGGACCGCGTGGCGATCGCGCGCGGCATCGACGCCGACGGCGTGGCGCACGACTCGAACTTCCTGCCCGCGAACCGCGAGGTGCTCGGCGATTCGCTCAAGCCGCGCGACATGATCGAGCTGTGCCTGAAGGAAGACACCGATCGCATGCGCGGCTACGATCCGCGCCTGCTGCGCCCGACGCTCGTACCCGCGCTCGCCCGGCTCGCGCTGCGCTTCATGAAGAAGTGAGCGAAGCCCTATAACAACGCGCGCGATTTCGCTGGCTTGCGCATGATTGTTGCGCGTGAGTTGAGTGCGTAACAGCGGTGCGAAACTGCGATGCGTAACTTGAGCGCGTAACAGCGGCGCATGAACCATGACGATTGCGCATGATCGCGCGCCGCGCCGCGCGACGGCCGCACGAGGAGGAGACTGCATGACCTGGACTGTCGACCAGTTGCTCGAACTGACCGCGACGCAAGCCGTCGACGCAATCCGCGCGGGCCGCCTCAAGGCCGCCGACTACGTCGCCACGCTGATCGCCCGCGCGCAGGCGCTCGAAAACCTCAACGCGCTCACCGCGCTCGATGTCGAAGGCGCGCTCGCGGCGGCGCAGCGCATCGACGCGCTCAGCGCGTCCGAACGCGCGCATCTGCCGCTCGCGGGACTGCCCGTGGTCGTGAAGGACAACATCAACACGCGCGGCCTGCCAACCTCGGCGGGCACGCCCGCGCTCGAAGGCTTCGTGCCCGCGCGCCACGCGCCCTCGGTGCAGCGTCTCGTCGATGCGGGCGCCATCGTGCTCGGCAAGGCCAACATGCACGAGCTGGCGTTCGGCATCACCAGCACGAATCTCGCGCCGCACGCGGGCCCGGTGCGCAATCCCTGGGATCCCGAACGAATTCCCGGCGGCTCGTCGGGCGGCACCTCCGCCGCCATCGCGGCGCGCATCGTACCTGCGGGACTCGGCACCGATACCGGCGGCTCCACGCGCATTCCGGCCGCGCTCTGCGGCATCGTCGGCTTGCGTCCGAGCGTCGGCGACGGCGGCACGCAGCGTCGCTATCACGATCCGCAAGCCGTCGTGCCGATCAGCCACACGCGCGACACCGTAGGCCCGATGGCGCGCACGGTCGCCGACGTAGCCCTGCTCGACGGCGTGATCACGGGCCACGGCCCGCTCGCGCAGGCGGCCGTCGCGAATCTGCGCATCGGCCTGCCCGCGCCGTTCTGGGAGGGCCTCGAAGCGGCCACTGAAGACGTCTCGCGCGCCGCGCTCGCGAAGCTCGCGGCGGCGGGCGTGACGCTCGTGCCGATCGAGATGGGCGACATCTTCGCGCTCAACGACCGCGTGAGCCTGGCCATCGCGCTGCACGAACCCATCGACGATCTACAGGCGTGGCTCACCGCCAATCACGCGCCGGCGCGCAGCGTGGCCGACGTGGCGGCGCGCATCGCGAGTCCCGACGTGCGCGAAGCCTACGACGCGATCCTCGCCGACGTGCGCGGCAGCGACTATCAGACGGCGATGACCGTCTGGCGTCCGCGCCTGCAGCAGCTTTACGCGCAGACGTTTTCGGCGAACGGGCTCGACGCGCTGCTGTTCCCGACCACGCGTCTTGCCGCCGTGCCGCTCGACGAAGTGAACGGCTCGTCGAGCGTGTCGATCGACGGCGGGCCGCCCATCGACGAGATGGAGGCGTATCTGCGCAACACCGATCCCGCCAGCAACGCGGGCATTCCGGGGCTCGCGCTGCCGTGCGGGCTCGTCGAAGGCGAAAACGGGCCGCTGCCGGTCGGCCTGGAACTCGATGGACCCGCAGGCAGCGACCGTCGTCTGCTCGCGATCGGTCTCGCATTCGAGCAGATTCTCGGCAGCTTGCCCGCGCCCGCCATCTGAGCCGGACTTTCCGGCTTTCTTTCGCTCGACTTCCGCCGCGCTTACGTCGTTTCGGCCATGCGCCGTCAGTCGTAAGCGGCGTCGGCGCGACGTGCGCCGCCCATTCATGTGACAAATTGGCGCACTCAATCGACCAAACCTTCGCCAAGCCCTTGCAGGGCGTCGCAACCTCGCCGCACGACGCGCGGATCTGATGCACTCCGCCGCACGCAAAGCGCATCGCCGCTACAATGAGAACAGTTCTCATTTCAAAACAGAAAGCTTCCCCATGCGTCTGACCGACCTTTCAAAAGGCGTAAGCGCCTTTGTCGAGCGCGTAGAAGACGCCTCCGCGCCCGACCCCATCGCCCAGCGCCTGCGCGACCTGGGCTTCGTTCCCGGCGAGCCCGTGCGCGTGGTCGCACGCGCGCCGTGGAGCGCCGACCCGCTGCTCGTGCAGATCGGCTCGACGCGCTTCGCGCTGCGCCGCGCCGAAGCCGAGCGCGTGACCATCCAGCTCGACGCCATCGACATCACGAACACCCAGGCAGGAACCGCCGCATGAGCACGCCGAACGCCAAGCCGCTGCGCATCGCGCTCGTCGGCAACCCGAATTGCGGCAAGACCGCGCTGTTCAATCTGCTCACCGGCGCGCGCCAGAAAGTCGCGAACTACGCGGGCGTGACGGTCGAGCGCAAGGAAGGCCGTTTCGTCACGCCGTCGGGCCGCAAGGTGCAACTGCTCGATCTGCCCGGCGCGTACAGCTTCGATTCCGCGAGCCCCGACGAGCGCGTCACGCACGACGTGCTGATGGGCCGCTATCCGGGCGAGGCGATTCCGCAACTGGTCGTCTGCGTGGCGGACGCGACCAATCTGCGCCTGCATCTGCGTTTCGTGCTCGAAGTGAAGCGCATGGGCCGCCCGGTCGTGCTCGCGCTCAACATGATGGACGCCGCGAAGCGCCGCGGCATCGTCGTGGACGTGGCGAAGCTCTCGCAGGCGCTCGGCATGCCCGTGGTCGAAACGGTGGCCGTGCAGCGCAACGGCGCGCAGTCGCTCGTCGCGCTGCTCGACCGCGTGAACACGGAAGACGCAGCGCCTTCGCAGGATGCAGCAGAAGACTCCGCAGCACAGGGCGGCGATCTTCACGCCGCCGTGCGCCGCATCCTCGCCGACGCGGTGACGATGCCGCGCGCCACCGACGCACGCGACGACGCCATCGACAGCGTCGCGCTGCATCCGGTGCTCGGCCCGCTGATTCTCGCGGTGGTGATGTTCCTCGTGTTCCAGGCGGTCTATTCGCTCGGCAAGCCGCTGACCGATTCGATCGGCGACGGCTTCGACTGGCTCGGCGGCATCGCGGGCGCGTGGCTGCCCGACGGCCCGCTGCGCAGCCTGCTGACCGACGGTCTGCTCACCGGCCTCGGCACCGTGCTCGGCTTCCTGCCCGAAATTCTCGTGCTGTTCTTCTTCATCCTCGTGCTGGAGGAATCGGGCTATCTGCCGCGCGCGGCCTTTCTGCTCGACCGCATGATGGTGTCGGTCGGCCTCACAGGGCGCTCGTTCATTCCGCTGCTTTCGAGTTTCGCGTGCGCGATTCCGGGCGTGATGGGCACGCGCAGCATCTCCGATCCGCGCGACCGGCTCGCGACCATTCTCGTCGCGCCGCTCATGACGTGTTCCGCGCGGCTGCCCGTCTACGCGCTGCTGATCAGCGCGTTCATCCCGCACCGCATGGTGTTCAGCGTGTTCAACCTGCAAGGGCTCGTACTGTTCGCGCTCTACGTGCTGGGCATCGTGGGCGCGATGGCGGTGGGCTGGGTGATGAAGCATCTGCGCCGCGACCGCACCGAACACGCGCTGCTGATGGAACTGCCGTCGTATCGCATCCCGCGCGCGCGCGACGTGGCGATCGGCCTGTGGGAACGCTGCACGATCTTCCTGAAGCGCCTGACCGGCATCATCCTCGCGCTGACCGTGATCATGTGGTTCGTCTCGACGTTCCCCTCGCCGCCCGCAGGTGCGACCGGTCCGGCCATCGATTACACGATCGCGGGCTATCTCGGCCGCGCGCTGCAATGGCCGTTTGCGCCGCTCGGCTTCAACTGGCAGATGAGCCTCGCGCTCATTCCGGCCTTCGCCGCGCGCGAAACCGCCGTGGCCGCGCTCGCGACGGTCTATGCCGTGGCAGGCGGCGACAGCGACGTGGCCGCGCTCGGCCACACGCTCGCGCAGAACTTCTCGGTGGCGAGCGCGCTGTCGTTGATGGTGTGGTTCGCATTCGCGCCGCAATGTATGTCGACGCTCGCCGTGATCCGCCGCGAGACGCGTTCGTGGCGCGCGGTAGTGGTGTCGTTCAGTTATATGTTCGCGGTCGCGTATGCGGCTTCGTTCGTCACCTATCAAGCGGCGAGGTATTTCCTGTGAGCGCGAACCTGCTGTTTCAATACGCCGTGATTGCGCTGCTCGTCGCGGCGAGCCTCTGGCAGGCGCTGCGCAAGCTCGCGCCGAAAACCGCTTCGCGCGTGCAGGCGGGCGCGGCCGCGCCGCTGCTGCGTCCGCAACGCGGCGCGTTCGCGCAACGCGTGGGACGCTGGCTGCAACCGAAAGGCGCAACGGGCGATTGCGGCGACGGCTGCGGCACGTGCGGCACCTGCGGGCCGTCCGACGCGCCCGCCGAACAGACGGTGACGTTTCATCCGCCGCGTAAATAAGCGCAGCGTAGGTCGATGAGTATGTCGATGAAATAGCGGCCCGCCGGAGCGATTCGGCGGGCCGCTTTTTTTTCGGCGTTTTGCATCACGGCTCGACGCGAAGTCCGCCTCTGCACACACGCCAGACACATCGTTCCGCTACACTCCCCGCAGCAAGGCCAGCCCGCGCGCTTCGAATCGGATCGGATCGAATCAAATCGGATCGAAGCCATCGACACAGCCAACCGCGCGGCCCGTTCACGATCGATATCGAATCGATCCACTTCGCTCCTTTCGCGCCGATGCGTCACCTTCCCGCTCTCGCCACTCTTCGCCGCTCGCCCATCGCAGCCTTGTCCGCCGTGCTGATCGCCGCCTTCGCCGTCACGGGCTGCGTGCGGCTGTCGACCTTCGACCCGAACGGACTCTGGAAAGTGGTGGGCGGCCAATGCGTGCCGAACGCGCGCGACAAGGGCGATCCCGGCCCGTGCACGACGGTCGATTTCCAGAAGCGCTATGCGGTGCTCAAGGACATCAACGGCCGCGCGCAATATCTGCTGATTCCGACCGACCGCGTTTCCGGCATCGAAAGCCCCGAGATTCTCTACGGCGGCTCGCCCGAATACTGGGTGGGCGCATGGGACGCGACGCGCTACGTCAACGCGAAGCTCAAGACCACGCTCGCGCCGACGCAACTCGGCCTCGAAATCAACGCCACGGAACGACGCTCGCAGAATCAGCTGCATATCCACGTCGATTGCATGCGCGCCGATATCGCCGATGCGCTCGCGCCTTATCGCCATGACGCGACCGGCACATGGCGCTGGGCCACGCTCGACGGCAAGCGTTATCGCATCATGCGTGTGACGAGTCTCGCCGATCGCAGCAATCCGTTCCGCGTGGTCGAGCGCGATCTGGACGCGAAGCAGAGCATGGGCGCGCAGACGATTCTCGTGACCGGCGCGGGCGCGGATACGGCACGCGACGGCTGGCTGATCGTCAACAGCGGGCTCGACGTGGAGAACGGTTCAGGCACCGCCGAAGGCCTGCTCGATCACGCGTGCAACGTCGCGCGCGCGCGCGCGCAATAAGCGCAATAAGCGCAAAGAGCGCAAAGAGCGCAATAAGCGCAATAAGGCCGCCCAGGAAATCCGCTCACGACGCCTCGCCGTCACGCGCGAGGCTCGCGAGCCAGCGGCGGATCACCTGCTCCTCACCCGGCGTGAAGCCGTCGATCATCTGCGCTTCGAGCTTCTTTACGCGCGCGCGGCATTGCTTGAGCAACGCAAGGCCCGCCTCGGTCACGCCGATCTGCTGAATGCGCCCGTGCACCGGATGCGGACGCCGCTCGATCGCGCCATCGCGTTCGAGATTGCCGACGATCACACTCACGGTCTGCGGCGTGAGCGCGGCGAGCCGCGCGAGGTCCGCGCCCGAAATGCCCGTATAGGCCACGAGCATCGTCAACACCACGAATTGCGGCGGCGTGATGCCGAGATCGGCCAGCGCGCGCTCCATGCGCAAGCGGTGCGCCGCGCCGGCCTGACGCAGCAGATAACCCAGATACCCCATCTCGCCGCGCTTGCCTTCGCCTGGCGCGGGAATCGCGGGTGTGCCAGGCGGCGTGCTTTCCGTCCCGATTTTGGCCGACCGCTTCGTCGTGTTGCGCATGATATCAGAGTTCGAATATGATGTTCGTGCTCTGATATTAACCGCCAACCCGCGCGAGGTCCAGTCATGTCCGGCACGTCTACCCGCATCAGCTATGAAACGTTCGCCCACGAAGCCCAGTCCGTGGTGGCCGGCCTCGTCACGATGAGCAAGGCCGTCGACGCCTCCGGCCTCGAAAAGCCGCTCACCGAATTGCTGAAGATTCGCGCCTCGCAAATCAACGGCTGCGCGTTCTGCATTCAGTACCACCTGAATATCGCGCGCGATCTGCCGGGCGAAGCGCTCACGCGCACGAAGCTCGATCTGCTCGCGGCCTGGCACGAAGCGCCCGAGCATTACACGGCGCGCGAACGCGCGGCGCTCGCCTATACGGAAGCGCTGGTTTCGCATCTGCACGAAGGCGTTAGCGACGCGCTCTACGCGGAAGTGGCGCAGCAGTTTCCCGGCATGCAGATGGCGTTTCTGACGTCGGCCATCGCGAACATCAACGCATGGAATCGCATTGCGGTCGCGCTGCGATTCGCGCCGCCCGTACCGAAGAACACGGCCTGAAACAACACAGCAAAAAAGAAGGCGTTCCGCTCTCGCGAAACGCCCCAGGGTCATACGCTCTCACGCGTCAAAACATCCGCCGCGACAGTCGCGGTAATCGCGGTAATCGCGGTAATCGCGCCAATCGCCTCATTCGGTTTCGAGCATCAGCAGTTGCGCGCCGTCCGCGACCTGATCGCCCACGCCGTAAAGCACTTCGGTCACCTTGCCCGCTGCCGGTGCGCCGATGGTGTGCTCCATCTTCATCGCCTCCATGACGATGAGCGGCGTGCCCTTTTCGACCACCGCGCCGGGCTCGACCAGCACCGCGATGACCTTGCCCGGCATCGGCGCCGTGAGACGCCCTTCGCCGTGCTCGGTGTCTGCCGCATGCGCCAGCAGGTTCTGCCATTCGAACGACAGCGCCGCGCCCAGACAGAACACATGAAACACGTCACCGTCGATGAACACGCGCCCCGTCACGCGCGTGTCGCCGACCGTCGCGCCGTATTCGTCCGCGCCCTGGCCACGCCACCATGTGAAGCGCTCGTCGCTGCCCGCGCAGGCAATGGTCTGCGCGCCGCCGTCGTGCGCGAACGCCACTTCGATCGACGCATCGTTTTCCGTGTCGCGCCACGTGAAGGTCTGCGTGAAGCCGCTGTTGAGCCGCCAGTGCGCGAGCGCCTGCCACGGCGACGCCGTGTTCGACGCGCCGCCCTCCCGCCCGAGTAGCGCCGCGCACGCCAGCGCCAGCGCCTCGCGCAACGGCTTCCGCTGCGGCGCGAACAGCGCGTCGTGATGACGCTCGATCAGGCCCGTATCGAGATCGGCGTTCGCAAACGGTTCGCACGTCACGAGCCGATGCAGGAACTCGACGTTCGTGCTCGGCCCCACCACCTCGCAGGCTTCCAGCGCGCGCTGCATGCGCGCGAGCGCGTCGGCGCGCGTGGCGCCATGCACGATCAGCTTCGCGATCATCGGATCGTAGAACGGCGTGATCGTGTCGCCTTCGCGCACGCCGCTGTCGATGCGCACATGCGCGCGCTGCCCCGCGTCGCCGAGCCGGAACTCCACGCCCTCCGGCATGCGCAGATGCTTGAGCGTGCCCGTCGACGGCAGGAAGCCGCGCGCCGGATTCTCCGCATAAATGCGGGCTTCGAGCGCGTGCCCCGTCACTGCGAGCTGCGTCTGATCGAGCGGCAGCGGTTCGCCCGCCGCCACGCGCAACTGCCATTCGACGAGATCGAGTCCCGTGACCATTTCCGTCACTGGATGCTCGACCTGCAAGCGCGTGTTCATCTCCATGAAGTAGAAGCTCGCGCCCGTCATGATGAATTCGACGGTGCCCGCGCCCACGTAATTCACCGCGCGCGCGGCCGCCACGGCGGCTTCGCCCATCGCGCGGCGCACGTCGTCGGCGAGGCCCGGCGCGGGCGCTTCTTCGAGCACCTTCTGGTGACGGCGCTGCACTGAACAATCGCGATCGAACAGATAGACCGCGCCGCCATGCCGGTCGGCGAACACCTGCACTTCCACGTGACGCGGACGCTGCAAATACTTTTCGATCAGCACGCGGTCGTTGCCGAAACTGCTCGCGGCCTCGCGCTTGCACGACGCGAGCGCCGCGCCGAAATCCTCGCTGCGCTCGACCACGCGCATGCCCTTGCCGCCGCCGCCCGCGCTCGCCTTGAGCAGCACGGGATAACCCATCGCATCGGCTTCGCGCTGGAGCAGCGCGGGATCTTGATCGTCGCCGTGATAACCGGGCACGAGCGGCACCGCCGCCGCGTGCATCAGCGCCTTGGCGGCGGCCTTCGAACCCATCGCCGCAATCGCGTCCACCGGCGGCCCGATGAAGACGATGCCCGCTTCCTCGCAAGCGCGGCCAAAGTCTTCGTTCTCCGAAAGAAATCCGTAGCCCGGATGAATCGCCTGCGCGCCGGTTGCCTTCGCGGCGGCGATGATGCGCTCGATGCGCAAATAGCTCTGCGCCGCGCTCGCCTCGCCGATATGCACGGCTTCGTCGCAGGCGGCCACGTGCTTCGCGTTCGCGTCCGCATCCGAATACACGGCCACGCTTTTCACGCCGAGACGGCGGCACGTAGCCGCGACGCGGCAGGCAATCTCGCCCCGGTTGGCGATCAGAATCTTGTTGAACATGAATGGTCTCGCGATATCTGGGCTTGCACAGCAATCAGGCGCGCCAGCGCGGCGTGCGCTTTTCCAGGAACGACGACACGCCGTCGCGGCCCTCGTCGCTCGCGCGGATGCGGGCGATGCGCGCGGCCGTATCGGCGATCAGCGCGTCGTCGATGGGCGCGCTCGCGACGTCCTGCACGAGCTGCTTGCACTCGCGCACCGCGTTCGGGCTGTTCGCGCAGAGCGTCTGCGCGAGGCGCTGCACGGTGGCGTCGAGATCGGCGGCGCTCACCGCCTCGCTCACGAGGCCGAGGCGCAGCGCGGTCGCGCAATCGAAGGCCTCCGCCGTGACGAAATAGCGGCGCGATGCCTGCTCGCCGAGCGCGCGAATCACATACGGCGCGATGGTCGCGGGCATCAGACCGAGGCGCGCTTCGGAGAGGCAGAAGTTCACCGTGTCCGCGGCCACCACGATGTCCGCCGTGCAGACGAGGCCCATGCCGCCCGCGTAGGCGTCGCCCTGCACGCGCGCGATCACCGGCTTCGGGCAGCGATACACGGCCGCGAGCATCTGCGCGAGGCCCATCGCGTCGGCGCGATTTTCCGCGTCGGAATAGCCGGCCATCTTGCGCATCCAGTTCAGGTCCGCGCCCGCGCAGAAGGCCTTGCCGTTGCCCGCGAGCACGATCGCGCGCACGTCGTCGCGCGCGCCGAGCGCCGTGAATGCGGCGCTCACTTCGGCGATCATGGTTTCGTTGAACGCGTTGCGCACGTCGGGGCGATTCAGCGTGACCGTCGCGACGTGCTCCGCGACGTCGACGAGCAACGTTTCATATTGCACGTTCGGCATGTTTTGCATCGTCATGTCTTCTCCGTGGCTGCGCTCACATGCGGAACACGCCGAAGCGCGTTTCCTCGATGGGCGCATTCATCGTGGCCGAGAGCCCGAGACCGAGCACATCGCGCGTTTGCGCGGGATCGATCACGCCGTCGTCCCAGAGGCGCGCGCTCGCGTAATACGGGTGCCCCTGGCGTTCGTATTGATCACGGATCGGCTGCTTGAACGCCTCTTCTTCCTCCGCGCTCCACGCACCGCCCTTCGCTTCGATCCCGTCACGACGCACCGTCGCGAGCACCGACGCGGCCTGCTCGCCGCCCATCACCGAAATGCGCGCGTTGGGCCACATCCACAGGAAACGCGGTGAATACGCGCGCCCGCACATGCCGTAGTTGCCCGCGCCGAACGAGCCGCCGATGATCACCGTGAACTTCGGCACCTTCGCCGTGGCCACCGCCGTCACCATCTTCGCGCCGTTGCGCGCGATGCCTTCGTTCTCGTACTTGCGGCCCACCATGAAGCCCGTGATGTTCTGCAGGAACACGAGCGGAATCTTGCGCTGGCAGCACAGTTCGATGAAGTGCGTGCCCTTGAGCGCCGACTCCGAAAACAGAATGCCGTTGTTCGCGACGATGCCGACCGGATGCCCCCAGATATGCGCGAAGCCCGTGACGAGCGTGGTGCCGTAGCGCGCCTTGAATTCGTCGAAGGCCGAGTCGTCGACGATACGCGCGATCACTTCGCGCACGTCGAAGGGCTTGCGCGTATCGACGGGAATCACGCCGTAGAGACTTTGTGCGTCGTAGCGCGGCGGCAGCGGTTCCTTCAACGCGAGCGAAGGCGTCTTGACGCGATTCAGATTGCCGACGATCGAACGCGCGATCGCGAGCGCATGCGCGTCGTTCTGCGCGAGATGATCGGCCACGCCCGACAGCCGCGTATGCACGTCGCCGCCGCCGAGATCTTCGGCGCTCACTTCCTCGCCGGTCGCCGCCTTCACGAGCGGCGGGCCGCCGAGAAAAATCGTGCCCTGATTCTTCACGATGATCGATTCGTCGCTCATGGCGGGCACATACGCGCCGCCCGCCGTGCACGAACCCATCACCACGGCGATCTGCGGAATGCCCTGCGCGGACAGATTCGCCTGGTTGTAGAAGATGCGGCCGAAGTGATCGCGATCGGGAAAGACCTCGTCCTGATTCGGCAGATTCGCGCCGCCCGAGTCGACGAGATAGACGCACGGCAAGCGGTTTTCCTGCGCGATTTCCTGCGCGCGCACGTGCTTCTTCACCGTGACGGGATAGTACGTGCCGCCCTTCACCGTGGCGTCGTTGCAGACGATCACGCACTCCTGGCCCGCGATGCGCCCAATGCCGGTGATGACGCCCGCACCCGGCGCGTCGTCGTTATACATGCCGTAGGCGGCGAGCTGCGAGAGTTCGAGAAACGGCGTGCCCGGATCGAGTAGTTGCGCGATGCGCTCGCGCGGCAGCAGCTTGCCGCGCGACACGTGTTTGTCGCGCGCCGCCGCGCCACCGCCGAGCGAGAGCTTCTGGATCTTCTCGCGCAGGTCGGCGACGAGCGCATCGAGCGCGGCGGCGTTGGCCTTGAAATCGTCCGAGCGCGGATTGAGCTTCGATTCGATGATCGGCATCGGGGCTTCCTGTCTGAATCGTTCTGGGCGATAGTTAGGATTACATCGTTTCCGCAAACAGTTCGCGGCCGATCAACATGCGGCGAATCTCGCTCGTGCCCGCGCCGATTTCGTAGAGCTTCGCGTCGCGCCAGAGACGTCCGACCGGATACTCGTTGATGTAACCATTGCCGCCGAGAATCTGAATGGCTTCGCCCGCCATCCACGTGGCCTTTTCGGCGGTGTAGAGAATCACGCCCGCGCAGTCCTTGCGCACCTGGCGCACGTGCTCCTTGCCGATCGTATCGAGTTGACGGCCCACGGCGTAGAGATACGCGCGGCACGCCTGATACGTGGTGTAGAGGTCGGCGACCTTGCCCTGAATGAGCTGGAATTCGCCGATAGCCTGGCCGAACTGCTTGCGCTCGTGAATGTACGGCACGACCGAATCCATGACCGCGGCCATGATGCCGGTGGGGCCGCCCGCGAGCACGGCGCGTTCGTAGTCGAGCCCGCTCATCAGCACCTTCACGCCGCCGTTGAGCTGACCGAGGATATTCTCTTCGGGTACGTCCACGTCCTGAAACACGAGTTCGCCGGTGTGCGAGCCGCGCATGCCGAGCTTGTCGAGCTTCTGCGCAACCGAAAAGCCCTTCATGCCCTTTTCGACGATAAAGGCCGTGATGCCCTTCGCGCCCGCCTGCGGATCGGTCTTCGCATAGACCACGAGCGTGTCGCAATCCGGGCCGTTGGTGATCCACATCTTGGTGCCGTTGAGCACGTAACGGTCACCCTTTTTCTCGGCGCGCAGCTTCATGCTGACCACGTCCGAGCCTGCGTTCGGCTCGCTCATCGCGAGCGCGCCCACGTGCTCGCCGGACAGGAGCTTCGGCAGATATTTGCGCTTTTGCGCTTCGGTGCCGTTGCGGTGAATCTGGTTCACGCAGAGGTTCGAATGCGCGCCATACGACAGACCGACCGACGCCGACGCGCGCGAGATCTCCTCCATCGCCACCATGTGCGCCGTGTAGCCCATGTTCGCGCCGCCGTACTCCTCCGCGACGGTCATGCCGAGCACGCCCAGGTCGCCGAACTTGCGCCACAGATCCATGGGGAACTGGTCGGTGCGGTCGATCTCGCCCGCGCGCGGGGCGATCTCCCGGGCCGCGAAATTCGCAATGCTGTCGCGCAGCATTTCGATTTCTTCGCCGAGCGGGAACTGCAAACCGGGTACGTTGCTCATCTGTCTGTCTCCTGTGTGCGGGCGCGGGCCTGGCCGCGTGGGGCGCATGCTGTCCTCTTCGTCACACATTTCACGCCACATTTACGTTAACGTCAATAGGGGATTTTGAGCATCACTCAGATTTCGGATTTAGCGTGCGTGGAGCCGCCATAAACGCCTTGAATCGTCGACGGAATCGTGCATAATCGGCGGCAAATCCGCACAGAAGTGAATCTGACTCAGAATGACCGCCACCGCCCATCCCGTCCTGCCCGCGTCGCGCCGCCAGCCGGCCGGGCGCAAGTCCCAGCAGCGCGTCAAGGAGATCCTCGAAGCGGGGCGCGCGGTGTTCTCCGAAAAAGGCTACGCGCGCGCCACCACGGCCGAGATCGCGCAGCGCCTGGGCATTTCGGAAGCCACCGTGTTCAGCTATTTCCGCGGCAAGCGCGAACTGTGCGCGCGCGTGATCGGCGACTGGTACGACGAATCGATCGAGGCGATCGAAGCCGGGCTGCCGCGCGACGGCACGGTGCATCAGCAGTTCACCTTCATCGTGCGCATGCATCTGCAACTGATGCTGGAGAGCGGCACCGGCATCTGCGAACTCGTGCTGTCCGAGGGGCGCACGCGCCATCACGATCTGAGCGAGGCGCTCGTGGAAATGCAGCGCCGCTACACGGCGCCGCTCATGCGCGTGCTCGCGCGCGGTCAGGAATGCGGGCAGATTCGCAACGACATGCCGCTGCGTCTGCTGCGCTCGCTGGTATTCGGTCCGATGGAACACGTGCTCTGGGACGCGACGCTCGCCAATCGCCGCACCGATATCGCGGCCACCGCCGAACAGCTCGCCAACGTGTTGTGGAGCGCGCTGCAACCGCCCAACATCGAACTGGCTGCGCTCGCGCAATTCAGTCAGGACGTGGGCGAGGCGATGCGGCGGCTGGAGCGCGAACGCACATCGTGAAGCGCTGAGCGAATCACGCTAAGCTGGCGCTCTCGCGACATCGCCCATGCACGCCACGCTCATGTCCACGCTCACCGCTTCGCAGGCCTCGCGCTTCGCCTCGCTCGCACTCGCGCATCTCACGCGCGAATATCCGAACAAGCTCACCCACGCACTCGCGGGTCCGCAGGACGTGCAGACGCCGCGCGCGCTGCATCCGGTGTTCTACGGCAGCTACGACTGGCATTCGTGCGTGCACGGCTACTGGCTCATTGCGCATCTGCTCGACCGCTTCCCCGATCTACCGGAAGCGTCGCGCATCGTCGCCGTCATCGACGAACATTTCACCGATGCAAACATGGCCGCCGAGCGCGCCTATCTCGACCTGCCGCATAACCGTGGCTTCGAGCGTCCGTATGGCTGGGCCTGGTTGCTCGCGCTCGCCGCGCAACTGCACGCGACGACGACGCCCGAGGCCGCGCGCTGGTCGCGCGCGCTTGCGCCGCTCACGGAGACCTTCGTCGAGCGCTTCGAGGAATTTCTGCCGATATCGACTTATCCGCTGCGCGTCGGCACGCATTTCAACACGGCGTTCGCGCTCACTCTCGCGCTGGATTTCGCACGCCAAACGCAGCGCGACTCGCTGGCAACACTGATTGAGCGAACCGCACGACGCTGGCATGAAAACGATGCGGATTGCCAGGCATGGGAGCCGTCTGGCGACGAGTTTCTGTCGCCGTCATTGATGGAAGCGGTGTTGATGAGCCGCGTGTTGCGCGCCGATGAATTCGCACCGTGGTTCGCGCGCTTTCTGCCCGCGCTGGCGAATCGCGAACCCACCACGCTCTTTATCCCGGCTACAGTGAGCGACCGCAGCGACGGCAAGATCGCGCATCTCGACGGCCTGAATCTGAGCCGCGCGTGGTGCCAGCGCACGCTCGCGCGCGCCTTGCCCGCGAACGATCCGCGCGCCGATGCGTTGCGCGAAGCGGCGCAGACGCATCTGGACGCGGCGCTCGAACACGTTGCGGGCGACTACATGGGCGAGCACTGGCTCGCCACTTTCGCCACGCTCGCACTCGACGCCTGAATTCAAACCGTCGCGGCTTCCTGCGCCACGCGCTCGCACAACGACGCGGGATCGAGCAGCATCAGCGTGCCCTGGCCGGGCAATTCGACGGCCTCGCGCATGTCGCTGCGCACGTTCGCGCCCGCCGCGCGCGTGAGCATGGCGGGCATCGCGAGTTGCGATCCGCTTTTCAGCGTCACGATATCCTCGACGGAATCCACAAGGAGTCCGTATTTGTCGCCGTGATGCTCGACGATCAGGATCTTCGCGCGCGACAGATCCTCGTACGGCGGCATCGCGTACATCGCACGCACGTCGATCACCGTCACGAGCACGCCGCGCAGGTTCAGCACGCCGCGCACGAACGCAGGCAGGCCCGGCGTCTTCACCGTGTCGTGGCGATAGTCGATCACCTCGCGCAACTCGGTAATCCGCACGCCGAGCAACTGGCCGATGCGGAACGTCACGAGCGTCTGACGCGTGCCCGTACCGCGTTTTTGCGCGACGCTGGCCGTCTCCGTGGCCTTGCGATAGAGATCGCGATGCCCCGCCGCGAGCGACGACACGCGCGCGTTCGCGTAGAGCGCATCGGCGTTGACGAGCAGGACGCCGCTCGCGCCTTCCGCGCCTTCCGCCGCGAGATAGCCCGCGAACAGCGAACGATGCGCAGCGCCGTAAGACGGCATCGGCAACAACTCGTCCTCGCGATAGGCGACGATGCTCGCCACTTCGTCGACGAGCAAGCCGAAATACAGATCCTCGCGATGCAGGATGACGATGCGCCGGTCATCGGCCGACGTCGCGCCCTCCGGCGCGCGCGCAAAGCCGAGGAAGCGGCCGAAATCGAGCACCGGCACGGTCGCGCCGCGCAGATTGAGCATGCCGATGCACACGTCGTCGGCGAGCGGCGACTGCTGGAGCGCGGGCACGCGAATGATTTCCTGGATCGCGCCCATCGGCAATGCGAGCGCGGTGCCGCCCACCTTGAACGAAACGTTCTGCCGCCGCTGCCCTTGCTGCGCGCGGCGCTCGATCGAGCGCGCGGCGGGCTCGGCCAGATGCGGCACGTCGCGCAGACGCAGCAGCGCGTCGGCGGACAACACCTGCAAAATGCGCTCGCCGCCATCGAGCTTGAGCACCGCGCCGATCGCCGAAGGCGCGCTGCCCTCGGCCATCTCGATCGCGATCACCTGCTCCTTCGGCACGCGCAGGATTTCGCCGGTCGCGTCGAATTGCAGGCCCACACGCCCGCCCGCCGCTTCGACAATCGCGATCTTGCGCACGCCCGTCACGCCTTCGTCGCGCAGATTCAGCAACTGGCGCAGATCGACCACGGGAATCAGCGTGCCGCGCAGGTTGAACAGGCCGAGCAGATACGACGGCGCGAGCGGCACCGGCGTGAGCGTGCCCGGATGATTGACAACTTCCTGGAGCGACGCCACGGGCAACGCCAGCTCGGTGCCCGCGAGGTGAAACGACCCGTATAGCTCCAGCTTGCCGCCCACCGCCAGCGCACGATGATTCATCGTGAAGCTCCTTGATTCGTTATGCGAACGACTTTTCAGCACTCACGCGCGTTCATGCCGGACGCGTGAAGTGGCGCACGGCGTAATGATGCTGTTCGCAGTCGATGGTCAGTTGACGCCCGCACTCGCCGCCCACGTCGACATGCACCACGCGCACGCGCGCGCCCGCCAGCAGATTCTGGGCCATGCGCACGTTGAGATCGCCGATCGGCTCATGAAGCGTGGTGCGGTGATGCATCATGTTCGCGCCGCCCGCGAGCACCGCTTCGATTTCGCCGTCCTGCGCGGCGTCGGCGCCCATCATCGCGATCAGCGCGGGCAGCGCCTCGACCACGTATTTCGCGCCGTTGCCCGTCTGCGCCGCGCCCGGCGCGCGCGTGCTGCCCACGGGCTGCGGCAGCAGGCAATGCGCGAGTCCATACGTGCCGCGCGCGCGCCACAACAGGCCGATGCCCACGCACGAGCCGAGCGTCGCGCGCAGGATCTTCGCGTCGTCCGCACTGCTCACCGCGATCTCGCACATCCGCACTTGCACGTCACGCGTGCTCATGGTCGCGTTCCTCGTTGTGGTTTCCGTTGCGATAGATGAGCGGCTGCTCGAAGGTAAAATCCGTCGCCATGCGGCTCAACGATTCCGACTCGCCGACGATCAGCACAGCGTCGGGCCGCATCGCGCGGCGCACGTTCGCGAGCACCGCCTGTTGCCCTTCCTGATCGAAATAGATCAGCACGTTGCGCAGCAGCACCAGATCGAACAGGCCGAGATCGCGCGGCAGCGCGTAGAGGTTGTGCTGCCGGAACGCGACGTTCGCACGCAGCGCATCGGTCACGCTCGCGCATTCGCCGTCGCTGCGCAGATACTTCTGCGCGAGCGCGGGATGATGCAGGCGCAGGCCTTCGAGACTGCGGCCCTGGTAGCGGCCCGCGCGCGCGGTGGCGAGAATGCCGTCCGAGATATCGGTGCCGACGATCGCGTAGCGAAACGACGGCTGGCGCGCGCGAAATTCCTCGCAGAGCATGGCCGTGGACCACGCTTCCTCGCCGCTCGACGCCGCCGCCGACCAGATGCGCAACGGCGCGCCCGTCTGCTGCGAATACCAGTACGGCAAGAACGCTTCGGACAGATACTCCCAGATGCGCGGCGTGCGGAAGAACGAAGTCTCGTTGGTCGTCACGAGGTCGATGAAATCGCGCACTTCGTCCACGTTGCTGTCGAGCACCTGAAGATAGTCGCGATAGTCGGGCAGGCCCAGCGCCATCACGCGCCGGCGCAAACGGCCCTTGAGCATGGTCCACTTGCGCTCGTTCATGGCGATGCCGGTGTGCCGCCTCACCTGCTCGAACAATGCGCGCTGCACCGACGCTTCGGCATCCTTATCGATATCCACTGCTGCCTCCTGCCCGTCAAACGACGAAGCGCGCAACCGTCGTGTCGAGTCCTTCCGCGCCGCCCTTGAGCGATGCCGCTGCGCGCGCGATGGTGTCGCACGCGCCCGCTGACTTCTCGGTCTCCTCGGCCACCTGCTGGATCGCGGCGGCCACTTCGCGCGCGGCGATCAACTGCTCGTCCGCGCCGCAGGAAATTTCGGAAATGGCTTGCGTCGTGCGGCTCACGCCCGAGAGAATGCGCTCGAACGCCTCGCCCGCCTGCTTCGAGATCTCGCTGCCTTGCGCGACGCGCTTGACCGATTCGTTGATGAGCTTGGAGATTTCCTTGGTCGCCTGCGAGGAGCGTTCGGCGAGCTTGCGCACTTCGTCGGCGACCACCGAGAAGCCGAGGCCGTGCTCGCCCGCACGCGCGGCCTCGATCGCCGCGTTGAAGGCGAGCAGATTGGTCTGACTGGCGATCTCGCCGATCACCTTGACGATCTCGCCGATATCTTCCGACGAGCGGTTGATCAGCTCCATCGATTCGATCGAGCGGCCCACCGCTTTCGCGCCGCGCTCCGCTTCCTGCTGCGTGTCCTTGGCGAGTTGGTCCGCGCCGCGCGAGTTGTCGGCGATCGAGTTGATCGATGCGGTCAGTTCCTCGATCGAGGCGTTCATTTCCTCGACCGTCGCGCCGAGCAGTTGCGCGCCGCCCGCAACGGTGTCCGCGCGCGCCGCGATGTCCTGCGACGAATCCTTGAACGTGCCCGCCGACTCCACCACCTTGCCGATCACGCTCGAAAGGTCGCTCATCATGCTCTTGATGCCCGCCGCGAGCTGGTCGATGGGATCGTCGCCGGTCACGTCCACCTTGCCCGTGAGGTCGCCCGCCGCCGCATTGCGCACCACGTCGAGCAGCGTCGCCACCTTGCGCTGGTCGCTTTCTGCGCGGCGCTTCACGCTCTCTTCGAGTTCGACTTGCGCGCTCACGTCGTTGGCGAGCTTCACGACCTTGTAGAGGCGGCCGTTCACGTCGAAGATCGGGTTATAGGTCGCCTGGATCCACACCACGCGGCCGCCCTTGCCGACGCGCTTGTAACGACCCGCATCGAATTCGCCGCGATTGAGCTTAGCCCAGAATTCGGCGTAGTCGGGACTGCACGCATACGTCTCCTCGCAGAACATGCGGTGATGCTTGCCCTGAATTTCGTCGAGCCGATAACCGAGCGTGTCGAGAAAATTCTGGTTCGCCTGCAGCACGATGCCCTGCGTGTCGAATTCGATCACGGCCTGCGCCTTGTCGATCGCGCGCAGACGGCCTTCGTACTCGGCATGTTGCTGCTTGATCGCCGTGATGTCGGTGGCGAACTTGATGACCTTGTACGGTCGGCCGTCCTCGCCGAACACCGGGTTGTACGATGCGTTGATCCAGATTTCGCGGCCGTCGCGGCCCAGACGCCGGTATTCGCCGCGATCGAATTCGCCGCGGGCGAGGCGCTCCCAGAACAGGCGATACGCTTCGCCGCGCGCATAGTCAGGATCACAGAACATTCGATGGTGCTTGCCGCGCACTTCTTCCAGCGTATAGCCAACGGTCGCGAGAAAGTTCTCGTTGGCGTGCAGGATGATGCCGTGCAGATCGAATTCGATCACGGCCTGCACGCGATTGAGCGCAGCGGTGACCGCGCTCAGCTCGATGAGTTCGAGCTGACGCTCGGGCGTCGAATGTTCCATCGTTATTTCCCTCGTGGTCGTGGCGCGCAATTCACATCAAGCGTGCAAATCGCACGCTGCTCTCAGTAATTTTTTCTGCCCTTAAAAATTCGCATTTTCTAATCGGGCAAAAGGACCGGCTTCTGGCGGCTAGTCCTACCAGCGCTATAACGGCCCACAATCTGGAGACCTTGACTAAGGGTTTCCTCTGAGGCAAACGTTTGGTTTCGTCGATTTTTTAGGGCTATATCGGAGAAGGATAACCGGCTTACAAATACATGATTGAACTTTGCACACTGTGCGAATAATCACCGGAATAAATCATGCTTTGCAAATACGTTTTACATTTTTAATGAAAACCTTTTCAGCGTAATTTGAATAAAAAAGGCGCACCAGATGAGTGCGCCTTTTATGCCAGTTAATTCAGAGCGGATTTAACGCGCGGCGAAACTCACATAAGGCCCCGTGACGCTCCCACCCGAGCGCGTCCCTTCGATGCCGTACCAGACGCGCCGGCCATAGAGGAACGGCATGCCGAGATCGAGCGTTTGCGCGAGGAACGAGCCGATCGTGCTGAACGCCATGAATTTCGTCGACAGCAGCGTGCGCGCGTTGTCGATGCCCATGCTGGCCGTTGTCGCCGCGCCCGTGACGTCGGACAGTGCGAGCGAGCGCTGGATCACCGAAACGGGCGCATAGAAGCCTTGATATTGCGGCAGCGCCCAGTCCTCGAAACTCAGCGTGTTCGAGCCCGAGTCGATGAAGGCGGCCACGGTGGCGCCGCCCGCGACGCTGCCGAGGAAGTTGCCCCAGCGGTCGGTCGTGAGGATCGTGGCGGCCGCGCCCGGCAGCGCGTTGTTCGACTGGGTGCCGACACCGAAGATGACCGTGCCCGACGCCGTGAGCGCGCCGCTCGCGTCGATCGCGGGCATATCGACGATCAGGCCGTTGTTGTCGACCGGGAACAGCGCGACGGGATTCGTCACCTGGCTCGCGAGCGGCATGGCGATGGGCGTGGCCGGCGCGGCGTCCGCGTAGTAATAGCCGGCCTGCGCCGTGTTCACGCAAGCCGCGCCGCAGTCCTGGCGCGCGACGCCCACGCCGAGAATGCCGTTCGCGCCGAGCGCCCTCACCGTATTGAGCGACGAGTTATAGACGCACGACGACGGCGCGCTCGACGCGATGGCCGGGTCGCCGATCACCTGAATCGGCACCGAGGCGGCGACTTCGCGCGAGAGTTTCACGTCGGCGCTACGCAGGCTGCCCCACGTGTAGCCCGAGCCGAACACGCCGCACGCGGCGACGTTGTTGCCGCTCGCGGCGTCGCGCTGGATCGGCAGCGCCGCCAGCGTGTCGGACGGGATCGTCGACGCGTAGAGGCGCAGGCCGAACGAGCCGGTATCGAGCAGCACGTTGTCGATCGTCGCGCACTTCGTCTGGGCGCTGCTGCCTGGCTGGCAGATCGTCACGCTCACGAGCGGGAAATTGAGCACGCTGCTCGCCGACGACACGCGCACGGCGATCGTGTTGCCGATGTCGGCGCCAGAGCCGCTGTCCGAGCTGCCGCCGCTCGACGAACCGCTGCCGGAGGTGTCGCCGCCCGAAGTGCCGCCGCCGGAGGTGCCGCTGCCGGACGTATCGCCACCCGAAGAACCTGAGCCCGAAGAACCTGAGGAACCCGACGAGCCCGAACTTCCCGACGATGTGCTCGATCCCGAGCCCGAATTGCCGCTCGTCGAATTGCTGTTGCCGGAGCCGCTGCTGCCACCGCTGCCGCTGCTACCGCTATTGCCGCTGTTGCCACTGCTCGCGGAACTGCCGGAGCCGGACGTTCCCGAGTTCGTGCCCGAGTTCGTCCCCGAACCCGAAGCGCCGCTGCCCGACGACGTGCTGCCATTGGACACCGCCGCATTGCCCGACGCGTTATCGCCGTCACCGCCTCCACCGCCGCCGCAGGCCGCGAGTGCAACGCTCAGCGCGAGCGCCGACGCCATAAGAATCTTGTTCATCGTCTCGCTCCCGCTCATTGAATTTGATCTGCGTTCATGCCTTGCGGCAGCGCTTTCGGCAGCCACGCGCGGCCCGTCAGCGCACCCATGTGGCCGCCCGCTTCGACGGCCAGATCCGCACCATGCATCGAGACGGGACCATGACCGCCGCCGCGCGCGGCGCGGGCGTCGGCGAGACCTTTTTGCCACGCCGGAAAGTAGCTGCCGAGCAAGCTCTCCAGCGAACCGACGCGCGGTCCGCGCCACGACACGGCGAACACCGTGCCCGCGCTGTCGAGATATTCGTGAATCACGGTGCCGTTATCGAGCGTGGCCGTGGTCACCGTGTAGGACGCGGCAACGCCGTTCGCGGCCGCCATCGTGCGCACGGCAGGCGCACGCTGTGCCGACGGATAAGCGGGCGCGCCGCCCAATCCGGCCCACACGGGCGCGGCGCTCATGACGGTGCAAGCCATCACGCCCATCAGAAAATTCTTCACGTTTGTAGTCCTTATTAATTTTCACGAAGAGGGTCACGCCGATCACGCGGCGGTCGGTCAGTCTAAGTGGCGCATTCGCGTCTGCCTTGCGTAGCGAATCGAAATGACTATTCGACTTTTTCGCGAGCGCGCGCTGCATCCGCAGCGAACTCCCTGCAAGCCCGGCCACGCGGGCAAGGGCAGCACATCAACAAGGGAAAAAGTCGATCGAGTCGGACCGAGATCGAAGCATGCGCACACACCTTGATGCGCGCACCTTGACCCGTCGATACGGTGTGGATTTCAGATCAATCGTGGAGACTTCGGCGATTTTTTCGGTTTGACGCAGACGCCAGGCGGATCCACCATCGGCAAAAACCCCGCATCTCAAATATCCAAATGTTACCGACAGACACCTTACGGCGCGAAAGCCGGCCGCGCGCGAACCGGACAGGACGCGGCCGAAGCGTGCCGATACGCCCATGAAGCCGGAGCTTGTCCGCCGAAGGGCGCTTGACCGGCGCCTGAGCGGCACCCTTCGTCACCCGGTTGTAACAACTCGAAAAAACCGTACAACTCGCGTAATTGCATTGAACCCCGCGTTGTCATAGCGTCTCACCATGCGCGGGCTGACCGGCCCGGGACCATCCGTACTGGAGATCGTTGTGAGAAGGTCGAAATTGATTCTCGGGGCTGCCGTGACCGCCATCGCCTGCGTGAGCGGCGCGGCGAACGCGGCGCACGTCGGCGTGTTCATCGGCGGCGGCGTGCCGTATTACTACCCCGTCGCACCCGTGCCCTATTACTACGGCCCGCCGCCCGTCATCGTCACGCCGCCGCCTCCGCCGCCGCCCGACTACGTCGAGCAAGGCCAGCCAGGCGACCCGGACGCGGTCTACCAGCAAGGTCCCGCCGACGGCCCGAACGGCGTCGCCGCCGGCCAGAACGGCGACACCTGGTACTACTGCGACGCCTCCAGGACCTACTACCCGTACGTGAAGCAATGCGCGTCGGGCTGGCGCTCGGTGCCCGCCCAGGTGGCCCCTTCGAACTAACTCACCCAACGAGCTGCACATGAAATCGACTTATCTCGCGGTGCTTGCCGCGGCGGGGCTCCTGAGCGCGTGCGCCGTGGTGCCGACCGGCCCGAGCGTGATGGCGCTGCCCGGCACCGGCAAGACCTTCGACCAGTTCCGCAACGACGACTACAACTGCCGCCAGTTCGCCTTCCAGCAGGTCGGCGGCGGCGCGACCAATCAGGCCGCGACGAATGCGGGCGTGGGCAGCGCCGTGGTCGGCACCGCGCTCGGCGCGGCAGCGGGCGCGGCGTTCGGCGGCGGCCAGGGCGCGGCCATCGGCGCGGGCGCGGGCCTGCTCGCGGGCAGCGCGGTCGGCATGGGCAACGTGCAGGGCTCGGCCTACGACGCGCAACGCCGCTACGACTACGCGTATCTCCAGTGCATGTACGGCAACGGCAACCGCATTCCGGTCGCGGGCCGCATGCAGACGCAGCAGCCGTATCAGACACAGGCGCAACCGCAGCAGCGTTATCTGCCGCCGCCTCCGCCGGGCTCGCCGCCGCCCCCGGCGGATGGTGCGTACTGACGTTATCGCGCTCGCAAGCGCATCGACGGCACCAAGGAAAACGCGCCCGTATGGGCGCGTTTTTTATCGAAGGGCATTCACGAAAGCACGCAGCGCGAACTCACTTCCTGGCGACCTTCGCCGCGATTGATTCGGCATCCGAATAAACGCCCGGCATCGTGCTCGTCCATCCCGGATTCGCCGCCGAATCCAGTCCCGCCTTCAACAACGACAGACTCACGTGCTGCATCGCGCCCGTTTGCGGATCGATCAGCGTCATGTCCTGCGATCCCGTCGCGGCCTTGAGCTTGCCGTCGGGTGCGTCCTGATCTTCTAGCAAGGGTTGCAGCACCGGCGCGAGCGACTTGAGCAGCTGCACCGAAAGCGCGCTCGTGAACGTATAGCGCGCCGCATACGGCTCGTGCACCCACGCAGTCATCGTGCCGTAGAAGCGATTGCCGATCACGAACACGAACGTGGCGCTGCGGTTCACCTTGCGCGACTCGATCAGCCGCGCGCCCGGCGCATAGACATTGAAGCGCTGATCGCCCGTACCGGTCTTGCCGTAGACGTCGAGCTTCTTGCCGTCCGGGAAGGTCATGCCATCGGCGAGACGCCTGGCCGTGCCGCCCTCCACCACCGACGTGAGCAGCTCGCGCACCACCTTCGAAACCTCCGGCGAAATCAGCGGCTGCGGTGGCGTGGACGTATGCACGAAGCGCGTTTCGTACGGCGTGCCGCGCGCGAAGTCGAGCGATTCGAAGCTATGCGTCGGCAGCTTCTGGCCGTCGCTCGACACGAGGCCGATCAGATACGCGAGCGCCGAAGGCCGGTCGCCCGATGCGCCGATCGCCGCGCCATACGACGGCGTGATGTTGTCGAACGGATAGCCGAGCGCGCGCCACGACTTGCCGATCGAGTCATACGCGCGCAGCTCGATCATGCGGCGGATGCGGCGGTCCTGAGTCGCGTGGTACTTCGTCTTGAACAGCCACTTGTACGTGTACAGGCGCGTGTCGCGGCTCGCCTGCTGCACCTGCGCGAGCGTCGCATCGGGATGCGAGCGACGATACAGCAGCAGCCACAATTCGAGCGGATGAATGCCCGCGATATAGCCGCGATCGTTGAGGTTGAATTTGTCGATCGCGTACTTGTCGTAGTACTTCGCGAGATCTTCGTCGTCGAGCCACTGGAACTTCGTGTTCTTCAGTTGCGCGCGCATCTGCGTGTCGAACCACGCGAGCGTGCCGTCCGGGTTCGTGCTGCGCAGCACGGTCGCGATCCGCGCCGGTCCCTTGCGCGTGTGCTGAAGCAGGATCTGCAGCGCTTCGTCGTCGCTCTTGCCTTGATAGCGCGAGTAGAAGCGCTTCATGTAGACCTGGCTTTCGCCATCGGCGAACTGCGTGAGGAAGCGGCTGCGCACCGCGGGATCCTCGAGCCACGTGGCGGGCGGCCCCGAGGTCTGGATCATCTCGTAGTGGACGATGTCGCGCATCAGCCGCACGAACACGAGATTCACGGAATGCTGGAACGCACGGTGCAAGGTGAGGATCGAGCCGTTGTCGCTCGACTCGAAGTTGTTGAAGCTCTGCGCGCCGCCGCCCGTGTAGAAGGTTTCGCCCGGATTCGCCGAGTATTTGCGCTCCACGGCCGCTTCGAGCATCGCGGGCAGCGTGCGGTCCGAGGTCTTCGACAGATAATCGAGCGCCCAGCGCGTGAGCGCATCGCTCGGGTCCGTTTGCGCGAGTTCCGCGCGCAGCGTCTTCGCGTCCTGATCGGCGTACTTCGCGTGCAGCGCGCTCACGATCTGCAGATACGTGATGATGGTGCGCAGCTTCGCCGTCGAGCCCAGATTCAGGCGCGCGCCCGAGTTGATGTCGAACGGCTGGTTCACGCTGTCGGTTTGCACGCGCACGAGATTTTCGCCGCCGCGCCGCTCGAACAGCGTGAAGCTGTAGGCGATCTTCGACGGATCGTCGGCGGGGCGCAGCATCTCGAAGCCCACGAGTCCCGCCGCGCGCGCGCCGTCCTTGGTCGCGGCGTCGGCGAGCCGGTCGCTCACGGCCTGCTGCACGCCGTCGTCGAGCGTGGCGGTCGCGGTCAGGTCGAGGCGGTCGAGATCGTAGAGCGTCTTCAGGCCGAGCGCCTGCATCAGCTGCGTACGCAGCGTGAGCACGGCCTTGCGGTCCACGTAGGACACCGCCGGGCGCGGCGCGGGCTTCGAGCGGTCGAGCGTCAGTTGCGTGGCGAGCGCGGCGTCGCGCAGTTGCGGCGAGATCACGCCGCCGTTCGCGAGCAGGCGCAGGTAGCTGTCGGTGAGCTTCGCGAGCGCGTCATGGTTCTTTTGCAGGAAATACGTGGGCGCGCGCTGCGCGATCAGCAGCGACAGCACCTGGCGGAACGCGAGCGCCTGTTCGTCGAGCGTCGCGCTCGAAATCGGCTCGCGCAGCACGCGGTTCACGTCGCGGAAATCGCGTCCGTACCAGGCCGCCAGCCCGTCGCCGATGCCGTTGACTTCGCCGATGCCCGCCTTCGCCGCGAGCGGCACCGAATTCAGATAGTGGACGAGAATCTGCTGGCGCGCGGGCATGGTCTGCGGCCCGTCGAGATACGCGCGCACCGAAGCGGACGCGATCTGGCGCAGTTTCTCGGGCGGCGTCGAAGTGCGCCCGCCGGTCGAATGGCGAAACTTCTCGATCTGCGTGGCGAGCGTGCTGCCGCCCGGCGTCTGCTGATGGCGATTGACGAGCCGCGCGCCCTGATCGACGAGCGCACGGCTAAATCGCCCCCAGTCGATAGCAGGATTGCGGTTCGGCTGATCGTAGGCGAGCAGGTATTTGTCTTCGATGAACAGGAGCGAGTCGCGCACGAGCGGCGGCACGGCGTCGAAACTTTCGTAGGCGCGCTGCGGATAACGCGTGTGGAACAGCGTCGCGCCGTTCACGTCGCGCAGCACGATGCCGGCCTGATCCTTTTCCTCATACGGCAGAAACAGACCCTGATCGGCCAGCGAAATCATGCGTTCCGAATCGCGCGCCTGAGAAGCGATCGTGAAGCCGCGCTGCGCGAGCCGGTCGGTGAACATGGGCAACTGGGCGTAGCCGAGCCGCGTGTCGTAGGGACCGTTCGTGGTGGGAAAGCGGACGCTGTGGCTCGGCCCGTTCTCGACGGTGAAACCGATGTCGCGCGTGAGTTCGGAGAGATAGCGCGCCTGCAATCGCGAGGTGTCGATCTCGATCTGCACGATTCGCGCGAGGATCACGATCGCCGCCAGCAACGCGACGATAAAACCCCATTTGATCCACCGCCAGACCGAGGCGGTGCCGGTGGCACGTACTGGAAAACGGACCGAAGGGCGGCTCATGGTTATTCTCCCTGACGTCGCGTCAGATTGCGGAGTGCACCTCTCGGGTAGTCTATCTCGCCGCGATCAAACGTGTACGCCTGTGTCGCGCATCGGGCGCGCGAGTCGTATCGCCGCAACACACGTGCCTGTTTATTACGTCGTGCGCGGGGGTTTGCGTCACGCGAATGCCATTTTTCCTTCGCTGTGTTGCCTTGCGCGCAGCGGCACGCGACGTGCTGCCGATATAATCTTCGGCTCTTTTTTGGCTGGCTGCGGCGTGCGGCCTTGCACCCATGCTCGCCGGCCTTGGTGGCAGTCACCTGGGGTATTCACCCTGGGTCATTCACTTTGCGGCGGTCCTTCGGTCAGCCCATCGCCGACATGGTTAACAGGAGCAATATGAAGCAGCTTGTCGTGCCCCTCACCCTTTCGCTCACGCTCGGCGCCTGCGCCTGGTTTCAGGGCAACCCGGATTCCGGCCAGCCCGTCATCGACTCCACGACCAACCGCTCGGTTCAGGATGTGATCTCCTGCCTGACCGTGGAAGCGACGCGGCACGGCTCCAGCTTCGGCACCTCGGCGCTTCCGCAAGGCGAAATGCTCGACTTCGGCGATTCGAACGTCATCAAGGTGCGCGCCGACAATGGCACGACCACCTATCGTTTTTACGCGGGCAAGCGCCACGCGAAGAACCTGTGGATTGAGGGCGCGAGCAAGACCTGCGCACCCTGATTCTGGAATCGCGGTCCGCGCTGCGGAACACCGAAAGCGCTTATGCACCTCGCATTAACACCTGCTTACTGGGCGTAACGCCGTGTAGTACCGCGACACAATTGGGCGGACGGTTTTAAGAATCGTTTAAGTCTTCGTCCGCATCATCGCGTCACCCAGAAAGACAACGTAGCAGGAGGTGCCCGTGTACTGGACCAGTTCGAAGACTCAAGCGGCAAGCAGCGAGCAACCGGCGAAGCCCGCGAAGCGCAATATCCTGCGCCGGTTGTTGAGCCATCACGAGCTCGCCACGCTGCTGCTGTTGCTGCATGCGCCCATCGACGCGCACGCCAAACCCGAGATCGCCATGCTCCAGGAAGCGGGCCTCGTGGAGCAGGTGCCCGGCGACGTCGCCGCGGGCGCCACGAAGATCCGCCTCACGACCGAAGGCAATGCGGTGCTGCAAGGCCTCGGCCTCGCGCGTTAAGGCGCACGCACAGTTTCGATACGCATTCCGCGCCGGTCCCGCAGCCCGGGATCGCGCAAACAAAAAAGGCGGCACGCATAACGTGCCGCCTTTTTTATTGCCCGACGCGCGCCGCTTCGGGTGGCCTAAGTCGGTAGCGGATTAAGCCGCCTCGCGTTCCATCGGCGCGGCGTCGTCCTGTAGACGCAGCAAGCGATAACCGCTCTTATAAACCGGCTGCAAGCGGTAACCGTTGTGCTGCTCGATGTCGAGCAGCACGCGCAGCCGCGAAACATGGCTGTCGATCGTGCGCGTGAGCGTCTGCAACTCGCGGCCCCAGACCATCGCGTAAATATGATCGCGCGACAGCACGCGCCCGACGTTCGCAAAGAACAGCGAAGCCAGCCGATACTGCGTGCCCGACAGCTCAACACTCTTGCCGCGCACCGTCACAGCCTGACGGCGCATGTCGAAACGATACGGGCCGGCGTCGAGCGTCACGTTGTCGAAGCGGTCGGGAAACGCGCGCCGCAGCAGCGCATTCACGCGCGCACGAAACACCGACGGACACACCGGCAGGCTCACGTAGTCGTCGGCGCCCACGGAAAAGGCGCGCAGCACGCTGTCGTCGGACGTGTCTTCCGAGGCGAACAGCACCGGGATCTGATTGCCGTTGATCGCGCGGACCGTCTTCAGCAGCTCCGTGCCCGACAGCCGCGTGCCTTGCCAGTCGAGCACCAGCATGTCGACGGTGGAAGCGGCGAGCGCCTTGGCCAGCGAAATGCCGTCGCTGAACGGCATGCACGCATGCCCACTTTGCCCGAGCACCCGCTCGATCTGTGCGCGCTGGACGGGGTCGCGCTGGAGAATCGCGATACGCATGAAGACACCTCTCTTGGACAAACAACCTGGGCGCAATTCTGTGGAGAATTGCAAAGGCCGCCCATCAGAGGAGTCCGAATTGCGCAACAACGGGCCGCAATCCTACGACGACACCACCAAACCTGACAGGAATCCTCCAGAGTCCGATGCCGGGCGCATCGTCGGCTTACTGTAAAATCGCGGATTGGTCTGCGTCGGCGCGCGCCCTACCCGGAGCCGCGCGCCGTTTCCCGTTCCTTGTGCCTATCAGGCACCCGCGATCCGCGCCCGACCGCCGCCGCCCGCCGCGCCACCCGCGCGCCTGCCGGTGAAGCCATAAGACGTGCCGTCCCACGGCCCAAAACAACTTCTCGGTTTTCGGACATGCAAGCTACGGATCTGGGCGCTCAGGCGAGCGCACCGGCGCGCGCGCTCACGCGCAGCGACTACAAAACGCTCGGCCTTGCCGCACTCGGCGGCGCGCTCGAGTTCTACGACTTCATCATCTTCGTGTTCTTCGCGCCGGCCATCGGCCAGCTGTTCTTTCCAGCGGCGATTCCCGACTGGTTGCGCCAGTTGCAAACCTTCGGCATTTTCGCGGCCGGTTATCTGGCGCGTCCGCTCGGCGGCATCGTCATGGCGCACTTCGGCGACCTGCTCGGCCGCAAGCGCATGTTCACGCTCTCCGTCCTGCTGATGGCGCTGCCGACGCTCGCGATGGGCTGCCTGCCGACCTACGCGACGATCGGCGTATTCGCCCCCGTGCTGCTGCTCGCGCTGCGCGTGCTGCAGGGCGCGGCCGTCGGCGGCGAGGTGCCGGGCGCGTGGGTCTTCGTCTCCGAGCACGTGCCGAGCCGCCATATCGGCTACGCGTGCGGCACGCTCACGGCGGGTCTGACCTTCGGCATCCTGCTCGGCTCGCTGATCGCGGCGGCGGTGAATCATCATTTCGCGCCCTCGGAAATCTCGGCGTGGGCGTGGCGCGTGCCGTTCCTGATCGGCGGCGTGTTCGGCCTGTTCTCGGTGTATCTGCGCCAGTGGCTGCACGAAACGCCCGTGTTCGCGGAGATGCAGGCGCGCAAGTCGCTCGCCGACGAAGTGCCGCTCAAGGCCGTGCTACGCGACCATGGCCGCGCCGTGATCGTCTCGATGCTGCTCACGTGGATGCTCTCGGCGGCCATCGTCGTCGTGATCCTGATGACGCCGCCGCTGCTGCAGAAGCAGTTCCATCTCGACGCCACCACCACGCTGCTCGCCAACTGCGTCGCGACGCTGTTCCTCACCGTCGGCTGCGTGAGCGCGGGCGCGCTCGCGGACCGCTTCGGCGCGCGCCGCGTACTGGCGATCGGCGGCGTGGCGCTGGCCATCGCCTACTACACGCTGTTCCGCCAGCTCGCGGTCGACAGCTCGCTGCTGATGCCGCTCTACGCGATCGCGGGCCTGCTGGTCGGCACGATCGGCGCGGTGCCGTTCGTGATGGTCAACGCGTTCCCGGCCGTGGTGCGCTTCTCGGGCATCTCGTTCTCGTACAACGTCGCCTACGCGGTGTTCGGCGGCCTCACGCCGATCGTCGTCGCGCTGCTGATGAAGTCCGAGCCGCTCGCGCCGCCGTATTACGTGGCCGCGATCTGTGTGCTGGGCGCGCTGACCACGCTGTTCTTCAAGGATCCGGTGCGCACGCGCTGATCGAACCCTGAAAAGCCGCGCCGTGGCGCCCTATCGTTCGCGATACGGCGCCATTTTCACTGGCGCCGGGCGCGGGACTGGAACATGCGCCGACGTTTCGTCTCAACCCGAAACGTCGACGCCCTCACGCGGCCTACCATGAGTCGCATGAATACCGCCCATTCCCCCTCCGCCCCGCCCGCGCGCTTCACGCCGGCGCTCGCCCGCATCGTCGCCACCGTGAGCGTGGGCTTCGTCGTGACGCAGCTCGACGTCACCATCGTCAATATCGCGCTCGCGCGCATCGCCACCGATCTGCACGCCAACATCGCGCGGCTGCAATGGATCGTCGATGCCTATACGCTCGCCTTCGCCGTGCTGATGCTGTCCGGCGGCGTGCTCGGCGACCGTTACGGCGCGCGCCGTCTGTACGCGGCCGGGCTGGTGGTGTTCGCACTCGCCTCGCTGGCCTGCGGACTCGCCGCCGATCCGGCCTTGCTGATCGCCGCGCGTGCGTTGCAAGGCGCGGGCGCCGCCGCGATGCTGCCGAACTCGCTCGCGCTGCTCAACGAGGCCTGCCGTCACGAGCGCACGCTGCGGGCGCGCGCCGTGGGTTTCTGGACCGCCGCCGGTGCGATCTCGATCGCCGCCGGGCCGGTCGCGGGCGGCCTGCTGATCGCGGCGTTCGGCTGGCGCAGCATCTTTCTCGTGAATCTGCCGCTGTGCGCCGCCGGGCTGGCCGCCACGCTGCTCTGGATTCCCGCGCCGCGGCGCGAGCCAGCGCCGGCATCCGGCACAAGCGCCGCCGCGCGCAGTCTCGATCTGCGCGGCCAGTTGCTCGCCATCGTCGCGCTCACGGCGTTCACGGGCGCGGTGATCGAATGGCGGCCGCTCGGCTTCGCGCACTGGGCCGTCTCGGGCGGGTTCGCGCTCGCGCTGATCGCGGGCGTGGCGTTCGTGATGCTCGAAGCGCGCATCGCGTCGCCGATGCTGCCGCTCGGCATGCTGCGCAACCGCAATTTCAGCGCGTCGGTGCTGTTCGGCGTCTGCGTGAACCTCACCTACTACGGCACGGTGTTCGTGCTCGCGCTGTTTCTCCAGCACGCGCGCGGCCAGACGCCGTTGCAGGCCGGACTCACGTTCATCCCGCTCACGGGCGGCTTCCTGTTCTCGAATATCGCGAGCGGCCACGTGGTCGCGCGTTTCGGCACGCGTTTGCCGATGATCGGCGGCGCGCTGGTCGCGGGGCTCGGCTACGCGCTGCTGATGCCCGTCGATGCGGGCACGCCCTTGATCGCGCTGCTGGCCGCGTTCCTGCTGATTCCGTCGGGGATGGGCCTCGCCGTCCCCGCCATGACGACAACGGTGCTCTCCTCGGTCGAACCGGCGCGCGCGGGCACGGCCTCGGCGCTGCTGAACACGGCGCGTCAGGCGGGCGGCGCGGTAGGCGTGGCGGCGTTCGGCGCGCTCACGGGCAGCGGCGCGGCGGCGCAAGTCGTGAGCGGCCTGCACGCCGACGCGGCGATTTCGGCGATCCTGCTGCTGATCGCGGCGGCGCTCGCGTGGTTCGTGCGCGCGGATGCCGCCCACGCGCCGCCCGCCGCCGAAACGGCGACGCGCATGAAGGCATCGCGCTGATCGAAAGAGAAGGACGCGCGCCGCGAAGGCAAACGCCTGGCGGCGCGGTAGCGACGAAAAAATCCCGCATGACGCACGCGTGACAAGGCGCGCTTATGCCAGCATGCGCGGACACACAAGCGCTAAGACTCGCTAGAGCGATGTCTCCTGAATCTCGCCCGTCGCGAGCGCGCGCGCGATCAGTCCCTCGCTCTGCGCCTTGCGGATCGCGTGGGCGACCAACTGCTCTGGCTCCTCGAGTTCGGCCTTGAGCGCGCCGAGCAAACCGGACGCGTCGAGGATCACGAGGGTCTTGGCCGTATCGGCGGCGCTGATCAGCACGCGGCGCGTGCCGTCCTCGGCCAGGCTCGCGCAGAATTGCCCGGTCGTGCCGCCCACGTTGAAATCGAAGTTCTGGATCAAAGCCGGCTCCTTGCGTTTCGGGGATCGGGTCGCGGCGCGGCGCTCAGCCTCGCAGGCCGCCGCGCGGCGCGCGCATTCCATCGATGGAAGCACGTCCCGCGCCCGTTACCGTGAGCAGCAAAAATCCGCCGGCAATGGCGACGTTCTTCCAGAAGTGCACGGCCGCTTCCTGCTGCTGCGCGGCATTGGTGAAGTTCCAGAAGTCATGCCCGAGCACGGCCGTGACGATAGCGTACACGGCCAGCAAGAACGCGATGGCACGCATGCGCACGCCGAAGATCAGTGCGAGCGAGCCGAGCAGTTCGACCGCGATCACCACGGGCGCGGCGACCTGCACATACGGCACGCCGCGCGAATGCAGGTAGCCGACAAAGCCCGCATAACCCAGCAGTTTCATGGCGCCGCCCCACAAAAACAGGATCGCGAGCAGGATGCGGGCGATGAAAATGATCAGGGAATCAGCGGGTCGTGTCATGGAAGGCTCCGTTTCGCA
The DNA here is from genome assembly GCF_905220285.1 of Paraburkholderia sp. J94. NCBI lineage: Bacteria > Pseudomonadati > Pseudomonadota > Betaproteobacteria > Burkholderiales > Burkholderiaceae > Paraburkholderia > Paraburkholderia sp. J94. Next base: position 292,278 of record NZ_CAJMZH010000009.1, on the reverse strand, counting down.
ATATGGCAGTGACACCTGTCCTGTCATACAGTTCCCCGCATACGGGACAGACCCGATACGGCCGGAGCGCGGCAGCGCGCGAATTAATTCGGACTGCCACTCAAATGGCGTGGACTGAAGAATATGCGTGCGGGCGATGCCATGCGTGTATACCCGCAATTTTCGCAAGCGCCCGCAATCCGCTGAAGAATGCGCGAGCGTTGCGCCATCATGCGGGTACGCTGGCACACTCAATGCTTATGACGGATGCCGTGTCCTCGATGCGCGTCGAGCCAGCGCGTGACACGCGCCTCGAATCCGCCGCGATGATGGCGCGACGCGGCCCACATGGCGGCGCAAATGAGCACCATCACGGCCGGACCCAGCAGATAAGCGACAACCGTTTCCCTCATGGCCTTCTCCCGCCATGCCGCCAGCACGAAAGTGAAATTGCATTCTAGGCGATCGAACGCACAGCGATAAGTGGCTTGTGCGCACACCGGACGCGTCGATACACGCGGGATTCCCATGATGCCCGCATCGCCGCCCCGACAAAAAAAGAATCGCACGCAGGCGGCACGTTCATTACGTCTGAGGTAATCGCGCCACGCCGTGATTTCGCTAGAATCGGCGCCATGAACACGCCCGCGCCCCGGTTCACGTCTCAACTCGCCATGCCGGCTTCCAGCGACCTGCGCCGCGGCGTCGGCGAACTGTTGCGCGAATGGCGGCAGCGCCGGCGCATGAGTCAGTTGCTGCTCGCGACCGAAGCGGAGATTTCCACGCGCCATCTGAGTTTCGTGGAATCGGGACGCGCCCTGCCGAGCCGCGAAATGGTGATGCATCTCGCCGAGCGTCTCGACGTGCCGCTACGCGAGCGCAACGCGCTGCTCGTTGCGGCCGGCTACGCGCCGCTCTATCGCGAACGCGCGCTCGACGATCCGCAACTGGCCGCCGCGCGCGAAGCGGTCGAACTCGTGCTGCGCGCGCACGCGCCTTATCCCGCTCTCGCGGTCGATCGACACTGGAACATCGTGGCCGCCAACGATGCGCTCGCGCCGCTCGTCGGCAACGCTTCGTCCGCGCTGCTGGCCGCGCCCGTGAATGCGCTGCGCCTCTCGCTGCATCCCGACGGCATCGCGCCGCGCATTCTCAACTGGCACGCGTGGCGCGCGCATCTGCTCGCGCGCCTGCAACGGCAGATCGACGCGAGCGCGGACCCGGCGCTCGGCGCGCTGCACGACGAACTCGCCGCATATCCCGCGCCGCCGCAAGCGGGTCACGCGGCGGTCGAACCGATCCAGCATCACATCGCGGTGCCCTTGCACGTACGCACCGCGCTCGGCGACCTCGCGTTCTACAGCACTACGACCGTGTTCGGCACGCCCGTCGATATCACGCTCTCCGAGCTGGCGATTGAAGCGTTTTTCCCCGCCGATGAATCCACGGCCCGGGCATTGCAGGCGCAGCGCAATTAAATGCCAATTAGCGCATCACGCGATTGCAATTGACACATTTTCGGCGCCGGTTCACCCTGGAAATCGCGCCTCAATTGCCTTGATCAGATCCACGCCCGCCAATCCCTTTCTTTCGCCGATGTAAATCCCGCGCGACGCTACGCCGCGCATCCGTTGCAAAACCCGCACCGAAGCTTTAGACCATTTCAGCGCGATTCGGGCCAATATTAAAAACGCCTTTCATACACTGACCGCGCCGAAATACCCCGTAAACAAAGGATATTTCGACAACGGAACGTATTCATTTCAGATAAAAAATTCAAACATTTCCATTCGATACGATATTCCCACAAAAATATAACGAAACGATACATAACGTCTTCGAGGACAAACTGCATACACACAAATAACGCCTCATGCACAATGCCTCCACGCACTTCTTTTGATTTATATCTCGTTACCTTCTCGACGTCCGCAATCGGCAAGAAGCGTCAATTAACATTTGATGCATTAGCTTTACTTGTTAAGCCGCATATTCTTAAATAAGCCTGTCCCCACGGGTTGTCTGGAGGTGTCATGAGCCATTTTCTGGATCGTCTGCGTTATTTCACGACCGCGAGACCACAGTTCGCAGACGGACACGGCGCCGTCACAGACGAAGACCGAAAGTGGGAAGACGCCTATCGCACGCGCTGGGCGCACGACAAGATCGTGCGCTCCACGCACGGCGTGAACTGCACCGGCTCGTGCTCGTGGAAAATCTATGTGAAAGGCGGCATCGTCGCGTGGGAAACGCAGCAGACCGACTATCCGCGCACGCGCCCCGACATGCCCAATCACGAACCGCGCGGCTGCTCGCGCGGCGCGTCGTACTCGTGGTACCTCTACAGCGCAAACCGTCTCAAGTACCCGCTCGTGCGCAGCGCGCTCGTCAAGCTGTGGCGCGAGAAACGCCGCACGCTCGGTCCGGTGGACGCCTGGGCCGCCATCGTCGACGACGAAGCCGCGCGCAAAAGTTATCAATCGCGTCGCGGACTCGGCGGTTTCGTGCGCGCCGACTGGGCCGAGGTCACGGAGATCGTGGCCGCCGCGAACGTGCACACGGTCAAGCGCCACGGCCCCGACCGCGTGATCGGCTTCTCGCCGATTCCCGCCATGTCGATGGTCTCGTATGCGGCGGGCTCGCGTTATCTCTCGCTGATCGGCGGCGTGTGCCTCTCGTTCTACGACTGGTATTGCGACCTGCCGCCCGCCTCGCCGCAAACTTGGGGCGAGCAGACCGACGTGCCCGAATCGGCGGACTGGTACAACTCCACCTTCATCATGATGTGGGGGTCGAACGTGCCGCAAACGCGCACGCCCGACGCGCACTTCATGGTCGAAGCGCGTTATCGCGGCGCGAAGATCGTGTCGATCTTTCCCGATTACGCGGAAGGCGCGAAGTTTGGCGACATCTGGCTGCATCCGAAGCAAGGCACCGACGCGGCGCTCGCGCTCGCGATGGGCCACGTGATCCTCAAGGAATATCACCTCGCGGGCAAGAGCGCGTATTTCGCCGATTACTGCCGCCGCTTCACCGACATGTCGTGCCTCGTCACGCTCGTCGAGCGCGACGGCCAGTACGTGCCCGACCGCTATCTGCGCACCTCCGACTTCGCCGACTCGCTCGGCCAGTCCAACAATCCCGACTGGAAAACCGTGGTGATCGATTCCGCGAACGGCGCGTTCGCCGTGCCGGCCGGATCGGCGGGCTTCCACTGGGGCCAGCAGGTGGGCGGCGATCTCGGCAAATGGAATCTGCGCGAGGAAAACGCCCAGGGCGAACCGCTCACGCCCGCGCTCTCGCTCGTCGCGGGTCACGACGACGTGGTGGACGTCGCGTTCCCCTACTTCGGCAACGTCGCGCACGCGCACTTTGCCCACACCGAGCACCAGTCGATCCTCTCGCGCCGCATCGGCGTGCGCCGCGTGGCCACGCGCGAAGGCGAGCGGATCGTGGCGACCGTCTACGACCTGTTCGTGGCGAACTACGGGCTCGATCAGGGCCTCGGCGGCAAGGACGTCGCGCACAGTTACGACGACGACGTGCCCTACACGCCCGCGTGGCAGGAAGCGATCACCGGCGTGAAGCGCGCGGACGTGATCAACGTCGCGCGCCAGTTCGCCGAGAACGCCGACAAGACCGAGGGCAAGTCGATGGTCATCATCGGCGCGGGCATCAATCACTGGTTCCATATGGACATGGCGTACCGCGGCATCATCAACATGCTGGTGATGTGCGGCTGCGTGGGCCAGTCGGGCGGCGGCTGGTCGCATTACGTGGGCCAGGAAAAGCTGCGTCCACAAACGGGCTGGACCGCGCTCGCGTTCGCACTCGACTGGAGCCGTCCGCCGCGCCAGATGAACGCGACCTCGTTCTTCTATGCGCACACCGACCAGTGGCGCTACGACCCGATGAACCCGACCGACCTGCTCTCGCCGCTCGCGGATAAATCGGCGTTTCACGGCGCGCCGATCGACTACAACGTGCGCGCGGAACGCATGGGCTGGCTGCCTTCCGCGCCGCAACTGAAGCGCAATCCGCTCGATCTCGGACGCACGATCGGCGACGCGGCGCAAGCGGGCGCGAGCGTCGCTGCGAGCCTCAAGGACGGCAGCCTCAAGCTCGCCTGCGAAGATCCCGACGCTCCGGACGCGTTCCCGCGCAATATGTTCGTGTGGCGCTCGAATCTGCTCGGCTCGTCGGGCAAGGGCCACGAGTATTTCCTCAAGCATCTGCTCGGCACGACCAACGGCGTGCAGGGCGAGGAAATGTCGAAGCAAGGCGCGCCGCATCCCGAGGAAATCGTCTGGCACGACGAAGCGCCGCGCGGCAAGCTCGATCTGCTCTGCACGCTCGACTTCCGCATGTCCACGACCTGCATGTATTCGGACATCGTGCTGCCCACGGCCACGTGGTACGAGAAAGACGACATGAACACCTCGGACATGCATCCGTTCATTCATCCGCTCTCGGCCGCCGTCGATCCTTCGTGGCAGGCGAAAAGCGACTGGGAAATCTTCAAGAGCATCGCGAAGCGCTTTTCGGAATTGAGCGTCGGGCATCTGGGCGTGGAGCGCGACGTGGTGCTCTCGCCCATCGCGCACGACGGTCCGGGCGAACTCGCGCAGCCGTTCGGCGTGGCCGACTGGAAGCGCGGCGAATGCGAGCCCGTGCCGGGCAAGACCATGCCGACCGTGGCCGTGGTCGAGCGCAACTATCCCGAGACGTATCACCGCTTCACCTCGCTCGGCCCGCTCATGGACAAGCTCGGCAACGGCGGCAAGGGCATCAGCTGGAACACGCAGGACGAAGTGAACCAGCTCGGCGATCTCAACTATCGTTACGCGAACGAGCCCGCATTCGGCGACGCCGCCGGCCGCCCGCGCATCGAATCCGCGATCGACGCCGCCGAAACCATTCTCTCGCTCGCGCCCGAAACCAACGGCGAAGTCTCGGTGAAAGCGTGGGAGGCGCTCAGCAAGATCACCGGCATTCAGCACGCGCATCTGGCCGAAGCGCGCGCCGACGAAAAGATCCGCTTCCGCGATATCCAGGCGCAGCCGCGCAAGATCATTTCTTCGCCCACCTGGAGCGGCATCGAATCGGAACATGTGTCGTACAACGCCGGTTATACGAACGTGCACGAGTTGATTCCCTGGCGCACGCTCAGCGGCAGACAGCAGCTTTATCAGGACCACGAATGGATGCGCGCATTCGGCGAGGCGCTGTGCGTTTATAAGCCGCCCATCGACACGGGCAGTTACGAACACATGGTCGGTTCGCGTTCGAACGGCAATCCCGAGATCGCGCTGAACTTCATCACGCCGCATCAGAAGTGGGGGATTCACAGCACCTACACCGACAATCTGCTGATGCTCACGCTCTCGCGCGGCGGTCCGATCGTGTGGATTTCCGAGCAGGACGCGCAACAGATCGGCGTGGTCGATAACGACTGGATCGAGTGCTACAACTCGAACGGCGCCTTGTGTGCGCGCGCCGTGGTGAGCCAGCGCATTCCGCGCGGCATGGTGATGATGTATCACGCGCAGGAAAAGATCGTGAATACGCCGGGCTCGGAAATCACCGGCACGCGCGGCGGCATTCACAACTCGGTCACGCGCATTTCGCTCAAGCCCACCCACATGATCGGCGGCTACGCGCAACTGGCTTACGGCTTCAATTACTACGGCACGGTCGGGTCGAATCGCGACGAGTTTCTCATCGTCCGCAAGATGAAGAACGTCGACTGGCTCGATGGCGAAGAAACGCCCGTGGGCGCCTTGCCGCCCGTCGTTCGCGAAGGAGAAACGTCATGAAGGTGCGCGCGCAGATCGCCATGGTGCTGAACCTCGATAAATGCATCGGCTGCCATACGTGTTCGGTCACCTGCAAGAACGTCTGGACGAGCCGCGAAGGCATGGAATACGCGTGGTTCAACAACGTCGAAACGAAGCCGGGCATCGGCTATCCGAAGGATTGGGAAAATCAGGAGCGCTGGCGCGGCGGCTGGGTGCGTAAAGCGGACGGCAAGATCGAGCCGCGTCTGGGCAACAAGTGGCGCTTGCTCGCGCAGATTTTCGCGAATCCGCATCTGCCCGAAATCGACGACTACTACGAGCCGTTCACGTTCGATTACGCGCATTTGCAGGAAGCGGGCAATACGAAGGCCACGCCGGTCGCGCGGCCGCGTTCGCTGGTGAGCGGCGAGCGCATGGAGAAAATCGAATGGGGGCCGAACTGGGAAGAAATTCTCGGCGGCGAATTCGAAAAGCGCTCGAAGGATTACAACTTCGAGAACGTGCAGAAAGAGATTTACGGCCAGTTCGAAAATACGTTCATGATGTATTTGCCGCGCCTGTGCGAGCACTGCCTGAATCCGGCGTGCGTGGCGGCCTGTCCTTCGGGTTCGATCTACAAGCGCGAGGAAGACGGCATCGTGCTGATCGATCAGGACAAGTGCCGTGGCTGGCGCATGTGCGTATCCGGCTGCCCGTACAAGAAGATTTACTACAACTGGCAAAGCGGCAAGGCGGAGAAGTGCATCTTCTGCTATCCGCGTATCGAGGCGGGCCAGCCGACCGTGTGCTCAGAAACCTGCGTGGGCCGCATCCGCTATCTCGGCGTGATGCTCTACGACGCGGACCGCATTCAGCAAGCCGCAAGCGTCGCCAATGAAAAGGATCTGTATCAGGCGCAGCTCGACGTGTTTCTCGATCCGTTCGATCCGGCAGTGATCGCGCAAGCCGAACGCGACGGCGTGCCCGCCTCGTGGATCGACGGCGCGCAACGCTCGCCGGTCTACAAGATGGCGATCGACTGGCGCATTGCATTTCCGCTGCATCCCGAGTTCCGTACGCTGCCGATGGTCTGGTACGTGCCGCCGCTTTCGCCGATCAACGCAGCCGCCAATAGCGGCGATCTCGGCATGAACGGCTGGCTGCCCGACGTGCATTCGCTGCGCATTCCGCTGCGGTATCTGGCGAACCTGCTCACGGCCGGCGACGAACAGCCCGTACAGGTCGCGCTCGAACGTCTGCTCGCGATGCGCGCGTTCATGCGCGCGCGTCACGTCGATCGCGTCGACGCGACGCAAGTGCTCACGCAAGCGGGGCTCTCGCTGCATCAGGTGGAGGAGATGTATCGCTATCTGGCGATTGCGAATTACGAGGACCGTTTCGTGATTCCCACGACGCACCGCGAATACGCGGAAAACGCCTTCGATCTGCATTCGTCGTGCGGCTTCACGTTCGGCAACGGCTGTTCCGATGGACGCAGCGAGGCGAGCCTCTTCGCGCCGAAATCCGGCCATCGCAACATTCCGATTCAGGAGATCTGAGATGTTCGCGCCCCGCCCCAACGGTCTCACGTTCCGGCTGCTCGCCGCGTGTCTCGACTATCCCGACGACACGCTGATTCAATCGCTCGACGAAGCGCGCGCGTATCTGCAAAACGAACGCGCGCTGCGCGGCGAAACGCGCGAACGTCTGCTGCGCTTTTTCGATTATCTCGGCTCGCGCGATCTGCTTTCGCTGCAAGAGAACTACGTGGCGCTATTCGATCGCGGCCGCGCGACCTCGCTGCATCTGTTCGAGCACGTGCACGGCGAATCGCGCGACCGCGGCCAGGCGATGATCGATCTGAAACAGACCTACGAGCGCCACGGCCTGCTGCTCGGCCCCGAGCAATTGCCCGATTATCTGCCGGTGTTCCTCGAATATCTGTCGCTGCTCGAAGCGAACGAAGCGCGCTCGCTGCTCGGCGAAACCACGGCCATCGTGCAATCGATCACGGCTGAGCTGAGCCGCCGCAACAGCCACTACGCGTATGTGATGGGCGCGGTGCTCGCGCTCGCGGGCGACAGCGGCGCCGCCCAGCCCGACGAAGCCCACGACGACGACGCCAACGCGCCGCACGACCGCGAAGGTTTGAGCGCGCTCGACGCAGCATGGAGCGAGGAGCCGGTGCGCTTCATGGGCAACGCGCAGCCCGCCGTCGCGCCGGTGCAATTCCACGCGCGGCGTCCGCCGCGCTGAAGCGCACGCCGTCACCGCCATAGAAGCACGCAACAGCAGCACGACACGTCACACCTGGAAAGGATCAGTCATGGGCCACTATTTCCATCAGTTCCTGTTCGGCATCTATCCGTACATCTGCCTCGCGGTGCTGCTGTTCGGCTCGCTCGTGCGCTTCGACCGCGAGCAGTACACGTGGAAAAGCGACTCGTCGCAACTGCTGCGGCGCGGCACGCTGCGCCTCGGCAGCAACCTGTTTCACTGGGGCATTCTCGTCGTGGTGGCCGGGCATTTCGCGGGCTTTCTCGCGCCGCACTGGCTGGTCGCGCCGTTCATTTCCGCGTCGATGCACCAGTTGCTCGCGATGGTCGCGGGCGGCATCGCGGGCGCGTTCGCGATCGTCGGGCTCACGCTGCTGATCGCGCGGCGACTGGGCGACACGCGCATCCGCCGCAACAGCAAGGTGTGGGACATCGTCATCGTGCTGATGTTGTGGGTGCAGCTCGCGCTCGGGCTCATGACCGTCGTGCTGTCCTCGCATCACATGGACGGCGCGATGTTCGAACAGCTCACCGATTACGTGAAGGGCGTGGTGACGTTCCAGGGCAATCTCGCGGCGCTGCTCGACGGCGTGCCGCTCGTCTATCAGATGCATATCGCGCTCGGCTTCACGATCTTCCTCGTTTCGCCGTTCACGCGCATGGTGCATATCTGGAGCGGGCTCGCGTCGGTGGCGTATCTGCTGCGTCCGTATCAACTCGTGCGCAAGCGCTAACGCCATACGAGCGTCATACAAACGCCACACGAACGCCAGGAGCCGACACCATGAACGCCGATCCGCAGACGCTCGACAGCGCGCCCGCCGCGCGCGTGAATCACGTGGAAATCGCCGCTGCGGCGATTGCCGAGGAAAGCCGCCATCACGCCGACGAACCCGATCCGCCGCTGGCCGCGCGCCGCGCGCTCGTGGTGCGCGAACTGCTGCGCCAGCGCGCCGCTGAACTCGCGCTGATCGACGCGGATGCCACACTCGACGACGACGCGCTCGACGCCCTGCTCGCGCGCGAACTGCGCGTGCCCGAGCCGACGCCCGACGATTGCCGCCGCTATTACGAGCAGCATGGCTCGCAGTTCGTGCGCAACGAGATCGTCTATGCGAGCCATATTCTGTTCGCCGTGACGGAGCGCGTGCCGCTCGCGCTGCAACGCCATCAGGCCGAAGACGCGCTCAACGCGCTGCTGCGCGAGCCGGACGCGTTCGAAGCGCGCGCGCGCGAATTGTCGAACTGTCCGTCGGGCGCCGTGGGCGGCAGCCTCGGCCAGCTCACGCGCGGCGACACCGTGCCCGAATTCGAGCAGGCGCTGTTCAACAGTCCCGAACTGGGTTTGCTGCCGCGTCTCGTGCGCACGCGCTTCGGCTTTCACCTCGTGCGCGTCGACCGGCGCGTGGCGGGCGAGCCCATCGAATTCGAATCGGTCGCCGACGAGATCGCGCGCTTTCTCACCGAACGCGTGCGCCACAAGGCGATTCAGCAATACGTCTCGATCCTCGCCTCGGCGGCGACGCTCGAACATGCCGCCGTCGACGCGGCCACGAGTCCGCTCGTGCAGTGACACGCCAACGAACACACCAACAATCACAGCCACAACTCGCGCAACAAGGGAAATCATCATGAATCTGCGCACCGAACCGCCTCCGGCCGCCACCGACGCACCCACACAAGTCAGCGGCAAGGCGTGGTCCGTCCTGCTCGCGAGCACACTCGCGTTTCTGGTCTGCTTCGTGGTGTGGATGATGTTCGGCGTGCTCGGCGTGCCGCTGCGCGAAGAACTCAAGCTCAACAGCACCGAGTTCGGCCTGCTCACGTCCACGCCCGTGCTCACCGGCGCGCTCATGCGCCTGCCGCTGGGCGCGTGGACCGACCGCTACGGCGGCCGCATCGTCATGACGATCCTGCTCGTGGTCTGCGCGGTGCCGGTCTATATCGTCAGTTATGCGAGCCAGCTCTGGCAGTTTCTGTTCATCGGGCTCTTTCTGGGCTGCGTGGGCGCGTCGTTCGCGGTCGGCACGCCCTATGTCGCGCGCTTCTTCCCGCCCCAGAAACGCGGCTTCGCGATGGGCTTCTTCGGCGCAGGCACCGTGGGCGCGGCTGTGAATCTGTTTGTCACGCCCACCTTGCAGTCGCTGTACGGATGGCGCTTCGTGCCGCGTGTCTACGCGATCGCGCTGCTCGTAACCGCCGTGATCTTCTGGTTCGCCTCGGCGCGCGATCCGGGCGCGGGCAAGTCGAACGGCTCGCTGCTCGACTCGTTCAAGGTGCTCGCCGATCCGCGCGTCTGGCGGCTGTGCCAGTACTACTCGATCACGTTCGGCGGCTTCACCGCGCTCTCGCTGTGGATTCCGCAGTATCTGAAGGCCGAATACGGCATGTCGCTCGTGATGGCGTCGGCGTTCGCGGCGGGCTTCTCGCTGCCGGGCTCGGTGCTGCGCGCGGTCGGCGGCCTGCTCGCCGACAAGCTCGGCGCGCACAACGTCACCTGGTGGGGCTTGTGGGTCGCGTGGATCTGCCTGTTCATCCTCTCGTACCCGGCCACCGACTTCGTGATCCACACGATCGACGGCACCGCCACGCTGCATATCAGCATGCCGCTCGCGGGCTTCGTGGCGCTGACCTTCGTGCTGGGCGCGGTGTTCGCCTTCGGCATGGCGTCCACCTTCAAATATGTCGCCGATGACTTTCCGTCCAACATGGGCGTCGTGACCGGCATCGTCGGGCTCGCAGGCGGGCTGGGCGGCTTTCTGCTGCCGATCCTGTTCGGCGCGCTGCTCGATCTGCTCAAGATCCGTTCGAGCTGTTTCATGCTGCTCTACGGCGTCGTGTGGGTCTCGCTGATCCTGCTCTATGTTTCCGAGGTCAAGCGCATGCCGGTTCTGGGCGGAAAGGCCGCCTGAACGACACGGTTGACGTCAGCCGCTCAGGCAGCGGCGGCTTCCGCCGGCTCCGGCGCCGTGACCACCAGCACGCTGCACGACACGCGGTCGAGCAGCTGCCGGTCGTCGCGGCCCTCCCACCAGCGCGCGAGCGGGCCGCGCCGATGATGACCGAGCACGATCAGGTCCGCGCCGAACAGGGCCGCCACGCGCGCGATTTCGTCGATGGCGCGGCCCACGGCGAATTCGCCCGTCGCCGCCAGCCCCAGTTGCTGGAGCCGCTCCACGCCGTCGTGCAGGATTTCCCTGGCCGCCGATTCCGCCGCCTCGAACGGCACGGCCGAGACCACATCCGTGCCCCATTGCAGCGGCCCCTCGTCGAGCACCGCCAGCAAATGCGTCTGCGCGCGGCACGCGAGCGCCAGCTCGGTGCCCTCGCGTAAGGCCCGCCGCCCTTCGCGGGTCGCGTCGTAACACAAAAGAATGCGCCTGAACGAAGCCATGACTGCCTCCTGCGCCGCGCCCTTCGCCACTGCGCCCCATCCTTTGGCCGGACACGGCTTCTCATTTATTTATATCACTTCGTGATAGATGCGGCGGCGCAATTCCCGCGTCCAGTTACAGACGCCGCCCCGCGTTCAATCCGTTGTTTCCATGCGATTTACATATAGGCGTAAACCAGCGCTGTTACAAAGCGCGTCAACGAGACGCAGAAGTCCGCGTCTTGATACATCTTGACAAGGCTAGTTACACAGGGTCGAAACACTTGTTACAGTTTTATCTTCATACGGATTAATCGCCATGCGGGTATTTCTTACCTGCCAACGCAAATCCTTTCAAAACGTTTATTTTGGCGGCGCGAGCCCGGCCGCGAATTGCGATTCGTTGCGCATGCACCGGCGAAATCCGTGAGCCCCTTATCCTGAGCGGGTTTACGCCAGATTTCAGCGCTCATCCCGTTCGCATCGGGATCTTGGGGTCAGTTGTTTCGGACACCAGAAAGAGTTACCGGGAATATTTGTAACAGGCGAATTATTTTTTTGAAGAGGGATTGATTTCTGAGATTAGTCCTCATACAATTCGCTTCAACGTGTTACGAGTTGTAACACGTTGTATCAAAGAGTCAGGGCCGACATAAAAGAGCGGACCGACAAAGACCAGAAAAAAGTTACAACGGCAGCAAATGCCGGGGGGTTTAATCGGGGCTTCGGAAAAGAGAGAAATGGACCGTAGCAGCGAGACGCTGGAATCTATCCGCGAAATTAATTTGTCGTATCTGATGCTCGCACAGCGCATGCTGCGCGAGGACAAGCCGGTCGGGATGTTCCGACTGGGTCTGTCGTCGGAACTGGCCGATCTGCTTTCCAATCTGTCTTTGGCACAGATCGTCAAGCTGGCTGCTTCCGACCAGCTTCTTTGCCTTTTCCGCTTCGATGACCATGCCATGTTGTCCGCGCTGACGCAGACTTCCCGGCATGCCAACGTAGCGGCGACTCATGCGGCTATCCTGCTTGCGGGACAGCCCGCCGGGCAATTCGCCTGAGGGGAACGGACATGACGACCCGCCGCAGCCTCACCGAAGATGCCCAGGAAGTGTTTCGCGCGATCGCGCTGATCGAACTGGGTGCGCGCATGCAGGTTCTGGAGAGCGAACTGTCGCTTTCGCGGGACCGCATGATTCGCCTGTATCGTGAGATCCGCGGCGTATCGCCGCCCAAGGGTATGTTGCCGTTCTCGGCGGACTGGTACATGACGTGGCTGGCGAACATTCATGCTTCGCTGTTCTACAACACGTACCTGTTCCTCAAGAACGAAGCGCGTTGCTCGCATCTCGACGCGCTTACCAAAGGGTTCCGGCTGTATCTGGAACACTGCCGCCACAGCGAGACCGAGCCGGTGCTCGACCTCACGCGTGCGTGGACTTTGGTGCGGTTTTTCGATGCCGATATTCTGCAGATGACGCCTTGCTGCCGTTGTGGCGGTAAGTTCGTCGCGCACCGCCACGACTTGCAGCACAACGTCGTGTGTGGCGCATGCCAGCCGCCTTCGCGCGCTGGCAAGACGAAGAAGGCGGCTGCAGCGCGACGGGGCGCAGAGCAGACCGAGAGCGACCTTCCGGTGGAAACGCCGGATGGCATTGCCGAGGCTGCATAAGCGTAGGAGAGCCAAGATCCGGTCAACCGGACGCAGCAGCAAGACTAGACGCGAAACCGTCCGGCGCCCCACGCGGTGCCGGACGGCGAAGCGCATTTCTCATCGGCGCTTCGCCGCCTTCCTCCCTGTTACACCTTCCCTCAGTTCCCCGCAAAGGTCTGCCAGACCAGCCACAGGTTCGCCGCCGTGATGATGGCGAACAGCAGCCACGCGATCATGCGCGTGTGCAGCCGGTTCGCGAACACGCCCATCAGTGAACGATCGTTCGTCATGCGGATCAGCGGCCAGAGCGCGAACGGCAATTGCAGGCTCAGCACCACCTGGCTCGCGACCAGCAGCTTGCCCACCGCGCCGTTGCCCAGCAGCCACACGCCCGCGAACGCCGGAATCAGCGCGAGCACGCGCGTGATGAGCCGCCGCTGGTAGCACGGAATCTTCATCTTCAGGAAGCCTTCCATGATCACCTGGCCCGCCACGGTGCCGGTGAAGGTCGAGCTTTGCCCGGACGCCAGCAAGGTCACCGCGAACAGCACCGCCGCCGCGCCGCTGCCGACGATGGGCGCGAGCAGCTTGTAGGCGTCTTCGATTTCGGTCACCTGGTTGTGGCCGGTCGCATGAAAAGCCGCTGCCGCGAGAATCAGGATCGCCGCGTTGATCAGCAGCGCGAGCACGAGCGAGACGATCGTATCGAGCCGCGACATGCCGATCGCCTGGCCGATGCTGGCTTCGTCGCGCTTCACGGCGCGCGTCTGCACGATCGACGAGTGTAGATAGAGGTTATGCGGCATCACGGTCGCGCCCAGAATGCCGATGGCGAGATAGAGCGGTTCCTGGCTCGCGATCGCGTGCCACGACGGCACCGCGCCCGCGAACACCGACGGCCAGTGCGGCTTCACGAGCGCGAGCTCGATCACGTAGCCGAGGCCGATGGTGGCGATCAGCCCGGCCATGATCGCTTCGAGCGTGCGGAAGTTCTTGCCCTTCAGGCCGAGCACGATGATCGTGTCGAACGCGGTGAGCACCACGCCCCATATCAGCGAGCAGCCGAGCAGCAGATGGAACGCGAGCGCGCCGCCGAGCACTTCGGCGAGATCGCAGGCGATGATCGAGAGTTCGGCGAGCGCCCACTGGCCGAGCGCGACGGGTTTCGAATAACGCGAGCGCGAGAGTTCGGCGAGGTCGCGCCCCGTGACGATGCCCAGACGCATCGCGAGACATTGCAGCGCCATCGCCGCGATGCTGGAGAGCACGACCACGAACAGCAGGTTGTAACCGTAGCGCGAACCGGCCTCGATATCGGTGGCCCAGTTGCCCGGGTCCATGTAACCGATCGAGATCAGCAGGCCAGGGCCCGCGAACTGCAGAAACTTCTTCCAGAACGGCGCGGCCGGCGACACCGTCACGCTGCCCTGCACTTCCGATGGGCAAAACGGCGCCGTCGCCGTTGTCGGTAATTTGAACTCCAACGGTGCGATCCTCGAGGGTGGATTTTTTCGCGGCCAGCAGAGCGATGTGGCGCGCGATCGGTCCCTCAAGTGTACAGCGTCGGCTCCGGCAATTCGCGCGTGAGCGCGTGACGGCCCACGTCGCGCACACGATAGTCGAGCGGATCGTGCAGCGTGTGCACGCGCGCGTTGCGCCAGAAGCGGTCGAACGCGAGCGCGGCGGCGGTGGCGCGCGCGCCGCAGGCGTCGAACAGTTGCTCGCCCGCTTCGAGCGCGGCGCGATGCGCGACGATCTTCGCCTCGGAAACGGCGAGCGAGACTTCAGCGCGCGTGGCCGCGCTCAAGTCGTCGCCTTGCGACCAGGCGGCGTCGAGCAGCGACGCGGCGCGGTCCGCGAGCAGCGCGGCCGAGAGCGCCTGAATGCGCATCTCGCCGAAACGCTGCTGGAGATACGGATCGTCGGCGGCGCGCTGCACGCCCGAGTTCACCCACGGACGGCCGTTCGCGAGCACGTACTCGCGCGCCTCGTCGAGCGCGCCTTCCGCAATGCCGACGAACAGATTCGTCAGCACGAGTTGCGACACCAGCGTGCGCAGCGAGGCGCGCGGCGTGTCGGGGCGCTTGAGCACTTCGTGCGCGCGCACCTCGACGGCGTCGAACGACACCGTGCCGCTATCGGTCTGACGCTGGCCGATCGGGTCCCAGTCGTCGTGCACGGTGATGCCCGCGCGCGTGGTGGGCACCACCGCGAACACGGGCTGGCCGGTGGCCGGATCGTGCGCGCTCACGGTCATCATCTGCGAGCCGTAGGTGCCGGAGCAGAAGCCCTTCTTGCCGTGCAGACGCCAGCCGCCCTCGCCGTCCGGCTGCGCGACGAGGCGCGTATCGAGCGGATTCACCGCGTTGCCCCACCACCAGCGATGTTCGACCGTGCCGCGCAGCCAGTCCGCGCGCTGCGCCGGGTTGCCCCACAGATCGACGCTCACGATCTGCAGAAACTGGAAGCCGAGCAGATGCGCGAGCGCACTGTCCGCGCGCGCGAGCGTGCGGATCGTTTTGTAGATTTCGGGCCAGCGTGTCGTGTTTTGCGCGATGTTTTCCGCGCCAGGCGCTTCGATAGCTTCGCCGAACGCGCCGCCAAACTCGCGCGGCACAGCCAGCGTGAGCAGTCCCGCATCGGCGATCAACTGCTTTTCGGCGGCGGCGTGCCCGCCCGCGAGATCGCGGCGCGCGGCGCTCGCGCGCAAGGTCTCGGCGAGCGTGGCGAGTACATGCTCCGCCGTGCGCGGCGGTCGTGGATCGTTCATGCCTGTTTTCCCGAATGAGTGACGCTCGCGAACGAGCTTCCAGGCGGACGGCGCGCCGTCCGCTCCAGCTTCAATCAATCGATGATAGTGGCAGGCGCCGGGACGGTCTACGAACCGTTTGCGCAAATGAAATCGCGGCTGGCGATATGCGAGTGCATACCGGCCAGCCGCGAAGCGGTGCAACGCCCGCCGCCCGGCGTCTAGCGCGCGGCGAGCGGTGCCGGAGGCGGCGCCGCGCCATCGGGCGTCTGCGGCTTCACGTCGCCCCAGCCGCCGCCCAGCGCGCGGATCAGATTCACGGCCGCGACCGCCTGCGAGCCTTGCAGATGGCTCGCCTGCAATTGCGACACCAGCACCGTGCGCTCGCTGTCGATCACGTTCAGATAGCTGACCTCGCCCTCCTCGTACTGCGTGCGCGACAGATGCGCCGAGCGCTCCGAGGCGTTCACCGCCTCGTCCTGCTGGCGAATCTGATCGTCGAGCAAACGCAGATCGGAAAGGTTGTCCTCGACTTCGCGGAACGCCACGAGCACCTGCTGGCGATACTGCGCCACGTCCTCGTCGTACTTGCCGCGCGCCTGGGCGAGATTGGCCTTGCGGCGGCCGCCGTCGAACAGCGGAATCGTGAGCGCCGTGCCCGCGAGCGGCCCGAGCAGAAACGCGCGGCTCGACCACATGAACAGATCGCCGAGCGAAGCGGACTCGTAACCGAACGCGCCCGTGATATCGAGCTTCGGAAAGAACGCCGACTTCGCGAGACCGACGCGCGCGTTCGCGGCCGCCATCGCGCGCTCGGCGGCGGCGATGTCGGGACGGCGTTCGAGCAGCGTCGACGGCAAGCCCGGCGGCACACTCACGTTCACGCTTTGCAGCGGCGTTTCGGGGAACGTGAACTCGGCGGGCGCCTTGCCGAGCAGAATCGCAAGGCTATGCTCGGACGCCGCGCGCTGACGCGCCACGCCCACCGCATCCGCACGCGCGCTCGCGAGTTCGTTGCGCGCCTGCGCCACGTCGAGCTCACTGATATCGCCTTCCTTGAAGCGGCGTTCGACGAGCTTGAGCGCGTCGGCGCGCAGCGTCACGGTGCGGCGATACAGATCGACGTCCGAATCGAACTGGCGCAGCTGGAAGTAGTTCTGCGCGACATCGGCCTGCAACGCGAGCTGCACCGAGAGGAACAGTGCCTCGCTTTGCTGCGCATCCGCGCGCGCCGCGTTCACGTTCGAGCTGACGCGGCCGAACAGATCGGCTTCGTAGCTCGCCGTGGCCTGTGCGCGCCAGAGCGTCTGCGTCGCGACCGGCGTGTTCTGCGGCAGGTACTGCGAAGCGGGCGAGGCGCGCTCGTAAGTCGGGCCGAAGCCCGCATCGAACGACGGGAACCACGAGGCCCGCGCCGCCTGCGTCAACGCACGCGCCTGCTGCACACGCGCGGCCGCCGCCTTCAGGTCCTGATTCGCGGCCAGCGCCTGATCTTCGAGCTGATCGAGCGTCGGGTCGCCGAACACCTTCCACCACTCGCCGCGATGCGCATCGTCGGCGGGCTGGGCCGCTGTCCACGAACCCACATCGTGCGGATTCGCGGATTGCGTCTGCTGCGGCGCTTCCTTGTACGCGTTCGGCACGCCCGAGTCGGGCACCTTGTAGGTCGGCTCGACCGAGCAGGCCGCGAGCCAGGCGAACAGCGCCACGCCCAGCGCGAGCCGCGTGCGGCGCCAGAACGCGCCCGCGTGCGCCGTGCGTTCCTGTGTGAATGAATAGTTAGTCATCTTTATCATCCTTCTTTACGCATCCACCGTAGGCTGCGGCGCGTGCGCATTGTCCTTCTGCGCGACGTGAATCTTGCCGCCCGCGAGCGTACGCAGCACCACGTAGAACACCGGCGTGAGCAGCAGACCGAACGCGGTCACGCCCAGCATGCCGAAGAACACCGCAATCCCCATCGCATGACGCATTTCCGAACCCGCGCCCGACGAGAGCACGAGCGGCACCACACCCATGATGAACGCGATCGACGTCATCAGAATCGGGCGCAGACGCAGGCGGCTCGCTTCAATGGCCGCCGACAGCGGCGTGTGTCCGTCATGCTCCAGTTCGCGCGCGAATTCCACGATCAGAATCGCGTTCTTCGACGCCAGCCCCACCAGCACCATCAAGCCGATCTGCGTGAAGATGTTGTTGTCGCCCTGCGTGAGCCACACGCCGGTCAGCGCGCAGAGCACGCTCATCGGCACGATCAGGATCACCGCGAGCGGCAGCGTCAGGCTCTCGTAGAGCGCGGCCAGCACGAGGAACACGAGCAGCACGCTGATCGGGAACACCCAGATACCCGCGTTGCCGGCCAGCACCTGCTGATACGTGAGGTCGGTCCATTCGAACTTCACGCCGCGCGGCAGCACCTCGGCCGCGATGCGTTCCGCTGCCGCCTGAGCCTGCCCCGACGAATAACCGGGCGCGGGTCCGCCGTTGATGTCGGCAGCGGTGTAGCCGTTGTAGCGCACCACCATTTCGGGGCCGTAAGTGGGCGACACCGTGACCAGCGACGAGAGCGGCACCATATCGCCCGCCGCGTTGCGCGTCTTCAGTTGCAGGATGTCGTCGGCCTTCTGGCGGAACGGCGCATCGGCCTGCACACGCACCTGATACACGCGTCCGAAGCGGTTGAAGTCGTTCACATACAGCGAGCCCAGATAGATCTGCATCGTGTCGAACACGTCCGTCACCGGCACGCCAAGTTGCTTCGCCTTCGTGCGGTCCAGATCGACGTTCAGTTGCGGCACGTTGATCTGATAGTTCGTGAAGGTCGGGCCGAGTTCGGGCGTTTGCGCCGCACGCTTCACGAAGTCCTGGGTCGCACGGTTGAGCGCTTCATAACCGAGCGCGCCGTGATCTTCCAGCTGCATCTTGAAGCCGCCGAGCGTGCCGAGACCGAGCACCGGCGGCGGCGGGAACACCGCGATAAACGAGTCCTTGATGCTCGCGTACTGCTGATTCAGCGCGCCCGCGATCGCACCCGCCGCGAGGGCCTTGCCCTTGCGTTCCTTGAACGGCTTGAGCGTGACGAACACGATGCCCGCGCTCGAACTATTCGTGAAGCCATTCACCGAAAGACCCGGGAACGCCACCGCGCTTTCCACGCCCGGCTGCTTGAGCGCAATCGCGCTCATATCGCGGATCACGCTTTCCGTGCGGTCGAGCGAAGCGCCGTTCGGCAATTGCGCGAATGCGATCAGATACTCCTTGTCCTGCGCGGGCACGAAGCCGCCCGGCACGATGCGGCCCATCAGCACGGTCGCGCCGAGCAGCACCACATAGACCACGAGCATCGCGCCCTTGCGGCGCAGCACGCCGTTCACGCCACGGCCATAGCTTTCCGAACCGCGATGGAACACCCGGTTGAAGCGCGTGAAGAAGCCGCCGAGCACGCGGTTCATGCCGCGCGTGAGCCAGTCTTCCTTCGCATCGTGGCCGCGCAGCAGCAGCGCCGACAACGCGGGCGACAGCGTGAGCGAGTTGAACGCCGAGATCACCGTCGAGATGGCGATGGTCATCGCGAACTGCTTGTAGAACTGGCCCGTGAGACCGCTCATGAATGCGAGCGGCACGAACACGGCAACCAGCGTGAGCGCGATGGCGATAATCGGCCCGCTCACTTCCTGCATCGCCTTGTACGTGGCATCGCGCGCGGATAAGCCGCTTGCGATATTGCGCTCGACGTTCTCCACCACCACGATCGCATCGTCCACGACGATACCGATCGCCAGCACCATGCCGAACAGCGAGAGCGCGTTGATCGAGAAACCAAACGCCAGCAGCAGCGAGAACGTCCCCACGATCGACACCGGCACGGCGATCAGCGGAATGATCGACGCGCGCCACGTCTGCAGGAACACGATCACCACGATCACGACCAGCGCGATGGCTTCGAGCAGCGTGTGAATCACGGCTTCGATACTCGAACGCACGAACTGCGTCGGGTCATAGACGATCTTGTAGTCCACGCCCGCGGGCATGTCCTGCTTGAGGTCCTTCATCGCCGCGCGCACCTGCTCCGAGATCGCGAGCGAATTCGCACCCGGCGCCTGGTTGATCGCGAGCGCCACGGCGGGCTTGTTGTCGAGCAGCGAACGCAGGCCGTATTCGGACGCCGCGAGTTCGATACGCGCGATGTCGCGCAGATACGTCACGCCGCCATCGGGATTGGTCTTGACGATGATGTCGCCGAATTCGCTTTCCGTGCGCAGACGGCCGCGCGCGTTCACGTTCAGCTGCAACGGCGTGCCGGGCACGCTCGGCGACGCGCCGATCACACCAGCCGCCACCTGCACGTTCTGCTCACGGATCGCGCTGACCACGTCCTGCGCCGTGAGATTGCGCTGCGCCACCTTCTGCGGATCGAGCCAGACGCGCATGGCGTAATCGCCCGCGCCCCAGAGCTGCACCTCGCCCACGCCCTGGATGTTCGAGAGACGATCCTTGACGTTGAGCAGCGCGTAGTTGCGCAGGTACGTCATGTCGTACTGATTGTTCGGCGAGATCAGGTGCACCACCATCGTGAGCGTAGGCGAGCTCTTGATGGTCGTGATGCCGAGGCGCTGCACGTCTTCCGGCAGGCGCGGCAAGGCCTGGTTCACGCGGTTCTGCACGAGCTGCGTGGCCTTGTCCGGGTCGGTGCCGAGACGGAACGTGACTGTGAGCGTGAGATTGCCGTCGCTATTCGCCTGCGACTGCATGTACAGCATGTTCTCGACGCCGTTGATCTGCTCTTCGAGCGGCGCGGCCACGGCTTCGGCAATCACTTTCGGATTCGCGCCCGGATACTGCGCGTGCACGACGACCGAAGGCGGCACGACCTCGGGATATTCGGAGATCGGCAACTGGAACAGGGCGATCACCCCGGCCAGCAGGATCAGCACGGACAGCACGCCCGCGAAGATCGGCCGGTCGATGAAGAATTTCGATATGTTCATGGGTCGCTCTTAACTCATTCGTATAACTAACTGACTGCGAGGCTGACACACACGGCGACGCGCGCCGTGTGCCAAACGCTACGCGTCAGGAAGCCTTCGCGTCCTTGCTGTCTTTCGCGGCGGGCTGCGTGGCGACGGCCGCCGCGTCGGCGTCGGGGTCGCCGTTCATCGGCACCATGTGCGAGCGCACGGCTTCGCCCGGACGCACGCGCTGCGTGCCGTTCACCACGACATGCTCGCCCGCCTTCAGGCCGTCGACGATCACGCGCAGATTGCCCTGCTGACCGGCGATCTGCACCGCGCGATACGCGACCTTGCCCGCGCCGTCGACCACGTAGACGTACTTCTTGTCCTGGTCGGTGCCGATGGCCGCTTCGTCCACGAGCAGCGCCGGATGCGGCGCGGAACCGCTCACCTTGATGCGTGCGTAGAGGCCCGGCACGAGCGCGCCGTCGGCGTTGTCGAAACGCGCACGCACGCGGATCGTGCCCGACGAGGTATCGAGCCGGTTATCGACGGACTCGATCGTGCCCGAGCGCGAGTAACCGGTTTCGTTCGCAAGACCCAGTTCGACCGGCACCTTCGAGCCATCCTTCATGCGGCTGATGTAGTCGAGATAGGTCTGCTCGTCGGCGTCGAATTCCGCGTAGATCGGCGAGACGGAGACCAGCGTCGTGAGCGGCGCGGCGCTCGCGCCCGCGCTCACCACGTTGCCCACCGTGATCTCCGCGCGCGACACGCGGCCCGCGACCGGCGCGACGATGCGCGTATAGCCGAGGTTGATCTGCGCGGCTTCGAGCCCGGCCTGCGCGGCCTTCAGGTTCGCGCTGGCTTCGCGCGCGGCGTTCTGCTTCTCGTCGTAATCGCGCTTGGCGATGGCGTTATCGCCGATCAGGCGTTGCGCGCGCTCCCAGTCGCTCTGCGCGTAACCCGTGCGGGCCTGCGCGGCGGCGAGTTGCGCGGCGGCCTGATCGACGGCGGCCTGATACGGACGCGGATCGATCTCGAACAGCGTGTCGCCCTTCTTCACGAGCGCGCCGTCACGGAAGTTCACCGAAACGATCGTGCCCGTCACCTGCGGGCGGATATCGACCTTTTCGACCGCGGCCATGCGGCCGGAGTAACTCTGCCAGTCGGTGATCGTGCGTTGCGCGACAGCGGCGACATCGACTTCCGGCGCGGGCGGCGCTTCGGCGGCGACGGCCGGATGCGCGTCGAAGCGCATCGCGCCGAGCGTGCCGAGCCCCGCGACGACGAGCACGGCCACGACCGCTAGCGCGATGCGTGTGGGGGATTGCGAGAAGAGTGACATTTGGCGGGCTCCAGGTTGCTGAGTGGTTGTTGTTTATGGATTGCGCGGCGAACGCGGCGAGTCGCGATTGACATCGCGATTGGCGTCCGCCTCGAAACAGCATTTGAAAAATCGCACGGCTTCCGCGAGCGCTTCCTCGTGCGCGCCGATCTGCGCGTGCGAGATGCTCGGATAACGCACCACATTCGTGCGCACGCCGGCTTCGATCAGGCGGCTCGCGTACTTTTCCGCCTCGATATGCAGCACGTCGTTCTGCGCGGTGACGATCAGCGTGGGCGGCAAACCGCCGAGCCGCGACGATTCGAGCGGCGCCGCGTACGGATGCATGCGCTGCGTGGCGTCGGGCAAATAGGCGCGATAGCACTGCGCGCATTCGCTCGCGGTGATGTCCGAGCCGAGGCGCTGCGCGTCGCCCAGACGCGTGAGGCTCGGGTCGAGCATCGGCGCGAACAAGGCCTGCGCCGCGAGCTTCACGTCGCCGCGATCGCGGCCGATAAAGGCGAGCACGTTGGCGATCTGACCGCCCGCGTCGTGGCCCGCGGCGATCACGCGTTTCGCGCTGCCGCCGAATGCGCGGGCGCGCGTGAGCACCCACAGCGCCGCGCGATGCGCGTCTTCGGGCGCGGCCGGAAACGGGAATTCGGGCGCGAGCGAATAATCGACCGACACCACCAGCGCCGGTAAGCGTTCTGCGAAAAAGCGGCTTTGCACATCGGCGTCGTCGAGCGTGCCGCGCACGAATCCGCCGCCGTGGAAATACAGCAGCACGGGCAGATTGTTCGCGCCCTGCGGACGATAAAGACGCAGCACGATATCCTTCACGTGGCCTTCGATCGTCACTTCGCTCACGTCGATGGCGACGCGGCCGCGCGCCTTGCCGGCCGGGGCTGCGGGACGCGCCGGACGAGCGGGCTCGTTGGCTGCGTCGGGCACGTGGGGCGCATCGGCCGTGGCGTTAGCAGCGTTAGCAGGATGAGCAGCGGCTGAAATCCACGGCGTCGAACGTTTAAAGGCATCCATGTCGAAACGGCGCAATGCGCGAGAGTAGATTCGAATGGAGCGAATTGTGGGTTCGGCAGACTTCTAAATAAATGCCTATAATCCGGCAACACAATTCGGCGCACCTGAACAATCTGTCTCCTCTTTACGCGCGCGTGTCGCTTTCAAGCACCGCGCGGCGTGCGTCCGATGACTTTCGGAGAATGGCAATGGACCGCCTTCAGGCCATGCAGGTGTTCACCCGCGTCGTCGATACCAACAGCTTCACGCGCGCAGCCGAAACGCTCGACATGCCGCGCGCCTCGGTCACGACGATCATTCAGAATCTCGAAGCGTTTCTCGGCGTGCGCCTCATGCATCGCACCACGCGCCGTCTTTCGCTCACGCCCGACGGCGCCGCGTATTACGAGCGCTGCGTGCGCATCCTCGCCGATGTCGAGGAAACCGAACAGACGTTCCAGGATCGCAACCGCAAGCCGCACGGCAAATTGCGCATCGACATGCCAGGCTCCATCGGGCGGCTGATCGTGATTCCGTCGCTGTGCGAATTCCACACGCGCTATCCCGACATCGACCTGCAACTGGGCTTGAGCGATCGCCCCGTCGATCTCTTGCAGGAAGGCGTGGATTGCGTGGTGCGCGTGGGCGCGTTGCAGGATTCCTCGCTGGTCGCGCGGCGCATCGGCCTGTTCGAAGGCGTGTCGTGCGCGGCGCCCTCGTACCTCGAAAGCCACGGCATGCCGAAAACGCTCGAAGATTTGCAGGAGCATCGCGCCGTGAATTATTTTTCGAGCCGCACGGGGCGCGTGATCGACTGGGCGTTTCTGGTCGACAACAAGGAAGTCGAGGTCAAGCTCAAGAGCATGGTCTCGGTGAACGACGCCGATGCTTACGTGACGTGCGGCGTGGAAGGCTTCGGGCTGATTCAGGCGCCGCGCTACATGGTGCTGCCGCTGCTGAAATCGGGCCAGCTTGTCGAGGTGCTGCCCGATATCAAGCCGCTGCCGATGCCGATTTCGGCGGTGTATCCGCATAGCCGCCATCTGTCGCCGAAGGTGCGCGTGTTCGTCGACTGGATCGCCGAAGTGTTCGACCGCTGCCCGCTGCTGAGCGGCCGCGCTTCGCTCGACAAGGCCTGCACGCTGCGCACGCTCGAAGAACGCGAAACGGCGCCGAGTCTTGAAACGCCGGTCATTTCGGAATGGGCTGCGTGATTTTTTGCTGATTTTCAAGCGCGATATCGCGTGGTATGGCACAGATTCGCGCCCAGACGGGCGGGCCCCAAAGGCCCGCCCGTCCTGCTTTTGAGCGCTTGCACGGCGCACGCGTGCGAGCGATTGTTCCGAATTTTCGACAATTGCTTTCGCCTTCAGGCGGTTTATCGGCAACGCGCGGACACCTACATTTGCACCTGTCGCCGCACCGGTTGTTGTTTTCATCGATTTGCGGCGCCCTTAAAACAGGAGCAGATCATGAAACGCACTCTCGCAACCGCCCTCGGCGCCACCCTCGTTATTTCGCTTGCCGCCAGCGCATCGGTGTTCGCGCAATCGGTGAACAACGGTCCCAAGACGCGTGAAGAAGTGAAGGCGGAAATCGTCGCCGCGTATCGCGACGGTTCGCTGCCCGCGCTGAACAAGACGAGCTATCCGAATCAGAGCCTCGTCGGCCGCACGCAGGCGCAACGTCTCGCGATTCAGGAAAGCCGCGCGAACGACGCACAACGCGTGGCGCGCGCGGGCGATTAACGCTCGACTCGCCGCATCGAACAGCGAACTTCAAAATTCTTCAGGATGCCTGATCATGAACACGACTACGCCTTCCGAGCTTGACACCTGGAACAACACCACGCCGGTGTGGACGCCGTTCCGTCATTGAAATAGCGGTAAAAAAAAGCCCAGCGGTCGGGTAGCCCGCTGGGCGCAAAGGCACGGCCTGGCGGTGCGCCGTGCCGACTCCATGCTCGAATGCCGGTGATCAGGACCGTGTCACGATCCGATCACCATTGATACGCGCCGCCCACGGCGACGCCCGTATTGCCCACGCTGCTGGTGCTGCCGGCGAGCCGCCCAATCCAGCGATTGTTCTGCGTGACATAAGCAATGCCGATCGCCGCGCCGGTTTGCCCGCCGTAGCGCGACGTGCCGAGCGCGACGACAGCCCGGCCCGCTTCGGTCGGCTGCGGCAGGACCGCAACCGCCATCGCGGCCGCCGTGCCCGCGTACGCTTTACGCTGCACGTCGCTGACCTGGTCCTGCACGCCGGAGATGCGCATGTCGGTGTAGCTCTGCGCTTGCGCCTGCGAGGCGGTGAGCTGATTCACGTTGACGGCGTCGGTGCCCTGCGTGCCAGGCGCGACGTTGGTGATCTGGCGCTCGTTGCCCGCCGAGCCCACCGACACCGCGTTATCGCGATCGGCCACGGAACCCGCGCCCAGCGCCACCGAGTTCGCGCCGCCGGCCTGGGCGTTCGCGCCGAGCGCCACCGCATTCGCACCGCTCGCCACGGCGTTCGCGCCCGCTGCCGTCGCATGCGTGCCGGTTGCCTGCGCGCCCTCCGTCGTGCGGTCGCCCTGCGCCGCGAAGAACGGATTCGCCGCCGCTTCCGCAACCTGTTCGACCGAGGCGATGGCGTCGTTCATCTGCCCGACGTTCACAGCATCGGTGTTCGCGGTGCCCGCCGCGACGTTGTGCAGGCTGACCGTTGTCTCGCCGTCGCCGAGCGTGATCGAATCGTGCGCCGACGAGTCGTACGACACCGCGTTCGCCACGTCGCCCTTGATGTCGCTGATCTCCTGCGCGTTCTGCGAAACGCGGCCGTCGAGATCGGTGAGCGCGCCACCCACGTTGTCGTAATTGTTGCCGCCGATGCTGTAGTTCGGCGCGCTCATCGTGCCGTTCGCGTTCATCTGTGCGCCGCCGCCGAGCGCGTGCGCCGTGGCGCTGCTGATGGAGAACAGTTGTGCGCCGTTCACGGCATCGATGCTGCTCGCGTCGATGTTGCCCGCCGCGACGCCTGTGAGCAGACGCACGCCGTTCGTGCCCGCGAAATCGACGCGCGTGCCGGGCACGTCCTTGCCGATCGTGATGGTGTGCGTGATCGGGTCCTGTTGCTCGATGCCGATCTGGCCGCTGCTGATCGCAACGGAGAGATCCGTCACGCGGCCGTCGAGCGTCGTGAGCGCGCCGCCGACGTTGTGAAAAGTCGCGCCGCCGATGGCATAGGCGGGCATCGAGATCGAGCCGTCCGCCTGCAGGCTCGCGCCGCCGCCCAGCGCCTTCACGAGCGCGCTCGATACGCCGAAGAGTTGCGTGCCGTTCACGGCGTCGAAGCTCGATGCGTTGATCGCGCCGTTCGCGACGTTGTGGAGCGCCACGGGCGTGTTGGAAGCCGCGCCGCCGAGCGTCACCGAATCATGCGCCGATGAGTCGTACATGACGGCGTCGGCGGTCTGGCCTTGCAACGCAGTGATCGCCGTCGAATTCGCCGTGACCTGCGTGTTGGTCTCGTTGAGTTGCGAGCCGTTCACCGCATCGGTGCTCGATGCGTTCAGCGCGCCGCTGGCCACGTTGTGAAGCGCCACAGGCGTGTTCGCGTCAACACCGCCGAGCGTCACCAAATCATGCGCCGATGAGTCGTACATCACGGCGTCGGCGGTTTGGCCTTGCAGCGATGTGATGGCGTTCGAATTCGCCTTGACCTGCGTGTTGGTCGCGTTGAGTTGCGAGCCGTTCACCGCATCGGTGCTCGATGCGGTCAGCGCGCCGTTTGCCACGTTGTGAAGCGCCACGGGCGTGTTCGCGTCAACACCGCCGAGCGTCACCGAATCATGCGCCGACGACTCGTACATCACCGCATCGGCGGTTTGGCCTTGCAATGATGTGATGGCGTTCGAATTCGCCGTGACCTGCGTGTTGGTTGCGTTGAGTTGCGAACCGTTCACCGCATCGGTGCTCGATGCGGTCAGCGCGCCGTTTGCCACGTTGTGAAGCGCGACAGGCGTGTTTGCGTCAACACCGCCAAGCCTCACCGAATCATGCGCCGACGACTCGTACATCACCGCATCGGCTGTCTGACCTTGCAACGCCGTGATCGCGGTCGTGTTCGCCGTCACCGCTGTGTTGGTCGCGTTGAGTTGCGAGCCATTCACCGCATCGGTGCTGCTCGACGTAATCTGCCCCGCCGCCACATTCGTCACCTGACGCTCCGCGCCCTTCGCGCCCACGCTCACCACGCCGGTGGGCGACACGCCCGCGAAATCGTACTTCTTTCCGCCGATCACCCCGCTCGCCGTCGCGACAGCCGCAGACGTCGCCGCGCCACTGCCCAACGCCACCGAATTCGCCACCAACGCCTTCGCGCCATTGCCGATCGCCACCGAACTGCCCACGGCGGCCGTCGCGCCGCTGCCGAGCGCGAGCGAGTCGTCGCCTTGCGCGAGCGTCGACGCGCCCACCGCCACGGCACGCTCGCCCGTCGCCTTCGCGGCGCCGGTCTGGGTGGCGTCCACCCTGTCGCCGCCGAGCGCGACCGATTGCACGCCGCCGGCCGTCGCGCCGCCGCCCAGCGCGGTGGCGCCGTCCGCGAGCGCGTTGCTGTGATCGCCGAACGCAAGCGCCGACACGCCGTTCGCGACCGACGACGTGCCAATGGCCATCGAATCGGTGTCGTTTGCATAGGCATTACAGCCCATCGCAAAGTAATTCAGGCCCGAACCGGCGATCGTCGTGCCCGAGCAGCTATCCGCCGAAATGACCGGCGAACCTTCCGTATCCAGCACAAGGGCCGCGCGCGCGTCGTCCAGTGCGCCACTCGATGCAGCGGCCACGGCGAGCGCACTCAGGAGCACGCCCCCCTTACCCCGGGCGCGCGCGTTCTCCTGCACCGCGACCCAGCACCCCGTTGCGGCGCTCCAGATGCTCCGATAAATCCTGTTCATTCGCCATCCTTATCATTTCAACAACACCGCGAATCCAGAGAGAACGAACAGGATTCGTCAGGCTCCGACGCGCTTCGCGATTCAGCATTGCAGGGCGTCCACGCCGGACGCCCACGTCGCGCATCGGCCGCTGCGACAGTGCGGCGGCACATCGCGCCGCCCGCGTGGAGCGGGACGCAACATGCAACAAAGATTTGCAATCGATGAAGTATCGACCGAGGGGAAATCCTATGACCGCGTAGGACACAGAAAAATAGGAATATTCCTAAATGAGATAGGGCGCGGACCTGCGCGCAGGGTCCACGTCAAACTCGCCCGATATTGGCGATGCCGCCCATGCGGCCATCCTGCGTCACGCCGCCGCAAAAAAAAAAAGCCCGGTGGTCTTTCGACCACCGGGCCTGGAATGCGCGGCTTGTGTGCTCAGCCGCGCGGTTCACCCCGTAGCATTGTTTTTTTCTGGCGCTCGATTACCACTGATAACCCGCGCCAACGGTCACGCCGGTGTTGCCCTGGCTGCTCGAACTCGCCGATGCCTTGGCGACCCAGCGGTTGTTGCGCGTCACGTAGGACACACCGAGCGCCATGCCGGTCTGACCGCCGATACGCGAACCGGCAGCGGCCACCATCGTCTTGCCCGGCTCGGTCGGCTGCGGGAGACCCGCCACCGCCATCGCCGCCGCCGCCGCGCCGAACGCGTCCTTGCGCACGTCGCTGATCTGGTTCTGCACGCCAGCGATACGCTGATCGACATAACCCTGACCCTGCGAGGCCACCGCGTTGAGCTGGTTCACGTTCACCGCATCGGTGCCCGCCGTGCCCGCCGCCACGTTGGTGATCTGGCGTTCGCTGCCCGCCGAGCCCACCGACACCGCGTTGTCGCGATCGGCGATCGAACCTGCGCCCAGCGCCACCGCGTTCGTGCCGCTCGCCTGTGCGTTCGCGCCGATCGCCACCGACTTCTCGCCGCTGGCGACCGCGTTCGCACCCGCCGCCGTTGCATGAGCGCCGGTTGCCTGCGCGCCTTCCGTGTCGCGGTTGCCTTGCGCCGCGAAGAACGGGTTGACCGCCGCTTCCGCCGCCTGCTGGACCGACGCGATGGCGTCGTTCATCTGGCCGACGTTGACCGCATCGGTGTTCGCCGTGCCGGCCGCGACGTTGTGCAAGCCAACCGGCGTGCTGCCGTCGCCGAACGTCACCGAATCGTGCGCCGACGAGTCGTACATCACCGCGTTCGCCATCTGCCCTTGCAGGTTCGTCACGTTGCCTTGCAGACCGGCGATGTCGGTCGTGTTCTGCGCGACCTGCTGATTCGTCGCGTAGAGCTGCGAGCCGTTCACCGCGTCGGTGCTCTGCGCGTTCAGCGCGCCCGCCGACACACCGGTCAGCACGCGCGTGCCCGCCGTGCCCGTGAAGTCCACCAGATTGCCGTCGGTGCCCTTCGCGACCGTGATGGTGCGCGAGGTGGCGTCCTGCTGCACGAGGCCGATGGTGCCGCTGCTCAGCGCGTCGGACAGATCCTTCACGCGGCCGTCGATGTTCGTGAAGGCATCGCCGGCGTTGTTGAACGTCGCGCCGCCGATGTTGTACGTCGGACCGGAAATCGAACCGTCGTCGTTCACCGTCGAGCCGCCGCCCAGACCGGTCGCCGTGCTGCTGGCGAGCTTGTAGAGCTGCGAGCCGTTCACGGCGTCGGTGCTCGACACGTTCACCGCGCCCGCCGCCACGTTGTGCAGCGCGACCGGCGTGCTCGAACCGGCACCGCCCAGCGTCACCGAGTCATGCGCCGACGAGTCGTACATCACCGCATCCGCCATCTGACCGCCGAGGCTGGTGATGCTGCCCGCGAGGTTGCTCACGTCGCCCTGCAGCGTCGTCACCGAGCCTTCCAGGTTGCTGATGTGGGTCGTGTTCAACGTCACCTGCGTGTTGGTCGCGTAGAGCTGCGCACCGTTCACCGCATCGGTGCTGGTCGACGACAGCGTGCCCGCCGCCACGTTGCTCAGCTTCACGTTCGTGCTCGCGCCGACACCACCCAACGTCACCGAGTCATGCGCCGACGAGTCGTAGATCACCGCGTCCGCCATCTGACCGCCGAGGCTGGTGATCTGGCTCTGCATCGTGGTGATGTTGTTGTTGGTTGCGTAGAGCTGCGAGCCGTTCACGGCGTCGCTGCTGGTCGACGACAACGTGCCTGCTGCCACGTTGCTCAGCTTCACCTTCGTGCTCGCGCCGACACCACCCAACGTCACCGAGTCATGCGCCGACGAGTCGTAGATCACCGCGTCAGCCATCTGGCCGCCGAGGCTCGTGATCTGGCTTTGCAGCGTCGTGACGTTGCCCGCGATGTTCGACACGTTCGTGTTCGTCGCGTAGAGCTGCGAACCGTTCACTGCATCGCTGCTGGTCGACGACAGCGTGCCCTCCGCCACGTTGCTCAGCTTCACGTTCGTGCTCGCGCCGACACCGCCCAGCGTCACCGAAGCATGCGCCGACGAGTCGTACAGCACCGCGTCAGCCATCTGGCCGTTGAGGCTGGTGATCTGGCTCTGCATCGTGGTGATGTTGTTGTTCGTCGCGTACAGCTGCGAACCGTTCACCGCATCACTGCTGGTCGACGACAGCGCGCCCGCTGCCACGTTGCTCAGCTTCACGTTCGTGCTCGCGCCGACACCACCCAGCGTCACCGACGAATGCGCCGACGAGTCGTACATCACCGCGTCAGCCATCTGGCCGCCGAGGCTGGTGATGCTGCCCGCGATGTTGCTCACGTCGCCTTGCAGCGTCGTCACCGAGCCTTGCAGGTTGCTGATGTTGGTCGTGTTCGTCGTCACCTGCGTGTTGGTCGCGTAGAGCTGCGAGCCGTTCACCGCATCGCTGCTGGTCGACGACAGCGCGCCCGCTGCCACGTTGCTCAGCTTCACGTTCGTGCTCGCGCCGACACCGCCCAGCGTCACCGAAGCATGCGCCGACGAGTCGTACAGCACCGCGTCAGCCATCTGGCCGCCGAGGCTGGTGATCTGGCTTTGCAACGTCGTGACGTTGCCCGCGATGTTCGACACGTTCGTGTTCGTCGCGTAAAGCTGCGAACCGTTCACCGCATCGCTGCTGGTCGACGACAGCGTGCCCGCTGCCACGTTGGTCAGCTTCACCTTCGTGCTCGCGCCGACACCACCCAGCGTCACCGAAGCATGCGCCGACGAGTCGTACATCACCGCGTCGGCCATCTGGCCGTTGAGGCTGGTGATCTGACCTTGCATCGTCGTGACGTTGCCTTGCAGATTGCTGATGTTCGTCGTGTTCGCCGTCACCTGCGTGTTGGTCGCGTACAGCTGCGAGCCGTTCACCGCGTCGGTGCTGGTCGACGTCACACGGCCTGCTGCGACGTTCGTCACCTGACGTTCTGCGCCTGCCTTGCCCACGCTCACCACGCCGGTCGGCGTCGTGCCTGCATAGGTGTACGTCGTGCCACCGATCACGCCATTGGACGTCGCCACAGCGGCCGCCGTGGTCGCGCCGTTGCCCAGCGCCACGGAGTTCACCGTGGAAGCATTCGCACCGGTACCGATCGCAACCGCGCCGGCTGCGCTGGTCGAAGCGAGTGCGCCGATGGCCGTCGAGTTGGCCGCCGCCGCGCTGGCCGTGCCGCCAAACGCAACGGCGCCCGATGCCTTGGCATAGGAACTGCTGCCCACTGCCACGTTGTTGCCGTTCCCTCCTGCCGAGCCTGCATTCGCGTTGTTGCCCAGCGCGACCGAATCGTAGCCTTCAGAGAACGCGGACTGACCGATCGCGATATCGGAGGAATTGTTGTAGAGCGACCCGGTGTTCGTTTGAGCCCCATTGCCGATGGCAATCGAACGATAGCCCTGCGCCGACGCGCTTGCACCCAGCGCGACATTGCCGCCCTGCGAATTAAAGCCCGCTCGGCTTGCCGCCGCTCCATCACCAATCGCGATGTCATCCGCGTAATTGGCAGCGGCGGCCGGCCCGATTGCCGTCGAGTTCGCGCCCGTCGCCACCGAATCGCCCAGCGACGAGTTCGTGTGGAAGTACTTGATGCCGCCGCCGTTCGTGATGTTGTTGACGGTGCTGTTGAGGCTCGTGATCGAGGTCGTGTTCGCCGTCACCTGCGTATTGGTCGCGTAGAGCTGCGAGCCGTTCACCGCGTCCGTGCTGCTGGACGTCACTTGACCCGCCGCGACGTTCGTCACCTGACGTTCGGCGGTTGCCTTGCCCACGCTCACCACGCCGGTCGGCGACGTGCCTGCATAGGTGTACGTCGTGTCGCCGATCACGCCATTGGCGGTCGCCACAGCGGCCGCCGTTGTCGCGCCATTGCCCAGCGCCACCGAGTTCACCGTGGAGGCATTCGCGCCGTAGCCGAGCGCGGTGGCATTCGTCGCGGATGCCGTCGCCCGGGGGCCGAGCGCGGTACTCCACGAACCGCTCGCGGTCGTCTGATAGCCGGTCGAAACCGCTACGCCATTGGCATACGATCCGTTGCCCAACGCCACGCCAGAGTTGTTGCTATCGGTCGATGCAACCGTGGCACCTTTACCCATCGCGACGCCGAGCGATATGCTGCTGGCGGCAGAGCCAATCACGATCGCGTCGTTCCCCAAGGCCGTGGCTGCGCCACCGATCGCTACGGCGTTTGACGCCGTCGTCGTCGACGCATTGCCGATCGCGATGGAATTCGCACCACTCGACGACGCAGCGGAGCCGATCGCAACACTGTTGTTGCCGGCGGCGTTCGCCGTGAAGCCGAATGCGTTGCTGCCGGTACCGCCCGCATTGGCCTGCATGCCGACTGCCGTCGCGCTACCTGCCGCGGTCGAGCCGAATCCCATGGCGACGCCATAGTCGCCCTTCACCGAGGCGAACGCGCCATAAGCCGTGGCCGCAAGCATATTGCCGCCCGAGGCGGAACACCCTGCGACCAGCGAATAGGTTCCGTTACCGTCGATCGGGTTGGTTTCCGCGGCGTAAGCCACGCCGTTGACGGTCCCCGCGACAGTGGTGCATGTGCCAGTCGAAGTGCTAATGGTAGCGGCCCTGGCATTCATCGCGACACCGCCAAACGCAGTGGCCGCAAGCGACGCAGCAAGCACGGTCCGAGCCGTCCGCAGGCGCGAACCTTTTCCGCGCACCCGCGCGGTTTCCTGCGCCACCACCCACGCACCCATCGCCGCGTTCCACACAGTGCGATAAATCTTGTTCATCTTGGATTCCTCCGGAAAAGTTGCCGGACAGCGATTCACAACCAAAACTTCGCTATCCGAAATAAATGCCTCTTCACAGAGCCCGTGGCACGAATGTCTGCCTCCATTCAAATCAGGTAGCAGAACAATCGATGGGGTTGTGGAAGCGATGAACCCAGTCTAAAAATTTCCGCGATGCGAGCGAATAGGACGAATTCGAATCAGGGCCGGTGTGGCGTGGGTTGACGCACGGCGGCCACGCGCAAGCCGAGGTGTCTCGCATATCGGAGAAACCATCGGAATAAGACGAATTCGAAAGGCGGAAAAATCGCGCACGAGAACCGGGCGCGCGGTACGCGAGAAAGCGTGAGGAGAGAGAAAAACAAAACGGGCCGCGCTCAAGGAGCGGCGGCCCGTTTAAACATGGTCAGATCCGCGCAGGACGGATCGCACAAAAGAACTTTAACGATTCACGAAATCCGGTTCGAAAAACACCCAGCGCACTTCGGGAAAACGCGCCTGCAAATCGGCCTCGATTTCGTTGATGGCTTCGACCATCGTGCGGCTGTGCTCGTAATCGATCATTTCGGCCTGCACCGCCACGACAATCTCCTTGCCCCATTGCAGCGTGATGATGTTCATGATCGCGCGGATCTCGGGACGCGCGCGCAAATACGCCTCGATGGCGCGGCGCATTTCCGGGCTCGCCGATTCGCCCACGATCATCGACTTCACCTCGCGCGCGACGAGCCACGCGATCGTCATCAGCAAAAAGCCGATGCAGATCGAGCCGCACGCGTCCCACACCGGGTTGCCGGTAACGACCGTGAGCAGCACCGCGACGAACGCAATCGCGAGACCCGCGAGCGCGGCGACGTCCTCGCCCGCCACGACCAGCAGATCGGAATCGCGCGTCTCGCGAAACCAGCGCCACAGCGGTTTGCCGGGATTGCCCTTGCGAATCTCGCGCATCGCGCCGTACAGCGAAAGCGCCTCCAGCACGACCGAAATGCCGAGCACCGCGAGCGCGATATAGACGTACTGCAGCGGCTCGCGCGTGAACAGCCGATGCACGCCCTCGTAGACGGAAAACGCGCCGCCCACGAAGAACAGCAGCAGCGCGACCAGCAGCGAGTAGAAGTTGATCGCGCGGCCCGAGCCCATCGGATGCAGCGGCGAAGGCGGCTCGCGCGACTGGCGCAGGCCGAACAGCAGCAGCAGTTGATTGCCGCAATCGGCGGTCGAGTGAATCGCCTCGGCGAACATCGAGCCGGAACCCGTGAACACCGCCGCCGCGTATTTGCAGACGGCGATTCCCGCGTTCGCCGCGAGCGCGTAGAAAATGGCTTTCGGCGACTCCGCGCTCATACGACCTCGACGCGCGCGGGGCCTTCGCTCAATTCGCCGATCACGCGGGCGTCGGCGAAACCGTCGTCGCGGAACAGCGCGAGCACATCCTCCACGCGCTCCGGCGCGCAGGCGACGAGCAGGCCGCCCGACGTCTGCGGATCGGTGAGCAGCGTGCGCGCGCTCTCGGGCAGGCCCGGCGCGAGCGTCACGCCCTCGCCGTACGAGGCCCAGTTGCGCCCCGACGCGCCCGTGAACACGCCCTGATCGACGAACGCCTCGACGCCCGGCAGCCACGGCAGATCCGCGTAACGCACGCGCGCCGTGAGACCCGCGCCGCGCGCGATTTCGAGCGTATGGCCGAGCAGGCCGAAGCCGGTCACGTCGGTCATGGCGTGCACGTCGTCGAGTTCGGCGAGCGCCGCGCCCGGCTTGTTGAGCATCGTGGCGGCGGCGACCATCGCCTGGTAGCCGGCATCGTCGAGCAAGTCTTTCTTGAGCGCCGCCGAGAGCACGCCCACGCCGAGCGGCTTGCCGAGCACGAGCACGTCGCCCGCGCGCGCCGACGCGTTGCGCTTCACGCGCGACGGATGCACGACGCCGAGCGCCGCGAGCCCGTAGATCGGCTCGACCGAGTCGATCGAATGGCCGCCCGCGACGGGAATGCCCGCCGCCGCGCAGACGTCCTCGCCGCCGCGCAGCACCTGCGCGATGACTTCGTGCGGCAGCACGTTGATCGGCATGCCCACGAGCGCGAGCGCGAGGATCGGCTTGCCGCCCATCGCGTAGACGTCGGAAAGCGCGTTGGTCGCGGCGATGCGGCCGAAGTCGTACGGATCGTCGACGATCGGCATGAAGAAGTCGGTGGTCGCGACGATGGCCTGCTCGTCGTTGAGCTGATAGACGGCGGCGTCATCGGCCGTCTCGGTGCCGACGAGCAGATTGGGGAACGCGGCCGTGAGCGGCGTGCTGCGCGCGAGCAGCGCGGAGAGCACGCCCGGCGCGATCTTGCAGCCGCAGCCGCCGCCGTGCGAAAGGCTCGTGAGGCGCGGCGCGGCGCTGCCCGATGAAGTGCGGACGGTGTCGTTCATGGCGGGAAATCTTCCTGAAAGTGCTGACGAAACGTCCCTATTATGGGGCAATCGTCACGGCGGCGATGCAGGCTCGTCCGGCGCGGGGGCGGGCGAATCGGCTTGCGGTTCCGCCTCGGCTCTCGCCCTTGCGGAATCGCTCGCGTGATCGGTCGCGTGATCGGTCGCGGGATCGCTCGCTAATTCGCTTGCGGATTCGGTCACGGATTCATTCACCGCTTCGCTCGCGCAGATCGCCTCGATCAGCCAGTGCGGATCGTCGTGCGGCAAATCGTGGCCCGCCCACGGATGCTCGACATGGCGCGCGCCCCACGCCTGCGCGAGCCGCGCCGAGCACACGGGATTCACCAGTTGATCCGCGCGCGACGACGCCACCAGCACCTCGCAACGCGGCACGCCGCGCGCCGAAAACCGCGCGGCGGCCCAGAGCTGGCGCAGCGCGTTCGCGCGGCTCACCGGCGCGCTCGCGCGGATCGCGCGCCAGGTGTCGAGATCGGCGGCGAGCGTGTTGCGGCGCGCGCAGGTCGCGGCATGAATGCGCGTCTCGGCCACGCCGATGCGGTCGCGCCCGCGCCAATGCTGCGCCGCGTGCAGCAGCGCGGGCCACGCGGCGGGCCGCAGGCGCTCGTCGAACCGGCTGAAGGGCTGCATGCTCGTGTTCACGAGCACGAGCCGCGCGATCTCGGCCGGAAAGCGCAGCGCCCAGGCCGTCGCGACCATGCCGCCGAGCGACATCGCCAGCACGCGGACCGGCGGCGCGCCCTCGCGGAGCACCAGCGCGCGCTGAAGCTCGTGGCGCACGGCATCGACGTAATCGTTCACGTCGAGCGGCGACACCGCGTGATGGCGCGTGCCGTTGCCCGGCAGATCGACGGGCAGCACGGCGCCGCCACGCGCTTCGAGCAGCGGCGCGAACGCGCCCCAATGCCGCGACTCGCGCGTGAGGCCGCGCAGCAGCACCCACGGCGCTGAAGCCGACGACGACGACGATGGGTTCAGGTTCGCACTCATACGCCGGGCCGCTGATACCAATGCCCGATCGCGCTTTGCAGCACCTGCTGGCGCGCGACGCCTTCGGGCAGCCAGCGTTCGGACGAATACGCGGCGCGCGTGAGGAAATCGAACAGATTCGCGTGACGCCGCAGCACGCGCGCGGTGCGGTGCTGCATCACCGGATTGAACATGCCCTGACGCGAAAAGATCTGGCGCGGATTTTTCTTGATCCACAGCCACGAGCCCAGTTCGAGCGTGAGCGGCAGGAACACGTTGTCGGCGGGTGCGCGATCGTACGCGCAATCCCACAGATCGCCGTGCAGCAGATATTGATGGCTCTGCGGCTCGAACGTGTAACCGTGATGCGGATGCGCGCGTTCGAACATCGTTTTCAGCACGTACATTTCAGGCAGATGACGCATGAGCTGGCGCGTGCGCGCGTACGGAAACCAGATGCTGTCGCTCCATCCGTAACCCGAATGACAATCGAGCGCGAACGCGAGCGGCCGGTTCGTGAGTTCGTCGTCGACCACTTTGAGCAGCGCCGAGGCTTCGGTTTCCATCGTCGCGCCGCGCCGTCCGCGATACCACGGCAGCCACGACCCCACGCGCTGGCCGCCCGCGAGAAAGGGCACGCGCTCGTCGGCGTCCTGCGGCGCGTTGCGCATCAGATCGACGCCATTCGGATTCGCGCGCGTGGCGAGCCACATGCCGCCCGGATTGACGATGGGCATCATCACGAGCCGCACCGATTCGAGCTGGCGCATCAGCAATTCGTCCCACGCGAGACGGCCCACGAGCGCGCGCATGTAATCGAGCACGAGTTGCGAGCCGATGCGTTCGAGCCCATGAATGCCGCCGAAGAATCCGATCGCGGGCGCGTGCGGATCGCGCGAGCCCACCGCCGCCACGTAGAGCGAAAACGACCGGCCGCGCACCGCGACCTCGCCCGCGCTGCGGATGTCGAACCAGGGCGAGCCCGCGTCGAGGAGCGTTTTCAGGTCCTCGTATTCGGCGAAGCTGTCGGGAAGGAAGCTCAGTGCCTGCATGGCGTCGCGGGTCGTCGCTCGTTCGGTTCAAGGGAAACAGCGCGGCATTCGAAAACCGGGGACAGCACATGCGTTTGCCAACAATATAGCCCTTTCATGCGGCATTCCGCGTGACATGTGTGAGACGTCACACAGATGTCATCACCTCGACTTGTTGCGCCCTCGTGAACGTCTTGTGAATGTGTAGTCGTCTAGACGTCGCGACACCTTCACTCAACCGTCATAGTCGCTTCCTAGAATGTCCCCGACTCGAGCACGGGATGCGCACGCCTCCCACTCATCGGATGAATGGAGCCGACGCTGACATGAGCGCGCAAATGGACGCAATTCGAATCGAACGACTGTCGAAAACTTTCGGGCCGCAGCGCAAGGCGCTCGACGAAATCAACCTGCGCGTGGGCGTGGGCGAAATGGTCGCGCTGATCGGCGCATCGGGCTCGGGCAAGTCGACCTTGCTGCGCCATATCGCGGGTTTCGTCGCCGCCGATCCGCAGCCTTCGCGCATCGAGATTCTCGGCCGCCCGATCCAGCAGGACGGACGCATCGTGCGCGAAGTGCGCCGTATTCGCCGCGACGTCGGCTTCGTGTTCCAGCAGTTCAATCTCGTGCATCGCCTGAGCGTCGAGACCAACGTGCTGATCGGCGCGCTCGCGCGCCTGCCGCTGTGGCGCCGTCTCACCGGCCGCTTTCCGCGCAGCGAACGCGAGTTGTCGATCGCGGCGCTCGCGGAAGTCGGTATCGCCGATAAAGCGCACGAGCGCGCCGCGAATCTCTCCGGCGGCCAGCAGCAGCGCGCCGCGCTCGCCCGCGCGCTGGTGCAGCGCGCGCGCCTGATTCTCGCCGACGAACCGATCGCCTCGCTCGATCCCGAATCGTCGCGCCGCGTGATGGACATGCTGCGCATGCTCAATCGCAATCACGGGCTCACGGTGGTCGTGTCGCTGCATCAGGTCGATATCGCCATGCAGTATTGCCCGCGCACGATCGCGCTGCGCGACGGCCGCGTGGTCTACGACGGGCCGTCCGCCGCGCTCACGCCCGAGCTGTTGCAGAAGCTGTACGGCAGCGCCGCGCGCGAATTGCTCGAAGCGGATGCGGCGCCCGCACAGGCGTCCACGCAAGCGGAAACACAAGCAGCAACACAAGCGGCAACGCAAGCACGCGCGCAGCAGTTCGGCGCGCAGCCGAAGGCGGCCTAGCCCCTTCTACGCGAATCGCAAGCAAACGTTTTCCTCCCCAACCGAACCGGACCGCCTCTCCCATGAAACTGATCCGTTCCCTGCTTTCCTGCTGCGCCGCCGGCGCCGTTGCGTTCGCCTCGCTCGGCGCATCGGCCGCTCACGCCGACGACCTGAACTTCGGTATTATTTCGACCGATTCGTCAGCAGTCCTCAAGCAGCGCTGGCAACCGTTCATCGACGACATGAGCCGTCAGACTGGCCTGCACGTGAATGCGTTCTTCGCCACCGACTACTCGGGCATCATCGAGGCGATGCGCTTCAACAAGGTGCAGATCGGCTATTTCGGCAACGCCTCGGCGATGGAAGCCGTGGACCGCTCGAACGGCGAAGTGTTCGCGAAGGTGCTCTACGCGAACGGCGACGCGGGCTACAAGTCGGTGCTGATCACCAACGTCGACAGCCGCGTGAAGACGCTCGACGACGTATTCAAGAATCCTAAGGACCTCACGCTCGGCTGGGGCGACCCGAATTCCACGTCCGGCTCGCTGATCCCCGGTTATTACCTGTTCGCGCAGCGCAATCTGCCCGTGAACGCGACCACGTTCAAGACCGTGCTGCCGTCGAGCCACGAAGCGAATCTGCTCGCCGTGGTCAACAACAAGGTCGATATCGCCACCAACAACACGATGGAACTGGCCACGCTGGAACGCAAGCACCCCGACCGCTTCAAGCAGGTGCGCGTGCTGTGGACCTCGCCGCTGATTCCGTCCGATCCGCTCGTGATGCGCAAGGATCTGCCCGAAGCGACCAAACAGAAGCTGCGCGACTTCTTCTATCACTACGCGAAGACCGATCCGCGCGAGAAGAAGATCATGGCCGATATCACCGGCTACGCGGGCTTCGCGCCGTCGAGCGACGAGCAACTGCTGCCGATCCGCCAGATCGCGCTGTTCCAGCAAAAGCAGAAGATCGTCGCCGACACGCATCTTTCCGACGACGACCGCAAGAGCCAGATCGCGGCCATCGACGCGAAGATCGGCGCGCTCAACGCCGCCGCGAAACCGTGATGGGCGCGATGGACTTCGACGCCCCGCCGCTCGCCGCGCAAAACGCGCAAAACACCCAGAGCGCCCAGAGCGCCGATGCGAAAGCGCGCCTGCAAGCCGCCTCAAGCAAGCGCAGCTGGTCCTCGCTCGTGCTGTGGGCGATCGTGCTGATGCTGCTCGGCGCGGCGTGGCGCGGCGCGGACATGCGCCCGCTCGACCTGCTCTCCGATTCGGCGAACATGGGCACCTTCGCGGAAGGCTTCTTTCCGCCCGACTTCCACGAGTGGCGCACCTACGTGCATGAAATGTGGGTGACCATCGCGGTCGCGCTCTGGGGCACGGCGCTCGCGCTCGTCTGCGCGGTGCCGTGCGGGCTGATGTCGGCGCACAATCTCGCGCCGCGCTGGGTGCTGCATCCGGTGCGCCGCCTGATGGACGCGTGCCGCGCCATCAACGAGATGGTGTTCGCGATGATCTTCATCGTGGCCGTCGGGCTCGGCCCGTTCGCGGGCGTGCTCGCGCTGTGGGTGCACACCACGGGCGTGCTCGCGAAGCTGTTCGCGGAAGCCGTCGAAGCCATCGATCCGCGTCCCGCCGAAGGCGTGCGCGCGACCGGCGCCACGCCGCTCGACGAAATCATCTACGGCGTGCTGCCGCAAGTCATGCCGCTGTGGATCTCCTACGCGCTCTACCGTTTCGAGTCGAACGTGCGCTCGGCGATGGTGGTGGGCATGGTGGGCGCGGGCGGCATCGGCGTCGTGCTCTACGAGGAAATCCGCTCGTTCGACTATCCGCAAACCTGCGCGGTGCTGATCATGGTCGTGGCCGTCGTGACGGTGATCGATCTGGTATCGGCGCGGCTGCGCGCGCGCGTGATCTGATCGCGGTTTTCGCCGAACCGGCGCTTCTTGTGCGCCGCGTTGTGCGCCGCGTTGTGCGCCACGCTTGCGTGCTGATCGACGCGAGCCCCGGGACGAAGGTCTCGCGGCTCGCGTCACGCATTTTTCGCGTGGCTCACAAGCAGCGTGACAAACGCGCTACAGGGTGAAATTCGCCGCGAGGTTCGCGGCCAATTCGCTGGCATCGCCCGCCATTCGCTGGAATAATGAGAGCCTTGCGGCGATTTGCATCGCTTTGTGGCAAATTGTGGCACTCGCCGCGCCGCGCTCTCCACTCCCAACCGCCTCACCGCGATCACTCTCGATGGCCAGTTTCGTCGTCCTGCTGGTTTTGCTCTCGGCGCTCATGCACGCGAGCTGGAATGCCTTCCTTCATCTCTCGAGCGACCGCGTCTGGCTGCTCGGCATGTTCTCGGTGCCGTATGTGATCGTGAGCGCGATCGCCGTCTGCGTGCTGCCGCTGCCCGACGCCGCGAGCTGGCCGTACATCGCCGCCTCCGCCGTGCTCGAACTCGCGTACTGCTTCACGCTCGTGCGCGCCTATCGCAGCGGCGATTTCGGCCAGATCTACCCGATCGCGCGCGGACTCTCGCCGCTGCTCATTTCGGCGGGCGCGCTGGTATTCGCGCACGAAGAACTGCACCCGCTCGCGGCAACCGGCGTCGTGCTGGTCTCGCTCGGCATCATGTCGCTGGCGTTCCGGCGCGGCATGCGCTTCTCCGGCGAAAGCGTGCCGTACGCGCTGCTCACGGGTTTGTTCATCGCGGTCTATTCGATCGTCGACGGCCTCGGCGCGCGCGCCGCGGGCAACGGGCTCAGCTACATCATGTGGGTCTATCTGCTCTGGAACGTGCCGCAGTTCCTGATCGTCTGCAAGATGCGCGGCGGCGCGGCGCAGATGTTCATGTCGAAGGCCGCCGTCGCGCGCGGCATGCTCGCGGGCGTGCTCGCGCTCGTCGCGTACTGCTTCGTGATCGAGGCGTTCCGTTTCCTGCCGATCGCGATGGTGTCGGCGCTGCGCGAACTGTCGTCGATCTTCGCGGTGCTGATCGGCTGGCTGTTCATGAAGGAGCAACTCACGGCGCGCCGCATGATCGCATGCGCGCTCGTGACTTGCGGCGCGGTGTTGATCCGGCTTTAAACAGCTTTAAACAGCTTTAAGCGGCTGAAGGCGCGGAGTTCAAGCGAACGTCGGCAACGTCACGTCGATGGCTTCGGCGAGCGTGTCGAATGCGGGCGCGATCTCTTCGTCGGGCACGCACGCATAGCCGATCAGCAAGCCCGACGCCGCGCGCTCGCGCTCCGAGTAATACCCCGACAAGGGCCGCACGACGATGTTGCGCGCGAGCGCGGCCTCGGCCACGGCGCGGTCGTCGCTGCCTTCGGGCAACTGCATGACGACGTGCAGGCCCGCATCGCCGCCGAGCGCGGGCAGCGCGTCGCCGTAACGGCGCGTCGCGGCGTCGAGCAGCGCCTGACGACGCTGGCCGTAAAGCGCGCGCATCTTGCGGATATGCGACGTGAAATGCCCCTCGGCGATGAACTCCGCCAGCACGGCCTGCTGCAATAGCTGGCCTTCGCGATACAGTTCGGCGCTCGCGGTGGCGAAGCTCTCGGCGAGCGGTTCGGGCGCGACCAGATAACCGACGCGCAGCCCCGGAAACAGCGTCTTGCCGAAGCTCCCCACATAGATCACCTGCCCCGCCGTATCGAGCCCTTGCAGCGACGCGAGCGGACGGCTGCCGTAACGGAATTCGCTGTCGTAATCGTCCTCGATGATCCAGCACTGATGCTGGCGCGCGTATTCGAGCAACATGCGGCGGCGCGCGAGGCTCATCACCATCCCGAGCGGATATTGATGCGACGGCGTGACGAGGATGAGCTTCGGCGGCGGCGCGGCGAAATCGGCGGCGGACGGATTGATGCCCTCGCTGTCGACGGCGACCGGACGCGCCTTCAGCCCCGACACGTGCAGCACGCTGCGCACGCCCCAGTAGCACGGATCTTCGGTCCAGATGGTGTCGCCGGGATCGGACAGCAGACGCACGGCCAGGTCGACCGACTGGTGGATGCCGGTCGTGATGATGATCTGCTCGGGCGAGCAGCGCACCGAGCGCGAGGTGCGCAGATAGTCGGCGAGCACGTGACGCAGCAGCGCGAGGCCGCCGCCCGGCGCGTAGGTCAGCAGGTCGGGGCGCAGGCTGCGCCAGTATTTGTTGTGCAGACGCGTCCAGACGCGCGCGGGAAAACGCGAGACGTCGGGGACGCCGGGCATGAACGCGCCGCCCTGGCGCTTCGAGACGCCCGCGCCCGCGATCAGGCGCGCGCCGCGCGTGGATAAGGCGCGCGCGGCGGGGCGATGGATCTGGGCGGCGGCGGTGAGTGCGTCGGGGGGGAGCGGGAGCGATGGCGATGGCGTCGCGGTGGAAGCGGATGCGGCGAGGCCTGGGTGCGCCGCACTCGCCACGGCCGCTGCGAGCGTGCCGCCTGCTGATTGCCGCGCGTCCGCGCTCGCGGGTGATCCGGCTGTGGCTCCGGTTGTGGCCCCAACTCCGGCTCCAGCTCCGACTCCGGCCAGCCCCATCGCGCCCCGCACGCCGGGGCTGTTAGTTGCAATCCCGACACCCGGCGATC
This sequence comes from Paraburkholderia sp. J94, assembly GCF_905220285.1. Lineage (NCBI taxonomy): Bacteria > Pseudomonadati > Pseudomonadota > Betaproteobacteria > Burkholderiales > Burkholderiaceae > Paraburkholderia > Paraburkholderia sp. J94. The sequence continues at coordinate 248,788 of NZ_CAJMZH010000009.1, read as the reverse complement.
CGGCCCCTCCCAGTACGCCACTTTTCCGCGCATCGACAGAGCCAATTTCCGCCGCGCCGACGATCTCATCCGGCGACGTATCGGCGACAAACGTGCCCCGCCCGGTCGCCGAAGTCACATAGCCTTCGAGCACCAATTGTTCGTAGACCTGCGTGACGGTATTACGCGCGATCCCCAATTCCGCCGCCAGCAGCCGCGAAGACGGCACGCGCGCGCCCGCGGGCAGCTCGCGCGACAGGATCGCCTGCTGCAACAGCCGGTGCAACTGGCGATAGACGGGCTGTCCGCTGCCGCGCTCGATCCGCTGGGCCAGCCAGTCTGACAGGACACTCGCACGCATCGAAATTGGCTCCTATGAATTTATTTGAATGGCTCTGAAATTTAGAGCCAAACGTGAGTATAGTCGCGCCATGGACTGCTTGCCGGTCCACCAACCAATCCGAAAACCGAAGTTTGTGAAGGAGATGAACGTGAGCAAGAACGCCGATCTGCAGAGCCGCAAGGACGCCATCACGCCGCGCGGCGTGGGCGTCATGTGCAACTTCTACGCCGAGCGCGCTGAAAACGCGGAACTGTGGGACGTCGAAGGCCGCCGCGTCATCGACTTCGCCGCCGGCATCGCCGTGTGCAACACGGGCCACCGCCATCCGAAGATCGTCGCCGCCATCAAGGCGCAGCTCGATCGCTTCACGCACACCGCCTACCAGATCGTGCCGTACGAGTCGTACGTCTCGCTGGCCGAAAAGGTCGCCGCGCGCGCGCCGGGCAGCTTCGCGAAGAAGGCCGCGTTCTTCACGACCGGCGCCGAAGCCGTCGAAAACGCCGTCAAGATCGCCCGCGCCTCGACCGGCCGTCCGGGCGTGATCGCCTTCGCGGGCGGCTTCCACGGCCGCACGATGATGGGCATGGCGCTCACCGGCAAGGTCGCGCCGTACAAGCTCGCGTTCGGCCCGTTCCCGGCCGACGTCTACCACGCGCCGTACCCCAACGCGGTCCACGGCATCAGCACGGCCGACTCGCTCAAGCACATCGAGATGCTGTTCAAGGCCGACATCGATCCGAAGCGCGTCGCCGCGATCATCTTCGAACCGGTTCAGGGCGAAGGCGGCTTCTACCAGGCGCCGGCGGACTTCGTGCGCGGCCTGCGCCAGATCTGCGACACGCACGGCATCCTGCTGATCGCCGACGAAGTGCAAACGGGCTTCGCGCGCACCGGCAAGCTGTTCGCGATGGAACACTACGACGTCACGCCTGACCTGATGACGATCGCCAAGAGCCTGGCCGGCGGCATGCCGCTGTCGGGCGTGGTCGGCCGCGCCGAAGTCATGGACGCGGCAGCGCCCGGCGGCCTCGGCGGCACGTACGCGGGCAACCCGCTGGCCGTGGCGTCGGCGCACGCGGTGATCGAGATCATCGAAGAAGAAAAGCTCTGCGAACGCGCCACGAAGCTCGGCGACAAGATCAAGGCCAAGCTCAACGCGATGAAGGCAGAAGTGCCGCAAATCGCCGACGTGCGTGGCCCGGGCGCGATGAACGCCGTGGAATTCTGCAAGCCGGGCACGAGCGAAGCCGACGCCGACTTCACGAAGCGCGTGCAAACCGCCGCGCTGAACCGCGGTCTGCTGCTGCTGGTTTGCGGCGTGTACTCGAACGTCGTGCGTTTCCTGTTCCCGCTGACGATCCAGGACAACGTGTTCGACGAAGCGCTCGCGATCCTCGAAGAGTCGATCAAGGAAGCCGTGGGCGTGCCGGCGTAAGCCTCACAGCCTGCATCGCGACCGCTGCAAGACCTCCGGCCCGCCGCGCGCGGGCCATCCCTGACGGCACATCGGCACTTGCCGCTGTGCCGTTCGTCGTTGTGCGCCGCGCGCCGCGACGACCCACCGAATCACATCGCATTCAATCGAATCGAAGCCTGTCGGGAGTTCTGAGATGAACCTGAAAGACGCATCGCTGCTGAAGAATCTGGCCTACATCAACGGTGAATGGCAAGGCGCCGAAGACGGCGCCACGCTCGACGTGACCAATCCCGCCACCGGCGCGCTGATCGGCACGGTGCCGCGCATGGGCGCCGCCGAAACGCGCCGCGCGATCGCCGCCGCGAACGCCGCGTGGCCGAAGTGGCGCGCGAAGACCGCGAAGGAACGCAGCGTCATCCTGCGCAAGTGGCACGACCTGATGATGGAAAACGCCGACGACCTCGCGCTGATCCTCACGACCGAACAAGGCAAGCCGCTCGCCGAAGCGAAGGGCGAAATCGGCTACGCCGCCTCGTTCCTCGAATGGTTCGCGGAAGAAGGCAAGCGCATTTACGGCGACACGATTCCGACCGTCGCCAACGACAAGCGCCTCGTCGTGACGAAGGAAGCGATCGGCGTGTGCGCCGCGATCACGCCGTGGAATTTCCCCGCCGCGATGATCACGCGCAAGGTCGGCCCCGCGCTCGCCGCAGGCTGCCCGATCGTCCTCAAGCCCGCCGAAGCCACGCCGTTCTCGGCGCTCGCGCTGGCCGTGCTGGCCGAACGCGCGGGCGTGCCTGCGGGCATCTTCAGCGTCGTCACGGGCGACCCGAAGGCCATCGGCGGCGAACTGACGAGCAACCCGACCGTGCGCAAGCTGTCGTTCACGGGCTCGACGCCGGTCGGCCGCCTGCTGATGAGCCAGTGCGCCTCGACGGTCAAGAAGGTCTCGCTCGAACTCGGCGGCAACGCGCCGTTCATCGTGTTCGACGATGCCGATATCGACGCCGCCGTCGCGGGCGCGATCGCCTCGAAGTACCGCAACAGCGGCCAGACCTGCGTCTGCACGAACCGCTTCTACGTCCACGACGCCGTGTACGACACGTTCGCCGCGAAGCTCAAGGACGCGGTCGAGAAGCTCAAGGTCGGCCTCGGCACCGAGGGCGGCGTGACGCAAGGCCCGCTGATCAACGAAGCGGCCGTGCTGAAGGTCGAATCGCATATCGAAGACGCGCTCGGCAAGGGCGCGCACGTGCTGACGGGCGGCAAGCGCCACGCGCTCGGCCACGGCTTCTTCGAGCCGACCATCCTGACGGGCGTCACGCCCGCGATGAAGGTCGCGCGCGACGAGACCTTCGGCCCGCTCGCGCCGCTGTTCCGCTTCTCGTCGGACGAGGAAGTGATCAAGATGGCGAACGACACCGAGTTCGGCCTCGCCGCCTACTTCTACAGCCGCGACATCGGCCGCGTCTGGCGCGTGGCGGAAGCGCTCGAATACGGCATGGTCGGCATCAACACGGGCCTGATCTCGAACGAAGTCGCCCCGTTCGGCGGCGTGAAGCAATCGGGCCTCGGCCGCGAAGGCTCGCACTACGGCGTGGACGATTACGTCGTCATCAAGTATCTGTGCATGGCGGGGATGTAAATCTGCCTGTCGATTGACCCGGCGCGCGCGTTGCTCAAGCGCGCCGCGTTGCTCGTACGCTTGCACGTAAAAACGCCGGCGCATCGCGATCACTCGCGGTACGCCGGCGTTGTCTTTAATGACGCCGGAAAGCGCGCTCGCGCAGCGCTTTAGGCCGTCGCTTACTCAGTCGCTTACTCAGTCGCGCCCACCGGCGTGACCTGCGTCGCGTAAGCCGACACGAACACGGCATGCACCGTGTCGCCGACCTTCAGGCTCTTGAGATCGATATCCGACGGGGCTTCGAGCGTCACCGTCTGATACGCGCCGCGCAGCGTGACCTCGCGCTTCTTCGCGTTGATGTGCTGCACGGTCGCCTGCACCTCGACCTGGCGCGCGGCGTCGTAACCCGACGAAGCGGGCAGATAAACGTTGGTATCCACGCGCTTGCGGATGCCCTTTCCGCTGCCGGTCACCTTCTCGGCCGTCACGAGCAGCGCGTTCTTGTAGAGCACGTCAACGGTATCGCCGACGTTCAGCTGATCGAAATTGCTGACCTGCGGGCTCAGCGCGATATCGACATCGTTGCCGCGCGGGCCGCGCAGCGTGACCACGCGTGCGGCGCGGTCGATGCCGACGATCTTCGCCTTCACGTGCACCGGCGGCACGTTGGCGACGATCGCCTGCGCCGCGCCCGCCAGCGCCGATTGTCCACCCGCCTGATCCGGCTGCGCGGGCTGCTCGTTCTGCGCCCACGCCGCCTGGCCGACGGCCACGCCCATCACCATTGCTGCTGCCAAAGTCGCTGCCTTCATCATCCGCGTTCTCCTTCAAAGACGGGGTTTGAATCACGATGCAACGGAATTGCGGTCGGCTGTGCTCGTCGATTGCGACCGACGACCTCGCGCCGATGTGGAGGCGATTTTACGCGCGGCTTTCTGATCGAGCGTCGTAACTGTCCGCGTCCGGTATCAGGTTATTCGCGTTGGATGAAGGACTTCGACACGCAGTCGATGGGAATTGGACTTCGCGCAAATCAGCGGAGATTCGGGACGAAAAAAAACCGCGAACCCGAAGGTCCGCGGTTTCGCGCAATCGATGCGGCATGTTTCAAAACATCGCCGCGTGAAGCCTTGGGCTTAGATGCGCTCGATCGCGATAGCGATGCCCTGGCCGACGCCGATACACATCGTGCACAGCGCGAACCGGCCGTTGGTGCGATGCAGTTGATACATCGCCGTGGTCACCAGACGCGCGCCGCTCATGCCGAGCGGGTGGCCCAGCGCGATCGCGCCGCCGTTCGGATTGACGCGTGCGTCGTCGTCGGCCACGCCGAGCATGCGCAGCACAGCGAGACCTTGCGAAGCGAACGCTTCATTGAGCTCGATCACGTCGAACTGATCGATCGTCATGTTCAGACGCGCGAGCAGCTTTTGCGTGGCCGGGCCCGGGCCGATGCCCATCACGCGCGGCGCGACGCCCGCGGTGGCGATGCCGAGCACGCGTGCGCGCGGCGTGAGGCCGAAGCGCTTGGCGTTTTCTTCGTTGGCGAGCAGCAGCGCGCAGGCGCCGTCGTTCACGCCCGACGCGTTGCCGGCCGTGACCGAGCCGTCCTGGCCCACGACGCCCTTGAGCTTCGCGAGCGCTTCGAGCGTGGTTTCACGCGGATGCTCGTCGCGCGAGAACACGAGCGGATCGCCCTTCTTCTGCGCGATCGACACCGAGACGATTTCCTGCGCGAGCGTGCCGTCGGCGATGGCGCGCGCGGCCTTCAACTGGCTGCGCAGCGCGAAGGCGTCTTGATCGGCGCGGCTGATGTTGTAGTCGACCGCGACGTTTTCCGCCGTTTCCGGCATCGAATCGACGCCGTATTGCTGCTTCATCAGCTTGTTGACGAAGCGCCAGCCGATGGTCGTGTCGTAGATGGCGGCGTCGCGCGCGAACGCGGTCGCGGCCTTGCCCATGACGAACGGCGCGCGGCTCATGCTTTCCACGCCGCCCGCGATCATCAGACCCGCTTCGCCCGACTTGAGCGCGCGCGCGGCGATGCCGACGGCGTCCATGCCCGAGCCACAGAGACGGTTGACGGTCGAGCCCGGCACGGCCTGCGGCAGGCCCGCCAGCAGCGACGACATGCGCGCGACGTTGCGGTTGTCTTCGCCGGCCTGGTTCGCGCAGCCGTAGATCACGTCGTCGATCGCGGCCCAGTCCACTTCCTTGTTGCGCTCCATGAGCGCCTTGAGGGGCACGGCGCCGAGGTCGTCGGCACGAACCGGGGAAAGGGTGCCCGCGTAGCGGCCGATAGGCGTGCGAATCGCGTCGCAGATGAATGCTTCCGTCATTGAAGTCTCCTGTGGACCCTGGTGCGAGCGTGGCGGCTCGACCCGAATCTCATGCAAAGCTGATTGAGATAGACGGACTGCGCGGGCGAAAAGGAGGGATCGAACGCGCACGTCCTCGTGCGTGATGTTCGATATGCGAACTCATGGTCGATAATCGAACATTTGGCGCCCATGATAGGCGTCGCGGCGCGCGAGTGTCAAGCGTGCCAGCCGTCCATAAAGCGCAGACAAAACGGCAACGGCCGCACAGATCAAGGAACTGTGCGGCCGTTGCGGGTAGTGCCTGCGCGCCAGGCAGGACGCGCGCGATGCGGCTTAGCGCGACATCATGTTCATGCTGACGTTATGCATGACCCAGATCGTGCCGAAGATCAGGAACGCAGCGGCTAGCACAGTATAGGCGAGCGACAGTACGTTCCAGCCCTGCCCCGACGAGTTCAGATGCAGGAAGAACACGAGGTGGACAACGACCTGCACGAAGGCCAGCACGGCGATCACGATCAGCGCGGTGGTGGCGTCCAGCGTACCGTGCAGCACGATGCCGAACGCGGCGGCGGTCAGCAGCACCGAGAGAATGAAGCCCGTTGCATAGGTGCTGAGGCTGCCATGGGCTTCTGCTTGAGGATGAGCCATTTAGAGCACGCTCCCGAGATAGACAAAAGAAAACACGCAGATCCAGACCACGTCCAGGAAGTGCCAGAACAGGCTGAGGCACGTGAGGCGGCGGATCGCCTGGTCGTCGAGTTGCGGCTGGCGCATGACCTGCACCATCAGCACGATCATCCAGACGAGGCCGAAGAACACGTGCAGACCGTGCGTGCTCACCAGCGCGAAGAACGACGAGAGGAACGCGCTGCGCTGCGGACCCGCGCCTTCGGCGATCAGGTGCGAGAACTCGTTGAGTTCCAGCCCGAGGAACGCCAGGCCGAGCACGAAGGTCACGGCCAGCCAGCCGAGCACCGCGCCGGTCTTGCGGCGGTGCGCCGCGAGCATTGCGAAACCGTAGGTGATGCTCGACAGCAGCAGTGCGGCGGTTTCCACCGCGACGTCGCCGATCTTGAACAGGTCCTTGCCCGTGGGGCCGCCCGCGAACTGATGGCCGAGTACGCCGAACGTGGCGAACAGCGACGCGAACAGAATGCAGTCGGTCATCAGGTACACCCAGAAGCCGAACACCGAATTCGACGGCGGATGATCGTGATGATCGAGATCGGCGAGCGTTGCCGTATGAGTTTTCTGTAACATCGTTTAAGCCTCCAGCGCTTCCATTTCGCGCTCGGCGGCAACCGCCGCGCGATGGCGCTTCTCTTCGATCTCGCGGACCTTGGCGGCCGGAATGTAGTAGCCGTCGTGCTTGCCGAAGCTATGCAGCGCAACCGTCACGACGATGGCGACCAGCGAGAGCACCGCGAGCCACGTGATGTGCCAGATGCCCGCGAAGCCCAGCACCAGGCTGAACATGCCGATCAGGAAACCCGACGCCGTGTTCGACGGCATATGGATGTCCTGGTACTTCGCCGCGAGACCCAGGCCACGGCCCGTTTCCTTCATGTGCGCGAAGGCGTCGATGTCATGCACCTGCGGGATGACCGCGAAGTTGTAGACCGGCGGCGGCGACGAGATCGACCATTCGAGCGTGCGCGCGTCCCACGGATCGCCCGTGACGTCCTGGCATTCCGCCTTGTTGCGGTTCACGAACGCCATCACCCACAGCACCACCTGGAACACCACGCCCAGCGCGATGATGGCCACGCCCACGGCGGCCAGCAGGAACCACGGATGCCATGCCGGATTGTCGTAGTGGTTCAGACGGCGCGTGGCGCCCATGAAGCCGAGCACGTACAGCGGCACGAAGGCCACGTAGAAACCCACGAACCAGCACCAGAACGACGCCTTGCCGAGCTTCTCGTTCGGCTTGATGCCGAATACCTTCGGGAACCAGTAGTGCAAGGCCGCGAGGTAGCCGAACACCACGCCGCCGATGATGGCGTTGTGGAAGTGAGCCACGAGGAACAGCGAGTTGTGCAGCACGAAGTCCGCACCCGGGATCGCCATCATCACGCCGGTCATGCCACCGATCGAGAAGGTGACCATGAAGCCGATCGTCCACAGCACGGGTGCCGTGAATTCGATGCGGCCGCGATACATCGTGAACAGCCAGTTGAAGATCTTCACGCCAGTGGGGATCGCGATGATCATGGTCATGATGCCGAAGAACGCATTGACGTCGGCGCCCGAGCCCATCGTGAAGAAGTGGTGCGCCCACACGAGGAACGCGAGAATCATGATGACGCACGAGGCGTAGACCATCGTCTTGTAGCCGAACAGCGGCTTCTTCGAGAACGTGGCCATGACTTCCGAATAGATGCCGAACGCGGGCAGCACGAGGATGTACACCTCGGGGTGGCCCCACGCCCAGATCAGGTTCAGATACACCATCGGGTTGCCGCCGCCGTCATTCGTGAAGAAGTGCGTACCGACGTAACGGTCGAGGCCGAGCAGCGCGAGCGCGATCGTGAGGATCGGGAACGTGGCCATGATCAGCACGTTCGAGCAGAGCGCGGTCCACGTGAACACCGGCATCTTCATCAGGCTCATGCCCGGCGCGCGCATCTTGATGATCGTGACGAAGAAGTTGATCGCCGTGATCAGCGTGCCGACGCCCGACAACTGCAGCGCCCAGATGTAATAGTCGACCCCGACGCCTGGACTGTATTGCAGCTCCGAAAGCGGCGGATACGCGAGCCAGCCCACCTGCGCGAATTCACCGATCACGAGCGACAGGTTCATGAGGATCGCGGCGATTGCCGTCATCCAGAACGAGAGCGAATTCAGGAACGGGAACGCCACGTCGCGCGCGCCGATCTGCAGCGGCACCACGATGTTGAACAGGCCGACCATGAGCGCCATCGCCATGAAGAAGATCATGATGACGCCGTGCGCCGTGAAGATCTGGTCGTAGTGGTGCGGCGGCAGATAGCCGGGCGCGTCGAACGCCAGCGCCTGCTGGATACGCATCATGACCGCGTCGGCGAAGCCGCGCACGAGCATGAGCACCGCGACGACCATGTACATCACGCCGATGCGCTTGTGGTCCACGCTCGTGAACCACTCGTTCCACAGGTACTTCCACTTGCCCGTCACGGTGATGAGGCCGAACACCGCGAGCACGATCAGCGCCATGAACGCGGCCGCGCCCATGATGATCGGCTGATCGAATGGAATCGCCTCTAATGTAAGTTTGCCGAACATGCCTGCTTACCCCTTGGTCGCGCACGACGGGTCACTGAAATTCGTGACGTGGCCGTTGTTGTACTTCGCGATGATGTTGTTGAAGAGCTTCGGGTCGACCGTCGAGAAGTACGCCACCGGCGCCTTCTCCTGCGGCTGCGCGACGCTCACGTACTGGTCCATGGTGAGGTCGGCGCGCGACGCCTTGACCTTCTGGACCCACGCGTCGAAGTCCTGCTGGCTCGTGGCGAGCGTGCGGAACTTCATGTCGGAGAAGCCCTTGCCGCTATAGTTGGACGAGATGCCCGCGTAGTCGCCCGCGTGGTCGGCGATCAGGTGCAGACGCGTCTGCATGCCGGCCATGGCGTAGACCTGGGTGCCCAGCTGCGGGATGAAGAACGAGTTCATCACCGAATCCGACGTGATGCGGAAGTTCACCGGCGTGCCGACCGGGACGGCGAGCTGGTTGACCGTGGCGATGCCGAGGTCCGGGTAGATGAACAGCCACTTCCAGTCGAGCGCGACGACGTCGACGTTGATGGGCTTCGTGTTCGACTCCAGCGGCTTGTAGGGGTCGAGTTCGTGCGTGGTCTTCCACGTGAGGACCGCGAGGAACAGGATGATGATGGCCGGAATGGTCCAGACCACCACTTCGATCGCGGTGGAGTGCGCCCACTTGGGTGCATAGGTGGCGTTGCGGTTCGACGCTCGATAGCGCCAGGCGAAGTAGAGCGTGAGCAGGATCACGGGCACCACGACGAGCAGCATGGTCCATGTTGCCGTGGCGATGAGTTCTTTCTCGGCTACGCCCACGCTGCCCTTGGGATCGAGCAGAACCATGTTGCCGCTACATCCCGCGAGGGAGACGAGCAGCCCGCTGCCGAGGGGGATTAACCACCTTTTGAAGGCCTTTCTCTTCATAATTGCCTGATTTTCCGTTGAACCACTTTGGACGCTTCACGCACTCGCATTGCAATAAAACCGCTCTGCAAAATGCACCCGTATCGTATTTGGCGAAATTCTACGGAAAGGAACTATTCAAAAATTTGATCAGCGCCAAGGTTTACCGAATGCGACAAATCTCGCCCGGCCAAGCGCGACGGAAAGACGCAAATATCTTTCAAACAGCTTTCTTGCTTGACAGGCGGCGCGTGCGCAGGCATCGCTTCTCGAGCGGCGCGGATAAACGGCGTGGCAAAGCCGCGCTTTTCGAGACGCGTCGGCCTCGTCTCGAATACGGAAAATTCGACCGATAAACGGACGCGATTTTATTTACCCGAGTTAATCACTCCAGCATTCAATCGTCCGATTAAAAATTCGTCGCAATATCGCATCGAGAAAATATCGTCAATGTGATTATGCGAGGTGAAAATTGAGCTAAATCAAATCTACGGATAAAATGTGAGGACGAAACCCGTGATCGCGCCGCATCCGCTCAGCTTTTCCCTATGCCGGTTGGCGAAACAATGCGCTTGCGCTATCGTGACGGGTTCCTCACGCGCCGCCTCCCGCCCTTGATCCGACGCCAAGACGCCATGACTTCCGCCACCAGCGCCTCGCCCGACCGTCCCGACGAGCAGCCGGACACGCCCGAAAAGCCGGGCGACTCCTACGTGCAGTCGTTCGCGCGTGGCCTTTCCGTGATCCGGGCGTTCAACGCCGAGCACCCCGAGCAGACGCTCACCGACGTCGCGGCCGCCACCGGCCTCACGCGCGCCGGCGCGCGCCGCATCCTGCTCACGCTGCAAACGCTCGGCTACGTCGAGGCCGACGGCCGCCTGTTCCGGCTCACGCCCAAGATTCTCGACCTCGGCTTCGCCTATCTCACGTCGATGCCGTTCTGGAATCTGGCCGAGCCGGTCATGGAAGAACTCTCGGCCACGGTCCACGAAAGCTGCTCGGCGGCCGTGCTCGACCGCACCGAGATCGTCTACGTGCTGCGCGTGCCCACGCACAAGATCATGACGATCAACCTCTCGATCGGCAGCCGCCTGCCCGCGTATTGCACGTCGATGGGCCGCGTGCTGCTGGCCGCGCTCGACGACGACGCGCTCGACGCCACGCTCGGCGCCTCGCCGCTCTACGCGCACACGCCGCGCACCGTCACCGACAAGGACGAGCTCAAGAAGATCATCGCCCAGGTGCGCGCGCAGGGCTGGGCCATCGTCGATCAGGAACTGGAAGGCGGGCTGATTTCGATTTCGGCGCCCATCCGCAACCGCCAGGGCCGCGTGATCGCCGCGATGAACATCAGCGGCAACGCCCAGCGCACCAGCGCGAAGCAGATGGTCAAGACCTTCCTCGATCCGCTTCAGCAGGCCGCGCAGCGCGTCTCCGGCATGGTGTCGCGGCGCACTTGAAACGCACCTGACGAGCCGCTGAGGCGCGCGCCGCCTCGCGGCGGCATCAGCGCCTCGCTTCAACCTCACCCCGCCTCGGCGAACGCCTGCACGAGCCAGTCGGCGAACGCGCGCACGCGCAGCGCCAGTTGCCGGCTCTGCGGATACAGCACCGAGACCGGCATCGGCGGCGGCGGCTGGTCCGCCAGCACGACGCACAACTCGCCGTTGGCCAGTTGCTCGCGCACGCGATAGCGCGGCACCTGCACGAGTCCCAGTCCCGCGACGGCGCCCGCCGTATACAGTTCCGCGCCGTTCACCGCCACCGGTCCCGGCAGCGTGACGTTGCGCACGCCGTCGGGCAGCGCGAATTCGAGCGGATGCGCGCGGCCCGAAGCCGGCGAGAGATAGTTGACGGCGTGATGGCCGTCGAGCAGCGCGTCGATCGTCGCCGGATCGCCGTGACGTTCAAGGTATGCGGGACTCGCGCACGTCACCTGTTCGAGCAGCGCGACGCGCCGCGCGATCATCGACGAATCGGCCAGTTCGCCCGCGCGCAGCACGCAGTCGATGCCCTCGCGCACCAGATCGACGAAATGATCGCCCGAGCCGATGAACAGCTCCACGCGCGGATAACGTTCGAGAAACTGCCCGAGGCGCGGCATCACGAAGTAACGCGCGAGCGTCTCCTGCATGTTCACGCGCAAGCGGCCTTGCGGGTCGGTGTCGCGGAACGCTTCCTCGGTTTCTTCCAGGTCGGCGAGCAGGCGCGTGCAGCGCTGATAGTAGGCTTCGCCGTCGTGCGTGGGCTTCACGTGGCGCGTGGTGCGTTCGAGCAGGCGCACCCCGAGACGGGTCTCCAGACGTTTGATCGAATTCGTGACGGTGGCGCGCGGCAAGTTCAGATCTTCGGCCGCCTGCGTGAAGCTGCGGCGATCGACGATGCGCGTAAAGATCTGCATCTCCTGGAAACGGTCCAAGGGCGTTCTCGTTTTGGTTTGCGCATGATTCGCGGGGTCGCCTGCATCTTCTCATGCCATATTGGGGCGGCCAAAAATAACGCGCACGGCAACAAGAACCCACACAGCCCACGGGCCGATCCCGGCTCCAGGCGGCTTAGTCCATCGCTACCCGCTGCACGGCGCGCACGAACGCGATGCCGGCCTCGTCGAGGCGGCCAGAATTGTCGATGCGCGTGAACGACGCGCCCGCGGGCACCTCGAACGGCGCGCGCCGCGCCAGCCGCGCGGCGACCTGCTCGGGCGTCTCCCGCGCGCGCGAGGCGAGCCGCGCGGCGAGCACGTGCGGCGCGGCTTCCACGTGCACGAGCGTCATGCGCGGATAACGCGCGAGCGCGTCGTTCACGTAGGCGCGCGAGCCGTTCACGACCACCGTGCAGCCGAGCGCCAGCCACTGATCGATTTCCACGCCGATGCCGTAACGCAGCGCGTGGCTGCGCCATTGCAGCGCGAACAGGCCGCGCGTCGAGCGCGCTTCGAATTCGGCGTCGGTCAGCGCGATGTGATTCTCCGGGCCGCCGTCCTCGCGCGTGATGTAGCGATGCGCGAACACCACGCCTTCGCTCGCGAGCCGCGCGCGCGCATAGCCGAGCAGCGTGTCCTTGCCCGCGCCCGACGGCCCCATCACGTAGATCAGGCGCGTGGCGGTGAGAGGTGTCGTGCTGGTAGCGGAGGTCATTCGCGCACTCCCGCCGCAAACGCCGCGCGCCGCCAGAGCGCGAACGGCGCGCCCGGACGCGGCTCCACGTAAAGCGCCACGCCGTGCACCGGCAGCGCGCCCGCGTCGCGCATCCGCGTATTCCAGGCCTGCGTGAGTTGCGCGCGCGCGGCGCTGTCGTCGAGTGAATCGGAGAGCGTCATGTGAAAGCGGAATTCGTCGAACACATACGGATAGCCCCAAGTCTCGACGTACTCGCGCTGACGTGGCGTGAGCGGCGCGTCGAGACGCTTCGCGAGTTCGGCGGCGGTCTGCGTGGCGCGCAGCGGCGCGAGCGTGCGCAGCGCGTCGGCGGCCAGTTCGCGCAGCGCACGCTCGCCCGTTTCCTCGGCGGCGCGCAGCGCGACGAAGCGCCCGAGCGTGGCCGCCTCGGCCGCCACTTCGAAGCCCGCGCGCCGCGCGGCCCACGTCTGCACGGCGGCGCACAGCGCTTCGGGCGTCACGCCCGCAGCCAGACGAAACGGCGGCACCAGGGTGCCGTGCCAGCCGTAGCGGCTCGGTGCGAGCGTCAGCGCGCCGAGCGGCCGCGCGAGCCCGTCGATGGCGGGCGGCGTCAGCGTCGCGCCGCTTTCGGGATCGCGCCCGAGCCACGCGCAGCCTTCGCGCCACCAGGCCGACTCGCGCGGCGGCGCGTAATAGAGCGCGAAACGCGTCGCGCCGGTCCAGCCTTCCTCCGCGAGATTCGCGGCCCGCAACGCCTGCGCCGGACTCATAGGTCGTGCTCCACCATCAGTTGCACGCGGTCGGCCGCGAAATGCGTGATGCCGTATTTGATCGGCGTACCGTCGATATCGACGTCGACGTTTTCGACCCACAGCACCGGCTGCTGGCGATTGATGTTCAGCCGACGCGCCACTTCGGGCTCGGGCAGCACGCTGCCGATGCGGCTCCACTTGCGCAGATAGTCGGTCACGCCGAATTCGGCGAGCGCCTTCGAAGTGCTGTCCACGCGCTCCATCACGGCGGGCAGATCGGCGAAACGCGCGGCCGGATACCAGCTGCGCGCGTAAGTGAGCGGCACGCCGTCCGACTCGTGCAGCGTTTCCAGCCGATAGACCAGCGCGCCCGCGCGCAAACCGAGCGCCTTGGCCGCCGTGGGATCGGCCTTCACGCGCGACGAGGCGAGCAGCCGCCCCACCGCCGAATGCTGATGACGTTGCAGGTTTTCCGTGAAGCGCGTGCGCTTGCCGATGCTGTAGTCGATCGCGCCGGGCTGCACGAAGGTGCCGCGCCCCTGCTCGACGCTCACGAGACCGAGCGCGGCGAGGCCCAGCATCGCGCGCCGCACCGTATGGCGGTTCACGTCGAAGCGCCGCGCCAGTTCGCCCTCGCTCGGCAGGCGGCCGTCCTCGCCGAAACCCTTCGCCGCGATCTCCGCCGCGAGAATCTGCTCGATCTGCCGCCACACCGCCACGCCCGCGCCGCGTTCGAGCGTGCTGTGCGTCGCCTCGTCGTTCGATGTCATGGTGCTGTCATTCCTCTGGTTTTCAATATCGTTTTGCGCATTGTAGTGCGCAAGGCGTGATGGAAATATGAAACGCCCCGTCCGCCGTGTTCGGTCGACTGTACCATTAAACGTCTAGACGTCTGGATGAATAGATGCTCAAATGTCTAGCCCGGGTCCGCCAGAAACGCGGCAGAAAAGTGGCGCCAGATTTCCCGCAGTCGTTGTCATTCGCAGTGGTCTGAAATGATCCTCCCGTTCTCGACACAGGAACTCCGATGAACGCATCTTCCGCCCCGCCCACCGCCGCCGGCTCCGACGCCCGGCGCGCCTGGATGGCGGTCCTCGCCCGCACGTCGCGCGCCGAGCTTGAAACGGCGCTCGTCAGCGTCCTCGGCGGCGCCCCGGCGCCCTCCTACGACTGGCTGCGGCCGCCCCAGACGGGTCTCGCGATGGTGCGCGGACGCGTCGGCGGCACCGGCAACGCCTTCAACCTCGGCGAAGCTACGGTCACGCGCGCCACGCTGCGGCTGCGCGCGCCCGAAGGCGAAGCCGCCACGGTCGGCGTCGCCTGCCATCTGGGCCGCGACAAGCGCCGCGCCGAACTGGCCGCGCTCGCCGACGCGCTCCTGCAACAGCCCGCCCGCCACGCGCAACTGCACGCCGAATTGATCGCCCCGCTCGCGCAACGCCTCGCGGCACAGCGCGCCGAGCGCCGCGACGAGGCGGCCAGCACCAAGGTCGAGTTCTTCACGATGGTTCGAGGCGACGCATGAACGACGCTCAGATGCCCACCCACACGCCCACACACGCGATGCTGGAAGCGCTCGCGCCCGGTTTCGCCGATCCGGTCCACGACACGCAAACGGTGTTCCGCACGCTGCTCGATGCGCTCGCGCGTCCGGGCACGATCGGCGTGATCGAAACGCCGCTGCCCGCCGCCGCTTCAGCGACGCAATCGACGCAATCGGAGCAAAAACAACAGCAAGACCGCGCGGGCCTCGCGGCCTTCGCGGCCCTGCTCGCGCTCGCCGATTACGCCACGCCGGTCTGGCTCGCGCAGCCCGACGCCGCGCTCGCCGCCGCGCTGCGCTTTCATGCCGACGCGCCGCTCGCCGCCACCCCGCACGAAGCCGCGTTCGCCTACGTGCACGCCGCCGCCGCGCTGCCGCCGCTCGACGCGTTCGCGAGCGGCACGCCCGAGTCGCCGGAGCAGTCGGCCACCGTGTTCGTGCGCGTCGACTCGCTGACCGAAGGCGCGCCGCTCACGCTGCGCGGCCCCGGCATCGCATCGACGCAGACCATCGCGCCCGTTGGACTGCCCGCGCGTTTCTGGCAGGAACGCGCCGCGCTCGCGCCGCTCTTTCCGTGCGGCATCGACTTCTATTTCGTGTGCGGCGACCGCCTCATGGGCCTGCCGCGCACGACTCGCGTGGAGATGAACTGATGTACGTCGCCGTCAAAGGAGGAGAGCGCGCGATCGAAGCGTCGTGGCGTCTGCTCGACAAGGCACGCCGTGGCGACACGGACGTGCCCGAACTCAGCGTCGCGCAGATCCGCGAACAGATGCGCCTTGCCGTGGCGCGCGTGATGGCCGAAGGCTCGGTCTACGACGAGGAACTCGCGGCGCTCGCGATCAAGCAGGCTGCGGGCGATCTCGTCGAAGCGATCTTTCTGCTGCGCGCGTATCGCACGACGCTGCCGCGTTTCGGCTATACGCTGCCCGTGGAAACGGAAAACATGGTGGTGGAGCGCCGTATTTCCGCGACCTTCAAGGACGTGCCCGGCGGTCAGGTGCTCGGCGCGACTTACGATTACACGCAGCGTCTGCTCGATTTCGCGCTGCTCGCGGAAGGCGATAACGATACGGATACCGAATCAATCGCCTCGGCACTTCCGCCACAGGAAACCGAACCGATGCCGCGCGTCGTCACGCTGCTGAACAAAGAAGGCTTGATCGAGCAGGAAACCGTCTCGCCGGACGCCGCCGAACCGGGCGACCTCTCGCGCGAGCCGCTATCGTTTCCCGCCGACCGCTCGGTGCGCCTGCAAAACCTCGCGCGCGGCGACGAAGGCTTCCTGCTCGCGATGGGCTACGCCACGCAGCGCGGCTACGCGCATTCGCATCCGTTCGCGGGCGAGATCCGCTTCGGCTCGGTGGCCGTGGAGATGGTGCTGGACGAGTTGGGCGAAGCGGTCGAGATCGGCGAAATCGACTTGACCGAGTGCCAGATGATCAACCAGTTCGCGGGCAGCAAGGACGTGCCGCCCGCGTTCACGCAGGGCTACGGCCTCACGTTCGGCCACGCGGAGCGCAAGGCCATGGCGATGGCGCTGGTCGACCGCGCGCTGCGTGCGGAAGAACTCGGCGAGACGCTCGCCTCGCCCACCCAGGACATCGAATTCATGCTCTCGCACAGCGACAACGTGGAAGCCTCGGGTTTCGTGCAGCATCTGAAACTGCCGCATTACGTGGACTTCCAGTCAGAACTCGAACTCGTGCGCCGCCTGCGCGCGCAGCATGAAGGAGACGCCGCATGAACGCGCCCGACACCTTCGACACGTCGCTCGCCTCGCACGAAACGCAGGCCGCCGACGGCTACAACTTCGCCTATCTCGACGAGCAGACCAAGCGCATGATCCGCCGCGCGCTGCTCAAGGCCGTGGCGGTGCCCGGCTACCAGGTGCCGTTCGCCTCGCGCGAAATGCCGCTACCGTATGGCTGGGGCACGGGCGGCATTCAGGTGACGGCGGCGATCATCGGCGCGAACGACACGCTCAAGGTCATCGATCAAGGTTCCGACGATACGACCAATGCCGTGAACATCCGCCGCTTTTTCGCGCGCACGACGGGCGTGGCGACCACGCGCCGCACAAGCGAAGCGACCATCGTGCAGACGCGCCATCGCATTCCCGAAACGCCGCTCACCGAGAAGCAGATTCTCGTCTATCAGGTGCCGATGCCCGAGCCGCTGTACCGGCTGGAGCCGCGCGTGGCCGAGTGCAAGAAGCTGCACGCGCTCGCCGACTACGGGCTCATCAGCGTGAAGCTCTACGAGGACATCGTGCAGCACGGCAGCATCGCCACCACCTACGACTATCCGGTGACGGTGAACGGCCGCTATCTGGCCTCGCCTTCGCCGATCCCGAAGTTCGACAATCCGAAGCTGCACATGAACGCCGCGCTGCAGTTGTTCGGCGCGGGCCGCGAGCGCCGCATCTATGCGATTCCGCCTTATACGCCGGTGAAATCGCTCGATTTCGACGATCACCCGTTCGAGGTGCAGCGCTGGGAACACGCGTGCGCGCTGTGCGGTTCGCGCGAGAGTTTCCTCGACGAAATGATCGTCGACGATGCGGGCCAGCGCATGTTCGTCTGCTCGGACAGCGATTATTGCCACGATCGCCGTGAACATCAGGATACCGAACAGTTCAATCAACCGGGAGACCACGCATGACGCCGCTACTCAGCGCCCGCCAGCTCACGAAGCAGTTCGGCGGCAAGAACGGCTGCCGCGACGTGAGCTTCGACCTGTATCCCGGCGAAGTGCTCTGCATCGTCGGCGAATCGGGCTCGGGCAAGACCACGCTGCTCAACACGCTCGCGCTGCGCACGCCCGCCGATTCCGGCGCGTTGAGCTACGTGAACGCGAACGGCGAAACGCTCGATCTGCGCACGCTCTCCGAGCCGCGCCGACGCCTGCTCGCGCGCACCGAATGGGGCTTCGTGCAGCAGAATCCGCGCGACGGACTGCGCGCGGGCGTCTCGGCGGGCGCGAATATCGGCGAGCCGCTGATGGCCGTGGGCGCGCGTCATTACGGGCAGATCCGCCACACCGCGCAGCAATGGATGTCGCGTGTAGAACTCGACGCCACGCGCATCGACGAACTGCCTTCGGCGTTTTCGGGCGGCATGCAGCAGCGCCTGCAAATCGCGCGCAATCTCGTGACCGGTCCGCGCCTCGTCTTCATGGACGAACCCACGGCGGGCCTCGACGTCTCCGTGCAGGCGCGCCTGCTCGACCTGCTGCGCACGCTCACGACCACGCTGCATCTTTCGGTGCTGATCGTCACGCACGACATCGGCGTGGCGCGCCTGCTCGCGCATCGTCTGATGGTGATGCAAGGCGGCACGGTGGTCGAATCGGGCCTGACCGATCAGGTGCTCGACGACCCGCAGCATCCCTATACGCAGACGCTGGTGGCCTCGGTGCTGCCGGTCTAGGATGGTGAACACGATGACACTCAATCCCTCATCCGCGCGCGCGTTCGCCGAGCGCCCCGCGCTCATGCTGCGCGCCGAAGACGTGCGCAAGACCTTCACGCTGCATGGTCAGGGCGGTATCGGCATCGAGGCGCTCGCGGGCGTCTCGCTCGATGTCGAGCGCGGCGAATGCGTCGTGCTCGTCGGTCCCTCGGGCGCGGGCAAGAGCACGTTTTTGCGCTGCCTGTACGGCAACTATCTCGCGAGCGGCGGCGCCATCGCGATCCGCGACGACGCGCTGCCGCATCAGCATCTGGAAATCACGGGCGCGGAGCCGCACGACGTGCTGCGTCTGCGCCGCAACGTGGTGGGCTACGTGAGCCAGTTTCTGCGCGTGATTCCGCGCGTGAGCACGCTCGATATCGTGGCCGCGCCGCTGGTGGCGCGCAGCGTCGATGAAGACGAAGCGCGCGAGCGCGCCGCGCAGTTGCTCGCGCGCCTGAACGTGCCGCAGCGTTTGTGGCCGCTCGCGCCGGCGACGTTTTCGGGCGGCGAGCAGCAGCGCGTGAACATCGCGCGCGGCCTGATCGCGCAGCATCGCGTGCTATTGCTCGACGAGCCCACGGCGTCGCTCGATGCGGAAAACCGCGCCGTGGTCGCGCAACTGATCGTCGAGGCGCGCGAGCGCGGCGCGGCGATCGTCGGCGTGTTCCATGACGAGGACACGCGCGAGCGCGTCGCCACGCGCGTGCTGACGCTCGCCGCGCCGCGCGCGCCTGCCGCCGTGGAAGCGCAGGCTGCCGCATAACGGACCACGCGAAGAAACTGCAACGTGTCACGCGCGGCATGCACACTAGAGGCATGGAACCGGCTTTGATCCGCGCGCGCCACAACCTGATGACGACCTGATTTCTGGAGCCCGACGATGTTGATCACCAACGCTCGCATCGTGACGCGAGACGACGTATTCACCGGCACGCTGCGCGTGGAAGACGGCATGATCCGCGAGCTGTCGCGCGGCACGACCGCCGCGTCCGAAGCCGAGGACTGGGAAGGCGACTTCCTGCTGCCCGGCCTCGTCGAACTGCACACCGACAACCTCGAAAAACACCTCGCGCCGCGTCCCGGCGTGCACTGGAACATCGACGCCGCGTTCGTGATCCACGACGCGCAGATCGCCGCCGCCGGCATCACCACGGTGTTCGATGCGCTCGCCATCGGCACGCGCCTTTCGGTGGGCGTGCGCGGCCGTGACGTGCAGCTCGCGAGCGCCGCCGCGCTCTCGCGCTTCACCGAACGCAAGCTGCTGCGCGCCGATCACTTCCTGCATCTGCGCTGCGAGATCGCCACCGAGGACGTGATCGAACTATTCGACACGCTCAGCGTGCACCCGCTGCTGCGCCTCGCCTCGGTGATGGACCACACGCCGGGCCAGCGCCAATGGCACGACCGCGCGCAGTGGCGCCGCTATCAGGAGCGCCACGGCAAATGGACCGACGAGCACGCCGACAACCTGCTCGCCGAAATGGCCACCGAGCAGGAGCGTTACGCCGATGCGCACCGCCGCGAGATCGTCGAGCGCTGCCGCGCGCGCCACATCCCGCTCGCGAGCCACGACGACACGCTGGTCGAGCACGTCGAACAAGCGGCCGAAGAAGGCATCGTGCTGGCCGAATTCCCGACCACGCGCCTCGCCGCCGAAGCCTCGAAGCAGCGCGGCATCGCCACCATCATGGGCGCGCCGAACGTGGTGCGCGGCGGCTCGCATTCGGGCAATGTGTCGGCGCTGGAGCTGGCGCAGGCGGATCTGCTCGACATCCTCTCGTCGGACTATGTGCCGTCGAGCCTGCTGACCGCTGCGTTCGACCTCGTCACCAAGGCCGACTGGACGCTGCCGCGCGCGGTCGCCACCGTGTCGTGGGAGCCCGCGCGCAAGGCCGGCCTGCACGACCGCGGCGCGATCGAACCGGGCCTGCGCGCCGACTTCGTGCGCGTGACCATGCTCGACTCGCTGCCGGTGCCGCGCGCAACGTGGCGCGCGGGTCAGCGCGTGGTTTAAGCATGTGATTCAAGCGCGCGGTTTAAACACGGGGTTTAAGCGCGTGGTGAACCTGCGCTGAACGTGCTTCAAGCACGCTCATGCACGCATCGGCGGCATTGCTGCAATGCGATATCGGCGCGCCCTGGCTTGCTGCGAAGCCAACGGCGCGCCGTCGAAAACCAACGGCGCGCTCTCGTTTCGTTTTCAACTTCCCTTCAAGTTCCGCGCGCCGCGCCACATCGGTGCTTGCGCAGTCATCCGACTGTTGCGGCAGAGCATCGCAATCGCGCTCGCGCGCCTCTCCCGCGAGCCTGCATCGATACGCCGCACGCCTTGTCCAGCAAGGCTTTGCGGCCGACGTCCGCGATCCGCGAACAGGCGCTAGAGCGTTGCCTCTCCCGCCATCCGGTATTTCACTAGCGACGCAGCAATTTTGACCGGGTAAGCTTTGCGGCGCCGCTCGCAACACGCCCGACGTGAATTGCGAGGCCACCACAGTTCCTGCGCGAGCCGCGCCGGAACACAGCGCGGCGGCGGCACGACCGCACGCTGCGCGTCCTGAACCATACGAGGAGTACACATAGTGAAGAAACTGCTTGCCACCCTGTCGGTTGCCCTGCTGGCCGTCTCGGCCAACGTCGCCCAGGCGAAGGACTGGACCACCATGCGCTTCGGCGTCGACGCGAGCTACGCGCCGTTCGAATCGAAAGCACCCGATGGCAAGCTGGTCGGTTTCGACATCGATCTCGGCAACGAAATCTGCAAGCGCATGAACGCGAAGTGCGTGTGGGTCGAGCAGGATTTCGACGGCATGATTCCGGGCCTGAAGGCGAAGAAGTTCGACGGCGTGCTCTCGTCGATGACCATCACCCCGCAACGTCAGGAACAGATCGCGTTCTCGGCCAAGCTGTTCAACACGCCGACGCGCCTCGTCGCCAAGAAGGGCACGAGCTTCCAGCCGACGGCTGACTCGCTCAAGGGCAAGTCGGTGGGCGTCGAGCAAGGCACGATCCAGGAAACCTACGCGAAGGAAAACTGGGCGCCGAAGGGCGTGAACGTGGTGCCTTACCAGAACCAGGACCAGGTCTACGCCGACCTGATCTCGGGCCGTCTGGACGCCGCGCTGCAAGACGAAGTGCAGGCCGACATCGGCTTCCTGAAGACCCCGCGCGGCGCGGGCTTCCAGTTCGCGGGCAAGGAAATCCCGACGGGCGCGGCGGCCATCGGCCTGCGCAAGGAAGACACCGACCTGAAGGCGAAGATCGACAAGGCCATCGCCGACATGATCAAGGACGGCACGTACAAGAAGATCGAAGCCAAGTACTTCGACTTCGACGTGTACGGCGGCTAAGCCTCGCAGCGTCTGCTTCGCGACCGCCACCGCGCGGTCCGCGAACGGTAAAAGCCCAGACCCCGGTCTGGGCTTTTTGCTTTGGGGCGCGCCGCCGCCGCGATTCTGCCGCTTGCGCAGATCGGCTAAGATCATGGGCACCGGTCCGCCAGCGGACCGACAACCTACCGTCACTTCGAACGCGCCTCGCGCTCAACCGCGTCGCGCGCACTCATCATGCAAACCCGCAACCATGCGCTGATCGCGCCCGCCCTCGGCACCGCGCGACAGATCACGAGCTTCCATTACGGCCCCGCCGCCGACGCGACTGCGGCCTCGACGGGCGGCCCGAAGGTCTACATCCAGTCGTCGCTGCACGCCGACGAACTGCCCGGCATGCTCGTCTCGTGGACGCTGCGCCGCAAGCTCGCCGCGCTCGAAGCCGCCGGACGCCTGCGCGGAGAGATCGTGATCGTGCCGGTGGCGAACCCGATCGGCCTGAACCAGCACTGGCTCGGCCATCTCGTGGGCCGCTTCGAATCGAACACGGCACAGAACTACAACCGCAACTTCCACGACCTCGCGGCGCTCGTGCTGCCGCATATCGAGGCGCGTCTGGGCGCGGATGCCGCCACGAACCTGAAGACCATCCGCCAGGCGATGGGCGAAGCGCTCGCGGCGCAGCAGCCGAAGACCGAACTCGATTCGCAACGCCTCGCGCTGCAACGTCTCTCGTTCGACGCCGATATCGTGCTCGACCTGCATTGCGACTGGGAAGCCGCGATGCACATCTACACGAACCCCGAACTGTGGCCCGAAGTCGAGCCGCTCGCGCGCTATCTCGACGCGAAGGCCTCGCTGCTCGCGCTGAACTCGATCGGCAATCCGTTCGATGAGATTCACAGCTTCTGCTGGAGCGATCTGCGCGAGCGCTTCGGCGAGCGTTTCCCGATTCCGCACGGCTCGATTTCGGTGACCGTCGAACTGCGCAGCCAGCGCGACGTCTCGCATGAATTCGCCGAGCACGACGCCCAGGCCATCGTCGAGTATCTGACTGCGCGCGGCGTGATTGCCGGCGACGCCGCGCCGCTGCCGCCGCTCGCGCATCCGGCCACGCCGCTCGCGGGCACGGAGCCGATCGTCGCGCCGACGAGCGGCGTGATCGTGTTTCGCGCCGAATGCGGCGCGTGGCTCGAAGCGGGCGCGCCGGTCGCCGATATCGTCGATCCGCTCACCGACGAGCTGATCACGCTGCACGCCAGCGTGAGCGGCGTGATGTACGCGCGTCACAGCGCGCGCTTCGCGACGGCCGGCATGGAAGTCGCGCGCATCGCCGGCGACACGCCGATCCGCTCGGGCTCGCTGCTCTCGCTGTAAATCCCTCCCTTATCGACGTCTTCGTCATGGCTCATCGCAACCGGTGAGCCATGGCGTAATACGCTTATTGCGCGGCTTGCCGATTTACCAGTTACTTCGCAATCCCAACTTTGTTCGCGCGATAAAAAATGCCATGCGCGGCTCATTCCGCGGCTCAATCAATTGCATGGATCCGCAAATAAATCTGCTAAAAGCCGCGATCCATATACGAAATCCAATCGTTCAAAGCAGAAAATTTTATAACGCGCGAAATCGTCCTTTTTGCGCCGGAATTTTCTTTCAAATCGGCTCGCAAGCCGCTCCCTGACTGGATTTGCGCCGCTTCGGCCTGGCCGCAAGCCTCTTGTCGCTTTTACACCACACCCTGGCGACATTCATGAGGCATTTCCTTACTGTCACAATCCTTTCGTTCTCGACCCTTAAATTGCAGCGCGTCGCACAGACCGGCCCAAAAGAGGCCGGCACATACTTTTCCTTCACCCGGAGCAACAGTTGAAAAAGAAAATTCTGACCACCGCTATCCTTGCAACCATTGCGGGCGCGGCCCACGCTCAAAGCAGCGTGACCCTGTATGGCTTGATCGACGCAGGCGTGAGCTACATCAATCACGTGCAGACGTCGACGGGCAGCGCGAAGGCAATCCAGTACGGTGACGGCGTGGCGCAAGGCAGCCGTTGGGGCCTGCGCGGCTCGGAAGACCTGGGCGGCGGCCTCAAGGCAATCTTCGTGCTCGAAAACGGCTTCAACAGCGGCAACGGCACGGCTGGCCAAGGTAGCTCGATGTTCGGCCGTCAAGCCTACGTCGGTCTGACGCAAAGCAACATCGGCTCGCTGACCTTCGGCCGTCAATACTCGTTCAGCACGGACGTCCTCGGTTCGCTGTACTCGACCGGCGGCAACACGGTTTCGGGCAACTGGGCGTACCACGTCAACGACGTCGACCAGCTGACGTCGAGCCGTATCAGCAACGCCGTCAAGTTCCAGAGCGTGAACTTCTCGGGCTTCACGTTCGGCGGCATGTACGGCTTCTCGAACACGACGTCGTTCGCCGGCTCGGCTTCGGGCACGTCGACGGCTTCGTCGCGCGCATTCAGCTTCGGCGCGAACTACGCGTACGGTCCGTTCAGCCTCGGCGGCGCGTACACGGACATCACGTACCCGGCAGCAGCATCGCCGACGACGTTCTCGACCACGCTCGCCAACGTCAACACGACGGGCGGCGGCACTATCCGCGACCTGCGCTCGTTCGGCTTCGGCGGCCGCTATGTCTACGGCCCGGCTACGGCATGGCTGCTGTGGACGAACACGCGCTTCGAGCCGATCACGGGTTCGTCGACGATCTACAACGCGTACGAAGCAGGCGTGAAGTACGCCTTCACGCCGGCCCTGACGGGCGGCCTGGGCTACACGTACTCGCGTTCGTCGGGTCTCGTGAACGCCCACTGGAACCAGGTCAACGGTTCGGTCGACTACGCGCTGAGCAAGCGCACGGACGTCTACGGCCTCGTGGCCTACCAGGACGCATCGGGCACGTACAAGGGCCAGGCGGTGCAGGCACAGATCGGCGATTCGTCGTCGAGCATCTTCGCGCCGTCGGGCACGGGTTCGCAGAACCAGGTCGCGGTGCGCGTCGGCATCCGCCACAAGTTCTAAGCACGCACGACGCCGCGCCCGCTTCGCGGGCGTGGTGCACATGCGCGAAAGGGCGTCCTTCGGGACGCCCTTTTTGTTGGGCGCGGCGCATGATCGCCGCGGCGGGAGGCGGTCTGCGGCAGCACGCGATCTGCCGCCGCGCGCGCGCTTCTGGTACGCTGCGGCCTTTCCACTCGCAGCATTCGAATCGATGGAACTTCCTTTCAACGAAGCGGCCGTGACGGTCACCCGCACTTCGCTGTCCGCCGCCGGTCAGGTGATCGCGATGCGCGACATCGAAGACACCCGCATCGTCACCGTGGAGCGCAGCCGCGTGGTGCCGGTCGCGATCTCGCTGATCGGCGTGGCCATCGCCGCGGCCGGCGGCATCTGGGGCTCGGGCGCCGCGCTCGGTTCCGGCGTGATGCTGGCCGTGGTGGGCTGGCTCGCGTGGATCTGGCAAGAAGTCTCGCATCGCCTGATCGTGACGGTGGGCGGCGCGCCGCGCGAAGCCGTCGTGAGCGGCGACCGCGCCTTCCTCGAACGCGTCGAGCAGGCCGTGCGCGCCGCCAAAGCCGACGCCGCCACCGCACCCGCCGCCGATACGTCCAGCGCCCGTCCGCCCGCCAGTCCTGCGAACTGAGCTACGAACTGAGCCGCGAACCGGGCCGAGAACCGAACCTCGCACCGCGCGGCCAGCATCGGCCCCGAGCCGCTCCCGCGCGCCAGCCAGCCTCCTCGCCAGCCACCTGATTACCGCCCGCGTCCGCGCACGTCACTCGAGATCGATTGGCCGCGTGTGCCAGATGTCGCGCGCGTATTCGGCAATCGCCCGATCCGACGAAAACGTCCCCATGCCCGCGATATTCTCGATCGCGCTCGCCGTCCAGGCCGGCACGTCGACGAAGCGGCGGTCGGCGGCTTCCTGCGCCTCGACGAACGCGGCGTAGTCGGCCAGCACGAGGTAGTGATCGCCCCAGTCCACGAGCGTGTGGAAAATGTCCGTGTAGCGCGCCGGATCGCCGGGCGAGAAAAAGCCCGTGCGGATCTGGTCGAGCACGGCGCGCAGCTCGGCATTTTCTTCGTACACCTGACGGGACCGGTAGCCCGAGCAGCGCAGCGCATCGACCTGATCGGACGTGTGGCCGAAGATGAAGATGTTGTCCGGCCCCACGGCGTCGCGGATCTCGATGTTCGCGCCGTCGAGCGTGCCCATCGTCAGCGCGCCGTTGAGCGCGAGCTTCATGTTGCCGGTGCCCGACGCTTCCGTGCCCGCCGTCGAAATCTGCTCGGAGAGATCGGCCGCCGGAATCAGCACCTCGGCCACGCTCACGCCGTAATTCGGCACGAACGTCACCTTGAGCCGGTCGCCGACCACGGGATCGTGATTGATCTTCTCGGCCACGTCGTTGATCAGGCGGATGATCATCTTCGCCATCCGATACGCCGAAGCGGCCTTGCCTGCGAACAGCACCACGCGCGGCACCCAGTCGCGCTCGGGTTCCGCGAGAATGCGGTTGTAGCGCGTGATCACGTGCAGCACGTTGAGCAGTTGCCGCTTGTATTCGTGGATGCGCTTGACCTGCATGTCGAACAGCGCGTCCGGGTCGAACGGCAGCCCCGTGCGCGCCGTGAGCCGGCGAATCAAACGCACCTTGTTTTCGCGCTTGGCCGCGCGGAACGCGGTCTCGAACGCCGGGTCGCCCGCCAGCTTGCGCAGCGCGCCCAGTTCGAACAGATCGGTGCGCCAGCGCGTGCCGATGGTGTCGTCGACGAGCCGCGCCAGCGGCGGACTCGCCTGCCCGAGCCAGCGGCGCGGCGTGATGCCGTTCGTCACGTTGGTGAAGCGCTCGGGATAGAGCCGCGCGAAATCGCCGAAGATATCGCGCGTCATCAATTGCGAATGCAGCTTCGAAACGCCGTTCACCTTGTGGCTCGCGACGATCGCGAGATACGCCATGCGCACGCGCCGCTGACCGTATTCGTCGACGAGCGAAATGCGGCGGATAAAGTCCAGATCGTGCGTGCCCTTCTCGCTCGCCTCGCGCAGAAACGCGGCATTGATATCGAAGATGATTTCGAGGTGACGAGGCAGCAGGCGCGCCAATAGTTCGACGTCCCAGGTTTCCAGCGCTTCGGGCATCAGCGTGTGATTCGTGTACGAGAACACGCGCTTGATGTGACCCATCGCCTCGTCCCACGGCATGTGATGGATATCGACGAGCAGCCGGATCAATTCGGGAATCGCCAGCACCGGATGCGTGTCATTCAGATGCACGGCGACCTTGTCGGAGAAGCGGCCGAACGTGCTGTGCGTGCGCAGATAGCGGCGGATCAGATCCTGCATCGTCGCCGACACGAAGAAATATTCCTGACGCAGACGCAGCTCACGGCCCGCCATCGTCGAGTCGTCGGGATAGAGCAGACGCGATACGTTCTCCGAAATATTTCTCGCTTCGACCGCGCGCTGATAATCGCCCTTGTTGAACGCGGAAAGGTCGAGTTCCTCGTCGGAGCGTGCGGACCACAGGCGCAGCGTGTTGGTCGCGCTGGTCGCGTAGCCGGGAATCACGGTGTCGTAGGCCATCGCGTTCACGTGCTGCGTGTCGATCCATTCGACGTGGCCGTCGCGCTGCACGGTGCGCCCGCCGAAGTGCACGGGATACTGCACCTCGGGGCGCGGAAACTCCCACGGATTGCCCGAGCGCAGCCAGTAGTCGGGCGCTTCGACCTGCTCGCCGTTGATGATCTGCTGGCGGAACATGCCGTAGTCGTAGCGGATGCCGTAGCCGAAGCCCGGAATACCGAGCGTCGCCATCGAGTCGAGGAAGCACGCGGCGAGCCGGCCGAGGCCGCCGTTGCCGAGCGCGGCGTCGGGTTCGAGGTCGATCACCGAATCGAGGTCCACGCCGACATCGGCGAGCGCCTCTTTCATCTGATCGTGGATGCCGAGCGCGAGCAGCGCATTCGAGAACGTGCGGCCGATGAGAAATTCCATCGACAGGTAATAGACGCGTTTGACGTCCTGATCGTACTGGCGGCGCGTGGTGATCATCCAGCGCTCGACCAGCCGGTCGCGCACGGCGAGCGCGGCGGCGTGCAGCCAGTCCTGCGGGCGCGCCGTGACGGCGTCCTTGCCGACGCCATACATCAGGCGATTGGAGATGGAGCGGCGCAGCGCATCGGCGCTGCTCTTCAACTGGTCGAACTCAAGACCGACTGCTGTCATCGAATGCCTCCCGGAAAAGCGACGCGCCGCGAATGCGAGCAGATGCCAGCAGATGCGGTGGCGCGCGGTCGTTCAGGGGCTGCGCGCGGGCACCGTTCGAGTGCATGCGATTGCGTTCGGATGCGTTCGATTGCGTGCCTCAGTGGCCCGCATCGATTCGCATCGACTCGCACCGGTTCGCATCACTTCGCATGAAGGCCCCAGGCCCGCAGACGCAGATCAGTTTGCAGATTAGGACATTTTCGGATCGCGTGCGGCAGCGCGGCATGGCGAACGCGCCTGATTCGCCATGCCGCGAAAGCGCTCGCGGCACGCGAGGCGGGGGACTCGGCCCGATGCGGCGAGGTTGGCGGTTAGTTGCGTTCCAAACATCGGACGATGGCATCCGACGACTTGCCGCCTCACTTGCCGCCTCATTTGCCTCCTCTTGCGCGAGACCTCGCACCCTCGCGCGCGACGTCGCGAGCGCTTGCCTTACAAGCGCCTCACGCTCTGAAGCAGGCGCTGCACAAACGCGCCGCGTCTGTAACAATCGCACTACAGCCGCGCCGCGCGCGCACGCCCTCCGATTCGCCCGAGACCGCCGCCTTGTCCGATACCCACACCGCGCCGCCCGACACCACGCCGCGCGCCGACGAGCCCATGTCGGCGAAAAACCGCCGCGCCATGGCCGCGATCATGCTCGCCGTCGCGCTCGCGACGCTCGACACCGCCATCGCCAACACCGCGCTGCCCGCCATCGCCACCGACCTGCACGCGGCGCCCGCGGCCTCGGTCTGGATCATCAACGCCTACCAGCTCGCGATGGTCGCCACGCTGCTGCCGCTCGCGGCGCTCGGCGACATCGTCGGGCATCGGCGCATCTATATCGCCGGGCTGGCGATCTTCACGGTGGCCTCGCTCGCCTGCGCGGTCTCGCCCACGCTCGGCGCGCTCGCGGCGGCGCGCGTGCTGCAAGGGCTCGGCGCGAGCGCGATCATGAGCGTCAACACGGCGCTGATCCGCTTCCTCTATCCGCCGCACCGGCTCGGACGCGGCCTCGGCATGAACGCGCTGATCGTGGGCGTGTCGTTCGCCATCGGTCCGACCATCGCTTCGCTGATTCTCTCGGCGGGCACCTGGCCGTGGCTGTTCGCGATCAACGTGCCGCTCGGCGCCATCGCGCTCGTGTTCGCGATGCCCGCGCTGCCGCACACCGCGCGCGGCAAGCACAGCTTCGATCCGCTCGCGGCGCTGCTCAATCTCGTGACCTTCGCCGCGCTGATCTTCGCGCTCGGCGAGGCGGCGCAGCGCGCGCCGCTGCGCGAAGTGGGCATCGCCGCCGTGATCGCGCTGGTGTTCGGCCTGCTGCTGATCCGCCGCGAAGCCGGTCATCCCGCGCCGATGCTGCCCGTCGACCTGTTCAAGCGGCCCGTGTTCGCGCTGTCGTCGCTGACCGCGGTCTGCTCGTTCGCGGCGCAGGGCCTCGCGTTCGTCTCGCTGCCGTTCTATTTCGAAACCGTGCTGATGCGCAGCCAGGTGGAAACCGGCTTCCTGATGACGCCCTGGCCGGTCGTGGTGGCCGCCGCCGCGCCCATCGCCGGGCGGCTGTCCGACCGCTATCCGCCGGGCCTGCTCGGCGCGATCGGGCTGGCGATCCTCGCGGCGGGCATGGCGTCGCTGGCGATGCTGCCCGTGCATCCGAGCGTGCCCGACATCGTGATCCGCATGGCGATCTGCGGCGCGGGCTTCGGTTTCTTCCAGTCGCCGAATCTGCGCGCGATCATGGCCGCCGCGCCGCCCGAGCGCAGCGGCGGCGCGAGCGGCACCATCGCCGTCTCGCGTCTGC
Source organism: Paraburkholderia sp. J94 (assembly GCF_905220285.1). Taxonomy (NCBI): domain Bacteria; kingdom Pseudomonadati; phylum Pseudomonadota; class Betaproteobacteria; order Burkholderiales; family Burkholderiaceae; genus Paraburkholderia; species Paraburkholderia sp. J94. The sequence continues at coordinate 218,691 of NZ_CAJMZH010000009.1, read as the reverse complement.
TCGGGCAGACCACGGGCGCGGCGCTCGTGGCGCTGTGTTTCGGGATCGTGGGTTCGCGCGGCCCGACGCTCGCGCTCGGTCTCGGCGCGGCGTTCTCGGCGGCGGCGAGCATCGCGAGCGGCTTGCGCCTGTTCGCGCCGTCGCACCGCGCGGTGCGCAAGTGAAGTGCCGGTGAACCGCTGAAGCGGCGCGCGTCGGCGGTTTCGCGGCGCGCGCCCGGTTGAATCCGCGCCTGGGTCAGCGCTTGAAGTACGCCTTCACGGCGTCGACGAAGGTGTCGATATCGGCGGCGCTCACGTCGAGATGCGTGACGAAGCGCGACGCATAGAGCATCTGCGTGAGGATGCCGCGTTCCTTGAGCCACGCTTCGAGCGGCGCGCAATCGGCCTGCGGGAACTGCGCGAACACCATGTTGGTGGCGTGCGACATCACCTTGACCTCGTCGATCTGCGCGAGCCCGGCCGCGAGGCGCGCGGCGTTCGCGTGATCGTCGGCGAGACGCTCGACATGATGATCGAGCGCGTAGAGACACGCCGCCGCCAGCACGCCCGCCTGGCGCATGCCGCCGCCCAGCATCTTGCGCCAGCGGTGCGCCGAGTCGATCAGCGCGCGGCTGCCCACCAGCACCGAACCCACCGGCGCGCCCAGCCCTTTCGAAAAGCAGAGCGACACCGAATCGAAGCCCGCCGTCAGCGCCTGTAGCGGCTGTTTCGAACCGACCGCCGCGTTGAACGCGCGCGCGCCGTCGAGGTGCGTCGCGAGCCCGCGGCCGTGCGCGAACTGCGTCGCCTCGGCGACATAGGCCGCCGGCAAAATTTTCCCGCCGATGGTGTTTTCGAGCGCCAGCAGACGCGTGCGCGCGAAGTGATCGTCGATCGGCTTGATCGCGGCGGCGATGCGTTCGAGCGGGATCGAGCCGTCTTCCGCGTTGTCGAGCGGCTGCGGCTGGATGCTGCCGAGCACCGCCGCGCCGCCGCCCTCGTACTTATACGTGTGGGCCGCCTGGCCGACGATGTACTCGTCGCCGCGTCCGCAATGCGCCATCAGCGCGGCCAGGTTGCTCTGCGTGCCGCTCGGGAAGAACAGGCCCGCCTCCTTGCCGGCCTGCTCGGCCACGCGCGCCTGCAGGCGCAGCACGGTGGGGTCGTCGCCCCAGACGTCGTCGCCGGTTTCGGCGCCGCTCATGGCGGCAAGCATGGCGGGGCCCGGACGGGTGACGGTGTCGCTGCGCAAATCGATCATGCGATGAAGTCCTCGAAGTCCTCGTGACGGCCGCGCTCAGAGCCGCGCGGCATGGGAATCATCGAGTGTATTTTCAAACGGCGCGACGAGGCAACCGTGCGAAAAATCGGCGGCGGCAAGAGAAAGGCGGCGGGCGATGAGGGGAATCGGCGCGGATCGGCTATGAATCGGCTAGAAATCTGCCGCGAATCGGCAAAAAGCAGCCGTGGCGGAAAAAACGGCCGATACAAAGAAAACGCGGCGCCTGAGCGCCGCGCATCCGTTCGACGGGGAGAAAGAGACTAGCGCGAGAGCAGCGGCAGCGGATCGACGGGCTTGCCGTCGCTGCGCACCTCGAACTGCACGCCCGCGACGCCGTTGTTGTCGACGCCCATTTCGGCGATCGGCTGGCCTTGCGTGACGGCGTCGTCTTCCTTCACGAGCAGCCTGCCGTTGTGGCCGTAAGCCGTGACGGTCTGATCGTTGTGCTTGATGATGACGAGCGGGCCGTAAGCCTCGATGCCCGTGCCCGCGTAGACCACGCGCCCGGCAGCGGCGGCGCGAACCTGCGCGCCCGGCTGGCCGCCGATCACGATGCCCGTGGACTTGCCCGGCACGAAGCGTTGCAGGATCGGGCCGCGCGCGGGCCAGGCCAGCGTGAGCTGCGGCGCGACAGGCGCGGGCGCGGCCACGCCGGCTGCAGCCGGCGCGGAATTCGGCGCGCCGAACCCGGGCTGCTGAGGCGCGGCGCCCGCGTAGTTCGCGGGCGGCGCGACGCGCAGCACCTGGCCGGGCAGCACCTGCGCGTTCGACGGCAGCTGGTTCCAGCTTGCGAGATCCTGCGGCCGCTGGCCGTAGGCGGAGGCGATGCGCGAGAGCGTATCGCCTGGATTGACGCGGTAATAACCGGCCGGGACGCCCGTGGTCGATGCGGTGGGCGCCGAACTCGGCTGGCCCTCCCACGGGGTGAGCGTACAGGCGCTGCAGACGAGCGTGAGCGCGGCCAGTGCCGCGTATGCGCCCGGGTTTCGCCGTTGTCGATTCATCTTGCTATACCTCGCTTGTTCCTCGCTACGTACGTCGGGGATACGTATATCTGGATGCGCGTGGGACCGCCGGCGTTCGCCCGCGAGACCCTCCGCTCAATATGGCGAACGGCCCCCATTATATCGTTCCGGGCGCGACGGCCCTTTCAAGGCGCCCGTCTCCCGGTTTTCAACCAGCATACGACGCTCGTCAGAACCGCCCTACAGTCTGCAAGGACAAACACGACTCTTCTGTTCGCCCCCTCGCCTATACTGCCTCAAGCTGCTCATCAGATAATCAGACGAAAGAGACAATGCGCCTCTCGCCGCGGCCCCACGTCCGTGAGGATTTCGAGCATGAACAAAGCCACTTTCCTGTCCGTCCAGCTCAATGTCGAAGACGTCGCCGCGTCTCCGGGGCTGGTCGAATTGCTCAATAACCATCTCGTTTTTGCCGCCGACGTGGCCGAAGCCGCCGACGAACTGGTCCAGCACGCGAGCGTCGCGGGGATCTCGGGCGGCGCCGACGCGACCGTGCAGATTCCGGCTGTGGTGATCGAGCGTTTGCGCGACGCGCTCGACACCCTGAGCGGCTACGACGAAACCTGGCTGTTCGCGCTCGAACCCGGCCGTGCGCTGTTCGACGACATCGCACGCCGCTCGCGCCTCTTGCACTGAGGCGCCGCAGGACCGCGCGGAGCGGACCGCGCCCGCCGGCGCGCGCCTGTCCCGCCTTGCCGACATGCCGCCGCCCCGGCCGCCCCGCGCGCGCCACGGACGAGCGGCGTGATCCTCTGGGGGAAACGCCGTGAAATCCTTTCTGAACCGCCGTCATGCCGCTCAGCCGGGCGGCCCGTCTCCGTCATCGCATCTCGTCGCGGTGGCGCGCGACGCCTCGCAGGAAGCCGCCGACGCTTCCGCGGACGCCCAAGCCGCTCGCCGCATCCACGAAACCGACCACCCGCCGCACCCCGAAACCGAAGCCGCCGATCAACGCGACAACGCCGACAGCCTCGATGAGCGCGTCAGCGTCAGCGCCGACGCCGCCGTGACCGCGCGCATGCCGAGCCACATCGGCGGCGCGCCGCGTCCGGTTTCGACGCTGCACGCGGTGCCCGCCATGCCCGCGCATCTGAGCGGGCGTCCGGTGCAGATCGCCGATGGCGCGTCGTTCGAGGCGCTCGTCGCCACACGCACGCTGACCACGTTTCGCTCGTTTCGCAGCTTCGATTACACGGTGACGATGCTGTTTCACAGCGAGTCGCTGGGCTATTTCGTGGCGCTGCATCAGGACGGCACGCTCTGGCATGCGTTCCGCGCCAACGACATCGATTCGGCGAGCGCGGTGTTTCACCATCTGCAAGAGCAAGCGACGCGCCTCGCCGACGGCGAAACGCGCTTGGCGCAGCTGAGCGCGCAAAACGTGCTGCTGGCGAGACAAATCGAGGATTCGGAAGCGCAGGCCGAACGGCTGCGCGTGGATCTGCAACGGCACTCCGAGCAGGAGCACCGCGTGAGCGCGCGCCAGCATCAGGTGCGCAAGGACGTGGCGCAACTGGAGGCGCAGCGCATTGCGGCGCAGGCGCAATTGAACAAGGCGCACCGCGCGATTCATCAACTGACCGTGACGAGCAGCGAAGGCGTACCGCATTTGCACGGACGCTGAGGCGCGGCTTCGCGCCGCCGCATCGCCAGATCACGCGCCCAAAAGAAAAGCGCGGGCCGGTTCTCGACCGGGCCGCGCTGGACTGCTGCTACTGCGTACTGCATTTTCACTTCTACTGCGTGCTGCGCACTTCTGCTGCATACAGCGACTGCTGCTACTACTCACTACGCACTGCAACTGCCAACTTCAACCTCTTTGCTTACTGCCGACTTCAACATCTACTGCTAACTGCGTGCTTCTACTACCAACTTCTACTGCGTCAAGCAACTTCAACTGCGTGCTGCAACCTCTACTGCGTAAAGCAACTTCAACTGCGTACTGCAACCTCTACTGCGTAAAGCAACTTCTACTGCGTACTGCAACCTCTACTACGTACTTCAACTGCGTACTGCAACCTCTACTGCGTAAAGCAACTTCAACTGCGTACTGCAACCTCTACTACGTACTGCAACTTCAACTGCGTACTACAACCTCTACTGCGTAAATCAACTTCAACTGCGTACTGCAACCTCTACTACGTACTGCACCTCTGTGTGCTTACTGCGACCTGCAACTGCCTACTGCAACCTCTACTGCCTGCTACACACTGCAACCTCTACAACCCAAACAACCTGCTACTGCACTGCACCTGCCACTTCTACTTCACCTTCAACAACACACAACAACCGCTCTCTGCTCTCTGGGCACAACTCACAACAACTTCGACTGCTTCACTGCCTGGTTAGCGAGACCGCACTGAGCGATCTCGCCGATACTGCCAGCCACCAACTTGCTTAGTGGCCGAAATACACGGCTTGCGACGGCGCGACATGCGCGGGCTGCACCGGGGCGCCCGACTGCGAGGTGCCGACGGCCGGAGCGCCGTAGCCGCTGGTTTCACCGTTCGCCAGCTTTTCCTGGTTCACGCGAGCCTGGGCGGCCTGGATGTTTTCGGGGTAATTCACATGGTCGAGCGACGGGTTGTAACCAGCCTGCTCGAGTTCGACGAGCTCCGCGCGGACTTGTGCGCGGGTCAGACCTTGCTGGCTCGACTGGGCGAACGAGATCGCCGGGATGGCCAGTGCTGCTGCAACGACAACGGCGGGAATGAGCTTGTTCATGATTTAACCTCCATCTGTTTTTTTGCGCTTCGGGCTTTGTTTTCCTCAGCGCTTGATGAAAGTTTAGGCGTTTCCTTGATCTAGGGAAAACCCTAATAACAAAAAACACCGTTGCAAAATTGGTAATAAAAAAGGGGAACCCGGTTGGTTCCCCTTTTATTCAGACAAAAGCCCGCAACGACTATGGGGCCGATAGCCCCTTACACCACGCCCGCACGCGGGCGCTCAGCGTCGGCGATCAGGACCGGTCACGACCAGTCGGCGTGGAAGCTGCCCGGCTTGTCGGTGCGCTCGAAGGTGTGCGCGCCGAAGAAGTCGCGCTGCGCCTGCACCAGATTCGCGGGCACGCGCTCCGAGCGATAGCCGTCGAAATACGCGACCGCCGACGAGAACGCCGGCACCGGCACGCCTGCCGCCACCGCCTGGATCACCACGTCGCGCAGCGCGGCCTGGTAGTTCGCGGCGATATCGCGGAAATAGGGGTCGAGCAGCAGGTTATCGAGCTGCGGGTCCTTCGCGTAGGCGTCGGTGATCTTCTGCAGGAAGCGCGCGCGGATGATGCAGCCCGCGCGGAAGATCTTGGCGATCGTGCCGTATTGCAGATCCCACTTGTACTCGTCCGAGGCGGCGCGCAGCTGCGCGAAACCCTGTGCGTACGAGATGACCTTCGAGAAGTACAGCGCGCGGCGCACCGACTCGACGAACGCCTTGCGGTCGCCCGCGAACGGCTTGGCGTCCGGGCCCGCGAGCACCTTGCTGGCCGCGACGCGCTGCGTCTTCAGCGACGACAGCACGCGCGCGAACACCGCTTCGGTGATCAGCGGCAGCGGCGCGCCGAGGTCGAGCGCGTTCTGGCTCGTCCACTTGCCCGTGCCCTTCTGCGCGGCGCGATCGAGGATCACGTCGACGAGATACTGGCCGGTTTCGTCGTCCTTCTTCTGGAAGATCTTCGAGGTGATTTCGATCAGGTAGCTGTCGAGCTCGCCCGCGTTCCACTCGGTGTAGACCTCGCCCAGCTCCTCGTTCGTGAGGCCGAGCACCTGCTTGAGCACCGCGTAGCTTTCGGCGATCAGCTGCATGTCGCCGTATTCGATGCCGTTATGCACCATCTTCACGTAGTGGCCTGCGCCGTCCGGGCCCATGTAGGCCACGCACGGCTCGCCGTCCGCCGGCGCCTTCGCCGCGATTTCGGTGAGGATCGGTGCCACCAGATCGTACGCGTCGCGCTGGCCGCCCGGCATGATCGACGGACCCTTGAGCGCGCCTTCCTCGCCGCCCGACACGCCCGTGCCGATGAAATGCAGGCCCGCCTTCGCGAGTTCCTGGTTGCGGCGGATCGTGTCGGTGAAATGCGTGTTGCCGCCGTCGATCAGGATGTCGCCCTTGTCCAGCAGCGGCTTGAGCGCCTCGATGGTGGCGTCGGTCGCTTCGCCGGCCTTGACCATCAGCAGAATGCGGCGCGGCTTTTCGAGCGACTCGACGAATTCTTCGAGCGTGTAGGCCGGCACGAGCTTACGCTCGGGGAATTCAGCGATCAGCTCATCGGTTTTTTCGCGGCTGCGGTTGAACACCGACACCGCATGGCCGCGGCTCTCGATGTTGAGCGCAAGATTGCGCCCCATCACGGCCAGACCCACCACGCCGATTGCCTGTTTGCTCATGTTGACTCTCCACTTCAATCAATTGGGGTGACGCGCGCGCGGCCTCGCGCCGCGCGTCGATCGTGCAAGCATAAGGGAAACGTCCGTGCGCTGCGCGAAGGCGCGCACGGCATCCCGGCCCGAGGGCCGCGATTATCGCCTACTCGCGGCCCGCCGCTGCCTGCCTGCGGAAAACGAGGCTGAAATTATTCGCCGGCATCGCCACCACGGCCTCGCAGACGAGCCCTTCGGCCGCCGCGAGCGCCTCCACTGCCTCCATATCGCGCACGCCCCAGGACGGGTCGCGCGCGCGCAGATCGGCGTCGAAGGCTTCGTTGCTCGGCGCCGTGTGCGCGCCGCCGCGCCGGTACGGGCCGTACAGCACCAGCGCGCCGCCATCCGCAAGCCGCGCGCCCGCGCCTTTCAGCAAGGCAACAGCGGCTTCCCACGGCGCAATATGAATCATGTTGATGCAGACGATGGCGTCGACCTGGCCGATCGGCCAGGGTTCGCGGCGCACGTCGAGATCGATCGGCTCGCGCAGATTGGCGAGCCCCGTGTGTGCGCGCCAGGCGGACACCGAGGCGCGGGCGCGCGGATCGGCGTCGCTCGGCTGCCAGTCGATGCCCGGCAGCGCGGAAGCGAAATGCACCGCGTGCTGGCCGGTGCCGCTGGCGATTTCGAGCACGGTGCCGCGCGCGGGCAAGGCGCCGCGCAGCACGTCGAGGATCGGCGCGGCGTTGCGTTCGGCGGCGGGCGCGTGCAGGCGCTCGGGGCGCGGGCTGGGATCGGAAACGGTCATATGAAACGGAAAAATGGAGAAGGTGCGCTCAGTACAGGCTTTTCTTCATGCGCTCGGCGAGATCGGCTTCATAGCGCGCGACGTCGAACGATTCGCCGTATTGCTCGTCGTTCACGCGGCGCAGCATGTCGCCCGCGCTCGGCAGTTGCGAGCGCTCGACGTGGCGCGACGCGTCCCAGAGGTTCGAGCGCGCGATCGCCTTCGCGCAATGGAAATAGACGCTCTCGACGTCGATCAGCATCACCGAGCGCGGCGGCTTGCCGTCGACGGCGAAGCGTTCGAGCAGCCCGGCGTCGACGCTCACGCGCGCGCGGCCGTTCACGCGCAGCATCTCGCCCACGCCCGGCACCATGAACAGCAGGCCGACCTGCGGCGCGGCCACCACGTTGCGCAGACTGTCGACGCGATTGTTGCCAGGCCGGTCGGGCAGCGCGAGCGTGCGCTCGTCGAGCACGCGCACGAAGCCCGGCGCGTCGCCGCGCGGCGAGCAGTCGAGCCCGTCCGGCCCGCCCGTGGCCAGCACGACAAACGGCGAAAGCTCGATGAAGCGGCGGTAATCCGCGTTCACGTGGTCGATTTCCTTGCGCAGCGCGCGCTCGTGCGGCGTGCCGTAATGGGCTTCGAGTTCGGCGGTCGTGGTCAGCATCGGTCGGCTTCCTCTCGATTTCCTGTCGATTTCCTTCCCGCTTGCGGCGATAAAAACGGCGCGAAATTCACACGCCGAGCCGCGCCGCCAGCGCGTCGAGCGTCGCGGCGCACGGCGCCTCGACTTTGAGCGCGAGCAGCGGATCGGCGCGCGTCTTGCCGAGGTTGATCGCGGCCACGGGCTTGCCGCGCTGCTGCGCCCACGCGCAAAAGCGATAGCCCGAATACACCATCAGCGACGAGCCGACCACGAGCACCGCATCGGCATCATCGAGCGACGCCGACGCCGACGCCACGCGCTCGCGCGGCACGTTCTCGCCGAAAAACACCACCGACGGCTTGAGCATGCCGCCGCAAGCTTCGCAGGCCGGAATGTCGAAGGCGTGTTCGCCGTCGAAGTCGAGATGGGCATCGCCGTCTGCGGCCGGTTCCGCGAACGCGCCCGCGAGCGCTGGATTACGCGCCTCCAGCTGCGGCTGGATCGAGGCGCGCATGTACTGCGCGCCGCAGGCGAGGCAATGCACGTGGCCGATGCTGCCGTGCAGTTCGATCACGCCGTGACTGCCCGCGCGCTGATGCAGGCCGTCGACGTTCTGCGTGACCAGCGCGCCCACGCGCCCCGCGGTTTCGAGCCGCGCGAGCGCGCGATGCGCGCCGTTCGGCTGCGCGAGCCCGACGGTCGGCCAGCCCAGCATGCTGCGCGCCCAATAACGGCGGCGCGAGCTGTCCGAGCCGAGAAACTCTTGCAGCGTGATCGGCGGCGAGCGCTTCCAGGCGCCGTTTTCGTCGCGATAACCGGGGATGCCCGAGTCCGTGCTGATGCCCGCGCCGGTCAGCACGAACAGGCGCGGATGGCGCTCGGCGAACGCCTGAAGCGCATCGAGCGCATCCGGCGCGTCCGGCACATTGGCGGGCGCACTCACGGCAGGAAGATCGAGGGATTCGGACATGACGGCTCGGCGGGGTTGGGGACGCAGGACGGCGCGGAATTCAGCGCGGCGGTTCGGCCTCGGCGGCCTGGCGCGCGGCTTCGCGCGCTTCCCACTCCGCGAGCGCCTTGCGCCAGCGCTGCACCTCCTCGGCATAGAGATCGAAGATGCAGGGCTCGCAGCCGCTCTGGCAGCAATCGCCATCGTTGGGCCGCTCGGGCGGTTCGGGGCGCGGGTCGTCCTCGGGACGCAAAGACAATGACATGGGGCAAACGTCGTAATGATTCGACGTCCAGTATACGGGAGCGCGCGTTTGCGCGTGCGGGCGCCCCGCCACCCGCCCAGCGCGCGCCGAAGTCGCCTATGTCGGCCTACACCAGCCTACGCACCCTCATCCTCGCCCAACGAACGGCATCTTCGTCGCCATGATCGTCATGAACTGGACGTTCGCGGCCAGCGGCAGCTGCGCCATGTGCAGCACCGCGTCGGCGACCAGTTCCACGTCCATCAGCGGCTCCACGGCGATCTCGCCGTTCGCCTGCGGCACGCCGCGCGCCATGCGCTCGGCCATGTCGGTGCCCGCGTTGCCGATGTCGATCTGGCCGCAGGCGATGTCGTAGCGCCGCCCGTCGAGCGACACCGACTTCGTGAGGCCGGTGATGGCGTGCTTGGTCGCCGTGTACGCGATGCTGAACGGACGCGGCGCATGCGCCGAAATCGAACCGTTGTTGATGATGCGTCCGCCTTGCGGGCTTTGCCGCTTCATCAGCGCGAACGCCGCGCGCGTGCAGAGAAAGACGCCGGTCAGGTTCGTATCGACCACGGCGCGCCAGTCCTCCACGGAAAGCTCGTCGATATCGACGGCCTTCGCGTTGCGCCCCGCGTTGTTGAACAGCAGATCGAGACGGCCGTAGCGCTGGCGCACCGTCTCGAACAGCGACTCGACGGCCGCCGCGTCGCTGACATCGCACGGCACGGCCAGCGCGTCCTGGCCCGCCGCGCGCGCCTCGGCGGCGAGCGCGTCGAGCGGCTCGGCGCGGCGGCCCGTGAGCACGACCGCGTAACCGTTCGCGAGCAGCTTGCGCGCGCACGCGCGGCCGATGCCGCTGCCCGCGCCCGTCACGAGCGCCACCTTGCGCGCGTGGTTTTGCTTACTTTCCTGCGTTGCCTGAGTCATCGTGCCTGCCTCGTTTGCTTCGATCGTTGTTGACCTTCAATCCTGCGCGAATCCCGCGCGCAGCACGTCGACGAACGCGTTGCCCGCCTGCGAATCCATGCCGCCATCGCGCCACATCGCGAACACGCCCACGCTCAATTCCGGCTCGACGCGCCGGATCGCGACCGGCTCGCCCGCGCTTTTCGCCGTGATTTCGTCGAGCAGCACGCGCCCCACGCCGCGCGCCGCGAGCGAGCGCGCCACGTACCAGGTCTGCGCCTCGACCACGGCGAGCCGCCCTTCCACGCCCTGTGTTTCGAGCAGATGCCCGATGGTCTCGCCCAGCGGATCGACATTGCCGATGCTGATCCAGTCGCCCGCGACCACGTCCTGCAAGGCGAGCGGCACATCGGCGGGCGTCGGCTCGTCGGGCGGCGCGACGCAGACCACGGCCGTGCGCCCGAGTTCGAGCGAGGCGATGCCGGGCCACGCAGGCGGGTTGATCGCCACGCCAATGTCAAGCTCGCGCGTGAGCAGCGCGTTGAACAGTTCGTGGGTATGGCGCGTCTGGATCTGCAGCGAGACCTCGGGATAGCTCGCGCGAAACGCCTGCACGGCCTGCGGAATCAGGCTCAGGCCCAGACTCGGCAGACAGCCGATGCGCAGCAGCCCTTGCGGCTGCAGCGCGAGATTGCGCGCGAGGTCGCGGATGCTGTCGAGGCTCGTTTGCAGCTTCTGGGTTTCGGCGAACAGCAGTTCGGCTTCGCGCGTCGGTTGCAGCCGCCCGTGCGTGCGCGCGAACAGCTTGAGGCCCGCGCTGCGCTCGGCATGCGCGAGCACCTTGCTCACGGCGGGCTGCGAGACGCACAGTAGCTCGGCCGCCTTCGAGAGCGAGCCCGTGCGCATGATCGCGTGAAAGACTTCGATGTGGCGTAGACGCATGAGGCGCGGGCCGCCCGGCGCGGCAAGGCAAAAGCGCAAGGATAGCGCGTCAGCCGGGCCTCACACGCGGAAGTCGGCGGCCATGTCCTCGTCGCTGCGCGCGACGATCTTGCCGCTGCGCGCCGCCTTCACGAACAGGTCGTAATCCTGCTCGACCTGATCGGCGTAAGCGAAGCCGTATTCGACGAGCGCTTCGGCGAACTGATCGCTGCGGCCGATATACGAGGCGATCTCGATGGCCGCGTTGCCCGACTTCGCGTGCGCGCGCGCCATCGCCCAGCCGCACAGCCGTCCGTAGCCCGCGAGCAGTGTGCTGTCGAGCAGTTCGAGATCGACGGACAGCTTCATGTCGCGCAACTGGCGGAAGTAGAAATGACGCCCCGACGGCCCCGTCGACCAGCCGAGAAAGATATCGCTCGCGGCCTGCAGCAGACGCTGCCCCTGCACGACGCGCGCGCCTTCGTGCTTGAACGCGGGCGACTTGAAGTGCTGCGCGATCACCGAGCGGCGCGCCTCCTTGACCTGGAGAAACAGCGGCTTGCCGTGATGATCGACGAGCAGGATCACGAGGCAGCGCGTGCCCACGCTGCCCACGCCCACGACCTTGAAGACGAGATCCTGGAGCGCGAAGTGTTCGAGCAGTTCGCGGCGGTCCGGCGCGAGCGTCTTCAGATACGCCTCGTAAGTGGGCTCGATGAGCGTGCGCCAGTCGTCGAACGTGAGCCAGCTGTCCTCGGCTTCGTAGAGCGTGTTCGGGCCATGCACGTGAAAGAGCGCGGGCGGCGCGTCGCGCACGATCCAGTGGCCCGACGCGTCGTCGCGATGCGCGAGCTTCTCCAGCATGCTTTCGTGCGTGCGGCCCGCCGCCTTCTCCATGCCACGGCGGATCAGACGCCGGCCCTCGGGCGTGAGCGCCGTCTCGACCATGCGGTCGAAGGTGATCTTGTCGTACCAGAGTTCGAGCGCGCCGTAGTCGGCGTACTGGCGCATGCGGTCGCGATAGGTGTTCACCACCGTCATCACGAGATCCTCGGCCACGCCGCGCGAGTAGCGCATGTGCCGCGCCGCCACCACGAAGCTCGCGACGAGGCGTTTGAGGTCCCATTCCCACGGGCCGGGCGCGACTTCGTCGAAGTCGTTGAGATCGAAGACGAGTTGACGCTCGGGCGTGGCGAAGCCGCCGAAATTGAGCAGATGGCCGTCGCCGCAAATCTGCATGACCATGCCGGTGTTCGGCACCTGGGCGAGGTCGTGCGCCTGGAGGATCGCGCTGCCGCGAAAGAACGTGAACGGCGAGACGATCATGCGGCCATAGCGCAGCGGCACGAGGTTCGGCACGCGCCCTTCGCTGCTCGCCTGCAGCAGCTTGAGCGGATCGCGATGCAGCTCGCCGACCAGCTTGTGGCTCGAACGTTTCGCCCGCTCGCGCGCGGCGCGTCCGGCCGCTTCGCGTTCTGCAACGGTCTTTCCATTCATGAACGGCTCCCGTCCTGGATGACATTGACGACCCGTGATGCGCCCGGCATCGGCGCGTCCGCGAAGGCGCGCCAGCCTGCCGTATTTAAGCGTGCGGCCCTCATTTACGCAAGCGCGGCGATCCGCGCGATCCATGCGATTCGATGCGTGCGCAAGGTCCGCGCAGCGCGCGCGGCGCTCGTGTACCGTGCGAATGGACCTCGCGCGGACCGCCGGGTTCACGCCGCCCCGCTCCACGCTCGACCATCGCCGTCTCACGAGGCCTGCATGAACATCGGTGTCTATGGAACGCTCGTCGCCGCATCGCTCGTCCTGCTGCTCGGCAACCGGCTGCTGGCCGCGCTGCCGCTGCTGCGCAAATGGACGATCCCCGAGCCCGTGGCGGGCGGCCTCGTCGTCGCGCTCGCGCTGTTCGGCCTGCATGCGTTCGCGCATGTCGACGTGCGCTTCGACGCCTCGCTGCAAACGCCGCTGATGCTCGCGTTCTTCGCGACCATCGGCCTGAACGCCAATCTCGCGAGCCTCAAATCGGGCGGCCCGATGCTCGCGCGTTTTCTCGCCGTGGTGATCGGCCTGCTCGTGCTGCAAAACGTGGTGGGCATCGGGCTCGCGCTCGCGCTGCGCGTCGATCCGCTGTTCGGGCTGCTGGGCGGCTCGGTCTCGCTCGCGGGCGGACACGGCACGGGCGCCGCGTGGGGCGAGGTCTTCACCGAACGACACGGCCTGGAGTCGGCGACCGAAGCGGCCATCGCGTGCGCGACGTTCGGCCTCGTGATGGGCGGCATCCTCGGCGGCCCGGTCGCGCAGCGGCTGCTCAAGCGCATCGGCCACGCGCCTGGCCCATCCGCCACAGCCGACGCTCCCGACAAAGCCAGCGCCGAAGCACCCTACGCCTTCGAGGAACCCAAGGCCGAGCAGGCGACCACGCCCGCCGTCTTCATCGAAACGCTGACGCTCATCGCCATCAGTCTCGCCGTGGGCGACGTGATCGCCGGCTGGATCGCGGGCACGCCGTTCGAGCTGCCGGGCTTCGTCTGCACGCTGTTCGTGGCAGTGCTGCTCGCCAACGGACTCGCGCTCCTGGGCCGCCCGATCGCCGAACACGCGGTCGCGCTGATCGGCAACGTGAGCCTCGCGCTCTTTCTCGCGATGGCGCTCATGACGCTGCGCCTCTGGGACCTCGCCGCGCTCGCGCTGCCGGTGTTCTCGATCCTCGTCGCGCAGACCGTGATGATGGTGCTGTACGCGATGTTCGTGACGTTCCCCGTGATGGGCCGCAACTACGACGCCGTCGTGCTTTCCGCCGGGCATTGCGGTTTCGGCCTCGGCGCGACGCCCACCGCCATCGCCAACATGCAGGCCGTGACCGCGCGCTTCGGCCACTCGCACCTGGCCTTCCTCGTGGTGCCGATGGTGGCCGCGTTCTTCATCGATATCGCCAACGCCATCGTCATCAAGCTGTTTCTCGCGCTGCCGATTTTCGGGTGAATAGTGCATCGGCGAAGCGGCGCGCGCCGGCGCGCTAGAATCGCGGAATGCGCACTTGCGCGCGTAGCTGCGCGCGCCATCGCGTACCTTCATACGATTCGCCGAGCACGATCATGTCCCTCTCCGCCTGGCTGTTTTTCCTGCCCGCCTGCTTCGCGCTGAACATGGCGCCGGGCCCGAACAACCTGCTGTCGATTAACGTGGCCGCGCGCCACGGTTTCGCGCGCGCGTTCGTGGGCGGACTCGGCCGGCTGCTGGCCTTCGCGGCGATGATCGCGCTCGCGGCCACCGGCCTCGCGGTCGTGCTGCGCGCCTCCGAAGCGGTGTTCTTCGCGATCAAGCTCGCGGGCGCGGCCTATCTCGTGTGGCTCGCCGTGCAGCTCTGGCGCAGCGACGACGCGCCCGTCGGCATGAAACTCGACAGCGACGCCACGCTCGCGCGCCTCGCCTGGCGCGAGTGCCTCGTGGCGGCGGGCAATCCGAAGGCGATTCTGGTTTTCACGGCCTTCCTGCCGCAATTCGTCGACGTGACGAAGCCGATGCTCGCGCAATTCGGCGTGCTCGGCGCGAGCTTTCTCGTGCTCGAAACCGTGGCGATCGCGCTCTACTCGCTCGCGGGCATGTACCTCGCGCGCTGGCTCACGCGCAGCGCCGTGCGCCGCTGGTTCAACCGCGCGTGCGGCACGTTTCTCGGCGCGATCGGCGTGAGTTTCCTGCTGGTCCGGCGCGGCTGAACGCGCGCGGCGCGAGCGTCTTTGCGCGCCTCTGTTTGTGCCTCCGCTTGTGCCTCCGTTTGTGCTTCCGCGTGCGCCATCATCCATAAGGTTTCGCTGATGATTTTGGCGAGAAACTTTAACTGTCGTTAATCGACAGCACCCCCTATGCTCGAACCATCGTCCGTCGCGCGGGCGTGCGTGTGCATTGCACATCCGGCACGCAGCGCTTGCAGCGATTAAGCGGACACGCGGTTTTCAACGTCATTGGGGAATCGATATGAAGATCTGCATCTTCGGTGCGGGCGCGATCGGCGGCATGATGGGCGTGCAACTCGCACGCGCGGGCGCCGACGTGAGCTTCGTCGCGCGCGGCCCGCATCTGGCCGCCATGCGCGAGCGCGGCGCGCGTCTCTTGATGGACGGCGAGGAATACGTCGCCAAAGTACGGTGTACGAACGATCCGCGTGAACTCGGCGTGCAGGACGTGGTGATCGTCACGCTCAAGGCCCATTCGGTCGCGGGCGTGATCGACGCGATGCAGCCGCTGCTCGGCAAGCACACGGCCATCGTCACGGGCACCAACGGCATTCCGTACTGGTACTTCCATCGCCACGGCGGCAAGTTCGAAGGCACGCGCCTCGAAAGCATCGACCCGGACGGCTCGCAATGGACGCGCCTCGGTCCCGAGCGCGCGATCGGCTGCGTACTCTACCCGGCCGCCGAAATCGACGAACCGGGCCTGATCCGCCATGTCTACGGCAAGAAGTTCCCGATCGGCGAGCCGTCGGGCGAACGTACGACGCGCATCGTGCAGTTGCAGGAAGCGATGACGGCGGCGGGCTTCGAGGCGCCGATCCGCGACAATATCCGCGACGAAATCTGGCTGAAGCTCTGGGGCAATCTCTGCTTCAATCCGATCAGCGCGCTCACGCACGCGACGCTCGACGTCATCACGCAGGACCCCGCCACGCGCGCCGTCGCGCGCACGATGATGCTCGAAGGCCAGCGCATCGCGGAGCAGTTCGGCGTGCATTTCCGCGTGGATCTGGAGCGGCGTATCGACGGCGCGGGCGCGGTGGGCGCGCACAAGACCTCGATGCTCGTCGATCTCGAACAGGGCCGGCCGATGGAAATCGATCCGCTGCTGACCGTCGTGCAGGAGATGGGCCTGCTCGTCGGCGAACCGACGCCCACCATCGACACCGTGCTCGCGCTCGTCAAGCAACGCGAACGCATGGCGAAGCAGGCGGCATGAGGTGCGATAAGTCTCGGCAAGGCGCGTAGAAAGCGCCTTGTTTAAAGGGGGAAAACAAAACGGACCGCATGAAAATGCGGTCCGTTTTTTTGCTTCGATTGAAAAAGCTGCGAGGGAAAAACGCAGACGCGACGATCACTCCACGCGTGCCTGCTCGCGCGACGCGCGCAGCGCGCTTTCGAACAGCGCGGCGCCGCGCTGCGTTTCGCTGGCGTCGTTGCTGCGCGCGCGGGCGGCGCGGTTGTGGGCCGAGGTGTCGGCCGAGGCGTTGGCTGACGCGTTGGCCGACGCATTGGCCGATATCGTCGAGAGTTCCGGCGCAGCCGTGCGGCCGTCGCTGACGAACTGCGACCACGCCGCCTGCGCGCTCGGACGCAGCGAGCGATTGCGCCGCCGCACGAGCATCGTGCTCACCTGCACGACCGGATGCAGCACGCGCGTGACCAGCGGACCCGGCGGCGCGGGCCAATGGCAGGCGGTGCTCGCGGAACCGCCGAGCGCATCGGCCGACATGCGCCCATCACGCCCATCGCGCATGTCGCGAACATCTCGTCCGTCGCGCCCATCTTCGCCGCAGACCGGCAGCACGCCGATCCCCATGCCGAGCTGCGCCATGCGCGCCACGCCCGCCACATGCGCGAACTCCTGCAACGGACGCCCTTCGGGACGCAGACCTTCGAGCGCGCGCATGACGGCCGCGCGGCAGCCCGCATCGCGATTGAGCGTGACGAGAGGCTCGCGCGCGAGATCGTCCCAGCGCAGCGCGCCCTGCAACGCAAGCGGATGTTGCGCGGGCAGCACGGCGCACAGCGGCGTCGCGCTGAGCGGCTGCACGTCGAGATTGCCGCTCGCGAACGGCACGCATTCGGCGATCACGCCGAAGTCGGCTTCGCCCTGCTCGACGGCCTGCAACACGGCCGCTTGCGGCAAATCCTGCAATTGGAGCGTGAGCGCGGGAAACGCGGCGGCGCAGCGCGCCATCGCGGCCGGCACCCAGCCGGAGGACAGCACGGGATTGCTCGCGATCAGCACCACGCCGCTATGGGCCTGGTTCGCGTCGCGGCCTTCGGAGAGCGCCATGTCGATTTCATCGAGCAGGCGCCCGATGCGCCGCTCGAAGCCGCTGCCCGCGACCGTGAGTTCGACCTGGCGCGTAGTGCGATCGAACAGCTTGAGATCGACCGCTTCTTCAAGCTCACGCACGCAGCGGCTGACCGCCGACTGCGTGAGCCCGAATTCGCGCGCGGCGCGCGTGAAGCTGCGCGCGCGCGCCACGGCGACGAACACCTTGAGTTGCTGAAGCGAAACGTTCATCGACATCGCCGCGTCCGCTCGTCATTCGCCGCTGCGGTTGGGGAAGCTTTGCAGCCCGGCGGGATTCGTCGCGAGCGTCGCGGAATGCTCGTCGCTCTGCTCGATCAGACGATGGCGCATCGGCGCGAGGATGAACTTGGCGCTCACACCCGCCGCGATCGTGATAACAGCCGAAGCGATGAACACCGCGCTCCAGCCGCCCGTCGCCGAGAGCACCGAGGCCACCGGCACCAGCAGCGCGGCCGTGCCCTTCGCGGTGTAAAGCGTGCCGGCGTTGGCGGCGGCGTACTTGCTGCCGAACGTGTCGGCGCAGATCGCCGGGAAGATCGAGAAGATCTCGCCCCAGAACAGGAAGATCAGCGCGGCGAACGTCATGAACGCATAAGGATTCGTGCCGTACTGCATCATGCCGAGCAGCGCGAGCCCTTCGCCCGTGAAGATGATGAACATCGTGTTCTCGCGGCCGATCTTGTCCGAGATGAAACCGCACAGCGGACGCGTGAAGCCGTTACAGATGTTATCGATCGAGAGCGTGAGCGTGAGCAGCGGCAAGGTCGCGCCGAACACCGTCATCGGAATGCGCGCGAGGCCCCAGTCTTTCGCGATCGGCCCGATCTGCGCCGTCGCCATCAGACCGCCTGCGGCCACCGCGACGAACGAGATGTAGATCAGCCAGAACACCGGTTGCTTGACCATCTGCCCCGGCGTGTAGTCGACACGCGTGACGAGACGGCGGCCCGCCGCGACGTTGGCGCGCGGCGCGGGCTTCACGAGCACGAGCGCGAGCAGGAGGATCGATACGCCCTGCAGGATGCCGAAGAAGAAGAACGTATGCTCGTAGCCCGAGCGCGTGATCATGTTGGCGATCGGAATCACCGTCACCGCCGCGCCCGCGCCGAAACCCGCCGCCGTGAGGCCCGCCGCGAGACCGCGGCGATCCGGGAACAACTTCAGCGCATTGCCCACGCAGGTGCCGTACACGCCGCCCGCGCCGATGCCTGCGATCACCGAGGAGACGTACAGCATCGGCAACGTGGTCGCGTACGAGTTGAGCACCCAGGCGAGGCCCGCGCAGAGCGCGCCGACCATCACGACCGGACGCGGACCGAACTTGTCGACCAGCCAGCCTTCGACCGGGACGAGCCAGGTTTCAGTCAGGATGAAAATGGAGAACGCCAGCTGAATCGAGGCTTCGCCCCAATGATGACGCGCGTTCATGGGCGCGACGAATAGCGTCCATGCGTATTGCAGGTTGGCGACGAGTGCCATGCATAGCATGCCCACCACCAGTTGAAACCAGCGGTTCGTCCAGAACGGACCGCCCTCGCTCCTCTGACTGATTGCATTCATCTCGCTTGTCTCCGCTATCCATTCATGGATGCCGGTACTTTCGCCGGCCTGCATAGATATTTACTTATCGTTTTAAAACTTCCCTGCTTTCCTTCTGAATACCACTCGAATCTGCACACGAAAAATCGAATGGAAATTCGTGAAATCCCTTTCATTCGACAATTCGCGGAATTGCCTGAAAACACCGTTACTGAAGGCTTCAACTACGGGTTTTCCCGCTTTAAAAGGCACTTTTACGCGTTAACCCGCACGCCGCTTCGCTGGCATTCGGACTCCTTTCAACTCATGCTAGGGGGATTGCTGGATTACTCATAATTAAAGTTTGTTATTATGTTGATTCACCATCCTTTATGGATCGGCCATGACCATGAGAAATGCCACGCTGCGCCAGCTCAAGGTGTTCGAAACCGTCGCGCGCCACCTCAGTTTTTCGCGTGCCGCGGAAGAGTTGCATCTCACGCAGCCTGCCGTTTCCACGCAAGTCCGCCAGCTCGAGGAGCACGCGGGTCTGCCGCTGTTCGAGCAGCTCGGCAAGAAGATCTATCTCACGCCTGCGGGCACCGAGATGCTGCATTACAGCCGCGCGATCATTCAGCAGTTCCATGAAGTCGACGAGGCGATGAGCCAGTTGAAGGGCGTCTCCGGCGGCAAGCTCAACGTGGCCGTGATCAGCGCGGGCGACTACTTTTTTCCGCGCCTGCTGGCCGAATTCACGCGCCGCTACAAAGGCGTCACGCTCAATCTTTCGGTGCATAACCGCGAGCAATTGCTGCATCAGCTGTCGAGCAACCTGACCGATCTCGCGGTCATGGTGCGTCCGCCGCACACCACCGACGCCATCAACGAGCCGTTCGCGCCGCACCCGTACGTGATCGTCGCCGCGCCCTCGCATCCGCTCGCACACAAGCGCAGCATCAAGCTCAGCACGCTCGCCAACGAGGCCTTCATCGTGCGCGAGCGCGGCTCGGACACGTGGAATTCGATGGAAGAAGGCTTCGCGGGCAAGATCACGAACCTCAAGATCGCGATGGAGATCCAGAGCACCGAGACCATCAAGCAGGCCGTGATCGCGGGCATGGGCATCGCGTTTCTATCGGCGCATACGATCAGCCTCGAATTGCAGGTGGGCCACCTCGTCGTGCTCGACGTGGAGGGCTTTCCGGTCATGCTCAACTGGTACGTGGTGCACCGCAAGAACAAGCGTCTGCCGCCCGTCGCGCTCGCCTTCAAACGCTTCTTGATGGAAGAAGGCGCGCAGCTTATCGAAAACATCACGCGTGTCTCCGAATCGACCTTCCATAAGTAAGGATGGATAGGTCGATACCGATGTATTAGACAGGCTGAATGATTCGCCGGCCGCGAGGCGCGAAAGGGTTGAATCGCGATCGGAAAGTACCCTCAAGCGCCGACACGCGACGCTCAATGCGGCCCCTGGCGCTGCCTGAGCGCGCCGTGACGACTGCGCCGCCGACGCGGCAAATGTTGAGACGCGTGCTGCGCCGCGCGCGCCCATTCAGGCGGCGCTTCATAACCGGCGGCCCACGCATCGAATCCGGCGGAGGGATTCACGCCGCTGTCGAACGCCGCCACGAGCCATTCGTCGGGCACGCCCGCGAAACGCGCGTACAGCACGGGCGGCGCGGGCGCGGCTAACGAGGCGGCGCGATGCGTCCCGCCCATCAGCCGCACGCCGAGCGCGGCGCACAACACGCACGCGCCCACCAGCACCGAAGCGCCGAATTCCGCCGACGCGCAAACCCGCTCCATCGCGAAGCCGTAGCCCAGCGCCGCGCACAGAACGACGGCGGCGGCATGCAGAACACGATCGCCGTATCGAGCCGGCACACGAGCGCGCGAACGCCCGCGCGCACCGAACGACCAGGCGCGCGCGGCGGCGCCGAACAGCAGCGCGCCGAGCGTCGCGCCCGTGTAGAGCGCGGCGCGTTCGAGCGCGTCTTGCGCGGGCAGCAGCAGGAAACTCGCGAGCGCCGCGGCCATCGCGCTCGCGCCGATCACACAGCCGGCCGCGCCCGCTACGCGCGCACGTTTCGTCAGATCGCGGCGCGCGCCGAGCCATAGCCCCGCCAGCACGCCCGCCTCCGCCGCGGCGACCGCGGCCGCGCCATGCGCCAGCAACGCCGCCAGCACACCCGGTGGAATCGTCAGTAGCAGTCCGAACGAAATGGCAAACGCAAGGTGACGCGCAGGTTGGCTAACTTCGCGGCGCGCCCGCTTGCATCGCGGCTTCGCGCGCGCAGGCCCGCGCCGCGCCCATGCGGGCGCGAGCGCGGCAAGCTGTGCCAATGCGCACACGAGCCAGGCGAACAGCACGCCGCCGCCCAGCCACGCCACATCGCCAGCCAGTTGCTCCGGCATGTCTCCTCCTCGCGCGTCGGCGGCGTGGCCGCGCGCGTTGTCTCCATCACCACACGACGGCGGGTTTCTCGCGTTCGCCTTCGGACGATGCCGCATCGGCGCTTTCGCGTTTGCAGACGCCCAGCGCATTGACGAGCGTGCCGATCCCTTCGATCGTCACCTCGACCGTTGCGCCATCACCGATCGAGCCCACGCCCAGCGAGGTGCCGCACGCAATCACGTCGCCTGGCTCCAGCGTGAGATCCTGCGAAATCAGGCTCACTTGCTGCGCGGGCGAAAACACCATGTCGTCGATCGGATAATTCTGCCGCTCCACGCCATCGAGCTGCGTCACCACGCGCGCGCTGCGCCAGTCGAAACCGGACACGATCGCCGGTCCCAGACAACAGAACGTATCGAATCCCTTCGCGCGGCACCATTGCGGGAAGTGCGGATTCTCGGCGAGCAGTCCGGCCGCGGTGACGTCGTTGACGATCGTGTAACCGAAGATCGCCGCCTCCGCTTCTTCGAGGCTCGCATCGCGGCAACGCTTGCCGATCACGATGCCCAGCTCGCCTTCGAAAACGATTTTTCCCGCATAGTGAGCCGGTCGCCGAATCGCATCGCCCGAGCCGATCACCGAACTCGCGGGCTTGATCAAAAAGAGCGGATGCTCGGGCACTGGCTTTTCGAGCTTCAATGCCAGCGCGTGGAAGTTGTTCCAGAGCGCAACGACCTTGCCTGGCGCGCAAGGTGCGATCGGCGTCAGTGCACGCAACGACAACACCGCGCCGGTCGGGACCGGCTGATCGAGCCCTTCGTATTCGTGCAGATATCCGTTTTCGATGCGGCCAAACACGATGCTGCCGTCGTTGGCCATCAAGCGCATCCATGTATCCATGCTTCACTCCGTCGTGTCATGTGTGCATGTGCACGCTTCGCGGCTCAGAGCGCGCCTGCCGCGCGCAGCGAGTGAATCTCGATTTCGCTGTAGCCGAATTCCGCGAGCACTTCATCGGTGTGCTCGCCGAGCAGCGGCGAACGCGTCACGTTCGTCGGGCTGTCCGAGAGCTTGATCGGATTGCCGACCGTGAGATATTTGCCGCGCACCGGATGCTCGACCTCGACGATCGTGCCGCTTGCGCGCAGCGATTCGTCGGCGGCGATTTCCTTCATCGAGAGAATCGGTCCGCACGGAATGTCGTGGCGATTGAGCGCGGCCATCGCTTCGAACTTGCTGCGATGCATGGTCCAGTGCTCGATCTCCGCGAAGATTTCCTTCAGATGCGGCAGGCGCGCATTCGGCGTGGCGTAGCGCGGATCGTCGATCCATTCCTCGCGGCCGATCAGCTTGCAGATGCGGTCCCACACAGGCGCCTGCGCGATGAAATAGATGTACGCGTTCGGATCGGTTTCCCAGCCCTTGCACTTGAGAATCCAGCCCGGCTGACCGCCGCCCGACGCATTGCCCGCGCGCGGCACCGCATCGCCGAAACCGGCGTTCGGATACTGCGGATACTCCTTCATCACGCCGGTGCGATCGAGGCGCTGCTGATCGCGCAGCTTCACGCGGCACAGATTGAGCACGCCGTCCTGCATCGCCGCGAGCACCTTCTGGCCGCGTCCCGTATGCGTGCGCTGAAACAGCGCCGTGACGATGCCGAGCGCGAGATGCAGGCCCGTGCCGCTGTCGCCGATCTGCGCCCCGGAGACGACCGGCGGGCCGTCGTCGAAGCCCGTCGTGGAGGCCGCGCCGCCGACGCACTGCGCGACGTTCTCGTAGACCTTGCAGTCCTCGTACGGCCCCGCGCCGAAGCCCTTCACCGACGCGAGGATCATGCGCGGATTCAGCGACTGGATATGCTCCCAGCTGAAACCCATGCGATCGAGCGCGCCGGGCGCGAAGTTCTCGACGAGCACATCGCATTCGCGAATCAGCCGTTCGAGCACGCGCTTGCCCTCCGCATTCTTCGTGTCGAGCGTGAGCGAACGCTTGTTGCTGTTCAGCATCGTGAAATAGAGGCTGTCCGCGTCGGGGATATCGCGCAGTTGCTCACGCGTGATGTCGCCAGCGCCGGCACGCTCAATCTTGATAACGTCGGCGCCAAACCAGGCGAGCAGTTGCGTGCAGGTCGGACCCGACTGCACATGCGTGAAATCGAGAATGCGCACGCCATCCAGTGCCTTGCCCATGTCATGTCTCCTTATCTAATCGTGGCCGGGCGAGTGATCGAAATCGGTGGGTTGCGAAGGCGTTGGGGCGTTCGCCGGGTGCTGCCTTGTTCGTTGCCGCAGTCGCTGCTTTGATCGGTGCTTCGATCGCTGCTTTGATCGATCTGTTTGCTGCGTCCTTGAACAATACGGTATGTGATATATCACAACGAAGCAAGAGGGGATTTATCCGGCGGAGCGCGTCGAAAAACGGACGGAAAAGCTTATGGAATAAGGCGTTGACGGATCCGACCGGGGTTTGCTGCGATGCACACAGGGGAAAACCCCGAGCGTTTTGCGCGCAGATATTTCAGATTTGGTGTGGAAGATAGCGACGCGTTCGAGTGCCTGAAACGCTTACTGGGCTTTGATTTCAGGCGTTCGGCAATGCAGCCGCGAGGTCTCGGGCGAGCCGTGCCGCGCCACGCGTGGCGGGCTTGATGCGCATAAAGTTTCCGCCTGGGGCCGGTGGGCTTGGCGATTCGTGGTGATTCGCGCGGGCGTGGTAGGTCCCGTTCGCAGGCCGTGCACGCTGCGTCCGCCACACGCTCCCTACCGCCACGCGCCGCGCAAATAAAAACGGGAGACCCGCAGGTCTCCCGTTTTCATTTCGCATCGGCGCATCAGCGCATCGAGCGCCTTGCCGCGCGCGCCCGCGCGCTCAATCGAGAAAGTCGCAATGCTTTTCGACGTAAGCGGCAAGATCCAGCGAGTGCTGGCGCGTCAGGCGTTCCGCGAGTTCGGTATCGCGCTGCTCCAGCGCCTCGATAATGCGCAGATGGTCGACGATCGAACGCGAAGCGCGATCGCTCTGCGAGATCGTCATGCGACGGATCGCGCGCACGTGCACGAAGATGTTCTTGATCGTGTCGAGGATGATCTGCGACTTCGAAAGCTCGACGATCGCCTGATGGAAGGCGATGTTGGCGTCCGAATATTCGGCGATATGCTCGGCAGGCGTGCTGTCGCGGAAGCTGTCGAACATATGACGCAGCCTGGCGATTTCCTCGTCCGTGGCGTGCAGCGTGGCGAGGCGCGCGGCCATGCTCTCGAGCGCGGCCCACATCTGGATCATCTCCACGATCTCGCGCTTGCTCTTGCGCACGATATAGATGCCGCGGCGCGGCACCATGCGCAGGAAGCCTTCCTGTTCGAGCAGCGTCATGGCTTCGCGCACCGGCGTGCGGCTCACGCCGAGCGTTTCGCTCAGCACGCGCTCGTCGAGGCGGATTTCCTCGCGCGACTGATAGATATCGGCGTCGGCGATAGCCTGGCGCAGCATCGCATAAGCCTGATCGCGCAGGCTCAGCGTGGCATTGATGGGTTGCAGCGCCAGCGTGAGCGGCGCGGCGTCCCGGGTGGCGACTTCTTCAGTGTGTTCTGACGACATTCATTGCCTCTTTACCGACCTGCGGACGAACCAGCGGGCGGACCGAACGTGTGGGACGTGCGCGCGGCGCCTCGCCCAGACCGACGAAGCGGCCGTGCTGCGCGGCCTGCTCGATGGCCGATTGCGGCAGCCATTTCGCGATCATAACCGTAGCGGCGGCGCCTAAGCCCACAACTGCCGTGCCGAAGAGTGCAAGAGAGACGAGATCCATTTGAAGCTCCGCAAGATTGAGTCATCGAATGACTGAATCATATGCTGCGTCGCGACAAAAAGCAATATTCCGTATGTGATATATCACCGAGAATCCGCTCTAGTGTGATCTTCCTGCAACAGCGTTGATGGCCAGGATTTCGAACGGCACGCTCCGGCGCGGCGAACCCGTTGCCCGGCTGGTCCCGAAAGTGAAAACAACCCATCCTGGAGGAAATGGACGTCAGCGGCAAGGGGGCAGATGGAACGCGTCCGCGTCGGCGTGCTTCGCTGCGCCGCCAGGTCGCCAGGTCGCCAAGTCGCCAAGTCGCCAGGTTGCCAGGTTGCCAGGTTGCCAGGTTGCCAGGTCGGCAAATCGGCAACATCGCGCGGCGACGTTCACGTCCGGCGCTTCGCGAGGGATCGGCGCGAATTTTGTTGACAGCGCACCGGTCGTCCCCGCACACTCGATTCATGCACACGCCCGCAGCCCTCATCCTCACGACCGCGATGAATCATCCGTGGCACACGCCGAAAACTGGCGAGTCACGGGGAGTGTGTGCGTACGGGTAATACAGGCAGTCCGTCTTACGCAAATCACAAAGCCCCGCCGGCGTCGACGGGGCTTCTTGTTTTGTGAGCATCGAACAAGCAGCAAGCGCAGAAGAAAACGCTCCGTCCGTCGGCTCCCACTCTGGAGATGACGATGGATGAAGCTTCACAACAGCCCGGCGCGTGCAGCGCCGTTCCCGCTTTCGCCGCCGATTTCGGCGCGGACTTCGGCGCACACGACGTCGCCCTGCCCGCGCAATCGATTCACTTCGCCGTGCCCACTTCGGCCACGCTCACCTGGCGCGTCATCGCCGACGGCACGTTGCGCGTCTACGGCGCGCGCATCTGGGTCACGCGCGCCCGCTGTCCCTACGATCATTGGCTGAATCCCGGCGACGTGCTGCGCGTGCATCGCGGCGAACGTCTCTGGCTGAGCGCCGACATCGACGACACCTCCACGCATCGCGCCGCCGCGCGCGTGACGCTCACGAGCGCCTGGCGGCCGCCGCTTTTCTCCAGCGTGGCCGTAGAACGTCTCGCGACCTGGTTCGGCCTGTTCGTCTTGCGGCGCGCGCGTTAGCGTCCTCGCGTAAGACAGCACAAGCGTAGCCGTACGCACACAGGCAAACGCCGGGCGTCCGCGAAAGCAGACGCCCGGCGCCGGTTCTGAAAATGCCTTGAAACCGCGACAAAGCCGCGACGGAACCGCTATGAGAACGCGCCCGTCAGAACTTATGCCGCAACCCGAAGTTCACCATCGTCTGCGACGAGGTGCCGTTGTAGCCATATGAGCCGATCGACGCTTCCGCCGGCATCGAGCCGCCCGAGCCGTCGCCCTGCTCGCCGCTCGCGTGCTGCCAGGCGGCGGTCATATAGAGATCGGTGCGCTTCGACAGGCTGTAGTCCGCGCCGATCGACACCTGATGGTAGTTCGCGTTCGTATCGCCGTTCGCGTGCGTATAGGTGTAGCCGAGACCGAGCAGCAGCGCCGGACTGAGCTGGTAGTTCACGAAACCCTGGCCAGTGTTGTAGCGCTCGGTATCGCGGAAAACCGAGCTTGCGTCGGGCGCGTACTGCGCGTTGCTGTAGCCGAGCCCGAACGTGAACAGCCCCGCCGAATACTGCGCCGCCGCCCGCGCGATGGAAAGTGAGTGTGCGCTCACATACCCGGAATTGACCGGCCCGTCGAAGGTGCCGTCCGATGTGCTGGTCCAGCCGTCGGTGCGGATGCCAAGACCGGCCGGACTGTTGGCCGCGTAGAAATAGCCGCCCGCGACCGCAATCGGCCCGTTGTTATAGGCGACCGCCGCCGAATACGAGTGCTCGGAGCCCGTCGATCCCGCGATGCCGCCGAACGAGTACATCGCCGCGGCCTGCAAGCCGTTCCACACCGGCGTGGTGTATTTGACGGCGTTGTTGACGCGGAAGCTGTTGTCGTAATTGTCGACGTCGCCGGGCGTGGCGAAGGCCGAGCCGAAGTAGTTGTCCGCCGTGATGCCCTGCACGAGATCGATCAGCGGATCGTACTGGCGGCCGAGCGTGAGCGAACCGTACTGCGCGGCGGTCAAGCCCACGTACGCCTGGCGGCCGAACATCCGGCCGCCCTGGCCCGACTGTCCGGTCGACGGATTGAAGCCGTTTTCCAACTGGAAGATCGCCTTGAGGCCGCCGCCGAGATCCTCGGCGCCCTTCAGGCCCCAGCGCGAGCCCGACAGATTGCCGAAGCTGCTGTTGCCGAGCGACCAGAGATTGGCGCTGCCGTTGGCGTGGTTGACGTAGGTGATCGAAGTGTCGATGGTGCCGTACAGCGTGACGCTGGTCTGGGCGTGCGCGGCGCCCGCGATACCCAGCACGCCGAGCGCGGCGAGCGAAAGCGAAGTCAAGGCTGGTCTTTTCACGTCATTCTCCCTGCGCTGTCAAACCACGGTCATGAGCGCCCGACCGGATCAGACTAACTCCGCCGCCGAGGGAAGTAAAAGATTTAAAAGACGTGTATCCAAATCGTCACAACGGATTCAGAAAGGGTCGCGCGCTGCCGTAAAACATTCTGTCGCACCGTGAAACAATGGCGCGCCCCGTTTTCGCCGATGCCTTGCGCGGCGGGCCTGCGGGCGGGTTCGTCATGCTTGCTTAGTCGAGGTTTTCCGCAGTGATCCGCTCTGAATCGACACAATCGCCACAATCGGGGACAGGCGCGCGACTTTTGCCATTCCGGCAATCCGTCGCACACGACATTAACAAACGTTTATCGGCAAATTTAAACATCGATACCGCCCCAAACGCGGTTTCGCGCGATTGCCGATCGCGCCCTTTCCGGGATTCTTTATCCGCTTAGTCAACCGTCGGGCCGCCCAGCGCGTTTGCTGCATTACCAGTCATTTACCGAACGTTTACGTTTTGGCTCGCCGTCCCGGCCTTGATTGCTGCGCGCCGCGACCGAACGGCGCCGCCGCCGGAAGAACGTGACGACCAGAACGCGATGCCGTCCCCGGGGACGCCGCCCACGGCGCATAGGCGCCATCGCAGACTCGCCAGACCGATCCATGCTTCAATCCTCCCCTTCGCGCATCGCGCGCGCCGCCCTCGTGGCGCTGCGCCGCCGCGCTCGCGTCCTGCGCCTGCAGCGCTTCGCCGCGCCGGCGCTCGCGCTCGGCATCTGCGCGCTGTTGCTGGTCGTGTTCCAGCATCTGTCGCAATCCGTCGATTACCGCTCGGTGATCCGCCGGCTCTGGCAACTGAGCGCGGCCCAGTGGATCGGCGCGCTCGCCGCCACCGCGCTGAGCTTCGTCGCGCTCGTCGGGCGCGACGCCATCGGCCTGCGCTATCTCGGCATGAAGGTGCCGCGCGGCCCGCTCTGGGTTGGCGCGATCGCCGGCTCGGCGCTCGGCAACGTGACCGGCTTCGGCGCGCTCACGGGCGGCGCGGTGCGCTGCCGCGTCTACGGCGGCTCGGGCGTCACGGCGGCGCAGATCGGCCGCATGACCGTATTTACGAGCGTCACGCTCGCGCTCGCCCTCGCGCTGATGACCGCGCTCGGCATGGTCTGCGCGGCGCCGACGCTCTCCGGCCTGCTCCACCTCTCGCCCGACGCGCTGCGCGGCATCGGCGGCGCGGTGCTCGCGCTCGGCGTGGCGATGATCGCGGCCTGCCCCCGCTCTGCGCGTGAAATCAATCCGCTCAAGCGCGAATGGGCGCGCTTCTCGGTGCCCGCGCGCCGCGACCTCGTCGCGCAGCTGCTGCTCGCCGCGCTCGACGTGGTGGGCGCCGGCCTCGCGCTCTGGTCGGTGATGCCGCACGCGCACATCGATTTCACCGATTTCCTGACCGTCTACACCGCCGCGATGCTGCTCGGCCTGATCGGCCACACGCCCGGCGGCATCGGCGTGTTCGAAGCCGCGATGGTGTTCGCGCTCGGCTCCAGCGTGCCCAGCTCGACGGTGTTCGCCGCGCTGCTCGCCTACCGCGCGATCTATTTCGGCGCGCCGCTCGCGCTCTCGGCCGCGCTGCTCGCCGTGTTCGAAGGCCGCGCGCTCAAGAACCCGCTCAGCACGACGATCGCCAAACGCGGCGCGGACGGCGTCTCGCAACTCGCCCCGCTGTTCCTCGCCATCGTCACCTTCGTCACGGGCAGCATGCTCGTGATCTCGGGCGCGACTCCCGCGTTCGCCAAGCGCATCGCGATGCTGCAAACCGTGCTGCCGCTCTGGGTGCTCGAAAGCTCGCAGATGCTCGGCAGCCTGTTCGGCGTGCTGCTGCTGTTCGTCGCGCGCGGCCTGCTTCGCCGCCTCGACGCCGCCTGGTGGCTCGCGCTCGTGCTCGCCGTGACCAACCTCGCGCTCTCGCTGATGAAGGGCCTCGCGTTCGTCGAGGCGGGCGTGCTGTGCGTGCTGATCGCGCTGCTGCTCGCCACGCGCCGCCGCTTCAATCGCCATTCGTCGCTGTTCACCGAGCGCTTCACGCCCGCGTGGCTCGCCTCGGTCGGCTGCGTGATCGCGCTGGCCGTGTGGGTGCTGCTGTTCGCGTTCCGCGACGTCGACTATTCGCAGCATCTCTGGTGGCAATTCGCCTTCGACGAACGCGCCCCGCGCGCGCTGCGCGCGACGCTCGGCGCGGGCGTGTTCGCCGCCGCGCTGGCCTCGTGGCAATTGCTGCGTCCGGCGGCCGGGCGCTTCGTGATGCCCGCCAGCGAGGACCTGATCGAAGCCGCGCGCATCGTGCGCGCGCAGGAACGCAGCGACGCCGGCCTCGCGCTGATGGGCGACAAGAGCTTCCTGTTCTCGCAGTCGCGCAGCGCCTTCCTCATGTACGCCAAGCGCGGCCGCACGTGGGCCGCGCTGCACGACCCGGTCGGCCCGCGCGACGAATGGCCCGCGCTGATCCGCGAATTCGTCTCGCTCGCGCACGCGCACGGCGGCCGCGCCGCGTTCTATCAGGTGCGCGCCGACGCCCTGCCGCTCTACCTCGACGCGGGCCTCACGCTGATGAAGCTCGGCGAGGAAGCGCGCGTGATGCTCCAGGAATTCGACCTCAAGGGCCCGCAGCGCGCGCATCTGCGCTACGCGCTCAAGCGCGGCGAGCGCGACGGCTTCACCTTCGATCACATCGAGCCGTCGCAGATGAGCGACACGCTGCCGGTGCTGCGCGCGATCTCCGACGCCTGGCTCGAAGACCGCGAAGCGCGCGAAAAGAGCTTCTCGGTGGCCGCGTTCGACGACGACTACCTCGCCGCCCAGCACGTGCTGCTGGTGCGCCAGAACGGCGAGCCGCTCGCCTTCGTCACCTTCATGACGACCGACCTGAACACCGACGCGACGGTCGGCGTCATGCGCCATCTGCCGGGCGCTTCGCCCTACGCGATGGAATATCTCTTCACGCAGCTCGCGCTGCATCTCAAGGCCGCCGGGTATCAGTCGCTCTCGCTCGGCATGGCGCCGCTTTCCGGCATGGGACCGACGCCGCTCGCGTCGTCGTGGCATCGCCTTGCCGGGCTGATCTGGCGCTTCGGCGGCAAGTTCTACAACTTCCGTGGGCTGCGCGGCTTCAAGAACAAGTTCGCGCCGCGCTGGGAACCGCGCTATCTGGCCGCCTCCGGCTCGATCAGCGTGTTCATCACCCTTGCGGATCTCTCGCTGCTGGCAGGAGGCTGGCGTTCATGATTCCTTGTTTTTCCACGCTGCCGCGCACGCTTCGCGCGGCGGCGGGCGCCGTCCTGCTCGTCGCCGGCGCTTCGCATGGCGCGCTTGCCGCCACGCCCTCGACAACTTCCACGACTTCCGCGCCGACGGCGAAAGCCGCCGATAGCGCCGTCAAGCACGTCTCGGGCGGCCGCTACGGCGACGTCGCGATGACCCGGCCCGATGGCGCGATACGCGGCTTCGCGGTGCTGTTCTCGGCGGGCCCGCACTGGATCGCCGCCGACCAGACACGCGCCGACGCGCTCGCGCAGCACGGCGCGCTGGTGGTCGGCGTGGACACGGCGCGCTACGCGTCGAACCTCGGCGCGATCAAGAACGAGACCTGCCACAAGCTCTATAGCGATGCCGAAGCGCTGAGCCATCAGCTCGAACGCCAGCAGGGATCGACCGAGTATTTCGCGCCGATCGCGATCGGCAGCGGCGAAGGTGCGTTGATCGCGCAGCGCATGCTCTCGCAGTCGCCCGCGAATACGATGGCGGGCGCGGTGACGCTCGATCCGTCGACGAAACCGCTCGACGCACGCTTCGCGCCCTGCCCCGCCGACCCGACGCTCTCGCGCGGCAAGGGTCTGCCGGGCTTCTTCGAGCAAGGCGTGACGGCCTCGCAAGCCGATGCCGCAAAGGTTGCGCCCGCATCGAACGGCGCCGCGCCGCGCGTGTTCGCCGCGAATCTTGCCGACGCCGACAAGCTCGCGACGCTGACCGCGCCGCATCTGCGCGCGCAAACGGAAAGCGAAGAGGACGTCTCCGATCTGCCGCTGATCGAACTGCCCGCCGCCCATCCGACCGACATGCTCGCCGTTGTGATTTCCGGTGACGGCGGCTGGCGCGATCTCGACAAGACCATCGCGGAAGCGCTGCAAAAGCAGGGCATTTCGGTAGTCGGCTGGGACGCGCTGCGCTACTTCTGGAGCGAGAAGCCGCCCGCGCAGACGAGCCACGACCTCGCGCGCGTGCTGAACACGTATGCGGCGCGCTGGCACGCGAAGCACATCGCGCTCGTGGGTTACTCGTTCGGCGCGGACGTGATGCCGTTCGCGTACAACCGCCTGCCCGACGCGCTGCGCGCGAAGGTGTCGTACATGTCGCTGCTCGGCTTCGCGCCCGACGCCGATTTCCAGATCCGCGTGACGGGCTGGCTCGGCATGCCCGCGAGCGACAAGGCGCTCAAGGTGCGCCCGGAACTCGCGAAGGTGCCGCCGTCGATCGTGCAGTGCGTGTACGGCGAGGACGAAAAGGACACGCTGTGCCCGGCGCTCGCGAACACCGGCATCGACCTCGTGAAGACCAACGGCAGCCACCACTTCGACGGCGATTACAACGCGCTCGCGGCGAAGATCATCGAGGGGTGGAAGAAGGAGATTGCGGTGCGGGGGTAAATCGAACCGCGCCTTTTCGCGCGCAGCTTGACTGCGCGCACACTTTGCCGGACTATAACGCCACGCGTCATATGACGCGTGGCGTTATGCTTTGGCATGGCGATCCAAAACTTCGAAGACCGGGAAACCGCGCTCATTTGGGCCGGCGAGCGCTCACGTCGGCTGCCTGCCGACATTCAGGAGATCGCGCGTCGCAAACTCCGCATGCTCAACGCCGCGCATGCGTTATCGGACCTGCGGATTCCTCCAGCCAACCGGCTTGAGCCACTGAAAGGCAACCGCGCGGGCCAGCACAGCATTCGCATCAACGATCAATGGCGCGTCTGTTTTCGCTGGCACAACGCCAACGCCTACGACGTCGAGATTGTCGATTATCACTGAGGCGCAGACTATGAAAAAACTCGCGAACGTTCATCCCGGAGTCGTACTCCAGGAAGAATTCCTCACGCCGATGGAGATGAGCCAGAACGCGCTGGCTCGCGCGATGAGCGTGCCGCCGCGCCGCATCAATGAGATCGTGCACGGCGAGCGCAGTATTACCGCCGATACGGCGCTGCGTCTCTCATACGTCTTCGGCACGACGCCGCAATTCTGGATGACCTTGCAGACCGATTACGATCTCGAAGAAGCCGCACGCTACGTTAATCTGAAAGATCTGCGCCGAATCGCGGCCTGAGCGCGCGGCGCAAATCGATCACCCCTTGCGCCCCGCCAGATACTGCACGCCCTGCGGCCCGTAGCGCTCGACATGCGGCTGACCGGCGGCGAGATGAAAGACATCGCCGACACGATAGAGCCGCTCCTCGCCATCCGCGCCGATCGTGATTTCGCCGAGCACGATCAATGCTTTCGCTTCGAAAGGATGCGCGTGTTCGTCCATCGCGCCGTACTCGCGCGTCACGAGCACCGGCTCGGGAAAGCCCTCTTCGGCCAGCGTGCGGATAAACGTTTCGCGGTCCACGGCACTCTCCTTCTCGATCGGCAACGCGCCATGCATTCAGTGTGTCACTTCCGCCAGGCCCTTGCACGCAGTATCCATTGCGCAATCAGCAGACGAAAAAAACGCCGGCACGAGGCCGGCGCAAAGAGAGACTGCTAAAAAAGTTTCGATACGACGCGCGCGTCAGACCACCGCGGCGGCGACCTTCGCATCTTCCTCGTCGTCCGCCGACGAGCGGATCAGGTAGTCGAACGCACCGAGCGACGCCTTCGCACCTTCACCCACGGCGATCACGATCTGCTTGAACGGCACCGTGGTGACGTCGCCCGCCGCGAACAGACCCGGCACCGACGTCTGGCCCTTCGCATCCACTTCGATCTCGCCGTGCTTCGAGAGCGCCACCGTGCCCTTCAGGAACTCGGTGTTCGGCACCAGACCGATCTGCACGAACACGCCTTCGAGTTCGAGATGACGCTTCTCGCCCGTGGTGCGTTCGAGGAATGCGAGGCCCGTGACCTTCTGGCTGTCGCCGACGATTTCGGTCGTCTGCGCGTTCACGTGCACCGTGACGTTCGGCAGGCTGCGCAGTTTGCGTTGCAGCACTTCGTCCGCACGCAGTTGCGCGCCGAATTCGAGCAGCGTCACGTGGCTCACGATGCCGGCGAGGTCGATCGCCGCTTCGACGCCCGAGTTGCCGCCGCCGATCACGGCCACGCGCTTGCCCTTGAACAGCGGGCCGTCGCAGTGCGGGCAGTACGCCACGCCCTTGTTCTTGTACTCCTGCTCGCCCGGCACATCGACATTGCGCCAGCGCGCGCCGGTCGCCAGCACCACGCTCTTTGCGCGCAGCGTCGCGCCGCTTTGCGTGCGCACTTCGAAGCCCTTGCCGACCGGCACGATGGCTTGCGCGCGCTGCAGGTTCATGATGTCGACGTCATAGGCGCGCACGTGTTGTTCGAGCGCCGCCGCGAACTTCGGTCCTTCCGTTTCCTTCACCGAGACGAAGTTCTCGATCGACATCGTGTCGAGCACCTGGCCGCCGAAACGCTCGGCCAGCACGCCCGTCTTGATGCCCTTGCGCGCCGAGTAGATCGCCGCTGCCGCGCCAGCGGGGCCGCCGCCGACGATCAGCATGTCGAACACGTCCTTCTGGTTCAGCTTTTCAGCGGCACGCGCCGAGGCGCCCGTGTCGAGCTTCGCGAGGATTTCCTCGACGCCCATGCGGCCCTGGCCGAACACTTCGCCGTTCAGGTAGATGGTCGGCACGGCCATGATCTGGCGCTTCTCGACTTCGCCCTGGAACAGCGCGCCGTCGATCGTGACGATCTTCACATTCGGGTTGAGCGCGGCCATCGAGTTGATCGACTGCACGACTTCCGGGCAGTTCTGGCACGACAGCGACATATAGACTTCGAACGAGAACACGCCGTCGAGCGACTTGACCTGTTCGATCGTTTCGTCTTCGAGCTTGACCGGGTAGCCGCCCACCTGGAGCAGCGCCAGCACGAGCGACGTGAATTCATGGCCCATCGGAATGCCCGCGAACGTGACCTTCACGTCCGAATTGGCGCGCTTGATCTCGAACGAAGGGGTACGCGCGTCGCCGGCTGCGGCGCCACGGCGTTCTTCGAGAGCAATACGGTCCGAGAGCGTTGCGATGTCCTGCAGCAGTTGCTGCAGTTCTTGCGACTTCTCGCCGTCGTCCAGATACGCGACGATCTCGATCGACTGCGTGACTTTTTCGAGGTAGCTTTTCAGTTGGGTCTTGAGATTGGCGTCGAGCATGGCGTTTTCCGGCTAGAGAAGAAGCGGGGGAATTCTTAAGTATTGCCTGGCAAATTTCGCCGTCCTGCACAGGGGCGGATCAGGCGTCCGGGCCGCCGCCGCGAGGGCGCGGCCCGGAGATACAGCGTGTACAGCGAGTGAGACTTCAGCGTCACGCGGTCATGACGACCGCGCTGATCAAACGACGCTTAGATCTTGCCGACGAGGTCGAGCGACGGCTTGAGCGTTTCTGCGCCCGGCGTCCACTTGGCGGGGCAGACTTCACCCGGGTGCGATGCCACGTACTGGGCAGCTTGCACCTTGCGCAGCAGTTCCTTGGCGTCACGGCCGATGCCGTTGTCGTGGATTTCGCACAGCTTGATCTCGCCTTCCGGGTTGATCACGAACGTGCCGCGCAGTGCCAGACCTTCTTCTTCGATCATGACGTCGAAGTTACGCGTGATCGCGCCCGTCGGGTCGCCGACCAGCGGGTACTGGATCTTGGCGATGGTGTCCGACGTGTCGTGCCATGCCTTGTGCGTGAAGTGCGTGTCGGTCGACACACCGTAGATCTCAACGCCCAGCTTCTGGAATTCTGCGTACTGGTCGGCCAGATCGCCGAGTTCCGTCGGGCAAACAAACGTGAAGTCAGCCGGGTAGAACACGACAACCGACCACTTGCCCTTCAGGTTTTCGTCAGAGACCGGAACGAACTTGCCGTTGTGGTATGCGGTTGCGTTGAACGGCTGGACTTTCGTGTTGATGAGAGACATGCGTTGTTTCCTCGCTCTGGGTTGGGAAAAGGTATGGACGAAGATTAAGGGATCCTCGGCCATTTGAAAAATTGGTTGCTTTGATCGCGGGAATAAACCGTGCCTATCGGACCCCGGAAAAGCCCTATGAAGGCCGCCGAAGCCCGCCAGCCGGGCGTCCGCGCCGCCCGGGGGCGGCCCGAGCAACCGTCGGGGCGGTGAGCATACAACGAAACTGCGACATCGCGCCTCACTTCCCCGTCCCGTTCATGCCCCATATCGGTGCATTTTCGAGGCGTTCGTGGGGTCGGCGCGCGGCTTTCAGCGCCATGTTGCCTCGCGTTTCGTGACAAGCAGCGGCACGCGAGGCACAACAGGCGGCGGAAACGTGGCGCGATCGTGGCGTGATCCGCAACCGCTGTGATCGCCCGATGCGCGCCGGGTTCCGCGGGACTGACGCCATTACGTCGTCCGTTACGGCGCGCGCCGCATTCATCAGATGCAGGCGCAACCGCCATTCCTCAATGGCTTTGCGACAAAACGCGTTCTGAGCGCGCCCAAATCGCCTCAAAGCGCGCCGCCACGCGCCGTTGCCGCGCGCGCAGCCAGCCGCTCGCGCAAATACTGCGTGAAGGCGCGGATCGTCACGGACGCCTCGCGATGCTGCGGATACAGCGCGTGCAGCGCGTTCGGCGGCGGCATGTAGTCCTCCAGCACCTCGACGAGCACGCCCGCGTCCACCGATCCCGCCACGATGAAGTCCGGCAGATAGCAGATGCCCAGCCCCGCGATGGCCGCGTCGCGGATCACCTCGCCATTGTTGGCGCGCAGCGGCCCGTGCACCTCGAACGGCGTTCGCACGCCATCGACGATGAATTCCCACGGCGCACGACCCTGTTGTCCGTAAGGCAGGCAGTCGTGCTGCGCGAGTTCGTCGGGCGTTTGCGGCGCGCGCCGGCGGCGCCGGTAGCCGGGGCTGCAGCACGCGATCATGCGCACGTCGATGAGCTTTTGCGCGACCAGCGAGGAATCGGCCAGCCGCCCGATACGCAGCGCCATGTCGAACCCTTCGCCGATCACGTCCACGGTGCGGTCGCTCAGATCCATATCGAAGCGCACGTCGGGATGCTCGCGCAGGAATTCGGCGACCAGCGGCGACAGATGCGCCATGCCGAACGACATCGGCGCACTCACCTTGAGCAGCCCGCGCGGCTCCGAACGGCGCGCCGACATGGCCTGCTCGGCCTCGATCACGTCGGCGAGGATGCGCTTCGCGCGCTCGTAAAAGTCCTGGCCGAGATCGGTGACCGCCAGCTTGCGCGTGTTGCGCACCAGCAGGCGCGCGCCCAGATCGGCCTCCAGCGCCGCCACGCGGCGGCTCACGAACTGCTTGGAAAGCCGCAGCCGGTGGCCCGCCGCCGTGAAATTGCCCGCATCCACGGTATTCACGAAGATCCGCATGTCGTCGAGTTGCATTGCGATTGTCCACTTCAATGTGACAGTGAGTACTATTTTACGGCGATTTACATCGCTTTGATTGACCTAAACTCTCTTCCATCGCAGCACAACATTCCGGGCCGAAACGGCCCCACCGAACTGGAGAGAGAACATGATCGAACTTCGCAAAGCAGACCAACGTGGCCGCGGTGAACATGGCTGGCTCAGCTCGCGTCACACCTTTTCGTTCGCGAACTACTACGACCCGAAGCAGACCGGCTTCTCGGACCTGCTGGTGATCAACGACGACCGCGTCGCTCCGGCGCGCGGCTTCGGCAAGCACCCGCACCGCGACATGGAAATCTTCTCGTACGTGCTGGAAGGCGCGCTCGAACACAAGGATTCGATGGGCACGGGT
Organism: Paraburkholderia sp. J94; assembly: GCF_905220285.1. Classification (NCBI taxonomy): domain Bacteria; kingdom Pseudomonadati; phylum Pseudomonadota; class Betaproteobacteria; order Burkholderiales; family Burkholderiaceae; genus Paraburkholderia; species Paraburkholderia sp. J94. The sequence goes on along the minus strand of NZ_CAJMZH010000009.1, from coordinate 181,384 downwards.
TCGGTGATCGTCCCCGGCGACGTGCAGCTGATGAGCGCCGGCACGGGTGTGGCGCACAGCGAGTTCAACCATTCGGCCGATCAGCCGGTGCACTTCCTGCAGATCTGGATTGCGCCGAACGAGAAGGGCGCGCAACCGCGCTATCAGCAGAAGAACATCGCCGATGAGGAAAAGCGCGGCAAGTTCCGCCTGATCCTCTCGCCGGACGGCGCCGACGATTCGCTGCTGCTGCGCCAGGACGCCCGCGTCTACGCCGGCCGCCTCGACGGCGCGGAAAGCGCGAAGGTCGAGATCGGCGCCGAACGCCACGCCTATGTGCACGTGGCACGCGGCAGCGTGAAGCTCAACGGCGTGGAAATGGGCGAAGGCGACGGCGCGCGGATCCGCTCGGAACGCGAACTGACCTTCACCGACGGACACGATGCCGAAGTCCTGGTGTTCGATCTGCGTAATATCGAAGTGTCGGAACTCTGGTCGTAAGCCCTGCACGTCAGGGCGTGCAAACCGGAGTCAGGCGGCCTGTTTCGACGTGTCGACGGTATCGACGTCATGGATCGACAACGATACGAACGAACCCAGGCCGCCGCCCGGCGAGCGCGCAAATCAAGTCAATAACTTAAACGCCTCAATCAAATTTTTCGGAGAAATACACCATGCGACATAACCTGTTCGGGCAAGGCAACGATGCCGTCCTGCTGGTCTCGCGCATCCTGCTGGCCGCCCTGTTCGTGCTGTTCGGCTGGTCCAAGATCACCGGGTTCTCCGGCACGGTCGATTACATGGCGCACGTGGGCGCGCCCGCGCCGATGCTCTCGGCGGTGATCGCCGTCGTCATGGAATTCGTCGTGGGCATCCTGATCATCGTGGGCTTCTATACGCGTCCGCTCGCCGTGCTGCTCGCGCTCTACACCGTGGCGACCGCGATCATCGGCCATCACTTCTGGAACATGACGGGCGCCGACCAGATGGCGAACATGATCAACTTCTACAAGAACGTGAGCATCGCGGGCGGTCTGCTGGCCCTCGCCGTGGCCGGTCCGGGCAAGTTCTCGATCGACCGGCAGTAAGACGACGGGCCGACGCTCCGCGCCGGTCAAGCCGAAGGAAACGCGCTGCGACGCAAGACTCTTGCGAAGCGGCGCGTTTTTTATTGTGCGGCGGGCTTCGCGGCGCTCGCCCATCGGCCGGACGGCATAGGCTATTTGACCGAATTGTCGAACGCCCGCCGGCCATGCGAGGATGCTCCGAACCCCACAGGAGTCAGGAGCGCCCCATGCAGCACTCGCACGACCCGCAGAACCCGCAGGCCCCGCGCAATCCGCCATACCGTGGCGTGAATCGCGAACGCGCGCAGCGCGTCCTGGCACGCGAGCGCGAAGCGTTTGTCGCCGCGCGCCCGAAGTCACGCGCGCTCTCGGAACAGGCGGCGCGGCATCTGCTGTTCGGCGTGCCGCTGCACTGGATGAACGACTGGTCCACGCCGTTCTCGCTCTATGTCGACGCCGCGCGCGGCGCGGCTTTCAGCGACGTGGACGGCCATCGCTATATCGACTTCTGTCTCGGCGACACGGGCGCGATGTTCGGCCACGCACCGCCCGCCGTGGCGCGCGCGCTCGCGAAGCAGGCCGAACGCGGCTTCACGACCATGCTGCCCGGCGAAGACGCGGTGGCGGTCGGCGCGGCGCTCGCCGAACGCTTCGGCTTGCCTTACTGGCAATTCGCCATGACCGCGAGCGACGCCAACCGCTTCGCGCTGCGCTGGGCGCGCGCGGCCACGGGGCGCAACGTCATCGTGGTGTTCAACGGCTGCTATCACGGCACCGTCGACGACGTCTTCGTCGACCTGATCGACGGCGTGCCCACTCAACGCGCGAGCCTGCTCGGCCAGGTGCACGACCTGCTGCCGCATACGCGCGTGGTGGAGTTCAACGACCTCGCGGCGCTCGAACAGGCGCTCGCGAACGACGACGTCGCATGCGTGCTCGCCGAACCGGCCATGACCAACGTCGGCATGGTGCTGCCCGAAGCGGGCTTCTGGCGCGACGCGCAGGCGCTCATCAAGCGCCACGGCGCGCTGCTGCTGATCGACGAAACCCACACCATCAGCAGCGGCCCGCGCGGTTACGCGCGCGAGCACGGCATCGAGCCCGACCTGTTCGTGCTCGGCAAGCCGGTGGGCGGCGGCGTGCCGTGCGCGGTATACGGCTTCAGCGCCGACCTCGCGGGACGCGCGCAAAAAGCCAAGCTCAATGCGCCGCCGGGTCACTCGGGCATCGGCACTACGCTCACGGCCAATGCGCTGTCGATGAGCGCGATGCGCGCGACGCTCGACGAGGTAATGACCGAAGCTGCCTATGCGCAGATGTTCGCGCTCTCGGAACGTCTGGCGACGGGACTCGCCGCGATCATCGAGACGCACGCGCTGCCGTGGTGCGTGACGCGCGTGGGCGCGCGCAGCGAGTTCCAGTTCTGCGCCACGCCGCCGCGCAACGGCAGCGAAGCGCGCGCCGCCATGGACGACGCACTCGAACACGTGATCCATCTCTATCTGCTCAATCGCGGCGTGCTGATCACGCCGTTCCACAACATGATGCTGGTGTGCCCCGACACCACGGCCGACGACGTCGACCGCCTGCTCGCGGCCTTCGGCGCCTGCGTGGGAGAACTGTGCGCGGCGTAAGCCAGCCGCATGCGTGAGTTGCTATGCTTCGGCGGCTCGCGGCGTCGCCTTGGCGGCACGCCGTGTTACGACCTTGTCGTTTACTTTTGTCATTGTTTTCAGCCCGACTTTTCCAGCACGCGCGATGTTCGACCCGCAAGAAAATCTGTCCGCCTATCTCACTTCGCTCCAGCAATCGGCGCTCGGCGCGCTCAAGCGCTTGCCGCTCAAGAGCCGCGCCGCGCAAGGCACGCTGATGGCGTTGCGCGCCGTATGCGGCGCGGGGCTCGCGTATGCCATCGGCCACGCGCTGCACACCGAGCAGGCATTCTGGGCCGCGATCACGGCCATCGCCGTCACCCAGCACGACTACGCGGACACGCTCGCGCAGTCGCGTGACCAGTTCATCGGCGCCATCGCGGGCGGCGTGGTGGGCTTCGCGGCGGCCACGCTCGGGCCCGAAAATCTCACCGCGTATCTGGTGGCGGTGGCGGTCGTCATCATCGCGTGCTGGTGCCTGCGCGTGAGCACGGCGGCGCGCCTGGGCGCGATCACGACCACCATCGTGCTGCTCGTGCCCACGCACGGCCCCGTGTGGGACGTGGCGCTGTTCCGGGTGGCCGAAGTGGCGATCGGCATGGCCTGCGCGGTGCCGGTTTGCTGGGTGTTTTCGTTGGTGGAAAGGAAGTGGCTACACGTTTGAGCAGGGGGCGCGAAGAAGGGCCTGATGCCTCGTCCGAAGAAAGAGTCGCCCCACGCTCTCAACCCTCGCGAAATAATCCATCTCCGTTCGCTGCGCAATCCTCAGCCGATTAGCGGCGATAATCAGCAGCGTCGTGCCGATGGGCCGGCGCCGAAGCCTCGGCCTGGTGCGGCTGCTGCGCGCGGTCACCGCGCAATTGCCCCCGCAGGCGCGAAATCGTGCGAAACTCCGGGCCGCGCCCACGTCGGCGCACGAGATTTCGACCGATTTTCGCCACCATCAGCGCCGCGCAGCCATCCGGCCGCCGCGCGCGTCGCACGACCATCGCACATCCATGAACACCACGACCCGTCATCCCGCCCCGAACGCTTCGTCGCGCAAGACCATTTCTCTGCTGCAGATGCTCGCGCTGATCGCCTTTGGCGGCATCGCTGGCTCGCTCCTGGTCCGTCTGTTCGTCTAAGCGCGGCGCGCCGCACGGGACGCCCAGGAATCCGTTTTCGCTTATGTACAAGAAAGGCGTCGCCCTCGAAATCCAGTTCTCCCCCGAGCGTCTGAACGACGGCGCCGGCGATCCTTACTGGATCGACTTCACGGCTGAAGAAGCCGCCGCGCTGCTCGACACGCTGCAAACCCGGCTCGCGAACCGCGAGAGCACGTCGGCGCCGCTCGTCGTCGCGCTCGACACGCCGCGTGGGGACGCGCAGGCCGAGTCCGCGCAAGACACGAACGCGCCGAAAGCCGCACAAGCCGCACAAGCGGCCGACGACAGCTTCAAGCAATGGGTCTGTGTGATCTGCGGCTGGGTCTACGACGAGGCCACCGGCGCGCCCGATGACGGCCTCGCGCCCGGCACGCGCTGGGCCGACGTGCCCGACGACTGGCGCTGCCCGCTCTGCGACGTGGGCAAGGAAGACTTCGCGCTGGTCGAGTTCTGAAGCACGCGTTCTGAAGCTCGCGCCCCGCGCTCAACGACGCGCGGGGTCATCTACCGACGCCCACGCACGCTCAAGCCCCCTCGCGCCCGTGCGGCTCATAAAACAGCGCGAACAGTTCCGACTGCGAGCTGACGCCGAGCTTGGCGTAGATATGCTTCTTGTGCGCCCGCACGGTCTCGAATGAGATCTCCAGCCGCTCGGCGATCGCGCGCGTCGAAAACCCGGACAAACTCTGCCGCACGACCTCGACTTCGCGCGCGGTCAGCGGCGTGCGTCCGCTCTGCTGCGTGACCGCTTCGAAGCGGCTCGCGTAATCGAGCTCGCGCTCCTCCGCCGATACACGTTCCGCCACGGCTTCGGATTGCGGCGCGCCCTCGGCCTCGTCGGCGGCCACGCGCGGCTCATAGGCCAGGCGCTGGCGCATCAACGCAATCACCCACGGCGCGAACATCGCGAACTGCGCCACATCGCGTTCCGTGTAATGGTGCTTTGCGCCCAGCGAAAAAATCAGCGTGCGCCGCGCATCGAGCGGCACGTTGAACTGCACTTCGTCGCCGATGATGTTGCTCTTGAAATAGCGCTGGTAGTAATCCGTCATGCGGAAGTTGTCGGGCGCGACTTCGGCGAGCGTGATCAGCCCCGCGCGCGGCCTTTCGCATGCGTTGATGTAGAACGGATCGAGCTGGTACATCCCCTCCAGATACGCGCGGAACAAGAGATCCACGGTGCCGTCGGGCATCGGCGACTCGCCGCACACGAGCGGCGCGCGATCGCGCACGAAGACGAGCGCCACCCAGTTGTCGAAGGCGACGAAGCGCTCGATCACACGGGTCGCGCGGGTCCAGAAATCGGGGCCGTCGAGGGCGTCGATCAGCGTCGCGATGTGATGATGGAACGCGCGGTCCTGCCAGTCGGGTTCCATGAGTCCTCCGATCAGGGTACCCCTGCTGGGTAATTCCTGGACAAAAATAACGTGGTGATAATAGCCGCTCCTGATGCTCGCGCGGCCATTTTATAAGCTCAACGCCTCGCGAGCCCGTAGTTAGAGGCAGAATCGGAGACAGACATGCAACTCGAACTCGCGCAAATTCCTCTCGTGGACGGCGCCGTCGCGCCCAACCTCGAACGCACCCTGGACGCCATCGGCAAGCGTCGCGCGGGCACCGACCTCATGGTGTTTCCCGAAGCCACGCTCACCGGTTTTCCCACGCGCGAGAACGTGCGCGACATCGCCGAGACGCTGTCCGGCCCGTCGCTGACCCGCGTGCGCGACGCCGCGCGCGACGCCAATGTGGCCGTCGCCGTGGGCCTCGCCGAACGTGACGGCGAGCGCTTCTACAACACCACCGTGCTGATCGACGAGCGCGGCGAGATCGCGCTGCAATACCGCAAGACGCATCTGTGGGCCACCGACGTCGGCGTGTTCACGCCCGGCGACCGCTACGAAGTCTGCGAATTCAAGGGCATGACGGTCGGTCTGCTGATCTGCTACGACATCGAGTTTCCCGAGACCGCGCGTGCGATCGGCTCGCTCGGCGCCGAAATGCTGGTCGTCACGAACGGCAATATGGATCCGTTCGGCCCCGTGCACCGCCGCGCGATCGTGGCGCGCGCGATGGAAAACCAGATGTTCGCGGCGCTCGTGAACCGTATCGGCGACGGCGACGACAACCTCACGTTCCCCGGCGAGTCGGCGCTGATCAGCCCGTTCGGCGACGTGCTGGCCGAACTGAGGAACGAAGACGCAGTGCTGCCGGTCACGGTCGATCGCGCGCTGCTCGCGCAGAGCCGCGAGCACTACAGCTATCTGCACGACGCGCGCATCGCGCTGAATCTCGCCGACGAAAACGACGCGCAGGGCCGCCGCTCGCTCAATATCCGCGCGCGGACGCGCTAAACCAGTTTCACCGCGGCGGCGCGCGCCAGCCTCACGCGCGCCGCCGCGAGCACCCAAAAAATAAAGCAACGAAGCGTGGCCCGAACACCGGCCATCGCTCGCGTCAGGCTCGCGACGCGCACTGATTCGTACCCCGAATCAAATTGTGCAACACGAAGCCAGACGCCTCACTCACGCATGCGCAGAGATCGGCTGGACTTCACTCGCAGATCCTTGCAACCCACCCGCAGCATTTCGGAGACACCTGCATCATGAAGCCATCCTCGCCACCCGCCCAAGGCTCGCATAGCGCGCGAGAACCGCACCTCAAGCGCACGCTCGGCCTGCCGTCGGTGCTGCTGTTCGGCCTCGCCTACATGGCGCCGCTGATCGTCTACGGCACCTACGGCGTGCTCGCCGGCGCAAGCCAGGACACCGCCGCGCTCGCGTACCTGATCGCGCTCGTCGCGATCGTGTTCACGGCGCTCAGCTACGGCAAGCTCGCGCGTCTGTTCCCGGTCGCGGGCTCCGCCTACACGTACACGCGCAAGAGCTTCAACGCGCATCTGGGCTTCATGATCGGCTGGGCCACGCTGCTCGACTACTTCTTCCTGCCGATGGTGATCTGGCTGATCGGCGCGGCCTATCTGGGCGCCGCGTTCCCGAGCATTCCGGCGTGGATCTGGATCGTCGCGTTCATCGTGCTGACGAGCGGCCTGAACGTGCTCGGCATCGAACTGGCCGCGCGCTTCAACATCGTGCTGATGGTCGTGCAGCTCGGCATCGCCGCCGTGTTCGTCGTGCTCTGCTGCCACTACGCCGCGGCCGCCGCGGGTCCGGGCGGCCTGCTGACCGCGCAGCCGTTCTTCCAGCCGCACGTGCCGCTCTCGGCGACGATGGCGGGCGCTGCGATTGCCGCGTATTCGTACCTCGGCTTCGACGCCGTCTCGACGCTCACCGAAGAAACCATCGAGCCCGAAAAGACCATTCCGCGCGCCATCGTGCTGATCGCGCTGGTGGGCGGCGCAATCTTCGTGATCGCCGCGTACACGCTGCAGCTCGCGCATCCGGGCGCCGTGTTCAAGGACCCGGATTCGGCCGCGTTCGAAATCGCGCGCAAGGTCGGCGGCGACATCTTCGTCACGATCTTCCTCGCGGGCCTGATCCTCGCGCAGTTCGCCTCGGGCATCTCGGCGCAAGCCAGCGTGGGCCGTCTGCTCTACGCGATGGGCCGCGACGAAGTGCTGCCGAAGTCGATCTTCGGCTACATCCACCCGCGTTTCCGCACGCCCGCGATCAACATCGCGATCGCCGGGATCGTCGGCCTGATCGCGCTGAAGCTGGACGTGGCCACGTCGACGTCGTTCATCAACTTCGGCGCGTTCCTCGCGTTCACGTCGGTGAACCTCTGCGTGATCCGCCAGTACTTCAGCGGCGCGGCCGGCACGCGCGGCTTCGGCGTGCTCGGCGGCCTGGTGTTCCCGCTGATCGGCGCGGTCACCGACCTCTGGCTGCTCTGCAGCCTGGAAAAAACCGCGATCGTGCTCGGCGTGGTCTGGTTCGTGCTCGGCCTCGCGTACCTCGGCTGGATCACGCGCTTCTTCCGCCGCGCCCCGCCGGAAATGGCGGTTTAAGCCTTGAAATAAGCCTCGAAACAGGCCTCAAAATACCGCGCGTTCCGTACGCGCTGAAATAAAAAACGGCGAGCCGCCCGCATGGGCGCTCGCCGTTTTTCGTTGCACGCGCAACGCGTCAAATCCCTTCAAATCACTGATCGGTCAAGCCCGCCAGCCGCGCGGCGGCCATCACTTCGCGCTTGGTATCGAGAATGTGCCGCTCGATCAGCTCGACCACGTCGTCCACAGCGCGCCGTTTGCAGGCGTCGACGATCTCGTAGTGATCGCGCTGCACGTCGCCCTTTTCCGTGTCGAGCGACATGCGCAGATGCGGATAGCGATTGGTCGTCGACAAACAATATTCCTCGATCATCTTGCGCAGCCGCTGGTTGTTCGCGGGCGCGCACAGCGCGAGGTGGAACTGGCGGTTGTACTCGGCCCAGTCGGCGGGCGAGGTGGCGGCGTCGTAGGCGGCGAGGATGCGCTTCATCACGTCGATGTCGGCGGCCACCATGTTCGGCACCGCGAGCTTCGCCGCGTAGGTCTCCAGCGCCGCGCGGATATCGAGCAGTTCGCAGATCTCGTGCGTCGACATCGCCATCACCACCGCGCCGCGATTGAGCTGATAGCTCACGAGCCCTTCGGCTTCGAGCTGGCGCAGCGCCTCGCGCACCGGAATGCGGCTCGCGCCGAAGCGCTCCGCGAGGCTCTCCTGGCGCAGTTGCGCGCCCGGCGGCAGCACGCCGCGCAAGATCTCCTCGCGCAACTGCTCGCGGATGGTTTGAGGCAGCGATCGCTGGTCTTCCTTGCCCTGCACTGTCGTCATGTGTTCGTGTGCGTTTGCGCCAGCCGAACGCCGGCCGACGAAAAAAAGTTGTCGTCGTTTTTTTTGCCTGCCAGAATTGGATACAATCCGATCACTGATGGATACTTGTTGAGGCAGAGTGTATCCGTCAATCAATCGATTTGCCGTTGCCGCGTCCTTGTCTGGAGACCGTATGGGATGTTGTAAACATCTGAAAAACAAACAATTTTAGCGTATCCGCCGGACCGCCCGAGGACGTTGCGGACGCAACGGATTCAGGCCGGATCGAGGACGGTTCGGGCGCCAGCGCGCGCCCGGCGGCCGGCGCCGACCGATTCACCCCTATGCAGAACGGCACGCCGCGCATTCCCGTGCGCGGCGCGGGCCCGCCTGCGCCCATGAAAACGTAGAACGCTGAGGAGAGAACCAAGATGGCACGCCACACCACCCCGAGCCTGCGCCTGCGCGCACCCGTCATGATCGCCGCGCTCGCCGGCCTCTGGAGCGCCGCCGCGCTCGCCCAGGGCACGGACGTCAAGATCGGCTTCGCCGCGCCGCTGACCGGCGGCCAGGCCCACTACGGCGCCGACTTCAAGAGCGGCGTGCAGATGGCGCTCGAGGACGAAAACGCCACCAACCCGACCATCGGCGGCAAGCCCGTGCACTTCGTGATCGACGCCTACGACGACCAGGCCGACCCGCGCACCGGCACGACGGTCGCGCAGAAGCTCGTCGACGATGGCGTGTCCGCCGTGATCGGCCACTTCAACTCGGGCACCAGCATCCCGGCCGCGCCGATCTACGCGAAGGCCGGCATCCCCGAAATCGCCACGGCCACGGCGCCCGCCTACACGCGCCAGGGCCTGCCGACGACCTTCCGCCTCGTGACCTCCGACGCGCAGCAGGGCAGCGTGCTGGGCGCCTACGTCGTGAAGGATCTGAAGTTCAAGCGCTTCGCCGTGGTCGACGACCGCACGGCCTACGGCCAGGGCGTGGCCGAGGAATTCGCGAAGGCCGTGAAGGCGGCGGGCGGCACCGTGGTCGCGCAGGAATTCACCAACGACAAGGCCGTCGACTTCCGCTCGATCCTCACGCACATCAAGTCGGCCGACGTCGACGCGATCTTCTACGGCGGCGCCGACACGCAAGCCGCGCCGATGCTCAAGCAGATGAAGTCGCTCGCCATGAAAGCCACGCTGATCGGGCCCGACATGGTCCATTCGGCCGAGCTGATCAAGATCGCCGGTCCGTCGGCTGAAGGCGCGCTGGCGTCGTCGGGCGGCAGCCCGCTCGAACAGATGCCGGGCGGCAAGGACTACGTCGAGCGCTACACGAAGCGCTTCAACAAGCCGGTCGAACTGTACTCGCCGTATGCCTACGACGGCACGCGCGCCGTGATCGCCGCGATGAAGAAGGCCAACTCGACCGATCCGCACGTGTTCCTCGCTGCGCTCAAGGCGACCAGCATGAAGGGCGTGACGACCAACGAACTCGCCTACGACCAGTACGGCGACCTGAAGTACGGCGGCGTGACCGTCTACAAGGTCGTGAACGGCCAGTGGCAGCCGCTCACGACGGTCGGCACGAAGTAAAGCATCGTTCCACGCGGCGATGGGCCGCCCTTCGGGGCGTTCCGGCGCCGCGCGGTCCAGGGGAACAGCCGGCGGTACCCGGCTGCGGCGCGCCAGCGGCGGATCACACTTCTCCGTCCGCCGGGACGCGCGCCGGGTTGACACGGGTTTTCGCTCCACGCGAAAGCCCGTTTTTTTTGGCCATTTTTTTCGCCACGCTTTTGCCGCGCGATGGCGGAGAATAGTATGGTGAGTAGGCGCTCACTTTCGCCATGTGCGTCGTTTTGCCGTGGTTCAGGTGCGCGATTTTGTCTGCTTTCGCTCGTTTTCGGGCCCGCCGATCGCGCCCCCGATACGACCGTTCGGTCGTGGAAACCCGAACCGAACTACAATGCTTGCCGTCCGACGTTTGCCGCCTCGCCTCCTCGAATATGTCCCGTTTTTCCCGAGTTGCCCCGTTTCTGCTGATTCCGCTAGCCGCCGCGCTGGGCGCGTGCTCGTCCGCGAAGCCTAAATTCCAGGACGACCAGCTGTGGAGCAGCGCCCCCAGCCCGTTCTCGCGCAATTTCGCCTATGGCAGCGCCGACGCCTGCGAAGCCTCGCGCCGCGCGCTGCTGAGCCAGGGCTACATGACGACGATGGCCAAGAGCGACACCGTCGACGCCACCAAGAACTTCCAGCCGACCAGCGACCAGCACATCGTCGTGGAGGTGCACGTGGTCTGCACGTCCGGCGACGCGAGCAATTCGAGCATGGTCTACGTGAACGCCGTGCAGAACGGCTATGCGCTGAAGAAAAGCGATACGTCGGCGAGCGTGGGGCTGTCGATTCTGGGGTCGGTTTCGCTGCCGATCCGCTCGAACAGCGACGAGATGGTGAAAATTTCGAGCGAAACGATCCAGTCGGGCACGTTCTACACGCGCTTCTTCGATCTGGTCAGCCATTACCTGGGCACGGTGGCGAAAAGCGAGCCGGTGCCGGGCAGCGGCGCGATCCAGATCACGCCCCTGCCGCCCGAGATCCTGCCCACGACTGCGACGGCAGCGACGAGCGAGACCGCTTCGGCGGGCTCGGCGGCGCCTGCGGCTGCGGTGGCTGCGGCCGCGACCGGCGCGGCGGCGCTGCATAACGCCGCCGTACCCGCGACGCCGGTGCTCGGCCCGAAGGCCGCTGTCGCGGGCGCGACGGCCAACGCCGCGGCGAATGCTGCTGCGGCGGCGGGCGTCGTCACGAATAGTGCGCCCACGCCGGGCGCGACGCCGGCCACTGCGGCGGCGGCAGCCACGCTGTTGACGCCGGTGGTGGCTGCGGCTCCTGCTGCTGCTTCGGCGGCATCGGCTACGGCCACGACGGCCACGGCAGCGGCCAAGCCCGAGAGCGCCGCGTCGGCGGCCAGCGGACCCGCCGCGGCGGCGGCCGCTTCGGCCGCGAGCGCACCGGCTGCGCCCACGGCGGCTTCGTCGCCGAACAATGGCGGAACGTCGAACCATTCGTCCGTCGATGCCACCACGGCGTCGCAGAACGGTGCGAACGGCGCGAGCAACGCGAATGGCGCCATCGACGCCATCGCGGCATTCGCGTCGGCGGGCGCTGACGCGCAAGGCGCGTCGGGCGTCGCCGTCAGCTCGGCGCCTTAATCAACCCAGGCGCCTTAGCGCGTCGCCCCGGACCAGCCGGCGCGCGACGCGCGCCGCTCCCCGCATCAAGGGCCGAATCAAGCGCCCGTCACGGCTCCGCGCCTAGCGCAGCCCGGCCATCGCCGCGCCCATTCCCACCAGCAGCCCGCCCATCAGCCGGTTCACCGCGCGTAGTCGGCGCGGCCGCTGCAACACGTGACGCAGACGGTGCGAAAACAGTGCCATCGACGCCACACCGCCCGCGAACAGCAGCGCAAACGTCGCGGCCAGCACGAGATATTGGCGATTCGCGCTCCACGCCGCATCGGCGCTGATGAACTGCGGAAAAAACGACGGAAAGAACAGCAAGGTCTTCGGATTGAGCCCCGATGTCGCGAACCCGCGCCAGAACAGATCGCGATGCGAAGTGAGCGCCGGCTCCGCTGCCTCGCCTTGCGCGAGCGCTTCCGGCTGCGCGCCGCCGAGCGAGCGGCTGCGCCACTGCTTGCAGCCCAGCCAGACGAGATAAGCCGCGCCGACCCAGCGCAGCACGGTCAGTGAATGCTCACTAATGAGCAGCAGCGAATTCAGGCAGAACGCCGTCAACACGAGTTGCAGCAGCACGGCGAGCGTGCCGCCCCAGACGCAGGGCAGCGCGCGGCGCCAGCCGGCGTGAATGGCCTGGCTCATCGTGAGCACGTTGACGGGACCGGGGGTGTAGACGAGGACGAGCGCGGCGGCGAGAAACGACAAATACAACTGAAGCGACATGTTATTGGAGTACGACGGCGAGAAAGCGTGAGCGACGGAGGCGGCGCGCGGATAAGCGCAACGCCCGGGCAACAAAAAACCGCGCAGATCGTGCGCGGTTCTTAATAGCCTTCTTGTCCGATCGAACGTGGCTGCTGCGCGATAAACGCACGCAACGTCCGGTTGGCCGCCGCAGGGTGCAACGGTGAATCGGCCCTGACGGTCCACCGTAGCTTGTGGCTGCGGCGGCGCGCCTCGACGCGGGGAGGTGGCCGCGTGAGTCGTGCCGGTCAAGAAGGCATGGGTAAATTATCCCGCCGAACCCGCGGGATAGGCTTCCTGTTTTCCGGCAAATACCGGCTGCGACCGGAATCTCCTTCCGCTAAAATCGAATTTCCCTGTACAGAATTCTTTTTCGCCATGATCGCTCGCGAACGCCCGCCCAAAACGCTCGACAACCAGGATCTCAAGATCCTGCGCGCGCTCCAGCAGAACGCCCGTCTCTCGAACGCCGAACTCGCCGAGCAGGTGGGCATGTCGACCACGGCGTGCTGGAACCGCACGCGCCAACTGGAAACCGACGGCTATATCGACGGTTACGTTGCGCTCGTGAACCAGCGCAAGCTCGGTTTCGCCGATATCGTGATTCTCGAAGTCACGCTCGACCGCCACGAAGACGACGCGCTCGCGCGCTTCGGCGCGGAACTGGCCGCGCTGCCCGAAGTGCTGGAGGCGTATCTGGTGTCCGGCGAATACGACTACTGGATCAAGGTGGCCGTGGACGGCACCGCGGGTTACGAGCGCTTCCTGCGCGAAAAGCTCTATCGCATTTCGAGCATCCGTCACAGCCGCTCGATGTTCGCGCTGCGCTGCATGAAAGACGTGGCGTCGATGCAGGTATGAGGCGCGCAAACGCCCACGTTTGACGATTAGTTCGGCATCCGTATCAAATGGCCGGCTTGATCCCCTCTACCCGCGCGTATCCGGCGAGCGCGCGCCGCTCGCGCGCAGAATCATCCGCACGACTTCTTCCGTCGTCGCATCGAAACTCGCGGCGCTGAGCGCGCGCTTGCCCGAAAGCGCGCGAATCTGCGCTTCGAAATCGGCGTAATGCTGTGTGGTCGCCCAGATCATGTAGAGCAGCGTGCGCGGCTCCACGGGCGCGAGCACGCCTTCGTCGATCCAGCGCTCGATCAGCGTCACGCGCGACTCCATCCACGGCTTCACGCGCTTGAGCAGAATGTCCTGCATATGCGTCGCGCCGCTGATGATCTCGTTCGCCCACACTTTCGAGCCGAGCGGCCTGCGCCGCGACAGCGCCATCTTCGCGCGCACGTAGCCGCCAATCGCTTCGACGGGGTCGTCGCTCGCGTCGAAGGTGTCGGCGGCGGCGTTCCATTCTTCGAACACGTCGTCGAGCACGCGCCAGTAGAGCGCGAGCTTGGTCGGAAAGTAGTAATGCAGATTCGCCTTCGGCAGTCCGGCGCGCTCGGCGATCTGCGCCGTGCTCGCGCCCTCGAAACCGCGCTCGGCGAACACGGCTTCCGCGCAGGCCAGCAGATGCATTTCGTTCGACGCGCGGATCGATGCCTTGCGTCGGGGCTTGTGCGTTGCATCAGCGTCGGCGCCTGCCTGACGCATCGCGAGATTCGCGGCTGGCGTGGTCGTGTCGTCGTCGCGCATGGTGATCGGTCCGGTCGAGTGAGAAAGGCATCGCCTCGCAACAGCTGATGCAGAAAGGCGCGATGCCGGCTTCATTGTAGTCAGGGCTTGTGAACGACGCGTAGCGTCCCGTGCGCTCAACCGCGTCCACCCAGGATAAACACTCACGCGCCGCACGCATTCACGCACGCGCCTGAGTGGGTTTTCGCGCACTGCAACATCGATGGCACGCTTTTCGCTCGCAACACCGCATTGAATTCGCAAAGTTTATCGTCTACAACCTGTCCAATCGGACAGGATTCGGCAAGCGCGGAATCGGCGCACCGAACGGACGTCGCGCGCATGCACCGCCGTTGCGCAACACGCCCCAGACGATGGCACGAATGCACGAACGGCGCGCACGCATCGCCACGCAAAGCAGGCGAACGATGCAGGCGCGCCGCACCGCCCCACGATAAGGAGAGCCCCGCATGAACACCGTAAGCGAAGCCGCGCTGACCACCGCCATTCACGTGAACGGCCCGCGCCTCTGGGACAGCCTGATGGAGATGGCGAAGATCGGCGCCACCGCGAAGGGCGGCGTGTGCCGTCTCGCGCTCACCGACCTCGACAAGCAGGGCCGCGACCTGATCGTGAAGTGGGCGAAGGAAGCGGGCTGCACGATCAGCGTCGATCAAATGGGCAACGTGTTCATGCGCCGCGCGGGCCGCAACAACGACCTGCCGCCCGTCATGACCGGCTCGCACGCCGACTCGCAGCCCACGGGCGGCCGCTTCGACGGCATCTACGGCGTGCTCGGCGGACTCGAAGTGATCCGCGCGCTCAACGACCACGGCATCGAGACCGAGCATCCGATCGAAACGGTCATCTGGACCAACGAGGAAGGCTCGCGCTTCGCGCCCGCAATGGTGGCCTCGGGCGTGTTCGCGGGCGTGTTCACGCTCGACTACGGCCTCTCGCGCAAGGACGTCGATGGCAAGACCCTCGGCGACGAACTCGCGCGCATCGGCTATGCGGGCGACCTGCCGGTGGGCGGCCGCAAGATTCACGCGGCGTTCGAATTGCACATCGAGCAAGGGCCGATTCTTGAAGCGGAGAAGAAGACCATCGGCGTGGTCACCGACGCGCAAGGTCAGCGCTGGTACGAAGTCGTGCTCACGGGCCAGGAAGCGCACGCCGGCCCCACGCCCATGCCGCGCCGCCGCGATGCGCTGCTCGGCGCGTCGCGCGTGGTGCAGCTCGTCAACGAAATCGGCTTGCGCCATGCGCCGCTCGCGTGCGCGACGGTCGGCATGATGCAGGTGCATCCGAACTCGCGCAACGTGATTCCGGGCCGCGTGTTCTTCACGATCGACTTCCGTCACCCCGAAGACGCCGTGCTCGCGAAGATGGACGCCGAACTGCGCGAAGGCATTGCGAAGATCGTCGAACAAGGCAAGCTCGAAGCCGAAGTCGAGCAGATTTTCTACTACGCGCCGGTGCCGTTCGACGCGGCCTGCGTGAAGTCCGTGCGCGCGGCGGCCGAGCGCTTCGGCTATTCGAATCGCGACATCGTCTCGGGCGCGGGCCACGACGCGTGCTATCTCGCGACCGTCGCGCCCACGTCGATGGTGTTCGTGCCGTGCATCGACGGTATCAGCCATAACGAAATCGAGGACGCGACGCCCGAGTGGATCGAGGCCGGCGCGAACGTGTTGCTGCACGCGATGCTCGAACGCGCGAACGAACCTGGCTGATGCCGCGTGCTTGGACGTCGCCTGAATATCGCTTGAGCATCGCTTGAATGCCAGCGGCCACAGAGCCGCGCAGTGATTCCGCTTTGTCCCCACGTACCGGCCGCGCTGCCTCGCGCACGCGGCCGGCGGACCCGTGTTTTGCCTCGCAAGGAGCATCCGGATGTCCCACTCCACAAAGAACAACGCGCGTGCCACGCCCGGCATCGCAGCAGGACGACTCAGCGCGGAAGAACTCGGCTGCCAGTTCGCCGATGTCGCCCCGCCGCTTTCCGCAGGCGCAGCCGTGGTCGCCGCCGACCGCTGCCACTACTGCTACGACGCGCCCTGCGTCGCGGCCTGCCCCACCGGCATCGACATTCCCAGCTTTATCCGCAAGATCGGCAACGGCAATCTCAAGGGCGCCGCGCGCGACATCCTGAGCGCCAATCCGCTCGGCGGCATGTGCTCGCGCGTCTGCCCGACCGAAATCCTCTGCGAAGGCGCCTGCGTGCGAAATCATCAGGATGGCGAACCAGTCAGCATCGGCGCGCTGCAACGCCATGCCACCGACTTCCAGATGGCGCGCGAACGCGAAGGCGCGCCGCCGCTGTTCAAGCGCACCAGCGAAACGGGCCGCAAGGTCGCCGTGATCGGCGCGGGACCGGCGGGCCTCGCCTGCGCGCATACGCTCGCGCTCGCGGGCCACACGGTGACCGTGTTCGACGCGCGCGAGAAGCCTGGCGGCCTCAACGAATACGGCATCGCCGCGTACAAGACCGTCGACGATTTCGCGCAGCGCGAAGTCGCGTGGCTGCTCTCGATCGGCGGAATCGAACTGAAGCAGGGGCAGTGTCTGGGCCGCGATTTCACGCTCGATGCGCTGCGTGCGGATTTCGACGCCGTGTTCGTCGGCATCGGACTCGGCGGCACACAGGCGCTGAAGATCGAAGGCGAAACGCTCGACGGCGTGCGCGACGCCGTGGATTTCATCGCGGATCTGCGCGAGGCGAGCGATCTCGCGGCGTTGCCCGTTGGCCGCCGCGTCGTGGTGATCGGCGGCGGCAATACGGCCATCGACGCCGCCGTGCAAAGCCGCAAGCTCGGCGCGGAACACGTCACGCTCGCGTACCGGCGCGGCGGCGCGCAGATGAGCGCCACGTGGGTCGAACAGGAATTCGCGCGCACTCAGGGCGTGAGCCTCGTCGAGTGGATGAAGCCCGTGCGCATCGTGGGCGCGGTAGGCACGGGCCGCGTGGAGGCCGTCGAGTTCGAACGCACCGCGCTCGATGCGAACGGCGCGCTGCACGGCACCGGCGAGATCGAGCGCATCGAGGCGGACATGGTGCTCAAGGCGATCGGCCAGAAGCTGCTGCATGACGGGCTCAAGGGTCTCGACGCGCTCGCATTGACCGAAGGCGGCACGCGCATCGCCGTGGACGCCGATGGCGCGACCTCGCTCGCAGGCGTCTGGGCAGGCGGCGACTGCGCCGGGCACGGCGCGACCGACCTCACCGTGCAGGCCGTGCAGGACGGCAAGCTCGCCGCGCGCGCCATCGACCGCTGGCTCGCGGCGCAAAGCGAGCAGGCCGCCTGAGCGCGCCAATCGTACGAAGCGAACGCATAAAACGCACAAGCACGCGACACACAATCGACAAGGAGCCCCACCATGGCCGATCTGCGCTGCACGATTGCCGGTATCGAATCGCCGAATCCGTTCTGGCTCGCCTCCGCGCCGCCCACCGACAAGGCCTATAACGTCAACCGCGCCTTCGAGGCGGGCTGGGGCGGCGTGGTCTGGAAAACGCTCGGGCTCGACCCGCACGTGGTCAACGTCAGCTCGCGCTACGGCGCGACCACGTGGCGCGGCCAGCGCATCGCGGGCCTGAACAACATCGAACTGATCACCGACCGTCCGCTCGACGTGAATCTCAAGGAAATCGCCGAGGTAAAACGCAACTGGCCCGACCGCGCGCTGATCGTGTCGCTGATGGTGCCGTGCACGGAGGAGGACTGGAAGTGGATCCTGCCGCTCGTGGAAGACACGGGCGCGGACGCCGTCGAACTGAACTTCGGCTGCCCGCACGGCATGAGCGAGCGCGGCATGGGCGCGGCCGTGGGCCAGGTGCCCGAGTACATCGAAATGGTCACGCGCTGGGTCAAGGAAGGCACGCGCCTGCCCTGCCTCGTCAAGCTCACGCCCAACGTGACGGACATCCGCCACGGCGCGCGCGCCGCGTACAAGGGCGGCGCCGACGGCGTCTCGCTGATCAACACGATCAACTCGATCGTCGGTGTGGATCTCGACGCGATGGCGCCGCTGCCGACCGTCGACGGCAAAGGCACGCACGGCGGCTACTGCGGCCCGGCCGCCAAGCCGATCGCGCTGCACATGGTGGCCGAAATCGCGCGCGACCCGCAAACGCAAGGTCTGCCGATCTCCGGCATCGGCGGCATTTCCGACTGGCGCGACGCCGCCGAATTCATGGTGCTCGGTGCGGGCAGCGTGCAGGTCTGCACCGCCGCGATGCATTACGGATTCCGAATCGTTTCCGACATGATCGACGGCCTCTCGAACTGGATGGACGACAAGGGCTACGCGAACCTCGACGCGATCCGCGGCCGCGCCGTGCAGAACGTCACCGACTGGCAATACCTGAACCTGAACTACGACATCAAGGCGCGCATCGATCAGGACCGCTGCATCCAGTGCGGCCTGTGCCATATCGCCTGCGAAGACACCTCGCATCAGGCGATCACGGCGACGAAGGACGGCCAGCGTCACTTCGAGGTGGTCGATGCGAATTGCGTCGGGTGCAATTTATGCATGCATGTCTGTCCGGTCGACGAATGCATCACGATGGAGCGCGTCGATTCGGGCCGCTACGCGAACTGGACGACGCATCCGAACAACCCGGCGCGCGTGGCCGATCCGAAAGCGGCTTGAAGCACCGGCATGAAATACGCGCGTCGACTTGAATAAGAAACCCAACCACAAACCGAACGACAAGCCACGGAGAACCCGCATCATGAGCCAGTCAGCAGCCAGCAGCGACGCGAGCGCGCGCCGCAGCGCAAGCGAGCTCTACAACGACGATCTCGCGCCCACGAGCACCGCGCAGCGCACCTGGCGCTGGTATCACTTCGCGGCGCTGTGGGTGGGCATGGTGATGAACATCGCTTCGTACATGCTCGCGGCCGGGCTCACCGAGCAGGGCATGTCGCCGTGGCAGGCGGTCATCACCGTGCTGCTCGGCAACGTGATCGTGCTGGTGCCGATGCTGCTGATCGGCCATGCGGGCACGAAATACGGCATTCCCTATGCCGTGCTCGTGCGCTCCTCGTTCGGCACCCAGGGCGCGAAACTGCCCGCGATGCTGCGCGCCATCGTGGCGTGCGGCTGGTACGGCATCCAGTCGTGGCTCGGCGGCAGCGCCATCTACACGCTCGCGAACATCCTCACGCATAACGCGCTGGTCGGCGACGCGCTGCCATTTCTCGGCATTTCCATCGGCCAGGGCGCGTGCTTTCTGATTTTCTGGGCGCTGCAACTGTACTTCATCCTGCACGGCACCGATTCGATCCGCTGGCTCGAAAGCTGGTCCGCGCCGATCAAGGTCGTGATGTGCGTGGCGCTCGTCTGGTGGGCCTGCTCGAAGGCGGGCGGCGTCGGCTCGATGCTCTCGCAGCCCTCGCAATTCGCGGCGGGCGGCAAGAAGGCCGGCCTCTTCTGGGTCACGTTCTGGCCGAGCCTCACGGCGATGGTGGGTTTCTGGGCCACGCTCGCGCTGAACATTCCCGACTTCACGCGCTTCGCGAAGACGCAGAAGGATCAGCTCGTGGGCCAGGCAATCGGCCTGCCGATTCCGATGGCGCTGCTCTCCGTCGTCTCGGTCGTGGTGACGTCGGCGACCGTGGTGATCTACGGCAAGGCGATCTGGGACCCGATCGACCTGACGAGCCGCATGGAAGGCATCGGCGTGGGCATCGCGCTCGTGATCCTCACGCTCGACACGATGTGCTGCAATCTGGCCGCGAATCTCGTCGGTCCCGCCTACGACTTTTCGAGCCTCTGGCCCAAGGGCATTTCGTACAAGGCGGGCGGCCTGATCACGGCCACGCTCGCCATCGTGATGATGCCGTGGAAGATTCTCGCCACCACGCAGGGCTATATCTTCACCTGGCTCGTCGGTTATTCGGCGCTGCTCGGCCCGGTCGCGGGCATTCTGATGGTCGATTACTTCCTGATTCGCGGCACGCGTCTCGACACCGATCAGCTCTTCGAGGAAAACGGCGAATACGCCTACACGAACGGCTGGAATCGCGCCGCCGTGATCGCGCTGCTCGCGGGCGTGCTGCCGAATCTGCCGGGCTTTCTGAACATCGCGTTCCCGAGCGCGTTTCCCTCGGTGCCCGACGCGTTCAAGGGACTCTATACGTATGCGTGGTTCGTGGGCCTCGCCATCGCGGCGGTCGTCTACGGCGTGCTGATGAAGCTCGGCAAGAGCCGCAGGCCGAGCATCGCGAACGCATAAAACCACGGGAAATGCAGGCTCAAACCGAAGGAGACATAGCATCATGGCGATCCTGATTCGAGGCGGCACCATCGTCGACGCAGACAAGACGTATCGCGCGGACGTGCTCTGCGAAAACGGCACGATCCAGGCGATCGGCGAGAACCTCGACGCGCCCGCGAGCGCCACCATCGTGGATGCGGGCGACCAGTACGTGATGCCCGGCGGCATCGATCCGCACACGCACATGGAGCTGCCGTTCATGGGCACCAAGGCGCACGACGACTTCTACACCGGCACGGCGGCGGGACTCG
Source organism: Paraburkholderia sp. J94 (assembly GCF_905220285.1). NCBI lineage: Bacteria > Pseudomonadati > Pseudomonadota > Betaproteobacteria > Burkholderiales > Burkholderiaceae > Paraburkholderia > Paraburkholderia sp. J94. The sequence goes on along the minus strand of NZ_CAJMZH010000009.1, from coordinate 160,648 downwards.
CGGGCGGCACCACGTCGATCATCGACTTCGTGATTCCGAACCCGAAGCAGCCGCTCATGGAAGCGTTCCGCGAGTGGCGCGGCTGGGCCGAAAAAGCCGCCGCCGACTACGGCTTTCACGTGGCCGTGACCTGGTGGGACGAGAGCGTGCACCGCGACATGGGCCTGCTCGTGAACGATCACGGCGTGTCGAGCTTCAAGCACTTCATGGCGTACAAGAACGCCATCATGGCCGACGACGAAATCCTCGTGAACAGCTTCGCGCGCTCGCTCGAACTGGGCGCGCTGCCGACCGTTCACGCGGAAAACGGCGAACTCGTGTTCCAGCTACAGCGCCAGTTGCTCGCGCGCGGCTTCACGGGACCAGAGGCGCATCCGCTCTCGCGTCCGCCCGAAGTCGAAGGCGAGGCCGCGAACCGCGCGATCCGCATCGCGCAGGTGCTCGGCGTGCCCGTGTATATCGTGCACGTCTCGGCGAAAGAGGCGCTCGAAGCGATCACGCGGGCGCGCGCCGAAGGCCAGCGCGTGTTCGGCGAAGTGCTCGCGGGGCATCTGGTGATCGACGAGGCCGTCTATCGCGACCCGGACTGGACGCGCGCCGCCGCGCACGTGATGAGCCCGCCGTTCCGCAGCAAGGAGCATCGCGACACGCTCTGGCGCGGCCTGCAAGGCGGCGTGCTGCACACCACGGCCACCGATCACTGCGTGTTCTGCGCCTCGCAGAAAGCCATGGGCCGCGACGATTTCACTCGGATTCCTAACGGTTGCGGCGGCGTGGAAGACCGCATGGCGATACTCTGGGATCAGGGCGTCAACACGGGCCGACTCACGCCGAACGAATTCGTGCGCGTGACCTCGACGAACGCCGCGCAGATCTTCAACCTCTATCCGCGCAAGGGCGCCGTGGCCGTGGGCGCGGATGCCGATCTCGTGGTCTGGGACCCGGAAGCCACGCGCACGATCTCGGTGAAGACGCATCATCAGAACGTCGATTTCAACGTGTTCGAAGGCATGACGGTGCGCGGCGTGCCCACGCACACGCTTTCACAAGGCGAACTGGTGTGGGCGAATGGCGATTTGCGCGCGAAGCGTGGTGCAGGGCGTTATCTGAAGCGGCCTGCGAATCCGGGCTATTTGCAGGCCTCGCGGCTCGCGAAGCAGTTGAAGGAAACCGAGCCCGTGCATCGCGAGGGCGACAAGGTGAAGTGAGCGTGACTCAGTGATGAAGAGGGCGACACGCGTGCGCTTCGCCCTCTTCATCGCCGTGAAGCTCAAGCCGCCAGCTTGCCCACCGATCCGTTCGCGGGCGGCACCGCCACGCCCGCGCGCGCGAAGCGGATGGCGTCCATCAGCGCCTCATGCTCGCCCACGTGATTCGCGAGCAGCAGGATCAGTTGCGCGTTGACCGACTGGCTCTGCGCTTCGTCCAGATCGCGATGCATGTCGATCAGCGCTTCATAGAAGTCGTCGGGACGCGCGAGGTTGGGTTGCGTGTTCAGCATCGTTGTCTCCTTCTTTGATGTTATGGGGTTCGCGGCCAGATCAGATCAGGTCATGCCGTGCCCGCCACGCACAGCGCCCGCTTGAGCGCGCGCTCGACGCGCGGCGCGTCGGCCTGACGCCAGCGCGCACATACGTGCTGATCCGGGCGGATCAGATAGCACGCGCCGTCGCGCGCGTCGTAGCGCTGCGCCGCGAGGCCATCCGCATCGCGCAACACCGACGTGCCCGAAGGCAGCCCGGCAGGCGGCGCGCCCTCGTCTTCCAGCACGGCCACGAAGTGCATCGGCACCGAGCCGCCCGCCAACGCGTCGAGCGCCGCGCGCGTGCCGCTCGCCAGCGCCTCGCCCGCGCGGCAGAACACCAGCGCCGTGAAGCGGCCGCCAAGTTGCGCGAGCAGCCATTGCTCGCGGCCCTGCGTGTCCACGAGCGGCGCATCGGCGCATGAAGCGCCCGGCACCATCTGACCCGCGAACGTTTCTTCGTCGGCCGTGTTGAGCGTCGATTCGTGCAGCACCGCCGGCACCGAAAGCCGCCCGCTATTCACCAGTTGGCGCGCGAACGCATGCTCGCGCGCCAGCGTCAGCACGGCGTCGCGGAACACGCGGCTCACCGCGCTTTTCGGCGTGATGAAATCGGTCGAGCGCGTGGAATTGCGCAGGTTTTCGTCGGCGGCGAATTCGCGCTCGCTCGCATAGGTGTCGAGCAGTGCGTCGGGCGCGCGGCCTTCCAGCACCATCGCGAGCTTCCACGCGAGGTTCTCGCCGTCCTGGAAACCGCTATTCGCGCCGCGCGCGCCGAACGGCGAAACGAGGTGCGCCGAGTCGCCCGCGAACAGCACGTTGCCGTGCCGGAAGCTGTCCATGCGCAGACACGAGAACGTGTAGATGCTGACCCATTCGAGTTCGAACTTCACGTCCGGTCCGAGCAGCGCGCGCACGCGCGGGATCACGCGCTCGGGCGTTTTTTCGAGCACCGGATCGGCGTCCCAGCCCAGTTGAAAGTCGATGCGCCAGACGTTGTCCGGCTGACGATGCAGCAGCACCGACTGGTTCGGATGGAACGGCGGATCGAACCAGAACCAGCGTTCGGTGGGAAAGTCGGCTTCCATCTTCACGTCGGCGATCAGGAAGCGGTCCTTGAACGTGCGGCCGTGACTGTCGAGGCCCATGAGCTTGCGCACCGGGCTGCGCGAGCCGTCGGCGGCCACCACGTAGCGCGCGCGCAGTTCGTACGGGCCGTCGGGCGTGTCGATTTCCAGCGCCACGTGCGCATCGGGCGCATCGCGATCGTGACGTTGCGCGATGCCCGTGACCTTGCTTTTCCAGCGGATTTCCAGATTCGGCAGTTCCTGCGCGCGTTCGAGCAGAAAGCCTTCCACGTAATACTGCTGCAGATTCACGAACGCCGGACGATGATGCCCGCTTTCGGGCAGCAGATTGAACGTATAAACGAGTTCGTCCTTGCGGAACACCTTGCCCACGTTCCAGCTCACGCCCTTCTCGACCATGCGCTGGCCGCAGCCGAGGCGGTCGAAGATATCGAGCGAGCGCTTCGAAAAGCAGATCGCGCGCGAGCCCGTGGACAGCGTGCAGTCGTCGTCGACGAGCACGACCGGCAGGTTCTGCTGCGCGAGGTCGATGGCCGTCGCGAGCCCGACCGGACCCGCGCCCACCACCACGACCGGATGCACGCACGCATCCGCATTCGAATCCTGCTCGCGACAGCGCGTGTAGTCGAAAGTCAGCGTCTGATAGTCGATCATTGTTGTCTCCACCATGCCTTTATCGGCATTTAGCGCGCGCGTGTCGGGACGCGCGCGCTTGCTCTGCGTTCATCGCTATCCGCTCAATCCTGCAACGCGTCCCACATTTCCTTGTCGCGCTGCGCGGTCCAGATGCGCGGATGCGTGATGCCGCTCGCTTCGTCATACGCGCGCGACACGTCGAACGGCAGGCAGTGTTCGTAGATGAAGACGTGACCGAATTTCGGGTCCATCGCCTCGCGCGTGAGCGCCATCGACTGCTTGAGATCGAGCTGCTTCTCGACCGCCTTGCGGCCCTGCGCGAGCAGCGTGCTCACAAAATCCTTCGTGTAATCGAGGCCCTTGTTCACGTCGGCCGGATTGAGCAGCGCGGGGCCGCGTCCCGGCACGAGCTTTTCTGCGCCGAGCGCGCGCAGCGCTTCGAGCGTGGCGGGCCAGTCGGCCAGTTGCGCGTCGCCGCAATAGCAGGCCGCGTCGTATTCCACGAGGTCGCCGGAGAACAGCACCTTTTGCTGCGGCAGCCACACCACGGTGTCGCCCTTCGTGTGGCCCGAGCCCAGATGCGCGATCTTCACTTCGAGCTTGCCGAGGAACAGCGTGATTTCCTTCTCGAACACGAGCGTGGGCCACGTGAGGCCCGGCACCGTTTCGACGCCAGCAAAGAGGCGCGGGAAGCGCTCGATCTCCGACTTCATGTCCTGCTCGCCGCGCTCGACGATCATCTCGTAGGTGCCGCGGCTCGCGATGATCTGCTGCGCGCCTTCCGCGAAATACGCCGACGCGCCCAGCACGCGCACCGCGTGATAGTGCGAGAGCACGACGTATTTGATGGGCTTGTCGGTGACGCTGCGGATCTTCGCGATGAGATCCTGCGCCATGGCGGGCGTGGCCGTGGTGTCGACGATCAGCACGCCGTCGTCGCCGATGATCACGCCCGAATTCGGGTCGCCTTCGGTGGTGTAGGCGTATGCGTTTTCAGAGAGCTGCGTGAACGTGACCTGTTTCTCTTCGAGGTCGGCCTGGGATGCGAACGCCTTTGCCATCGTGAGTCTCCATATGTATTGGGGCGCCGGAGGGTGCCGGTGTGAGGCCATGATCGTCCAGCGGTTTTTATTTGTCAATAGCGAATACTATCGCTATTGGCTAATTTCTCGCCGACTTCTCGTCGACGCACGCGGCGATGCGCCGCCCGCCTCGCGGGCGCGTGAAATCGCCCGCGCTTCGGTTAACATGGACCCTTTTTCAGCCCGGGACAACGCGTGAAGACCCCTCGCAACGCCGAAGCGGACGGCGCGAAAACCCAGCGCGGCATTCAGAGCGTGGAAGTGGGCGCGCGCCTGCTGCGCGTGCTCGCCGACGCGCGCGTGCCGCTCGCGCCCAGCGACCTCGCGGCGGGCGCGGAGATCGCGTCGAGCCAGGCGCACGCCTATCTGGTGAGCCTCACGCGCCTCGGCCTGATCAAGCGCGACGCGCTGTCGGGCCGCTACGAGGCCGGTCCGCTCGCGCTGCGCCTCGGCCTGCTGCATCTCGCGCAGCAGCCCGCGCTGCGCGAAGCCGTGCCGCACGCGGCGGCGCTCGCGCAGGCGCACAACTGCAGCGTGGCGATGTGCATCGCCGGTCCGCAGGGGCCGACCATCGTCCGTTACGAGCACGCGAGCCTGCCGCTGCACGTGAACCTGCACGTGGGCACGGTGATGTCGCTGCCCGCCACGTCCACGGGCCGCGTGTTCTGCGCGTATCTCGACGACGACGCGCTGCACGCGATGTGGGCCAACCAGACGGCGCAGCCGGTCTGGCGCGGCACCTCGGGCGAGCACGACGCCGCGCCGCGTCAGGATGCGGCCTTCGCGGCCACGCTCGACACGATCCGCACGCGCGGCTTCGAACTGGGCATCGACGCGCCGAGCCCCGGCGTGAGCAGCGTCTGCGCGCCGGTGCGCGACGCCGCGGGCGCGCTGCGCCTCACGCTCACGGCCATCGGCGCGAGCGGCGCACTCGACGTGCGGGCCGACGGCGCGCTCGTGCACGCGCTGCGCGAGGCCACGGACGCAATCGCACGCGCCGCGTTTTCATCGACATCGAATTGACCATGCCGAAGTCCGCCCGACCCACGCCCGACGCCGAAGCGTCCATCGACACCACGCCGCACACCGACGCCGCCGGCAGCGAAAAAACCCAGCGCGGCATCCAGGCGCTCGACGCGACCGGCGACCTGCTGGCCGCGCTCGTCGCGGCGGGGCAGCCGCTCGCGCTGCGCGACCTCGCGGCGGCGGCGGGCATGCCGAGCGCGAAGGCCTTTCCGCACCTCGTGAGCCTGCTGAAAACCGGCCTGCTCGAACGCGACGAAGCGGGCCGCTACGGCGCGGGGCCGCTCAGCCTCGAACTGGGCCTGCTCGGACTCGCGCGTCTCTCGCCGGTGCGTGAAGCCGACGCCGAACTCGTCGGCCTCGCCGCCGCGACCGGCATGAGCGTCGCGCTCGCAGTGCAGGGGCCGCTCGGGCCGACCGTCGTGCGGCTCGAAGAATCCACGCGGCCGCTGCATGTGAGCCTGCGGCCCGGCACCGTCATGTCGATCGTCAACACTGCGATCGGCCGCGTGTTCGCCGCCTGGTTCGACGATGACGTGCGCGCCGCGCTGCTCGCGCAGGACGGTTTGCGGCTCGCGGGCGCGACCAACGCAACGAACGCGACGAACGCGACGAACGCGACCAACGACGCCGCCTACGCCGAACGCCTCGCCGCGATCCGCGCGCAAGGGCTCGACACCGCGCTCGACAAGCCGATTCCCGGCATCAGCACGGTCGCCGCGCCCGTGTTCGACCACACCGGCAGCGTCTGCCTCGTGCTCGCGCTGATGGGGCCGTCGGGCAACCTCGACACCACGCGCGACGGCAACTGCGCGTCCTTGCTGATGGCGGCTTCCGAGCGCCTCTCGCGGCGCTTCGGCTACATGGCGGGCGCGGCCGCAGCGCCGCTATAATCGGCTTCCGTCAGACGATTGACGCGCAACGCTCAAGCGCCGCCGCGCGCCTGAGCGCCTTGATCCGCGTCGACACGCAAGGCGGCTCCATCACAAGGACAGCCTCATGAGCACCGCCTCCACCGGTACCGGTTCCGCCACCGCGCTGCGCCAGGTCGCCGACCTGCCCTGCCCGCGCGGCCTGCCGCTGATCGGCAACCTGCTGCAACTCGAACCCACGCGGCTGCATCAGATTCTCGAACGCTGGGCCGAGGAACTCGGCACGCCGTACCGCTTCCAGGTGGGCAGCATCCCCATCACGATCTGGACCGACACCGAGCTGATCCAGTCGATCATGCGCGAGCGCCCGCACCGCTATCGCCGCTATCAGCCGATCGAAAGCGTGTTCGACGAAATGGGCGCGAACGGCCTGTTTTCCTCCGAAGGCGTCCAGTGGGAATCGCACCGGCGCCTCGTGATGCAGGCGCTCTCGATCCCGAACATCAAGGCGTTCTATCCGACGCTCGCGGACATCACGCAGCGTCTGCGCGCGCGCTGGCTGCGCGCGGCCGAGCGCGGCGAGACCGTCGAGATGACCGACGACCTCAAGCGCTACACCGTCGACGTCACGAGCGCGCTCGCTTTCGGCGAAGATCCGCGCACGCTCGAACAGGATCACGGCGCGATCCAGGAGCATCTCGAACGCATCCTGCCCGCCGTGATGGGCCGCATCAACGCACTGTTTCCGTACTGGCGCGTGTTCAAGCTGCCCAGCGACCGCAAGCTCGATCAATCGCTGGCCGAAGTGCACCGCTACATCGACTCGATGATGGCGCGCGCCCGCGCGCGGATGCGCGACGAGCCGTCGGAGCTGCCGCGCAATCTGCTCGAAGCGATGCTCGTGCAGCAGCAGCAACACGACGGCGAGTCGATCAGCGATGCGCAGATTCGCGCCAACGTGCTCACGCTGCTGCTCGCGGGCGAGGACACGACCGCCGATTCGATCGCGTGGACGCTGCCCTATCTGGCCGCCGATCCCGCGTTGCAGACGCATCTGGGCGAGGAAGCGCGCCGCGTGATCGGCGACGCGCCCGTGTGCCCCGACTACGCCACGCTCAAAGACCTCGACATTTTCGAAGCGATCGCGATCGAAGCGACGCGTCTGCGTCCAGTGGCCGCCGTGCATTCGTTCGAGCCGCTCGAAGACGTGGTGGTCGACAACGTCGCGCTGCCGAAGGGCACGCGCATGTTCTTCGTCGCGCGGCCCGCGATGGTCGACGCGAAAAATTTCGCCGATCCGCAGCGCTACGATCCGTGGCGATGGATGCGCAAGGGCGAGCAAGCCGAGCAGGCGGGCGCGCATGACGTGCGCGCGTATCTGCAATTCGGCGCGGGGCCGCGCGTGTGCCCCGGACGCCATCTGGCGACGGTGGAAATGCGTCTCGCGCTGTCGATGCTGATGAACGAATTCGAAATCGAACTGGCGATCGATCCCGCGCAGATCAAAGAGGTGTCGGCGTTCACGATGGTGCCGGACACGATGCCGGTGAAGCTGCGCAAGCGCGTGCGTTAGGCCTTCACGTCGCCCGCGCTGTCCGAGTCGCTGCGCGCCTGCGCGTCGCGCATCTTGGCGAGCGTCTTCGGCCCGAGCCCGAGCGAGACGCCCAGCGCGAGCGCGTCGATCACCGCGAGATGCGCGATACGCGATACGCCCGGCGCGTGCGGTTCGTCCGCCGCCATGCCGGAAGCCGGCACGCGCAGCAGCAGCGGAATATCGACGACCCACGCGAGCCGCGAGCCCGCATTCGTCAGCGCAATCGTGGTCGCGCCGCGCTCCTTGGCGATCTGGATGCTCTCGTTCACTTCCACGCTGCGGCCCGACTGCGAGATCGCGAAGGCCACGTCGCCGGGTTCGAGCAGGCCCGCGTAGAGACGCTGCAGATGCCCGTCGGTGAACGCGCTCGCGGCCACGTCCAGACGCAGGAAGCGCAGCGCCGCGTCGTTCGCGACCAGCCCCGAACCCGCGCCCACGCCGAAGAAAAACACCCGCCGCGCGCTGCCGAGCGCCGCCACCGCCGCCTCGAACACCGCCGGATCGAGCGAGGCGCGCGCGTGCATCACGCCTTGCACCACGGCGTCGGCGACCTTGTCGAGCAGCGAGCCGATCTGCGTGGGCTCGCCGCCCGCCGCGTCGTCCGTGGCGGAAAACGGCACGCCGCCCGCCGCGCTCTGCGCGAGCCGCATCTTGAAGTCGCGCAGCCCGTGCGCGCCCACCGCGCGGCAAAAGCGCGTGACCGACGGCTCGGAGACGTCCGCGCGCAACGCGAGTTCGGTGATGCTCGCGCGCATCGCGAAGTCGATGTCGGCGAGCACCATCTCCGCGACCTTGCGTTCGGCGGGCCGCAGCGACTCCGCGACATTGCGGATGTGATGGATCAGGTTGGAGACCGGCAAGCTATGTTCCGTGGGTTGAGCCGTGGAAGATGCGAGACGCCCGAAGCCCGGGTTCAGTGCTTCAATCGAGACGCTTGCCGCTTTCGGTGTCGAACAGATGCAGATGCGCGAGAGGCAGACCGAGCGTCATGCGCTGGCCCGGTTCGATGCCGGGCCGCGCGCGTGTCGTGACGCACCATGTTTGGCCGCCTATTTTCCCGTACAAGTGCGTTTCCGCGCCAGTCGGCTCGATCACGTCGACGGCGAACGGCACCTCGCCCGTGTGCGTTTCGACGTGCTCGGGACGAATCCCCAGCGTCACGCGCGCGCCCGCTGGCGCGCCGCCTTCGGGCAGCGCGATGCGCACGCCGTCGTCGAGCACGAGCGCCGTGCCGCGCGCGTCGCTCATCACGCTGCCCGACGCGAAGTTCATCGACGGCGAGCCGAGAAAGCTCGCCACGAACAGATTGCCGGGCTTGTCGTAGAGATCGAGCGGCTTGCCGATCTGCTCGATGCGCCCCGCGTTCATCACGACGATGCGGTCGGCCATCGTCATCGCTTCGATCTGGTCGTGCGTGACGTAGACGACCGTGTTGCGCAGCCGCTGGTGCAGCGCCTTGATTTCGGTGCGCATCTGCACGCGCAGCTTGGCGTCGAGATTCGAGAGCGGTTCGTCGAACAGGAACAGCGCAGGCTCGCGCACGACGGCGCGGCCCATCGCCACGCGCTGGCGCTGGCCGCCCGAGAGCGCGCGCGGCAGGCGGTCGAGATAGTTCGAGAGATTGAGCATCTTCGCGGCGGCTTCGATGCGCGGCTTGAAGCCGTCCTCGCGTTCCTTGCGGATGCGCGGGCCGAACGCGATGTTGTCGTAGACCGAGAGATGCGGATAGAGCGCGTAGCTCTGGAACACCATCGAAATGTTGCGCTGTTGCGGCGGCAATGCATTCGCGCGCGTGCCGCCGATCGTGAGGTCGCCGCCCGAAATATCTTCGAGACCCGCGATCATGCGCATCAAAGTGGTCTTGCCGCAGCCCGACGGTCCGACCAGCACGACGAACTCGCCGTCCTCGATGTCGAGGTCGACGCCGTGCACGACCTGCGTGTCGCCGTAGCGCTTGTAGATGCCGTTCAGTTGTACCGCTGCCATGCTGTCCTCGTGGGCTGTTGTCGCTGCTTGCGTGTGTTTTCCTGCTTTTTTCAGGGCATTGCGTGAAAGCGCCGATGCGAACGCTCAGAACGGATCGAGCGTCAGCTCGTTCGCCATCAGCCGGTTGCCCGCCATGAGCCCCGCGTCCACCGGCAAGGCCACGCCGGTAATCACGCGCGCCTGTGGCGAGGCGAGGAAATGCACGGCGTCGGCGATATCCTCGGGTTCGGCCACGTCGCCGAGCGGATACCATTTACTTAGCTGTTCGAAGATTTTCGGATTCTGCTCGACGCGCGCGCGCCACGCGGGCGTTTTCACGGTGCCCGGACACACGATGTTCGCTCGGATGCCATGCGGCCCGAGTTCCATCGCGAGCGCCTTCGTGTAGCTCACGAGGCCCGCCTTCGCGGCGCTGTACGCGGGATGCCCGAGCGCGCTCAAGCCGTTCACCGAGCCGATCAGCACCAGCACGCCGCGCTGGCGTTCGATCATCGCGGCGCGCACGGTTTCGATGGTGTTGTACGTGCCGTTGAGATTGAGGTCGACGTCGCGCCGCCAGCTGGCCGCGTCGGTATGCGCGAGCGTCGTGCCGAGCGCGCCGCCCGCGTTCGCCACCGCCACGTCCACCGGCCCGCGCGCCGCCACGCCGCGCGCCACGGCGTCGGCCATCGCGAGCGGATCGCTCACGTCGGCGGCCAGCGCTTCGAGGCGTTGCGCGCCGAAGGCGTCGGCGAGTTGCTGCACGCCCGCCGCGTCGCGGTCGAGCGCGAGCACGGTGTCGCCGCCATCGAGAAACCGCTTGCACAGCGCGCGGCCGATGCCGCCGCTCGCGCCCGTCACCAGCACCACACGGCTCATGTTCGAACTCTCCGCGTATCGACTGAAAAGCCCGCCGGCGTGCGCGCCAGCGGGCCTGTAAATTTCCAACAGACTTACGTTAAATATCGTTTCGCCTGCATTCCGTCGCGAGTTGACACGCAGGCGTCCCACATATTGCACTGCATGATTTCCCCCTGTTTTACGGCATGTTAGGCAAATTCAGGAGCAGAAAACAATATCGCGATTCCCAGGTGACAACGTTTTTTTCATCCTGTAGGATTTTTTCAAACAAGGCAACTGGCACAAAAACAGGCAGCAAAAAAACGCGCCCATCCAGGCGGCGGCAGTCGGTGCAATAAAACAGGAAGACCACCCAGGAGAACGAGAATGTCGTTTCAGCAACGTGTAACCCTCACGCTCGGCAAGCTGGCCGCCGCGCTCGCGTTCGCCGGCATCGCCGTCGCGGCGCACGCCGACACGGTACGCGTGACCGTCGCGCACTACAGCGACGCCACGGCGCCGTACTTCGAGAAAATGGCCAAGCAGTTCGAGGCCGCCAATCCCGGCACGACCATCAAGATCGAAGACGTGAACTGGGACTCGCTGCAACAGAAACTTCAGACCGACATCTCCGGCGGCGCCAACGCCGACCTCGCCATCATCGGCACGCGCTGGCTGCTCGACTTCGTCAAGGACGACATCGCCGAGCCGCTCGATCCGTACATGGACGCGAACTTCAAGGGCCGCTTCATCGGCCCGTTCCTCGCGCCTGGCGAGATCAACGGCAAGATCTACGGCCTGCCGATCGCGGCGTCGGCGCGCGCGCTCTACTACAACAAGGACATGCTCGCCTCGGTGGGCTATCCGAACGGTCCGAAGACCTGGAACGACGTGATCGACGCCTCGAAGAAGCTCAAGGCGAAGGGCATCGCGGGCTTCGGTCTGCAAGGCAAGGAAATCGAAACCGACGTGTACTTCTACTACGCGCTGTGGACGCACGGCGGCGACGTGGTGGGCAAGGACAACAAGGCCGCGTTCAATTCGGCGGCCGGCGTGAAGGCCGCCACGCTCTACAAGACCATGATCGACGAAGGTCTCACGGAGCCGGGCGTCACGGGCTACAGCCGCGAAGACGTGCAGAACCTCTTCAAGCAGGGCCGCGTGGCGATGATGATCTCCGCGCCGTTCCTCGCCAAGCAGTTGAAGAAGGAAGCGCCGAACATCAAGTACGGCATCGATCCGATTCCGGTTGCAACCGCGCCCGCGACCTACGCGGTCACCGACTCGATCATGATGTTCAAGAACTCGAAGGTGAAGAAAAGCGCCTGGAAGTTCCTCGACTTCCTGTTCACGAAGCAGCCGCGCGTGGAGTTCACGAGCACGGAAGGCTTCCTGCCGACGACCAAGGCCGAAGCAGGCGATCCGGCGTTCCAGGACCCGGACACGAAGGCCTTCGTCGCGCTGCTGCCGCACGCGAAGTTCGCGCCGACCGTGACGGGCTGGGAAGACACCGCCAAGGCCGTATCCAACGCGATGCAGTCGATCTATCTCGGCAAGGCCAAGCCCGCCGACGCGCTGAACCAGGCCGCAACCGAAGCGAACAAGTCGCTCGGCAAGTAAGCATGCAGCCGTCTCGCCGCGGGGTTTGACCGCGGCCCTGACCGGCGCGACGCGTAGCCTGCACTCCCGCTACGCGTCGCGCCGGTTGCCGCACGTTGATTCACCGACTGACCGGACGCCTCACGACATGACCACGGGTCCCCTGAAGCCGACACCGCGAGCCGCAACGGCGGACGGCGCCGCCCCCGACCCCACACGCGCACGCCAAAGCCCCAGCATGAGCCGCCCCGACCGCGCCGACCGCAACGTTTCCGCGCCCCGCGCGCCCTGGCTGCTGATCGTGCCGAGCCTCGCGCTCGCGCTGTTCATCATCAGCTATCCGATCTTCAACATCATCTGGCAGTCGCTGCACGACGTGTCGCGCTTCGGCCAGATCCGCGATTTCAGCGGGCTGCAAAACTTCCTCAACGTGTTCGGCGACCCCGTGTTCCTGAGCGCGCTGAAGAACACGATCATCTGGACGGTCTGCGTCGTGGTGGGCACGGTGGCGATCTCCGTGCCGGTCGCGCTCGTGCTGAACCAGGACTTCTACGGGCGCGGCATCGCGCGCACGATCGTCATGCTGCCGTGGTCGGTCTCGCTCACAATGACTGCCGTGGTCTGGCGCTGGGCCTTCAACGACGACTACGGCATGGTCAACGTCACGCTGCAAAAACTCGGCCTGATCGCCGGGCCGATTCACTGGCTCGCCACGCCCGAATACGCGTTTCCGGTGGAAATCGCCGTCGGCATTCTGGTGTCGATTCCGTTCACCACCACGATCTTCCTGGGCGGCCTCTCTTCGGTGCCGGGCGACATCTACGAAGCCGCGCGCATCGACGGCGCGAGCGCCTGGCAGCAGTTCCGCCAGCTCACGCTGCCGCTGCTCAAGCCCTTCATCAACATGGCGATCCTGCTCAACGTGATCTACGTGTTCAACTCGTTTCCGATCATCTGGGTGATGACGCAGGGCGGCCCCGACGACAGCACGCACATCCTCGTCACCTACCTCTACGAACTCGGCTTCCGGCTCGGGCGTCCGGGCGAAGCGGCGGCGGTTTCGCTGATCATGCTCGTGATCCTGTTCGCGTTTTCGGTCGCGTATCTGCGCGTGCAGGCGAAGCGCAGCGGCGGCGCCGAAGGAGACCTCGCATGAACCGCAAGCTCAAACGCTCGCTCTGGTGCTGGCTCGCGCTCTCGCCGCTCGTCGTCGCCGTGCTGTTTCCGTTCGCGGTGATGTTCTTCACCTCGTTCAAGCCCGCCAACGAAGTGTTCGTCTATCCGGCGCGCTGGCTGCCGCAACATTGGCGCTGGGAAAATTACGTCGATATGTGGCAGGCCGCGAACTTCGGCGTCGCGCTGCGCAACAGCATCGTGATCTCGTTTCTCTCCACGGCGCTCGCGCTCGCGGTGAGCCTGCCCGCCGCCTACGCGCTCGCGCGCTTTCCGTTTCGCGGACGCGGCGCGTATCGCCAGTTCCTGCTGGTCACGCAGATGCTCTCGCCGATCCTGCTGGTGGTCGGCCTGTTCCGCCTCGCCGCGATGATTCCGTACGGCGACGGCAATCTCGTCGATTCGAAGCTCGGCGTGATCGTCTCGTATGCGGCGTTCAATATCGCGTTCGCGGTGTGGATGCTCTCGTCGTATTTCCAGACCGTGCCGCGCGATCTCGAAGAATCGGCGTGGCTCGAAGGAAGCAGCCGCACGGGCGCGGTGTTCCGCGTGTTCCTGCCGCTCGCGATTCCGGCCGTGGTAGTCACGGCCATCTTCACGTTCATCAGCGCCTGGAACGAGTTCGCGGTGGTCTACACGCTGATCCGCTCGCCCGAGAACAAGACGCTGACCGTGCAGGTCACCGACATGGTCGCGGGCAAGTACACGGTCGAATGGGAACTGGTGATGGCCGCCACGCTCGCGGCCACGCTGCCGGTTTCGGTGGTGTTCGCGTGGCTGCAACGTTATATGGTGAAGGGGCTCGCGCTCGGCGCGGTGAAATGAGGATCACGAACTAATCGCGCGCATAGCTTCGCCGATAAAAAGCGGGCCGATCAGACGATCGGCCCGTTTCTTTTGCGTCTCGCGACTACGGCCACCGCGCGCTCAGGCGTTCAACGCGCCCTTCCTCAAGCACGCGACGCGATACACGCCGTCTTCCGCCTCCACGCCGTGGATATCGTGCGTGAAGCCCGGAAACCGCCGGTCGAACGCTTCCAGCGCCTTCAGATAGCCAAGGAAAGGACCATCCGCATCGCCCGCGTTTTCGCCAGGCATCAGCAGCGGAATGCCGGGCGGATACGGCACCACGCCGGTCGCCACCGTGCGCCCGTCCATGCGTCCGAGTTCGAGCGTATCGATCTCGTTGTGCACGAGTTGCTCATAGGCCTCGGCGGGACTGCAATCGGGACGCGGCAGTGTGGAGAACGCCTGCGCCATCAGCGCGGTCGTGCGCAAATCGCGCATCGCCGCGAACATGCGGTCGCACAGTTCGCGCAGCCCGATGCCCGCATAGCGCTGCGGATGCTGATCGACGAGGTCGGGCAGCACGTGTTCGAGCGGCGCGTTCACGTCGTAGTCGCGCTTGAAGTCGAGCAGCGTGTTCACGAGCGTGCCCCACTTGCCCTTGGTCACGCCCAGCGAGAACAGGAACAGGATCGTGAAGTCCGCGGTCTTCTCGACCACGATGCCCTGGCGGTCCAGATACGCCGTCACCACGCTGGCCGGAATGCCCACCGGCAGCAGTCCGCCATGCGGCGCGACACCCGGCGTGATGATCGACACCTTGATCGGATCGAGCATGCAGTAGCCGTCCTCGATCGTGCCGAAGCCGTGCCAGTCGTCTTCCGGGTGCAGCACCCAGCACGACGGATCCTGCAACAGCAGCGCCTCGGGCGCATCGTGGAAGGCGTAGCGGCGCGCGTTACGGCGGTCCACCACGGTCTCGGGCTGCCAGACGTGGAAGAACCAGTCGTCGCGATCGTCGAAACCGGCGGCGAGGCGCGCGAGCATCTGCCGGAAGCCGATGGCCTCGCGCATCGCGTCGGTCGTCAGCGCGAGGCCGCCGGGGCCGTCCATCATCGCGGCGCTCACGTCGTTCGAGGCGATGATCGCGTACTGCGGCGAAGTCGACGCGTGCATCATGAACGACTCGTTGAAGCGCGTGTGACCGATCGCGCCGCGCCCGTTGCGCACGTGGATGAACGAGGCCTGCGAGAGCGCGGCGAGCAGCTTGTGCGTCGATTGCGTCGCGAACACGGTCGGGCGGCTCGCGTCGTGATCGGCGGGGTCGCCATGCATCGCGAAGCGCTCGCGATAGAGCGGATTGAAACGCGCGTAGCCGTACCACGCTTCGTCGAAATGCAGCCGGTCCACGCTCTCGCCAAGCAGCGCCTCCACGCGCGCGACGTTGTAGCAGAGGCCGTCGTAAGTCGAGTTGGTGATGAGCGCGTGCACCGGCTTCGGCTTCACCTCGGGCCGCCCTTTCACGAGCGGATTGTGATCGATGGCGAGCCGCACGGCCGCCTTCGTGAGCCGCTCCGGCAGGATCGGCCCGATGATGCCGTAACGGTTGCGCGACGGCACGAGCCAGGTCGGGATCGCGCCCGCGAGCGTCATCGCGTGCTCGACCGACTTGTGGCAATTGCGGTCGCACAGTGCAACTTCGTTGCGCGTCACGCTCGCCATCACGATCACGCGGTTCGAGGTCGACGACCCGTTGGTCACGTGATAGCTGCGATGCGCGCCGAACACGCGCGCGGCGTACTTCTCGCTCGCGCCGATCGGCCCGCTGTGATCAAGCAGCGAACCCAGCTCGCCCACCGAGATCGACAGATCGGAGCGAAACAACTGCTCGCCGAAGAACTCGAAGAACGCGCGGCCGACCGTCGACTTGAGGAACGCCGTGCCGCCCGTGTGTCCCGGCGTGTGCCACGAATATTCGTAGACGCGCGAGAAGCGCGCGAGCGCGCCGAACATCGGCGGCAGCACGGTTTCGCGGTAACGCTCGATGGCCGCGACGATGCGCCCGCCGATGAACGACGTGGTGTCTTCGAGCATCCAGATGAAGTCGTCGGCCTGGCGCATCGCTTCGACGGGCACGCCCGCCGCGCTCATGCGGTCGGCGAGCAGGAACACCGGCAGCGTCGCGCTGCGCGCGCGCAAGGCGTCGAGCACGGCGCGCGCAGCGGCGTGCTCGCTGGCGTCGGCGTCGGCGCTGAGCGTGCCGAGTTCCCAGTCGAGCAGCAGGCATTGGACGCCGGGATCGGCGCCGATCACGGCGATGGCGTCGTCGGCGCTCGCGGCGGTCACCACGTCGACGAGGCGTTCGCGCAGCTCGTCGATCAGCGCGCGCGCGGCGCGTCCGTTGGCCGTGGCGGCGTCGATCTGCGGGTGGACGAAAAGCGCGCGCATGCCGAGGCGGCGCGACGCGTGTTGCGGGGACACGGTGCTCATGAAGCATTCTCCGAGGTCGTGGAAGGCGTGACGGGCGGCGAACCTGGCTGCGCCGGCGCGCTCGCGACGCCCGGCAGCGGCACGCGCGGCCGCAGCGTGAGGCCGCGATCGTGGCCCACCGAAATCCAGAAGGTCGCGACGAGCGCCACCACGGCGACGCCGAACGACACGTAACGCACCCAGCCTGGCGCGCGGCCGCCGGGATGCAGATGCTTCTCGGCGATCTCGCGCTGGCGATTCACCGAGAGCTCGTAGAACACCACCGTCGCGATCACGAAGATCAGCGACCAGCGCGTCTGCTGCCCGTCCGAGCCGACCATCGCCCAGAGCGCGTAGACCGCGCCGACCAGCCCGACGACCGTGTAGAACGTGAACTGATGCGGCGACATCTTCCCGTAGCCGAGCACCTTGATCGCGATGCACGAATAGATGTACGGCAGGAGCGTCATGATCACGGCGATCGAGGCGATCTTGCCGAACTGCTCGCTCGCGTTCGGCGACATGGTGGCGAGCACCTGCACGGTCATGATCGTCGCGACGATGGCAAGGCCCGCCGACGGCACGTTCTTCGCGTTCACGCGCGCGAACACGTTGCCGAACAGGCCGTCGTCGGCGGCGGCTTTCGCGGTTTGGCCGACCAGCAGCGTCCAGCCGCCGAGCGAGCCCAGACAGCCGAGCGCCGCGCACAGCGCCACCGCGTTCGCCGCCGTGCTGCCGAGCGCGACGCGCGCGGCGTCGGCGAATGGCGCGTTCGACGCGATCAGCGCCTTATTCGGGATCATCCCCATGATGACGGTCGAGCTGAGCACGTAGCAGACGGCCGCGATCACCACGCCGCCCACGGTCGCGATCGGCACATTGCGCTGCGGATTCGCCACCACGGCCGTGGACACGGAGGCGCTTTCCACGCCGATGAACGCCCACAGCGTGAAGTTCAGCGTCGAGCCGATCGCACTGAACGCGTTGCCGCCGCTCACGTTCCAGCCCGACATGTAGACCGCGCCGCTGAACCAGAACCAGCCGAACAGCGCCATGCCGACGATGGGAATCAGCGCGATGATCGTCGTGACCGACTGCACGCGCGCGACCACCTGCGGGCCGAGGATGTTCGCGTAGGTCAGCAGCCAGATCACGAAGATCTGCGCGGCGGCCAGCGTGAGCGGGTCGCGCAGCGAAGGGAAAAAGTGCGTGAGATAGCCGAGGCCCGCGACCGCGAGCCCGGTGTTGCCGAGCACGTTGGCGAGCCAGTAGATCAGGTTGGTCTGGTAGCCGACGTAGTTGCCGAACGACTTGCGCGCGTAGGCATAAGGGCCGCCCGCGAGCGGGTCGATGGCCGCGAGCTTCGCGAACACGAGCCCGAGCGACACCGCGCCCACCACCGTGATCAGCCAGCCGAAGATCGAAATGCCGCCGGTCGCGGCGAGATTGGCGGGCAGCATGAACACGCCCGAGCCCATCATGTTGCCGGCCACCATCAGCGTGGCGGGCACGACGCCGATCTTCGGCGTCTCATTGCTGCTCGCGGCGCCGCCCTTCGTGAGAGCGGTGCCGGAGGGTTTCGCATCAGACATGCGCTCTCCCAGTCAGGTGTGATGCAGCCGTGTGGGCTGCGATGACGACCTGGCGAGACGCGTCGGCCAACGCCTCGCCGCCTGTGCGAAGCCGTCGGATGGACGGCCGCGAACAGGTAGGAAGAATAGTCTGGTGAAGTGCGAAAACAGGTCGATTCAGGTCAGAAGTCGTGCGTTTCTGGCGACTCCATGCCTTGAATCAACTCATCTCAATTTTGACTGGCGTAGCGCGCGCATCGATGCGAGCGACCGCGCGGATCGGTGCACGGTGACGTGCGGCGGGCGTTACTTGCCGAGTTCGTGCCCGATCACACCGCCCGCGACCGCGCCGCCGACGGTGCCGACCGCGCTGCCGTTCGTCGCTTTGTTACCGACATAACCGCCCGCGGCCGCGCCGCCGAGCGTGCAGGCGCTGCCGCCGAACGCCATGAGAACGAGGAGCGCGAGCGCCGCGCCGCTGCGAGTGAGCCGCTTCATCGTCAATCTCCTGATCGATGCTGACGGCTTTCAGTCAGCAAACGGCGTGCCGCATTCGCAGGCTCAATCGTGACGCGATTCGCGCGTCAGCCGTGATGCAGATGCAGCAGGATCAGCGTGAGCGTGACGAGCGAGCCGAGCGTCGAATGCAGGATCGTGCGGCCGGTCACGTGCGCCTCGCGCTTGTAGTACTCCGCGAGCATGAACGGCCCGGTGCCCGTGGGCAGCGCGGCGAGCAGCACGGCCGTCTCCACCAGTTGCGGCGACAGGCCGAACACGCGGTCGGCGAGCAGCCACGTCAGCGCGGGCTGCGCGACCAGCTTCGAGAGCGTGAGCCACCAAGACGATTCCTGCGGCGCATCGCTTTTCGCGCGGCGCTCGGCGAGAAAGAGGCCGAGGCTCACCAGCGCGCACGGGCTCGCCGCGCCGCCGAGCAGCTTGAGGAAGGTTTCGCCGCTCGCGGGAATCGTCACGTGAAAACCCGACATCAGCGCGCCCAGCGCGGGCGCGACCAGCAGCGGATTGCGCATCAGCGAGCGCGCCACCTTGATCAGCAGACGGTGCGGACGGCGCTCGCTTTGCAGCCCCGTTTCGATCAGCACGATGGCGAAGGCGAACAGCACGCACACCACGAGGATCGTCGCGATGGTGGTGGGCGTGAGGCTCGACGGCCCGAACGCGATCATGCAGAGCGGAAAGCCTACGTAGCCGGTGTTCGGATAGGCGGCGGCGAGGCCGTCAATGCTCGCGTCGGCGAGCGGACGGCCGAGGAACAAACGCACCGCCACCACGCCCGCGAACACGACGAGGCCCGCGATGCCGAACGCGGCCACGAACGCGGGCTGAAAGAGTTCATGCCACGTTGCGTGCGCAAGAATGTCGAACAGCAGCGCGGGCAGCGCGAGCCAGACGACGAAGCGGTTCAGTTCGGAAGCGGCGGCGGGACCGAGCACGCCGAAGCGGCGGCAGGCGAAGCCCGCGAAGATGAGGCCAAAGACGGGCAGGAGAATCGAAACAGCGGAGAGCATCGGAGTTCGGAGTGAGAAGCGGCAAAAGCATCGCGCGCGGACCGGCCGCGCGCACGACATGACAAAAAATAAAGCGGCGAGACGGGTTCAGTTCATCGGCAAATCCGTCTCAGTCCATGGCCGCGTGGTTCGCCTCGGCGGCGCCCGCAGCGTGCGAGGAAGGCCGGATGAACACCAGCAGCGGAATCACCAGCAGCGTGGCGACGAACATCATCTTGAAGTCGTTCAGATACGCAATCATGGTCGCCTGCTGCGTGATCGACTGGTTCAGGAGCGCGAGATCGACTCGCGATCCGGCTTCGAGCATCGGCTGCACCGCGGGGTTGAACGGCGTGATGTTGGCGGCGAGATCCGAGTGCGCAACCTGCGTGCCGCGCGTGACGAAGGTCTGCACGATCGAGATGCCGATACTGCTGCCGATATTGCGCATCAGGCTGTACGTGGCCGTGCCGTCCGCGCGCAGTTGCGGCGTGAGCGTGGAGAACGTCAGCGCCGACAGCGGCACGAACACGAAGCCGAGGCCGAATCCCTGCACCACGCCGGGCCAGACGATATCGGAGGCCGACAGCACGATGGTGTACTGCATCATCTGCCAGAGCGCGTAGGCCGAGACCACGAAGCCGAATAGCAGCATCGCGCGCGCATCGACATGCTTGAGCATGCGCCCCGCGATCAGCATGGCGATCATCGTGCCCGCGCCGCTGGGCGCCGTGACGAGGCCCGTGGTAGCGACCGGATAGCCCATCAGGTTTTGCAGCATCGGCGGCAGCAGCGCGCGCGTGGCGTAGAGCACCGCGCCGATCACGAAGATGAAGAACGTGCCGGTGGCGAAATTGCGGTCCTTGAGCAGCTGGTAGCGGAAGAACGTCATCGGCCCCGAAGAAGCCGTATGCACGATGAAGAACGCGAACGCCAGCACCGCGAGCAGCGCCTCGATGCGGATCTCCAGCGAGCCGAACCAGTCGAGTTGTTCGCCACGGTCGAGCATCGCCTGCAACGCGCCGATGGCGAGCGCGAGCGTGGCGAAGCCGAACAGATCGAAGCGCGATTCGCGCAGCGGCTCGCGCGCGGGCAGGAAGGTGGAGACGCCGAACAAGGCGAACGCGCCGATCGGCACGTTGATGAAGAACACCCAGCGCCAGTTGTAGCTGTCCGTGAGCCAGCCGCCGAGCGTCGGCCCGAGCACCGGCCCGACCATCACGCCCATGCCCCACACGGCCATCGCCTGGCCCTGGCGCTCGCGCGGGTTGATGTCGAGAAGAATCGACTGCGAAAGCGGCACGAGCGACGCTCCGAATATGCCTTGCAGCAGCCGCGAAAGCACGATTTCGCCGAGCGTTTCCGAGAAGCCGCACAGCGCCGAGGCCAGCGTGAAGCCTGCGATGGCGACGCCCAGCAGCTTCTTCACGCCGTAGCGGTCGGCCAGCCAGCCCGTGAGCGGCGTGGCGATGGCCGCCGCCACGATGTACGAGGTGAGCACCCAGGTGATCTCGTCCTGCGAGGCCGAGAGCGTGCCCTGCATATGCGGCAGCGCGACGTTGGCGATCGTGCTGTCGAGCGTCTGCATCAGCGTCGCCAGCATGATCGAGAGCGTGATCATGCCGCGATTGAGCGGGGCTTGCGCGCGTGGGGCGTCCTTGCGCGGCGCGTCGTCGTGCGGCGGCGCCGGACGCGATGCGGCGGCGCCGTCCTGCGTAACAGCGGTCATCGTGAGCCGTTCGGGTGCGTGGGTGACGAGGTCAGTAAGCAGTAAATAAGCGTTCGGGTCAGGTCGAACAGAAATAATAAGCCTGCTTATTATACGAATCCGAAACGCCGGCGCAATCGGGAACATTCATGAAGAAGCGGCAAACGCGGGACCACTGCCGAAAACGCGGGTCGATGTGGAGCGGCCGCGACCGAAGCGCCCCGGCCCTCGCGCGCGAAGCCGCCCACGGCGCGACCGTATAATTGCGCCATGACTACCGACACTACCGACCTCGAAAAACGCTTTGGCTTCTTGATCGTCGATGTGGGCCGGCTGTACGGCAAACGTTACGACGAGCTTGCGAAGTCGTCGCTCGATCTCACGCGCGCGCAGTGCCGCATGATTGCGTACCTCGCGCACTATGGCGCGATGAACCAGGCGAGCCTCGCCGAGCAGCTCGAAGTGGCGCCGATTTCGGCGGGCCGCCTGCTGGAACGCATGGAAGAAGCGGGCTGGGTCGTGCGCACGCCCAATCCCGACGATCGCCGCGAATTGCTCGCGAGCCTCACGCCCAAGGCGGAAAGCGTGCTTTCCGCCGCGCGCCGCGTGGGCGACGAAGTGCAGGCCGAAGCCCTGGCGGGCTTCACGCCGGAAGAAGCGGAGCAGTTCAGCAATATGCTCCAACGCGTGCGCGGCAATCTGGGCGCGCTAGTCGAGCGCTAGCCGACGCCAGCGAGGCTCAGCGCCCCGCGATTTTGCGCTGCCGCCACAGGCACAGCAGATCGCACGCGAGATGCGCGGCGGCCAGCGCCGTGATCTCGCTCTGATCGTAGGCGGGCGCGACTTCCACCACATCCGCGCCAACGAGGTTCAGCGCCTCCAGGCCGCGCACGATCGCCAGCGCCTGCGCCGACGACAGCCCGCCCGCCACCGGCGTCCCCGTGCCCGGCGCGAATGCCGGGTCCAGACAGTCGATATCGAAGGTCAGATACGCGGGCCGCTCGCCCACAATCTCCAGAATGCGATCGCGCGCCGCGCGCGGGCCGTGCTCGTGAACCCACGCGGCATCGAGCACATTGATGCCGAGAAAGTCGTCGTTCCACGTGCGGATGCCGACCTGCACCGAGGTCTGCGGATCGATCAGCCCTTCTTTCACGGCCTTGTAGAACATTGTGCCGTGATTGAGGCTGTCGGGTGCATCGTCGGGCCAGGTGTCGCAATGCGCGTCGAAGTGAATCAGCGAAAGCGGCTTGCCGTACTTCTCCGCGTGCGCAATCAGGAGCGGATACGTGATGAAGTGATCGCCGCCGAGCGTGAGCATCTTCGCGTTCGAGCGCAGGATCGTGCGCGCATGCTCGACGATGGCGGGCTTGATCGTCAGCGGATTGTGCGCGTCGAACCAGCAATCGCCGTAATCGGTCACGGCCAGCGTCTCGAACGGATCGAAACCCCACGGATACGGATGCAGCTCCGCCAGTTGCACGCTCGCCGCGCGCACCGCCGCCGGGCCGAGGCGCGCGCCCGAGCGGAACGTGGTGGCCAGATCGAGCGGCACGCCGCTGATCGCCACATCCACGCCGTCCAGCTCGCGCGTGTACTTGCGGCGCATGAACGAAAGCACGCCCGCATAAGTATTTTCGATGGAAGAACCGTGCAGCGAGTCGCGGCGGATGGCGCCGTCGCCGTGTAGCGTGGCCGTCATGCGATGCCTTTGGTCGTGGGATCGGAAGAAGAAAAAACGCGGCGGCGCGCGAGCATCGATGCCCACGACGCCGCCGCGACGCCGCCGCGGTGACGCTTAACGCAGACGCACGAGCGTCGACTTCAACTCCGTGTACTTCTCCAGCGCGTGCAGCGACTTGTCGCGGCCGTTGCCCGACTCCTTGAAGCCGCCGAACGGGAAGTTCATGTCGCCGCCTTCGTCGTAGCAGTTGACCCACACGGTGCCCGCGCGCAGACGACGCGAGATTTCGTGCGCGTTCGTGAGATTCGACGTCCACACAGCGGCGGCGAGACCGTAGTCGCTGTCGTTGGCGATGCGCACGGCTTCGTCGATGGTGCTGAACGTAATCACCGAGAGCACCGGCCCGAAGATTTCCTCACGCGCGATGCGGGCGTCGTGATGCGTGTCGAACACCGTCGGCTCCACGTAGAAGCCGCCGCTCGCCTCGTTCACGCGCTCGCCGCCATAGAGCAGCTTCGAGTCCTTGCGGCCCGCTTCGATATAACTCAGCACG
Organism: Paraburkholderia sp. J94; assembly: GCF_905220285.1. NCBI lineage: Bacteria > Pseudomonadati > Pseudomonadota > Betaproteobacteria > Burkholderiales > Burkholderiaceae > Paraburkholderia > Paraburkholderia sp. J94. Next base: position 136,978 of record NZ_CAJMZH010000009.1, on the reverse strand, counting down.
CGTTCGAGCTGGATCTTGTCGACGATCGCGCCCATCGAAACATCGGGATCGAGAGGATTGCCAGGCTTATACGCCTTCGCCGCTTCCACGAGCTTCGCGAGGAACACGTCCTTGATGTCGCGATGCACGAGCAGGCGCGAACCCGCCGTGCACATCTCGCCCATGTTGTAGAAGATCGCGCCCGCCGCCGCGTTGGCCGCGCGGTCGAGATCGGGGCAATCGGGGAGCACGATGTTCGGCGACTTGCCGCCGAGTTCGAGCCACACGCGTTTGAGATTCGACTGGCCCGCGTACTGCATGATCTGCTTGCCGACGTTGGTCGAGCCCGTGAACGCGATGCAGTCCACGTCGCGATGCAGGCCGAGCAGCTTGCCCGGCTCGCCGCCGCCCGGCAGCACGTTGAACACGCCCGCCGGAATGCCCGCTTCGTGCGCGAGCTGCGCCACGCGAATCGCCGTGAGCGGCGATTTTTCCGAGGGCTTGAGCACCACGCTGTTGCCCGCCGCGAGCGCCGGGCCGAACTTCCACGACGCCATCAGGATCGGGAAATTCCACGGCACCACCGCCGCGACCACGCCGATCGGTTCGCGCGTGACGAGGCCCACGAGATGATGATCGGCGGGCACGACTTCGCCGCCCACCTTGTCGATGGCTTCGGCGAACCATTCCACGCAATACGCGGCGCCCGGCACGTCCACCGTGGTGGTGTCGCCGATAGGCTTGCCCGCGTCGAGCGTTTCGAGCAGCGCGAGTTCGTCCTGGTGCTCGCGCATCAGCGCGGCCCAGCGCAGCAGCACCGCCTTGCGCGCGCGCGGATTGAGACCGGCCCACACGCCTTCGTCGAAGGCGCGGCGCGCGGCGGCCACGGCTCCATCGACATCGGCGGCGCCGCAGTCGGCCACGCTCGCGAGCACGCGGCCGTCGATTGGGCTCAAGCAGTCGAAGCTGCGTCCCGAGTAGGCGTCGCGATACGCGCCGTCGATGAATGCACGGCCTTCGATCGAAAGCGTCGCGGCCTTGTCCTGCCAATAAGCGAGAGTTTTCTTTTCCATCAGGATGCCTCAATAAATGGCGATTCGCCCGGCGTGCCGCGCATCGCATGGCGCGCGCGGCTTCGGGCGCATCGGTTTCGCGCGATCAGAACGTGGGCGGCGAATTCGCCGACACCACTTCGCAGACGTCGGTCGCGCTGGGATTGCGAAATCGGTGCGGAAGGCGGCTTTCGAAGTAATAACTATCGCCGGGGTCGAGCAGCCACGTCGTGCCGTCGACGGTCAGTTCGATCTGGCCGCTCACCACGACGCCGCCCTCGTGTCCCGCGTGAATCAGCATTTCGGGGCCGGTATCCGCGAGCGGCTGATACACCTCGCGCAGGATGCCCATGTTGCGGTCCCTCACGTTCGCGCCCGCCAGATAGAGCTCGATCGACGCGTTGCCGAGGTTGGGCATCTCGTCGCGGCGCGACACCACGCTCGCACCCTCATTCAGATCGAAGGTGAAGAATTCCGCGAGGCTCATCGGAATGCATTCGAGCAGCTTCTTGAGCGATCCCACTGAGGGACTGACGCGACTTTGCTCGATCAGCGAAATCGCGCCGTTCGTCACACCCGCGCGTTTGGCGAGTTCGCGCTGCGACAAACCATAGCGCTTGCGCACGTAACGCAGGCGCGTGGCGACTTCGGTGGAAACGGATGCGGACTCGGTCACGGTCGAAAAGCGGTTTGGATCAGGGAACGCGCATGAGACACACCTGCGCGGCGCGATAAACGTGTTGAATATTCTAATCAGTTTGCTTTTTTTTGCGTCAGTACAAACCCCTGTAAGTTATTCGAAATATAAAGACAGTGCGGCATATTTCGCACTCCGCTGTGTTTTCAGGGCTGTCCGGGAAAGTGCTGACATAAAAAACGTAAAAAAATAATTGACGGCCTTTTTGGCTCGTATATGCTGAAACACAGGTCGATCGAACGATGATTCACAGCATCACATCGCACCGCAACACGCGATCAATGCGCGATACATCGAACGGCACCTATGTTTAGTGTCGCGAAGCGCATTTTGCATACCGCGCGGTGCGAAACAAACAACTGACCAACAAAACCCAAGTCGAGTGTAATTGTGAGAGTCCGTGGCCCTCTGGTGAGATGGGATCGAAGTCATGCGAGGTGTCTTCGCAGCGACTGCGCCGCCATCGCCGACGGCAGTAGCGGCAGACTTGCCTCTCGCCCGCTTCTTTCCGTCTTCACAATCCTTTCCCGCCGGTCTGTCCGGCGCCATAACGCCGTTTCCGCACGCGCCTTTATTGCCGTCCACACGGACGAAGTCGCGTCGCTGCTGCCCTAGCGCCTCTCCTTCCTGCGCCGTTCGTTTTTATCGCCGTCTTTTGCATGCGAGGCCTTGTGTCGTGCATGCGCGGTGTGCCTGCGCACGTCTGAATACCGTCGCGCCGCATAACGGCAGAAAACGAACCGCCTACATGATCTCCACGCGCAGCGCGATGCGTTAGCGTCGCTCATCGCTGCGTCATTACGTTTGCGGCCGTGCATTCAGCGCGGTTGCAAGGTCATGTCACGCCTGTTGCGCCAATGCTTTATGTTTGCAAACGCGCATCAGGAAGAAGAAGTGAACCATTAGTCATGCGAACCAAACCTTTGATTGGCGTTACCGCCGATCGCACGATGATGGGACCGCACGCGTCGCACGTGGCCGGCGAGAAGTACATCGCCGCAGCCGTGGATGGCGCCGGGGCGCTCGCGTTCGTGCTGCCCGCGCTCGGCGAGCGTCAGGCGGCGGCGGACATACTGGATGCTGTGGACGGACTGCTCTTCACGGGCAGCTACTCGAACGTCGAACCGCATCGTTACGGCGGCCCGGCGAGCGCCGCGGGCACGCTGCACGATCCGGCGCGCGACGCGACCACCTTGCCGCTCCTGCGCGCCGCGATCGAAGCGGGCGTGCCGGTGCTGGCGATCTGCCGCGGCTTCCAGGAGATGAACGTGGTGTTCGGCGGCACGCTGCATCAGGAAGTGCACGCCGTCGACGGACTGCACGACCATCGCGAGAACAAGGCCGATCCGCTCGATACGCAATATGGTCCGGCGCACACGATCGCGCTCGTCGAAGGCGGGCTGCTGCGCAAGATCGCAGACGGCGCGACCGAGGCGCGCGTGAATTCGCTGCACGGGCAAGGCATCGACACGCTCGGCAGCGGACTCGTTGCGGATGCAACGGCCCCCGACGGTCTCATCGAAGCGATCAGCGTGGCGAACGCGTGCGCCTTCGCGCTCGGCGTGCAGTGGCACCCTGAGTGGCAGCACGCGCAAAACGCCTTGTCCACCGCCATCTTCCACGCCTTCGGCGCGGCTTGCCGCGCACGCATGCTGGCCCGAATACCGGGCGGCGCCGCGCATCAGCCCGCACGCGCCCACGCCGCGCACGTCTGAGCCCGGCCGAACAGAACAGAGAGAACGATCATGCACGACATCGACGAATTCCTGAAGAAGCACCACATTACCGAAATCGAAGCGATCATCCCCGACATGGCGGGTATCGCGCGCGGCAAGATCATTCCGCGCAGCAAATTCGAATCCGGCGAATCCATGCGTCTGCCGCAAGCGGTGATGATCCAGACCGTCACGGGCGACTATCCCGAGGACGGCACCCTCACCGGCGTCACCGACCCCGACATGGTCTGCGTGCCTGACGCCTCGACCATCCGCATCATTCCGTGGGCCGTCGACCCCACCGCGCAGGTCATTCACGATTGCGTGCACTTCGACGGCTCGCCCGTCGAAATCTCGCCGCGCCGCGTGCTGCGCCGCGTGCTCGAACTCTACGAGGCGAAGGGCTGGAAGCCCATCATCGCGCCGGAACTGGAGTTCTATCTCGTCGACATGAACAAGGACCCGGACATTCCGCTCGCGCCGCCGATCGGCCGCACGGGCCGTCCTGAGACGGGCCGCCAGGCGTATTCGATCGAAGCCGTGAACGAGTTCGATCCGCTGTTCGAAGACATCTACGAGTACTGCGACGTGCAGGATCTCGAAGTCGATACGCTGATTCACGAAGTCGGCGCCGCGCAGATGGAAATCAACTTCATGCACGGCGAGCCGCTCGGCCTCGCGGACCGCGTGTTCCTCTTCAAGCGCACCGTGCGCGAAGCGGCGCTGCGCCACCATATGTACGCCACCTTCATGGCGAAGCCGATGGAGAACGAGCCGGGCTCGGCCATGCACATCCATCAGAGCCTCGTCTCGGCGGAAAGCGGCCAGAACCTGTTCACGGGCGAGGACGGCAAGCCCACCGACATGTTCCATGCGTATATCGCGGGCCTGCAGAAGTACACGCCCGCGCTGATGCCGATCTTCGCGCCGTACATCAATTCGTATCGCCGCCTGTCGCGCTTCATGGCCGCGCCGATCAACGTGGCGTGGGGCTACGACAACCGCACCGTGGGTTTCCGCGTGCCGTATTCGTCGCCGGCCGCGCGCCGTGTGGAGAACCGCATTCCCGGCGTCGATACGAATCCGTACCTCGCCATCGCCGCCACGCTCGCCGCCGGTTATCTGGGCATGACGCAGCACCTCAAGCCCACCGACCCGCTCGTGAGCGACGGCTACGCGCTGCCCTACCAGTTGCCGCGCAATCTGGAAGAAGGCCTCACGCTGATGGGCGCGAGCGAGCCGCTGATGGGCATCCTCGGCGAGAAGTTCGTGCGCGCGTATCTCGCGCTCAAGGAAACCGAATACGAAGCGTATTTCCGCGTGATCAGTTCGTGGGAACGCAAGCACCTGCTGCTGCACGTGTAACGAGAAAGGAGACATTGCAATGAGCTATCGAATCGACGCCCCCGCCAGCGCGCTGCAAGAAGCGCCGACGACGCTGCGCGCACAAGCCGCGCAAGGCGCACGCACGACCGCCGAATATCGCGCGCTGGACGCCGCGCATCACATCCATCCGTTCTCGGACATGGGCTCGCTGAACAAGGCGGGCAGCCGTGTGATCGTGAAGGCCAAGGGCGTGTATCTGTGGGACTCGGACGGCAACCAGATCATCGACGGCATGGCCGGTCTCTGGTGCGTGAACGTGGGCTACGGCCGCAAGGAACTCGCCGACGCCGCCTACGAGCAGATGCAGCAACTGCCGTTCTACAACACCTTCTTCAAGACCACGCACCCGCCGGTCATCGAACTCTCGGCGCTGCTCGCCGAAGTGTCGCCGGAGCCGTTCAACCACTTCTTCTATTGCAACAGCGGCTCGGAAGGCAACGACACGGTGCTGCGCATCGTGCATCAGTACTGGCTCACGCAGGGCAAGCCGTCGAAGAAGGTCGTCATCTCGCGCAAGAACGCGTATCACGGTTCGACCATCGCAGGCGGCACGCTCGGCGGCATGGGCTACATGCACGAGCAGATGCCCTCGAAGGTCGAGAACATCGTTCATATCGATCAACCGTATTTCTACGGCGAAGCGGCGGGCAACATGACGCCGGAAGAATTCGGCCTCGCGCGCGCCCAGCAACTCGAAGCGAAGATTCTCGAAGTGGGCGCGGAGAACGTGGCCGCGTTCATCGGCGAGCCGTTCCAGGGCGCGGGCGGCGTGATCTTCCCGGCTTCGACCTACTGGCCGGAAATCCAGCGCATCTGCCGCAAGTACGACATTCTGCTGTGCGCCGACGAAGTGATCGGCGGCTTCGGCCGCACGGGCGAATGGTTCGCGCATCAACACTTCGGTTTCGAGCCCGATCTCATCACGATGGCCAAGGGCCTCACGAGCGGCTATGTGCCGATGGGCGCGGTCGGCCTGCACGATCGCGTGGCCAAGGCGCTGATCGAGAACGGCGACTTCAATCACGGCCTCACGTATTCGGGTCATCCGGTGGCCGCCGCCGTGGCCGTCGCGAATCTGAAGCTGCTGCGCGACGAGAAGATCGTCGAGCGCGTGAAGACCGATACGGGTCCGTACTTCCAGCAGCAGTTGCGCGAGACCTTCGCGAATCATCCGATCGTCGGTGACATTTCGGGTGCGGGCCTCGTGGCCGCCCTGCAACTGGCCGAAGACCCGAAGACGCGCAAGCGCTTCGCGAACGGCGGCGACGTGGGCACGATCTGCCGCGACTTCTGCTTCAACGGCAACCTCATCATGCGCGCCACCGGCGACCGCATGCTGCTCTCGCCGCCGCTCGTCATCACGCGCGGCGAGATCGACGAAATCGTGTCGAAGGCGAAGAAAGCCGTCGACGCCACCGCGCAGCAACTGGGCTATTCGTAACGCAGTCACAACCGGGCCGGCGGCGCACAACGGGGTGCGGGCGCCGCCCGCCAACCTTCATCATTTGGGGAAATCAACATGAGTGTCAGACATCTTCGTCATGCCGTCGCACTGGCCGCGCTCGCCGTCTGCGCGGGTCTCACGGCGACTTCGAGCCAGCCGGCTCGCGCCGCGGACGACACACTGAACGTCTACAACTGGTCCGACTACATCGCGAAAGACACGATCCCGAACTTCGAAAAGCAGACGGGCGTTCACGTCAAGTACGACAACTACGATAGCGACGACACCTTGCAGGCCAAGCTGCTCGCGGGCAGCTCGGGTTACGACATCGTGGTGCCCACGTCGAACTACATGGCCAAGCAGATTCAGGCCGGCGTGTACCAGAAGCTCGACAAGTCGAAGCTCCCCAATCTCTCGAACCTCGATCCGGTGCTCATGCACATGATCGCGGACGCCGATCCGGGCAATCAGTACGGCGTGCCCTGGGCCTACGGCACCGACGGCATCGGCTACAACCAGGAAGCCGTCGAGAAGGCGCTCGGCACGAGCGCGCCGGTCGACAGCTGGTCGCTGATTTTCGATCCGGCCAATCTCTCGAAGCTCAAGGGCTGCGGCGTGTCGTTCCTCGACCAGGCCGCCGACGTGTTCGCCGCCACGCTGCAATACATGGGCAAGAATCCGAACAGCACGAATCCGGCCGACTATCAGGCCGCCTTCGAAACGCTGAAGAAAGTCCGCCCGTACATCACGCAGTTCAATTCGTCGGGCTACATCAACGACCTCGTGAACAACGACATCTGCGTGGCCTTCGCGTGGTCGGGCGACGTGGGCATCGCGCATCGCCGCGCCGAGGAAGCCAAGCGTTCGTATCACATCAAGTTCGGCAATCCGAAGGAAGGCGGTCTGCTGTGGTTCGACGTGATGGTGATCCCGAAGGACGCGCCGCATCCCGAAGCCGCACTGAAGTGGATCAACTACATCCAGGACCCGAAGGTCAACGCCGCGATCACCAACGAAGTGTTCTATCCGACTGCGAACAAGGCCGCGCGCCAGTTCGTGACGCCGTCGGTGGCGCAGGACCCGACCGTGTATCCGGGCGACGACGTGCTCAAGAAGATGACGCTGATGCGGCCGATGCCGGCCGAAATCCTGCGCCTCGAAAACCGCCTGTGGTCGCAGCTCAAGACCGGCCACTAAGCGTCCATTGAGGCGCGAATAACAAGGAGAAGGAAGGAGACAACGCGCGGCTGAGGGATCGCTCGACCCCTCGCCGCCACGAAGTCCGCTGTTTGATGTCCGGCTGAGCGCGCCGCCCCCTTTCCCCGGCAACGCGCCAGCCTCCACCGAGCTCCGTTCGCAGTGCTGACGTCCGCGAGTCGCCTTGTGCGCCCCGTGCGGGGCAACTCGCGCCCGCGATTTGCAAAACCGTAGTGACGCAACAGGAAAACCGCGCGACGACGCGCAGTGCCGCGATCAGAAAGGAAACCGTTACATCATGAATTCGACGTCCAAAGTCCACGCCTCCGAAGCCGCGCAACCGGGCGCGCAGGCCGCCTCCCGCGACGCTTTCGTGCGCATCGAAAACGTCGTCAAGAAGTTCGGCGACAGTGTCGCCGTGAACAACGTCAGCCTGAACGTCGCGAAGAACGAACTGTTCGCGCTGCTCGGCAGCTCCGGCTGCGGCAAGTCCACGCTGCTGCGCATGCTCGCCGGGCTGGAAACGGCCACCTCGGGCAAGATCTATGTCGACGGCGAGGACCTCGCGTCGCTGCCGCCCTATCGCCGTCCGGTCAACATGATGTTCCAGTCGTATGCGCTCTTTCCGCATATGAGCGTGGAATCGAACGTTGCGTTCGGCCTCAAGCAGGAAGGCGTGCCGAAGAACGAAATCAAGGAACGCGTGGCCGACGCGCTCAATCTCGTGCAGATGAGCCGCTACGCGAAGCGCAAGCCGCATCAGCTCTCGGGCGGCCAGCAGCAGCGCGTCGCGCTCGCACGCTCGCTCGTCAAGCGCCCCAAGCTGCTGCTGCTCGACGAACCGATGTCGGCGCTCGATAAAAAGATCCGCCAGAAGACCCAGCTCGAACTCGTGAACATCATCGAGAAGGTCGATGTCACCTGCGTGATGGTCACGCACGATCAGGAAGAAGCGATGACGATGGCCAATCGTCTCGCCGTCATGAGCGAAGGCCGCATCGTGCAGATCGGCTCGCCCAACGAAGTCTACGAATTCCCCAACAGCCGCTTCTCGGCCGAGTTCATCGGCTCGACCAATCTGTTCGAAGGCAAGGTGGTCGAGGACGAACCCGATCACATCTACGTCGAAAGCGAAGACCTCGAAACGCGCATGTATGTGAGCCACGGCGTAACCGGGCCGCTCGGCATGCCGGTGGGCATTTCGGTGCGCCCCGAGCGTGTGCGCGTGACGCGCGAGAAGCCGGGCACGCCAACCAACTGGGCGCGCGGCGTCGTGACGGATGTGGCCTACATGGGCAGCTATTCGCTTTATCACGTGCGTCTGCCGGGCGGCAAGGTGGTGGTGTCGAACCTGTCGAGTTCGCATCTGATGAACGAAGGCGCGCCGGCCTGGAACGACGACGTGTATGTGTCGTGGTCGCCCGCCAGCGGCGTCGTGCTCACGCAATAACGGAGATGCCGACATGAGTACGTCCCTGCCCTCCACGCCCTCCGTGTCGTCGCGCAGCAGCGCGCCGCGCGGCATGCTCGCGCGCATGTTCTCGCGCTTCGTGCCGTCGGGCCGCACCACGGTGATCGGCGTGCCGTTCCTGTGGCTCGCGCTGTTCTTCGCGCTGCCCTTCGTGCTGGTGCTCAAGATCAGCTTCGCCGACCAGGTGATGGGCATTCCGCCCTACACGAATCTGGTCGAGATGAAAGACGGCATGGTGCATCTGGCCTTGCAGCTTTCGCACTATGCGTTCCTGTTGCAGGACAGCCTGTATATCGCCACCTACATCAGCTCGCTGAAGATGGCGGCGGTCTCGACGATCTTCTGCCTGTTGATCGGCTATCCCATCGCCTACTACATCGCGCGTTCGAATCCGGCCACGCGCAACGTGCTGATGATGGCCGTGATGCTGCCGTTCTGGACCTCGTTCCTGATTCGCGTCTACGCGTGGATCGGCATTCTCAAGGACGACGGCCTGCTCAATCACGCGCTGATCGCCATCGGCCTGATTCACTCGCCGCTGCGTCTTTATCACAGCGATGCGGGCGTCTATATCGGCATGGTCTATTCGTATCTGCCGTTCATGGTGATGCCGCTCTACGCGCACCTCGTGAAGATGGACCTCACGCTGCTCGAAGCCGCGTACGACCTCGGCGCGAAGCCGTGGGTCGCGTTCACGCGGATCACGCTGCCGCTCTCGAAGAACGGGATCATCGCGGGCAGCCTGCTCGTGTTCATTCCGGCGGTGGGCGAGTACGTGATTCCCGAACTGCTCGGCGGCGCCGACACGCTGATGATCGGCCGCGTCATGTGGGACGAGTTCTTCAACAACATGGACTGGCCGATGGCGTCCGCCGTCACGGTCGCGATGGTGCTGCTGCTGCTCGTGCCGATGGCCGTGTTCCAGTACTACCAGGTCAAGGAACTGGAGGAAGGCAAATGATCAAGCCCAATCGCACGCTCTCGACCAGCGTTCTCACCTTCGGTTTTCTGTTCCTCTATATCCCGATCATCAGCCTCGTCGTGTACTCGTTCAACGAGTCGAAGCTCGTGACGGTGTGGTCCGGCTTCTCGCTCAAGTGGTACGCCGCGCTGTTGCAGGACGACGAGTTGCTGAGCGCCGCCTGGCTCTCGCTGAAGATCGGTTTGATGACGGCGTTCGCCTCGGTGGTGATCGGCACGTGGGCGGGCTTCGTGCTCGCGCGCATGGGACGCTTTCGCGGCTTCACGCTCTACACCGGCATGATCAACGCACCGCTCGTGATTCCCGAAGTGATCCAGGGCATTTCGCTGCTGCTGCTGTTCGTGGCGCTCCAGCAGATGATCGGCTGGCCCGCCGGGCGCGGCATCCTGACGATCTGGATCGGCCACGTGATGCTGTGCGTGTCCTACGTCGCGATCATCGTGCAGTCGCGTGTGAAAGAGATGAACAAGTCGCTCGAAGAGGCCGCGCTCGATCTCGGCGCTACCCCGCTGAAGGTGTTCTTCGTCATCACGCTGCCGCTGATCTCGCAGGCGCTGCTCTCCGGCTGGCTGCTCTCGTTCACGCTCTCGATCGACGACCTCGTGCTCTCCGCGTTCCTCTCCGGTCCCGGCTCGACCACGCTGCCGCTCGTCGTGTTCTCGCGCGTGCGTCTCGGCCTGAACCCGGAAATGAATGCGCTCGCCACGCTGTTCATCACGGCCGTGACGATCGGCGTGATCGCGGTGAATCAGTTGATGAGCGCACGCGAGAAGAAGCGTCTGCGCGACCTGCAGATGGCCTTCACGCAGCCCGACCCCGCCGAAACGGTCAGCGCCGCTTCACCGGCGGGCGCGGTGGGCGCGCCGATCGGACGGCGCGCGGCCTGAAGCGGTTTTCGCAGTTCGCAGTGAAGCTCGACGGAACCTGAGAGTTTGACAACAAGACGGCGCGCCTCGCGCGCGCCGCGTGCAACGGCCCGCCGCAAGAAAAAGCAAGAACGCCTCGAAGTGTTTGCAATAACGACCCAATAAGGAGAATTGTCCATGAAGAAGAAGTTAATCTGTCTGCTGGTGGCCGGGGCACTGCCGGGGCTCGCTTTCGCGGACTCGACCAGCGATCAGATCAAGGCCCTCCAGGCGCAACTCAATGCGCTGCAAAAAGAGGTGAAATCGCTCAAGAGCGAAATCGCCAGTTCGAAGAGTACGGCGAAGGGGACGTCGAAAACGGCCACGGCGTCGGCAGGCGGCACGGCGGGTGCAGCAGGCGCGACGGCGGCAGCGGGCACGACGGCCACGGCGGAAGCCGCGCCCATCGATATCAGCTCGCCCGACTACGGCAAGGCGCCCGCTCGTCTGACCAACGACGACGTCGACTCGATGAAGCAGCAGATCGCGAGCCAGCAGCTCAAGGTCGATTCGCTCAGCGACGCGGCCAGCACCGGACCGATCGCGGGCCTCTCGATCACCGGCTATATCGACCCGTCGTACATCTACAACCGCGCGCCGGGCACCTCGTCGTTCCTGTTCGCGAATCACGAAAGCTCGTACAACTACTTCAACAGCACGTTCGGCGACCTCTACCTCGACATCAAGAAGACCTTCGGTGTCGGCCCGATGGCGCCGTCCGCCGAAATCACGCTCATGCCGAACCGCGGCAACGGCATCACGCTGCTCGCGAACGAACACGGCGACATCGGCAACAACATCCTGAACACGGCGATCGTCACGGTGCCGATCACGGCCACGCAGACCTTCGTCGCCGGTCTGATGCCGAGCTTCGGCGGCTACGAGGTGCAGCAGTCGAACCAGATGCTGACCCTCACGCACAACCTGCTGTACGACTTCTCGGATCCGGGCAGCTACGTGGGTGTGGGCTGGAACTACGCGCCGGACGGCAGCCAGTGGGCCTTCAAGTTCATCCTCGGCAACGAGCAGTACCGCACCTACGGCGCGGTTACGCAGACGGGCACGAACGCGCTGGGCGATCCGATCACGACGAGCAACAAGATCCCGACCTTCACGGCGCGCGCGGACTACACGATGTCGAGCGCGCTCGATATCGGCGGTTCGTTCAACATCGGCCGCCAGACGCTGTCGAGCGCGACCAACTCGGACGGTCAGGTCGTCTACGGTCCGGGCGGCCAGGCAACGAGCTCGGGCGGCTACTTCTTCTTCGGCGAAGTCGATGCGACCTACACGCAAGCGGACATCCAGTACAACGCCGAAGTCGATTACGGCCAGCAGCAGCGCGCCGCGTTCAACGGCGGCAACGCGCAGTGGTACGGTCTCTCGCTGCTCGCGCACCGCAAGTTCACCGCGCCGCTCGTGGGCCGCATGGGCGTGACCGCGCGTTACGACGTGCTCGCCAACAGCAAGAACGGCGGCGGCGGCGGCGGCATCGCGCTCAACGGCAACGGCATGGACCCGTACAACGGCTTCGGCATCGGCGCGGACTGCCTGACGAACTCGCAGGCGGGCGGCGGTTACGGCTTCGAGTGCAAGGGCGCGGTACGCCAGGACGTCGCGCTCGACCTGCTGTTCTTCCCGACGCAGCAGATCACCGTCAAGGTCGAATATCGCCACGACTGGGCCACGCAGAAGGTGTTCCTGCACGACGACGGCTCGTACGGCAAGAGCAACGACTTGCTGGGCGCGCAGTTCATCTACTCGTTCTAACGGGTACGCGGCGGGCGGCGGGCCACGCGCCCGCGCCCGCCGTTTTTTTTCGCACGCATTCCTTATGCACAAATTCGCCAATCAGCCTCATGCGCCGTCGTGGTACGCGGCCACCGCCAACGACGCCACTCGCCATCCCGCGCTGCAAGGCACGCTCGACGCCGATGTCTGCGTGATCGGCGCGGGTCTCACGGGCGTGTCCACCGCGCTCAATCTCGCGGAGCGCGGCTATCGCGTCGCGCTGCTCGAAGCCTCGAAGGTCGGATGGGCCGCGAGCGGACGCAACGGCGGCCAGCTGATCGGCGGCTTCGCCTGCGGCATCGACACCTTCGCGCAGTTCATGAACGAAGGCGAAGTCAAACAGATGTGGGACATGGGCCTCGAAACGCTCGACATCGTGAAGTCGCGCGTGGCGAAGCACAACATCGACTGCGCGCTCACGGAAGGCTATTTCACCGCCGCGAACAAGGCGCGCGACGTCGACGAACTCAAGCGCTGGCGCGATGAAGCCGCGCATCGCTTCGGCTACGACCGCTTCCGTTACGTGGAGAGCGACGGCGTAGGCCGCTACGTGCAATCGGGCCGCTATCCGGGCGGCCTTTACGACCCGGACAGCGGCCATCTGCATCCGCTCAACTACACGCTCGGCCTTGCGCGCGCGGCGCACGAAGCGGGCGTGCAGATCTTCGAAGACAGCGCCGTCACGCGCATTCGCGACGAAGCGGGCGCGCACGTGATCGAAACGGCGCAAGGCAAGGTGCGCGCGAAGTTCGTCGTGCTCGCGTGCAATACCTATCTGGGCGCGCTGGCGCCAGCGCTCGCGCGCAAGATCATGCCGGTCGGCACCTACGTGATCGCCACCGAACCGCTCGGCGAGGCGCGCATGAGCACGCTGATGCCCGCGCAAGCCGCCGTGTGCGACAGCCGCTTCGTGCTCGATTACTTCCGCCCCGCGCCCGACACGAGGTTGCTGTGGGGCGGCAAGGTCAGCTATTCGACCTTCGCGCCGCCGAACCTCGGCGAAGCGATGCGCCGCGACATGCTCAAGACCTTCCCGCAACTCGCCGATGTGAAGGTCGATTACGCGTGGGGCGGCTACGTCGATATCACCATGAATCGCGCGCCGCATTTTGGCCGCGTCTCGCCCACGGTATATTTCGCGCAGGGATTTTCGGGGCATGGCGTGAACACCACGGGTCTCGCGGGCCAGCTGATCGCCGAAGCGATTCACGGCCAGGCCGCGCGCTTCGACCTGTTCGGCAAGATCCGTCACCGCGACTTTCCTGGCGGCGCTACGCTGCGCACCCCGGCCCTCGTGCTCGCGATGGCCTGGTATCGAATGAAGGACCTGCTTTGATGGATCTGAACCGATGAAACTCGACCTCGACGCCCAGGCGGACGTGCTCGCCCGCCACTCGTACTACGAAGCCTCCGTCACGCGCCCCGCCGCCGACGACCCGGTGCTCGAAGGCGCGCTCGACGCCGATGTCTGCGTGATCGGCGCGGGCTTCGCGGGCCTCTCGGTCGCGCTCGAATGCCGCGCGCGCGGCCTCTCCGTCGTGGTGCTCGACGCGCATCGTCCCGGCTGGGGCGCGTCGGGACGCAACGGCGGGCAAACGCTCGTCGGCTTCGCAAAGGACGAAGTGCTCGAAAAGCAACTCGGGCCGCAAGGCATGCGCGCGGCGTGGGCGCTCTCGATTCAGGGCGTGGAACTCGTGAAGGAGCGCATCGCGCGCTACGGGATCGACTGCGATTTCACCTCGGGCTACGTGACGGTCGCGACCAAGCCGAAGCGTGTGCCGAGCCTGCGTTCGTGGATGGATGCGGCACGCGCGCGCTGGGGCTACGACAAGCTCGAATGGCTCGACACCGACGCCACGCGCCAGCGCGTGAATTCGCAGGGCTATCTCGCGGGCGTCTACGATCCGCTCTCGGGGCATCTGCATCCGCTGAAATACTGCCTCGGTCTCGCCGATGCCGCGCGCAAGGAAGGCGCGCAACTGTACGCGCATTCGCGCGTCACGGAAGTCGTGCGCGGCGCGCAGCCCGTGGTGAAAACCGCGCGCGGCGAGGTGCGCTGCCGCTTCGTGGTGTCGTGCTGCAACGCCGCGCCCGGCGGCGTGCTGCCCGCGCCGGTGGAAGCGCGCATCGCGCCGATCGCCTCGTACATCATCGCGACCACGCCGCTCGGACGCGCGCGCGCCGACGCGCTGATTCCCGGCCGCGCCGCCATTTGCGACAACAACTTCTTCCTCGACTACTTCCGTCTCTCCGCCGACGACCGCCTGCTGTTCGGCGGCCGCGCCGATTCCACGGGCGCCGCGCCCGCGCAACTCACCGAGGCGATGAAGACGCGCATGACGGGCGTGTTCCCGCAGCTCGAAGGCGTGCAGGTGGAATACGCGTGGGGCGGTTTCGTCGACGTCACGCGCAATCGCGCGCCCGACTTCGGCGCGGTCGATCCGAACTGGTTCTACGTGCAGGGCTTTTCAGGCCACGGCGTGGCGCTCACGGGCATCGCCGGGCGCGTGGTCTCGCAGGCCATCGCGGGCGAGCGCGCCGCGTTCGATCTGTTCGCGCAGTTACGCCACGCGCGCTTCCCGCTCGGTCCGGCGTGGCGCCGTCCCGCGCTCGAAATCGGCATGTTCTATCACCGCATCATGGAGATGTTCTGAGCACTCGCAGAACCGCTGCGAAGCTCCTGGTCGCGGATCAGAGCATCGCGCGCACCACGCGCGCGAGCGTGGCCATCAGCGCATCGGAGTCTTCGGGCGAGGCTTCCGCGTAGCCGAGCAGAAAGCCGTTGTAGTGCTCGGCATCGGGCGCGTCGAGGCAATACGCGCTCAGCGGCGAAAGCGCGAGGCCATGCTCGCGCGCGGCCTCGCTTACCGAGACGTCGTCGAGCGGCGCGTCGAGACGCACGCTCAGATGCATGCCGCCCGCGTCCGCCGACACCGTCATCAATCCGCCGAGATGCTTGTCGATCGCCGCGACGAGACCGTCGCGGCGTGTCAGATACAGCTTGCGCATGCGCCGCAGATGACGCGCGTAACGCCCGCTCTCGATGAATTCCGCGAGCGCGCGTTGGTCCGCCACGCGGCCCTGGCGCACCAGCGTGCGATGCGCCATGTCGACCTGCTCCACCACCTGGCGCGGCACGATCATGAAGCCCATGCGCAGCGCCGGAAACAGCGTCTTGCTGAAGGTGCCGAGATAGATCACGGGCGTGTCGTCGGCGAGACCCTGGATCGAAGGCAGCGGCGGGCCGTCGTGACGCAGCTCGCTGTCGTAATCGTCTTCGATGATCCACGCGCCGCACGCGCGCGCACGCTCGATCAGCGCGAGCCGCCGTTCGAGGCTCAGCACGCAGCCGAGCGGATATTGATGCGACGGCGTGAGATAAATCAGGCGCGGCGGCGTCTCGCGCCAGTGCTCCTCGCGCGCGGCCATGCCCGCAGCATCGACGGGAATCGGCACGAGCTTCAGACTCGCCGCGTGCATCGCGACGCGCGCGCCCAGATAACCGGGATTCTCGATCCAGACGCGCTCGCCCGCATCGGCGAAAAAACGCGCGCAGAGATCGAGGCTCTCTTGCGTGCCTTCGGTGATGAACACCTGATCGGGCTGACAACGCACGCCGCGCGAGACGCGCACGTATTGCGCGATGGCCTGGCGCAGCGCCGGAATGCCCGCGCTCGCGCCGTAGCTGAGATCTTCCGGGCTCAACTCTCGTTGCGCGCGTTCGACTGTGCTGCGCCACTGCGCGAGCGGAAACGCGTCGAGCGCAGGCACGCCCGGACGCAACGCCGTCACGCCCGCGCGATACGCGGGACGCGGCGGCAATTCGCTCACGCGCCGCGAGAGCGTGCGCGGGGCATCCGCTGCTTGTTCCGCGGCGGCTTGCTCAATCCCCGCTGGCTGCGCGGCCACGGCCTTCACGTCGTTCACAACCGAGCCGTGACGCGTGGCCGTGATGAAACCCTCCTCCAGCAAGCGCTCGTACGCATAGAGCACCGAATTGCGCGCGATGCTCATCTCCTCGGCGAGCGCGCGGCTCGACGCGAGACGCGTGCCGCGCACGATGTCGCCGTCGAGAATCGCGCGACGCAGGCTCTCGTACAGCAGATCCTGCTGCGTGAGCCGGCGCTGCACGCTCGTGCGCGCCTTGCGCTCGTAGGCCGCCATGATCAGCGCGTAATCCAATTTCGTGGCTCCATCGTTTGTCGGTTGCGTGGGACTAACAATGGTGCCACAGATCGCTTACGCTGACACCTGTGATTCGCGAAGGCCTGCCCTGCACGCCTTCGCTCCGCAGATGAAGCAAACAGGAGAACGAGATTGAACGAAGCGATCCAGGTGCGCCCCGTCACGCCCGACGACTACGCGGCATGGCGTCCGCTGTGGGACGGCTATAACCACTTCTACGAGCGCTCGGGCCCGACGGCGCTGCCCGAGTCGATCACGCGCACCACGTGGACGCGCTTCTTCGACGGCTACGAACCCATGCACGCGTTCATCGCGCTCAAGAGCGGCCGCGTGGTGGGCCTCGTGCATTTCATCTATCACCGCAGCACCACGCTCGACGGTCCGATCTGCTATTTGCAGGATCTCTTCACGGCGGCGGAGGTGCGCTGCCAGGGCGTGGGCCGCGCGCTGATCGAAGCGGTCTATGCGCACGCGAAGGCCGCGAATTCGTCGCGCGTCTACTGGCATACGCACGAGACGAATCTGACTGCCATGCGCCTTTACGACGACGTGGCGGTGAAGCCCGGCTTCGTCATGTATCGCAAGGACGTTTAACGCGCACGGTGCACGTCACGCGTCAAACGTCGTGCTCACGCGAGATCGCCGAGCAGCGACTCGCGCACCGCGCCGCCGATTGTCTGCACCGGCACGCGATAGTTCGGATGATCGCAGCCGATCAACAGCGCCGCGCCTTCGCGCAGGCGCTGTTTCATTTCCGGCGTCAGTTCGAAGCGTACGAAATGCACGGCCGAAGTCTTTTCTTCGTTGTCGCGTTCGAGATCTTCGTCGGCGATGGCGAACACGGGCGCCTCGCCGTCCACCTGCACGAACACGCGGTCCTCGATGCCGATCAGCCGCGCGAGCGCCGCGCGGCGCTCCTTCTCGTGCTCGTACTCGATCTGCATGGTGGCCTTGAAATTGCTGCCGTCGGGCACGAGCGGCGCGTAGGCGTCGAGTTCGCCCTGAATGCCCGCCTCGTCGAAAATACGCTCGATATGCAGCATTTCCTGAATCTGATAGCGGATCGTCGCGTCGTCTTCGAACAGGAACGTGAGGTGATTGCCGAGCGCCACGGCGCGGCGCTTCTTGTGCTCGATGATGTGGTTGCGCATCTCGGTGCGCTGCTTCGCGTACGCTTCCAGTGTGAGCAGTGAATTTCTGGCGATTCTGGCGATAGTCATCGGTTTCTCTCGTCGATCAATTCAATCGTTATCCTGATCAAATACCGTAGGCGCGGCGCAGCAGCGTGAGCGGATGCGCAAGCGGCGGCCCGCCCTGCGCGTCGCGCAACTGCTTCTCGTCGATGCCCTGCGCGATGTGATGGCCCGCGAGCGCGCAATCGGACGAAATGAAATCGGGCTCGCCCTGCGCCATCTGCTTGAACACGGGCGTGCCGATCTTCATCGCCATCGCGTGAAATTCCTTCTTCACGCCGAAGGTGCCCGCGTGGCCCGAACAGCGCTCGACCACGTTGACCTTCGTTTCGGGCACGAGCGACAGCAGATCGGCGGTCTTGCGGCCGATGTTCTGCACGCGCGCGTGACACGGCACGTGATACGAAACCGTGCCGAGCGGCGCGCGAAAATCGGTCTTGAGCAGGCCGTCGCGATTGCGCGCCACGAAGTATTCGAACGGGTCCCAGAACGCTTCGCTCACGGCGTGCGTATCGGCGTCGTCGGGGAACATCAGCGGCAGTTCGTGCTTGTACATCAGCACGCAACTCGGCACCGCGCCCAGCAGCGCGTAACCTTCGCGCGCGTACTGCGCGAGGATCGGCGTGTTCGCGTCGTGCTTCTTCGCCACGCCGTCCAGATTGCCCTGTTCGAGCAGCGGCATGCCGCAGCACGATTCGCTTTTCACGAGCACGTAGGGAATGGCGTTGTGATCGAGCACCGCGAGCAGATCGTGGCCGATGCCCGGCTCGTTGAAGTTCACGTAGCACGTGGCGTAGATCGCGACCTTGCCGGGCGTGCGCTCGCCGTCGCGCACCTCGCTCGCCGACGCCTTGCGCGCCGCGCCGCGAAACTTGCGCGTGGCGAACGACGGCAGCCACGCGTGACGATCCACGCCGAGCGCATCCTCCATCGCCGCGCGCATCGCCTTCGTGCCGTTCACCGCGTTCACGGTCTGCGTGACGACCGGAATGCCCGCGAGATGGCCAAGCGCGTCGGTGTTCGAGAGCACGCGGTCGCGCAGTTTCACCTCGCCGTTGCGATAGTCGATCGCCTTCGCGCGCAGCATCAGATGCGGAAAGTCGACGTTCCACGGATGCGGCGGCACATAGGGACACTTCGTCATGTAGCAGAGGTCGCACAGATAGCACTGATCGACCACCTTCGAAAACTCGGCCTTGTCGACGTCGTGCGCCTCGCCGCTATCCGTTTCGTCGACGAGATCGAACAGCGCCGGAAACGCGCCGCACAGCGACACGCAGCGCCGGCAGCCCGCGCAGATGTCGAACACGCGCGCCAGTTCGGTGTCGAGCTGGGCGGAGTCGTAGAACGCATCGGAGCGCCAGTCGAGCGGATGCCGCGTCGGGGCTTCGAGACTGCCTTCCTTGTGGGGCATGACGTCTCCTTGTTTTATTTTTTCTTGTCTTTTGTCGATAGGGCGCACGCAGACGAACGCGCGCGACGCGGCTCAGGCCGCGTGCGCGTTGCGTCGGCAAAGCGCCTGCGAAGGCGCGCGGGTCGCACCGTTGACTGGCCGGAACCAATCGCAGCAGCAATCGCAGCACCAATCGGCCAGCGCTAATCGGCCAGCACTTCGAGCGCTTTCGTATAACGGTTCGCGTGGCTACGCTCGGCCTTGGCCAGCGTCTCGAACCAGTTGGCGATTTCGTCGAAACCCTCGTCGCGCGCGGCCTTGGCCATGCCGGGGTACATATCGGTGTACTCGTGGGTTTCGCCCGCGATCGCCGCCTGGAGATTCAGCCGCGAACTGCCGAACGGCAAACCCGTGGCCGGATCGCCGACCGCTTCCAGATATTCGAGGTGGCCGTGCGCATGGCCGGTTTCGCCTTCGGCGGTCGAGCGGAACAGCGCGGCGACGTCGTTCTGGCCTTCCACGTCGGCTTTCGCCGCGAAATACAGGTAGCGCCGGTTCGCCTGCGATTCGCCGGCGAAGGCGTCCTTGAGGTTTTGCTCCGTCTTCGAGCCTTTGAGCTGTGCCATCTGTGCCTCCATCCATCGTTTGATTGTGGGGACGCGGCGCTGCGCATCTTCGTGCGGTGCAGCAGACAGTCATGAGTGCGGATCACGCCGCACTATCAATCTAGGAAATGCCCTTTGCAGTCCCAATTGCGAATTTCAATCTCGCCGATAGCCGGAACCCGAATCGCCGCGCAAACGCCGCGCGACGGCAGTCGGCGGACCCATCGCGGATACCGGGACACGCGCAAACCCTGGTACTGCCGAGGCGCGACGATTTGACGTCCCACTATGTGAAGAATCGACTTGCGGATGCGCGCACACATCCTATGCTGAATGTCTGCCCCCGAGTCTCAATGAGTGTCACGACAGTTTTCGCGCCGATGGCGCGTCTTTGCGGAGATCACATGCGACTGACGATTCTGATTAACGGTCCCGATCCGACCGTCAACCACGACTACGCCGTGCTCTGGCTCGATACCGACCAGCAACGCTGGTCGCGCGAGTCGCACGACGGCATCGAGCTTCCCGCCTGGGGCGAGATTCGCGATGCGAACGGCGTGACGGCGCTATGCGCGCCGCGCGAGAACGAACCGCTTTGCACCCTGCGCGGCCTGCACGTGAACCGCCGCCAGGAAATCAGCTCGGCGCATGGCGACGCCACCTGGGCATGCGAAACCTCGCATACGCAGATGGAAGGCCAGTGGCGCCTGCAAGCGGTGGATCGCCAGGCGATCCACGCCGAAAACGCGCTGTTCGCAGGCTGATCCCTTCGCGCCCCGCCCGGCGCGATCGTTCCCTTTAGTTGCTTTCGCTTGATTGGTTTAGCTTGATTGCCTCGCGGCGCCGCTCATCGCGGCGCCGTTTTCATTTGTTAGTTGCGCTTCGCGGCAATCGTGCAGGCCGATGACGCGAAGCCGCGTACAAAGATGGCCGCTCGCGAAAGCCGCCGCTATACTTTCGGGCCCTTTATGCACGTTGCGCAGGGCGCGCCGAAGCGTCGTTCGAGTTCCGCTTCGCGTTTCACGTCGCCCCGCGTGATCCGATTTTCTTGCTGTACGTCTTCCTGTATTCCCGCCGATGAAGAAGCTGTTTGCCTGTCTCGTCATGGCCGTGTCGAGTTTTTCGAGCCATGCGTTCGCCGCGCCCGCGTGCACCGATTTCGTCCCCGACGGCCAGTTCCCGAAGCTCACCAATGCGCGCATGGCGCCGAAGACGCGCATGCTCTGCTATTCCGATTTCGTGGTGCTGCATTCGGGCGTCACGCACGGCCCGCTCTGGTCGGCGGAACACCTGACGCGCGATCACCTCGACGCCGCGAAGGACATGACGCGCACCAATCGTTTCTTCGAAGACGACCGCCTGCCCGCCGGCGAAGGCGCGACGCTCGCCGACTACAAGCGCAGCGGCTTCGATCGCGGCCACATGAGCCCGGCGGGTAACCGCTGGAATCCGCAGGCGATGGCCGAGTCGTTCTCGCTCGCCAACATCGTGCCGCAGAACCGCGAAAACAATCAGCGCCTCTGGGCGCACATCGAAACGGCCGTGCGCAAGCTCGCGTCGAAATACGGCGACGCCTATGTCGTGACCGGGCCGCTTTTCTCGGGCGCGCAGTTGCAGACCATCGGCGCGTCACGCGTGCTGGTGCCCACGCAGATCTTCAAGGTGGTGTACGTGCCGTCGCAGCAGCTCGCGTTCGCGATCGTCGCCGACAACACGACCGCCGATCGCTACGACGTGCGTTCGGTGCGCGATCTCGAAGCGCAGAGCGGTATCGCGTTCCCGGGGATTCCCGCGAATGTCGCCGCGCAGACGAAGGTCGCGTTCAACGGGCACGCGTTTGCGGTGAAGAAGTGGGGGTGGTGAGCGAGTAAGTGCGGGTCGAGTCGACGACCCCGCTAAACCCCGGTGCGCGGGCTCGCACTCGCGAACGCCTCGGCAAACGCAGCAAGCAGCGCGTCGGTGTTTTCGTCCGGTTCGCCGAACATCTGCGTTGCCGCGCGAGCAAATAAATCGGCTCGCAGCATGTCGTAGACTCGCGGCGAGTCGAGCATCGCGCGAATGAACTCGCGCGTTTGCGGTTTCGCGATCGCGCTCGCCTCCCGTCCCAGCAAGCCGGCTGCCGCATATTCGGCCTTGAAGTCGTGCCTGACGAGCAGATCCGCCGCGTGCTCGAAAAGGCGCTCGCCGTTGCCCGCATCAACGTAGCTACGCAGAATAAAGAGCAGATCCGAGGCATCGCTATTCTTGCGGGCGCGCCGCTCTTTCCACGCAATCAATTTCA
Source organism: Paraburkholderia sp. J94 (assembly GCF_905220285.1). Taxonomy (NCBI): domain Bacteria; kingdom Pseudomonadati; phylum Pseudomonadota; class Betaproteobacteria; order Burkholderiales; family Burkholderiaceae; genus Paraburkholderia; species Paraburkholderia sp. J94. The sequence continues at coordinate 114,702 of NZ_CAJMZH010000009.1, read as the reverse complement.
GCAACGCAAACGCAGGGAGCGCAACGACCGGCACCACGAGCCCCTCGCCGATATGGACGCTGCATGCCGTATCCACAGCCTCCTGAAATCCCAGCACAGTCAGAACAATGTCCTCGCCGGGCGGCCACGCGATCGCGCCTGGCGGCGCTTCGAGCGCACCGAACGGCACCAGATCGAGTTGCGAGGCGAACGCGTCTCCAGGGCGCCTGAAAAGGAGCTTCTGCTGCTCCTTCGCGTCCTGCTCGAAGCGCCCCGTCCGCCCGAGCAGCGCGACCAGCTCATCGTACCAGGCCCAACTCACGACGCACACGGCGACATCGACGTCACGCGTCGCGACAGGGGCCTTGACGCCGTGAACGTGCCACATCTGGATATCGCGCGCCGCCGCGCCAGCAAGCACGAACTCGGCGCCTAGTCGGTCGCATGCAGTTTTGACTTCGCGAAGCAGCGCGATCGTCGTGTCATCGACGGGCCGCTCGTCCGCAACCTCAAACAGGGGGGGTGGAGAGGCACTGCTCATAAACGGTTTCCGCCACGCTGTGCAACCGGCTGTCGCCCGACGCAATCAGGTCGGCATAGATGAGCAAGGGGTGGACGAGTTGTACGCCATCGCCCCCGCGGGCTTCCGTGGCCGAAGGCCAGAATGCGTCGAGAATTTCGACCTCGCCGTGCACATCGGGCAGCAGACGCGCGGCAAGCAGGAACTCGGACGAGATGCCCGAGTGGCTATAGATCGTCACCGAAGCCGACTTCAACTGGCCGGTCAGGCGTTCGGCAGCCGCCTCGCCGCCGAGGTACATGGCGTAATGGTCGAAGGGCATGTCGCGCCACCATCCGCTCGTCGCGGCCTTGAACCTGCGCCCGCCGAGCTTCGGCCGCAAACGGACCGGATACAGGCTCACCCAGGCCTCGACGAAGCGGCGCCAATCGGCCATCACCCGCTCGTCGCCTTTCATACCCACGAACGCGCGGGCGATGAGATCGTCCATCGCCAGATTCACGGTGTTGAGCGATACGCCGGCATGCGCGGCAATCGTGCGATATGGCGCGTTGACCAGGGCTGGCTCGCTGGCCAGCGCGAACATGACGCGAAGGCCCTTGGGCGTGGTCGAGCGCGCGGACGTTTCCTTCACAAACGTCGCGGGCCGATCCCGCCCGACGATCATGATGGTGGCCTCCGGCTCATCGATATAGGCGTTGCCAGCGGTGTCGATAAACGGGATGCGCCCGGCAATGAGTTCTGAGGCGAGCTTCGGAGAAACGTACTGCGTGACCAGCAGCAGCGCGCGCGCCGGATCGCCCCCTTCGCCTGCATGACGCCGATGCAGCATGCCGGCGGTGTATTGCCGGTCGGCCTGGGGTTCGACGACTGCCAGCATGTCGAAACGCTTGCCCGCAATCTTGAAGCTCACCGCCGCGTCCGCAATCGCGGCACGTGAGCGCGGCATGCGGGCGGGCTTCGCTGTATAACGCTGCGTCGCATCCTCGAATGCCTCGCACGCCTGCGCCAATGTCTGTTGTTTCGCCCGGGTGAGGCGGTCGGACAGTTCCATAATGGGCATCCTGTACGTTTTTTCGCGATTGTACGCTAAAGACATACAGCGACGATAAAACGTACAAAGCGGAAAAATACGCTCAGGCATGCGCGAAGGCGTAGCGAGGGTTTGAGCGGCCACCGTCGGCTATCTCGTCAAAGATCCAGCCGCGAAACCTTCGACCCTTCCAGCGAAACACCCGCCATGAGCCCCGCGTTGGTCAGCACGATGGCCTCGATGGGATTGATGGCCGTGGTGGTGTCGAGCGTGCCGTTCGCACCCATCTTGACGAGTGCGACGGTGGCGTCCGCGCCCGCCGCCCAGCCGCTGCTGCGCTTGAAGCGGTCGAGCGCGCCCTGGGTCATGAACGCGTAGAAAATCGCCCGCGACTGCGCGCCGACCTGCATGCCGAACGAGCCCGACGTCGTGCTGAAATAGCCGATCGTGCGTCCGCTCACGCGCAGCGCGCCGCGTCCGTACTGGCCGCCGACGCCAAATCCCGCGCCCACCACATCGGGGAACACGAGCACGCCGCGCGCCTTGCCGATCAACTCGCGCGAGCCCTTCACAGTGCGATAGAGCTTCGCGAGCGCGGCGTCCACGTCGTTGTTGATGTCGCGGCGCGCGCGGATATTCTCGGCGGCGGCATCGCCCGCCGAAGCGGACGTGGTCGTGCATGCGCCGAGCGCGAGCGTCGTCAGCGCGGCGGCCGCAGCGCCGCCGGTCGCGAGGAATTGCCTTCTGTTCATGCGGGTTTCCAGTCAGGTGGACAAACGATATTTCGACATGCGAATAAATCGCCGAAGAAGCATCGCGAGAGATCAGGGCGTCGCGCGCGGCAGACGCGTCTGCGGATCGACTGCCTTGCCGTCCTCGCGCACTTCGAAGAGAACACCACCGTTGCCCGCGCCATCGGCGGCGCTCGTCGCGAGCGTCTGGCCTTGCTTCACGGTCTCGCCTTCCTTGACGAGCAATTTGCCGTTGCGCCCGTAAGCGGTGATCAGATGCGCGTCGTGCTTGACGATCACGAGCTTGCCGTAGGCCTTCATGCCGCTCCCCGCGTAGACCACGCGCCCCGAGGCGGCGGCCTTGACCGGCTGCCCCGGCGCACCCGCGATGGCGATGGCCTTCGACTTGCCGACGGACGTCGGCGTGACCGCGCCGCTCATCGGCCAGACGAGGCGACTGGTGGCGCGTGCGTTCGCGGCTGAAGTCGTAGCGGCTGAGTTCGTAGCGGCAGTGGTCGCGGCGGCGGCGGCGGATTTCGCCGCGCTGCCTGAGGCGGCGGAAGCGGAGGCTTTGGCATCGGCGGCAACCGACGACGATGGCGTCGATGGCGTCGATGGCGTCGATGAAGTCGATGCGGAAGGCGGCGTCACCCGCAGCAATTGCCCCTTTTGCACCTGGCCCGACGCGGGCAGCTTGTTCCACGCGGCGATATCGGCGGCACGTTGCTTGTAGGTCGAGGCGATGTGATACAGCGTGTCGCCGGCCTTGACGCGATAGAAGCCCGTGGGCGCGGCGGCGGCGGACGTTGCCGCCACCGGCGTCGCGGACGTCGTCACGAGCGGCATGGCGACCGGCGACGCCACGACAGCGCCCGTGTCGGCCGGCGTGTGCGCGGTCGCGGCGGCCTCTTCGTCGCCTTCGCGCGAGAGCGACTGCCACGGCGTAAACGTGCAGGCGGCGAACAGCGAGACCCACCCGGCGGTGACCGCCACACGGGCGATGTCACCCGCCTTGTCTAGAATTCCCATGACGCACTCCCTGTTCAAGCTGCACGATTCATCCGCGCCGCGCGGCGCAGGTGCGTCATGATCTTCGCTTTACTGGAAAGTGCTGCGGATTCGCACGAGATTTCTGACGGTTATCAACGGCAAAGCCGCCATGCGCGCAATTTTTGACAATGAATTCACATTGACGCGCACAAAGCGCGCAAGCCGCGGCGACGGTGTGCAACCGTTTGATCGCGTCGCGCGCGGCTTCTTATAATGCTGGCCCGCGCATCACGCTCAAGGAGAAATCAATGGGGTTCGACGCATACGCAAACGACGACGACGTGCTCAACGTCCAGGGCGACGCCCTCACGCTCACGAACGGCACCACGCGCGTGACGCTGGCCGGCACGCTCGAACTCACGCGCGACAAGCGCGGCCTCGCCGCCGCGCTCGCGCTCAAGGCCGCGCTCGACAGCGTGGTCGCGAAGCTGCAGGCCGATCCGCATCTGCCCGCGCAGGTGAAGGACGAGCCAGACGCGAAGCCCGGCGTCGTCGACAATCCGTTTCAGTGATCGTCGATCGTTGATCACTGATCGTTAAAACGGCAGCGGCGGCGCGCAGGGCGCGCGCCGCGCGCCTCAGAACGGCTTGCCTTCGCTCGTCTGCCAGGCGGACATGAGCGTGTTCGACGGCAGCGTTTCGTCGAGCAGCTTCTTCGCGCTCGCGATGCCCGCGATCGGCAGCCCGGTCGGATCGATGGCGCCGATCTGCGCGAGCACCGAAGCCTGATCCCAGTAGATGTGCTCGTTATAGAGCTTCGCGCCGCGAAAGCAGATCACGGCCAGCATCGGCACTTCGAAATACTTGCCGGTGGGCGCGAGGCCCGGCAGCAGCCAGTCGATCTCGCGGTCGTGCGTGCAGCAGAAGATGAACTCGTCCACCACGCGGTCCGAGCCGATGGTGCGCGAGATCGGGATCAGGCGCGTATCGGCGGGATTCGAATGCACGAAATGGTGCGTGTAGAAGCGCTTGAGTTCGTCGTGGCCGACGCCGCCCGTCATCGTCGGGATGTGGTTGACGTAGGGCTGCGCGACCATCGTCGGCATCACGTCGTCGGGATTGCGCGTGACGAACTCGTGATAGCAGTGCTCCTCCCAGAGCGCGTTGAAGTCGTAGATCGGGCCGAGCACGCGGCGCAGCATCGCGAGCGTGCGCGAGTACGCCATCATCGCGGCGGGCTTGTCGTATTGCGGACGCGCCGCCGACGCGAACGCGTGATCGCAGCCCGGATACGTGTACAGCTCGACGCCCGGCTTGCCCGCCAGCGCCGTTTCGATGCGCTCGCGCGTGGCGGCGTCGCACCATTTGTCCTCGGCGGGGAAGTGCAGCATGAGCGGGCAGCGGATCGTCCCGGCTTCGTTCAGCACGTTTTCCAGGCCCACGGCGTAGTAGCCGATCGCGCAATCCACATCGGTGCGCGCCGCCGCGAGATACGCGAGCCGCCCGCCCAGGCACCAGCCGAGCGCGCCCGCCTTGCCGCGCTGCGAAGGATGCGCGCGCAGCGCCGCGAGCGTCTGCGCAATGTCGTCGATGGCGAGATCGACGTCGAAGCGGTCGTAGAGATCGAGCGCCTTCGCCATGTCGGCGCCTTCGTAACCCAGATCGACGTCCGGCTCCAGACGCCAGAACAGGTCGGGCACCATCACCACGTAACCTTCTTCGGCGTAACGCTCGGCCAGCGCGCGCATCGACGCGTTCACGCCGAAGATCTCCTGCAGCAGCACGAGACCCGGCCCGCTGCCTTCGGGCGGCAGCGCCGTCCAGGCGCGGAACGTGCCGCCGTCGCGCGAAGTCACCTGGGTCCATTGTCCGTTCATGGGTGCGTCTCCTTGTGTTTGTTCGAGTGTCTGCGTGTTCGTAGCGGGGATGGGCGGCGCGCTCAGCCCGGCGCGAAGCCGCCTTGCGGCGCGAGCGCGGGCAGCGGCGCCTCGCCGCGTATCCATGCGTGGTTCGCGAGTTCGGCCATTTCGCGGTCGCCGCGGCTGTCGCCGTAAGCGTAGAGCGTGGCGGGCGGCTGCGCGCCCCACCAGCCGCGCAGCCGCGCGACCTTCTCCGGGCCCCAGCAGTTCTTGCCCGCGAGCCGTCCAGTGTAGACGCCCTCGCGCCATTCCAGCTCGCTCGCCAGCACGGTGCCGATGCCGACACCCGGCGCCCATTTGCGCAGATAGATCGACGGCGACGCGCTCACAAGCACGACTTCGTGGCCGAGCGCCTGATGTTCGCGGATGCGCGCGAGCATCTCGGGGCGCAGCAGATCGGGCAGACGCGTTTCGACGAAACGCTGCGCGGCGGCTTCGAGCGTCTCGCGCCGCACGTTGCCGAGCGCGGCGCGCAGAAAGCGCGCCTTGGTGCGGCCGCGGTCGGCCCAGCCGGGCGCGATGCCCGCGAGCCACGGCAGGCAGCGCAGCGCGGCGAAGGCGAAGCGCACGGGCCCGGCGGCGTCGAGCATGAAGGCGCGGAAACTATCGGACGTGGTGATGGTGCCGTCGAAATCGAAGGCGGCAACGACGCGGTCGGTCATGAAGCGAAAGAGGGAACGCGGAAATCCGCGAGGTCGAAAGGCCGGACTTGCCGGTCGAAAGCAACGTAAGCCGCGTCATTGTCGATGCAAACGGCGCGGCGCTGCAATGGCGCGGGGGTACTCGTCTTGCGCGATCATCAATGTTGATCTTGTCGATCAATATTGATACCGCGATGCTTCATGGCGGGCATTGTCGAGATCAATGCGCCTGCTGCTCCAGCTTCACCGCGTCGACGATCTCGATTTCGCCGTAGCGCAACTGCACGAGGCCGTCGCGCTCGAACTGGCGCAGGATCTGGTTCACGGTCTGACGCGAGAGCGCGAGCATCAGCGCGAGATCTTCCTGCGGCACGTTCACCACGCGGCGCGCAGACTGCGTGCCGCCGTAATCGGCCGCCAGCACGAGCAGACGTCGCGCCACGCGCGCGGCGGCGGGCAGGAGCGCGCTTTCCTCGATGGCGTCGAAGGCAAAGCGCAACTTCTGCGCGAGCAGCAGGCCGAAGGCGTGCCAGTAAGCGGGCGTGGCGTCGAGCAGCGCGGCGAGCGGCGCAAGCGGCACGTGAAAGAGCGTCGAGTCGCGTTCGGCGTAGGCATCGTGCGTGCGCACGCCCGCATCGAACAGCGCGATCTCGCCGAACCAGTGCGCGGGCCCGACCACCGCGAGCAGCGCCTCGCGTCCGGCCACGCTGGCCGCGCCGACGCGCATCGCGCCGTCGAGCACGCAGTAGAGGCCGTCGGCGGCATCGCCGCGCAGAAACAGGCGCTCGCCCGCGCGCAACGCACGCACGCGGCCCGCCGCGCGCAAGCTTTCGCGCAATGGCGCGGGCGCGGCGGCGAACCAGGCGCTGCGTTCGAGCACCGCGATCACGGCGGGAGACGTGGGAGCGACGGAAGGAGGGCGGGTCGAAGTCATCGGATCGGGTCGGTGCCTGCGCGAAGGCGCACGGGCAAAAGGCGCGGTCGTCGACGAATCACTGAATCGCCGATTCGCCGAATTGTCGGCTAGCCGAAGGTTCGCGGCCGCGCGCCCGACGATCATAATGATTTTGGAGACAGAGGGGCATCCATGAGAAACCTGACCGAGCAGCTGACCCAATACGCCGGCTATCACCGCGATGCCCGCAACATCGCCACGCATTTCGTCGGCATTCCGATGATCGTGCTCGCGCTCGCGGTGCTGCTTTCGCGTCCCGCCTTCGCCGTCGCCGCGTGGCCGCTCGCCGCCGTGCCGCTCTCGCCCGCGTGGCTGCTGTTCGGCGGCGCGACGCTCTATTACTTCGTGCTCGACGTGCCGCTCGGCGCGATGATGGCCGTGTTCTCGGCGCTCTGCCTCGCCTGCGGCGCGTGGCTCGCGCGCGAGTCGACGGCCGTGTGGCTCGCGGCGGGCGTGGGGCTGTTCGTGGTCGGCTGGATCTTTCAGTTCGTCGGGCACGTGGCCTGGGAACATCGCAAGCCCGCTTTCGTCGACGATGTGATCGGCCTGATCGTCGGTCCGCTGTTCGTGCTCGCTGAAGCGCTGTTCGCGTTCGGCTGGCGTCCCGCGTTGCGCGAGGCGATCGAAGCGAAAACCGGCCCGACGCGTATCAATCCGCCGCGCGCGCAGCACGCGCGCTGAGTGCGCTGAATACGTCGAGCCTGCCGGGCGCGAGCGCATCGCAAGCTCGCGCATCGCGATTACGTCACGGCAGCGCGCATCGCCGCCCCGGCGCATCGATCAATCAGCGCCTCAGCGCGACACGCGCACGAGGCGCGCGCCATGCAGCGCCGTCAGCGCCACGGCCAGCCAGATCGGCACATAAGTCGCGAGCTGGCGCACGCCTAGATGCTCGCCGAGCATCGTCACCGACAGGATCACGAGCAACACCGGCTCCACGTAGCCGAGCACGCCGAACAGCGCCATCGGCAGCAGCCGGCTCGACTTCAGATAGGTCGCGAGCGCAATCGTGCTGATCACGCCCAAGCCCGGCAGCAGCACCCAAGCGAGCAGCGCATGCTGGCCGACGATCGCGAGCGAGCCGCCCGCATGCACTTCGATGAAGGCGACGGGCAGCAGCAGCACCATCTCCACGGCGAACATCGCCAGCGAATCCGCGTGGATCTTGCGGCGCAGCATGAAATACGGCGGATAGCCGAGCGCCGTGATCAGCGTCGGCCACGAAAACGCGTGCGTGGCCCAAAGCTCGTGCGCCACGCCCACCGCCGCGCAGGCCACCGCGATCCATTGCAGCGGCTCCAGGCGCTCGTGGTAGTAGTAGCGCCCGACCAGCACCATCACCAGCGGCAGCATGAAGTAGCCGAGCGACACTTCGAGCATGCGTCCGTGCAGCGGCGCCCACAGGAACACCCAAAGCTGCACGCCGAGCAGGGCCGCGCCTACCACCAGCATCAGCGCGATGCGCGGCTCGCGGATCGCGCGCATCACCAGTTCCCGCAGGTGCGGCAGGCGCTTGCGCAGCACCACCAGCGCGAGCGCGCCCGGCACGGTCCAGATCACGCGCCACGCGAAGATGTCGAGGCCGCCGAGCGGCGCGAGCAGCAAGGTATACGCCGACATCAGCGCGAACAGCGCCGAAGCGGTCACGGAAAGCGTGATGCCGCGTCCGGGTTCGTACGTTATCGACATGACGCGGCGCACAAGGAAGCGGGACGGGCGCGAGGCGCGGAGAACACGGCGGCGCGTCCGTCCAACGCGGCGGACGCTGAAAAAAGCGTTGTCATTTGAATGTTGTATTGATTTAGCGGCAGCCGGACGCGGCGTTCGCGCGAGCCGGACTGCCGGCATTCTAGTCTCCCGCAAGCCGCGCCGATACGGCGGGCACGGCCGATGCGGCGTCTGCCGAGGCAGCGAAACCGCCAATTTAGTTCGTGAATTGCACGCGATGATGGACTAGAACGTAAGTCTCGCTACGGAACCGACCTTCGGCCGCCGCGCGTCACGGCACCCTTCGCCGCGCACCGGCCGCCAGCCGCCCAACGCAAACGGAGCCCGCATGACACTTCCTGCGTCCCGCCCCACGCCGCAGCAAAGCCCGCCTTCCACCTTCGCCGCCGACGTCCGCGCGGGTCTCACGCACGCCCCGCAGAAGGAATTGCCGTCGATGTATCTGTATGACGAAGTCGGCTCGGCGCTGTTCGAAGTCATCACGGTCTTGCCCGAATACGGCGTCACGCGCGCCGAGGAACGCCTGCTCACGCGCTACGCCAACGAGATCGTCGAAGCGCTGCCCGCCGACGTCACCGTCGCCGAACTCGGCAGCGGCAGCGGCCGCAAGACGCGCCGCATTCTCGAAGCGCTGTGCCGCAAGCGTCCGACCGCGTATTGCCCGATCGAGATCTCGCGCACCGCGCTGCAACTGTGCCGCCGCGAACTGGCCGACATCGAGCGCATTTCGATCGTCGGCTACGAGCGCGACTATCTGGCCGGTCTCGCCGAAGTGAGCCGCCAGCGCAAGGACGGCGAGCGCCTGTTCGTGCTGTTTCTCGGCAGCACCATCGGCAACTTCGCGCGCCTCGCGGCGACGCGTTTTCTGCGCGACATCCGCGCGATGCTGCGCCCCGGCGACACGCTGCTGCTCGGCACCGACCTCGTCAAACCCGTCGATACGCTGATCGCCGCCTACGACGATTCGATCGGCGCCACGGCCGCGTTCAACCTGAACCTGCTCTCGCGCATCAACCGCGAGCTTGACGGCGACTTCGACCTGCACGACTTCGAGCACGTCGCGCGCTTCAATCCCGACGTGCGCAGCGTGGAGATGCATCTGCGCGCGAAGCGCCACGTCGAGGCGCACGTGGGCGCGGCGCGTCTGAACATCGAAATGGAAGCGGGCGAGACCATCTGGACCGAAAGCAGCCACAAGTATCACGCCGACGAAATCCCCGCGATCGCCGCCGATGCGGGCTTCGAGTGCGCGCATCAGTGGATCGAGAAAGAGTGGGGCTTCGCGGAGAGCCTGCTCGCGGTGCGCTGAGGTGCGCAGAGGTGTGCTGACGCGCGCGAGCTTTTATCCCGGGCGTGATCCCTGGCCGAAACGAAAACGGGGCGCTTTCGCAAGCGCCCCGTTTTTTCGTCGATGGGTTTTCAGTGCTGCTCGAAGCGCTCGTAACGCTTCTCGGTGCGGCGCTCCTCGCTCTCCACCGAACTCACGCGCGCGGCGGGCGGCCCGTGACGCAGCCACGACAGCATGCGGTCCACCTGATTCGCCGAGCCCTGAATCACGGCCTCGACCGAGCCGTCCTCAAGATTGGCGACGTAGCCGCGAATGCGCAGCGCGTGCGCCTGACGCACCGTCGCGTGACGAAAGCCCACGCCCTGCACCGTTCCGCGCACGCGCACGTAATACGTTTCCAGGCGCGCATCCAGATCCGGTTCGCTCATCGTTCGATCTCCTTAAGCCATGCATGCACGATACGGTCGGCATTGTAGACGCGATTGCCGCGACCCTGCGCGCGCACGCGCCGCCGTCGCGCCACGTACAATCCGTGCCACTGCGGCGGCCGGCGTGAACGGCGCGCCGCTCATCGAACCCGAAAGCGAAATCCAGAATGACCGACACTTCCCGCGCTAACAAGGACCTCGTGCTGATCACCGGCGCGTCCGGCTTCGTCGGCTCGGCCGTCGCCCGCATCGCGCTGGAAAAAGGCTTTGCCGTGCGCCTGCTGGTGCGCGCGACGAGCCCGCGCAAGAACCTCGAATCGCTCGACGTCGAGATCGTCACCGGCGACATGCGCGACGAAGCCTCGATGCGCCGTGCGCTCGACGGCGTGCGCTACCTGTTCCACGTGGCCGCCGACTACCGCCTGTGGGCGCCCGATCCGCTCGAAATCGAGCGCGCCAATCTCGAAGGCGCCGAAGCCACCATGCGCGCCGCGCTCGCCGCGGGCGTGGAGCGCATCGTCTACACGAGCAGCGTGGCCACGCTCAAGGTCACAAGCTCGGGCAACTCCGCCGACGAAACCTCGCCGCTCAAGGCCGATCAGGCGATCGGCGTGTACAAGCGCAGCAAGGTGATCGCCGAGCGCGCGGTCGAGCGCATGATCGAGCAGGACGGCCTGCCCGCCGTGATCGTCAATCCGTCGACGCCGATCGGTCCGCGCGACGTGAAGCCCACGCCCACGGGCCGCATCATCGTCGAGGCGGCGACGGGCAAGATGCCCGCGTTCGTCGACACGGGCCTGAACCTCGTGCACGTCGACGACGTGGCGAACGGCCACTTTCTCGCGCTGGAGCGCGGACGCATCGGCGAGCGCTATATCCTCGGCGGCGAAAACCTGCCGCTCCAGCAGATGCTCGCCGACATCGCCGGGATGGTGGGCCGCAAGCCGCCGACGATCGCGCTGCCGCGCTGGCCGCTCTATCCGCTCGCGATGGGCGCGGAAGCCGTGGCGCGCATCACGAAGCGCGAGCCGTTCGTGACCGTCGACGCGCTGAAGATGTCGAAAAACAAGATGTATTTCACGTCGGCGAAGGCGGAGCGCGAGCTGGGCTATCAGGCGCGGCCGTATCGCGAAGGTCTCAAGGACGCGCTCGCGTGGTTCCGTGAAGCGGGTTATCTGAACGCGAAGTAAGGCGCGCTCAGGTCGCGCGAAGCTCGGCACGCGCCGCCGGAAACGCCCGATTTGCGGCCTTCCGGCGGCTTCTCGCGCACTTTGTTACAACTTTTGTTGCGACATGCTTACAACGGCGGACGGGCAATGCGCGTGCGCTATGGGTAAAATCGCGGGTCTTACCAGAGAAGCCTCGCATGAATCTTCAAGACCAGATCGGCGCGCTCGAAGTGGGTGTCGATCAGCTCATCCAGGCCGTCCGCACCGCGCCCGCGCTGCATATCGTCGATACGCCGGCTGCCGCAGCGCCCGCCACGGCGCTCGCACCCGACGACGCACCCGCGTTCGAAGCCCCGCCGAAGCTCGAAGTCCCGCCTTCGCCTTTCGAAGACGCCGAGTCCGTCGCTGCGCCGGCGCAGCCGTGCGCGCCTGCGCAAGCCGTCGCCGCGCCGCAGGCCGAACTGCAATCCGCGGCTGACGAAGCCGCTGAAGTCGTCGAAACCGTCGAATCCGCAGCCGACCAGCCCGCGAACGCCGAAGCAGCCGCGAACGCCGCAGGCCCGCTGCTCGAAGTCGGCCGCCCGTCGCAGAACGAGATCACGATGACGATCGGCGGTCAGACCGTGTCGCTGCATCCGATGCAGGTCGGCCAGCTGATCGAGGAACTCGCGAACGCGCGCGCCTCGATGCAGCCCGAGCCGCCGCCCGGCATTCCGCCCGGCTGGCGCTTCGCTTCGACGAAGAATCCGACGATGGCCGTGCAGAAGCAGTCGAACGGCGACCGTCTGCTCGTGCTGCGCCACAACGGTCACGGCTGGGTGCCGTTCACGTTCTCGCCCGACATGGTCGTGCAGATGTACATGATGCTGACGCAGCGCTAAACCGCGCCGCCTCGACCTACCGCATCGACGTAAAAAAAGCCGCCGCGTGAAAACGCGGCGGCTTTTTTACTGTTCTGCTGAACGGCTGAAGCGGCGAATCTCAGCGCCCTTGCACCGGCGCCTGCACGCGCGCCTTCCACTGGCCGCCCTTGCCGCGCCAGAAGCGCCACGCCGAAGCGAACGTCGCGCCCACGTAGAACAGCGCGACGAGCGGCAGGAACGGCGCCCACAGCGGCGAGCGGCGGTAGTACGCGAGCATCGGCGCATAGGCGCAGCACATCAGCGCCCAGGCGAGCCACGCGGGCCAGCCCTGCGCGCCCAGCGCGAGCGCGACCACGGGCGGCGCGAGATAGATCACCGCCATGCCCAGCAGCGTGCCCGCGAGCTGCCACGCCGAGTAATGCAGCTGCGTGAACGCGGTGCGCGCGATCATGTTCCAGATGTCCTTCCACGAATCGTAGGGGCGCAGCGACACGCTTTTCGCCGCCACGTCCAGACGGATCGGATGCTGGCCCTGGCCGCGATGCTTGATGCGCGCGGCGAGGCTGCAATCGTCGATGAGTTCGGCGCGGATCGACTCGATACCGCCCGCTTCCTCCAGCGCCGTGCGGCGCACCAGCATGCAGCCGCCCGCCGCCGCCGCCGTCTTGTTGCGCGGATTGTTGACCCACGCGAACGGATAGAGCTTGGCGAAGAAGAACACGAAGGCCGGAATCAGCGCCTTTTCCCAGAACGAGTCGCAGCGCAGACGCACCATCAGCGAAACCAGGTCGCGCTTCTCGGCCTGCGCGCGCACCACGAGCTGCGCGAGCGCGTCGGGCGGATGGCCGATGTCGGCGTCGGTGAGCAGCAGATAGTCGGCGTCCAGACCGAGCGTGCGCACGGCCTCGATGCCCTGCGACTGCGCCCAGACCTTGCCCGACCAGCCCGCCGGCAGCGGCTTCGCGCTGATGACGGTGAGCTTTTCCGGGCAGTGCAGCGCGAGCGCGGCGGCGCGCGCGGCTTCGGCGGTGCCGTCGGTGCTGTGGTCGTCGATGACGATCACGTGGAAGTCGCCGCCGTAGTTCTGCTGGAGCAGCGAGGCGACGGCTTCGCCGATCGCGTCGGCTTCGTTGCGCGCGGGCACCACGGCGCACGCCGACGGCCAGCCCGCCGCGGGCTCGACGAGCGGCAGCGGCGCGGCCGGACGCGAGCGCCAGAAGCCGCCGCGCCCGAACAGCAGTACGAGCCAGATCACCAGCGACAGGCAGGACACGGCAAAGAGAATCGTTGTCATCATGCGTTATTACTCTCGATCGAAGGCGCGCGCACGCCTACGCGGCGCGACAGCCACATGGCCGCCGTGCGCATCAGCACCACGGCCCAGTCGGATGCGCGCAGCGCGGGCCGCACGCGGAAGATGTCGTAATCGGCGCGCTCGATGAGTTCGAGCACGCGCAGGCCGCCGTGCACCACGCTGCACAGCTCCAGGCCGAAGCGCCCCGGCGCGCGCAGCGCGAGCGGCGCGCCGCTCAGCATCAGCGCGCGCGCTTCGTTGACCTCGTGGCGCATCAGCGCGCGCCACGCGTCGTCCACCACGCCCGCGGCGATCTGCGCCTCGCTCACGTTGAAACGCGCACGTTCGGCCTGCGGCAAGTAGACGCGGCCGCGCTGCCAGTCGGCGGACACGTCCTGCAGGAAGGTGATGAGCTGCAGCGCCGTGCAGATGGAATCGGAATCGGCGAGATTCGCGGGCGAGGCCTCGTCGATCAGATGCAGCATCAGATGGCCGACCGGATTCGCGGAGCGATGGCAGAAGTCGAGCAGCGCCAGCCGGTCGGCGTAACGCGTGGTGTCGATGTCCTGATCGAACGCCGACACCAGATCGTAGAACGGCTGCAACGGCAGGCGGCAGCGGCGCACGACGTCGGCGAGCCGCGCGAACAGCATCGGATGGACGGGCGCCGTGCGGCCCTCAGCAACGGCGTCGAGGCCGTCGCGAAAGTCCGCGAGCCGCGCATGACGCTCCTCGGGGAGCCAGTCGCCTTCGTCCGCGATGTCGTCGAGCGCGCGCGCGACATGGTAGATCACGCCGACAGGCGCACGCAGCGCCTTCGGCAGCAACAGCTTCGCTACCGGAAATTCGTCGTAGTGGTCGGGTTCCATGGCGTCCATTGGGGTCGGTCCCGCCCGGCCTCTGGCGCACGGACGGCGGGGAGCGATAGTTTAAGGGTTCCCGCGTCATGTTGCACCGCGCCACCGCCGGCCGTCGGACAAAGCGCGCGCGTGCCGGCGAATCCGCGCCGCATCCGCCCCCGAACGGCTTTCAATCACCTGACGAAAACCCGCCGCGCCCCCGCCAGCACGGCCTTGTCACCGTATCGCCGCGCACCTGACATTTGCCTGACACCGCGCTGTCACGGCCCGTAAGCCGCGCCCGAATAGAGGCCAAAACGGGGCCCTATTCGATTATCGTCGCGTGCGCGCCGCACCTTCTCGTTCGCCAACCAGCAAACACGGGGCGATGGGGTTAAAATGCGCGTCTGGTTTTTCCGCCATCCCCTGGCGGATCAAGCATTTACTAGCTTCTTATTAATAATGATGGTCGCGGCGAGCGGGGCTGACACGCCCCTTTCGGTAACCGCGGCAGTCGGAGTTCGCCACCTTATGCGAGTCATCCTTGCCCAACCCCGCGGCTTTTGTGCGGGGGTTGTCCGTGCGATCGAGATTGTCGATCGCGCATTGCAGAAGCACGGCGCGCCCGTCTACGTGCGCCATGAAATCGTCCACAACCGGCACGTGGTCGAAAACCTGCGTAACAAGGGCGCGCGTTTCGTGGAAGAGCTCGACGAAGTGCCCGAGGGCGCAGTCGCCATTTTCAGCGCCCACGGCGTTGCCAAAACGGTCGAACGCGCAGCCGAAGTCCGTGACCTCGACGTGCTGGACGCAACCTGTCCGCTCGTCACCAAGGTTCACGTTCAGGGCCGCCAGTACGTGGCCGCCGGCCGCACGCTGATCCTGATCGGCCACGCCGGTCACCCGGAAGTGGAAGGCACGATCGGCCAGATTCCGGGCACCGTGCTGCTGGTGCAGAGCGAGGCCGATGTGGCCAAGCTCGAGCTGCCGCTCGACGCGCCGCTCGCGTACGTGACGCAAACCACGCTGTCGGTGGACGACACGCGCGGCATCATCGACGCGCTGCTCAAGCGGTTCTCCGACATCGTCGGTCCCGACACGCGCGACATCTGCTACGCCACGCAGAATCGCCAGGCGGCTGTGCGCGATCTGTCCTCGCAGGTCGACGTGCTGCTCGTCGTGGGCGCGACCAACAGCTCGAACTCGAATCGTCTGCGCGAAATCGGCAGCGAGTCGGGTCTGCCGAGCTACCTCGTGGCGGACGGCTCGGAAGTGAAGGCCGAGTGGTTCGAAGGCGCACACACGGTCGGCATCACGGCCGGTGCGTCGGCGCCCGAAGAAATGGTGGAAAACGTGATTGACGCGCTGCGCGCGTTGGGGCCTGTCGAGGTGTCGACGATGGCGGGCCGTGAAGAAAAAGTCGAATTCAAGCTGCCGTCGAAGCTGTTGCAACCGCTCGTCGCGCGCGAAGTTTAAGGAGGACGTCTTGTCTATTCCGCTGCTACAAAAAGTCCGCGTTGGCGCGTACATCTTCCGCCAACATTTCGGCGGCAATAAGCGCTATCCGCTCGCGCTCATGCTCGAGCCGCTGTTCCGCTGCAACCTGGCCTGTAACGGCTGCGGCAAGATCGACTATCCGGATCCCATCCTGAACCAGCGTCTGTCGCTGGACGAGTGCCTCGGCGCCGTGGACGAATGCGGTGCGCCGGTCGTGTCGATCGCAGGCGGCGAGCCGCTGCTGCACAAGGAAATGCCCCAGATCGTCAAGGGCATCATGGCGCGCAAGAAGTTCGTGTACCTGTGCACGAACGCGCTGCTCATGGAAAAGAAGATGGACGACTACGAGCCGAGCCCGTACTTCGTCTGGTCGGTTCACCTCGACGGCGACCGCGAAGCGCACGACCATTCGGTCTCGCAGGAAGGCGTCTACGACAAGGCCGTCGCGGCCATCAAGGAAGCCAAGCGCCGCGGCTTCCGCGTGAACATCAACTGCACGCTGTTCAACGACGCGCAGCCGGAACGCGTGGCGAAGTTCTTCGACACGGCTCACTCGATCGGCGTGGACGGCATCACGGTGTCGCCGGGCTACGCGTATGAGCGCGCGCCGGACCAGCAGCACTTCCTGAACCGCGACAAGACGAAGAACCTGTTCCGCGAAATCTTCAAGCGCGGCAACAACGGCAAGAAGTGGTCGTTCAGCCAGTCGAGCCTGTTCCTCGACTTCCTGGCCGGCAACCAGACCTACGAATGCACGCCGTGGGGCAACCCGGCGCGCACGGTGTTCGGCTGGCAAAAGCCGTGCTATCTGGTCGGCGAAGGTTATGTGAAGACCTTCAAGGAACTGATGGAAACGACCGAGTGGGACAAGTACGGCACGGGCAAGTACGAGAAGTGCGCGGACTGCATGGTCCACTGCGGCTTCGAGGCGACCGCCGTGATGGACACGGTCGCGCATCCGCTGAAGGCGCTGAAGGTCGCGTTGACCGGCCCGAAGACCGAAGGTGCATTCGTCAAGGACATCCCGCTGGATACCCAGCGTCCGGCGGAATACGTGTTCTCGCGTCACGTCGAGATCAAGCTCGAAGAGATCCAGAACTCGGCCAAGACCAAGAAGCCGGTGACGGTCGCGGCGGGCTAAGCGCTGCGTTCAGAGCGACTTCAGCGTGGTCGCGCCGCAAGGCGCGATGGCTGAATCAAAAAAGCGCAACGGTGCAGACCGTTGCGCTTTTTTCTTTTGGGCGTCACAACAAGATCACGACTGAATCATCTTCCAGCCGTTGCCCGCCGGATCGCGGAATCCGGCGTCGATGCTGCCGTAGCGCTCGGTCGGCTCCTGCGTGAATTCCACGCCGCGCGCCGACCATTCGGCGTAGCGCGCGCGGCAGTCGGCCACCGCGAGCACGAGCGGCGGCATCGCGCCCTTGGCCACCATCGCGCGCAGCGTCTGCGCGGTGGCCTCGTCGTGCACGGGCGGGCCGGGCGTGAAGAGTCCGAGCTGGAACGACGGCTGCTCGGGATGCTGGACCGTCAGCCAGCGATACGCGCCGTTGCGCACGTCCGTATGGACGCGAAAGCCGAGTTTGTCGACGTAGAACGCGAGCGCCGCGTCCTGATCGTCGACGTAGATGCCCACGACGTTGACGCCTTGCTGACTCGCCTGCTCGTTGCCCTGATTCATGATGTCTCCCCGGCCTTCGGCCGCGCGTTGGATGATGGCCGCACTGTAGCCTTCGCCGCGCGGCGGCGCTTCTCCAAAACTGCCATCGTCAGATCGGGGCGCTGCGCCGCCTTCAGCACGCAGGCGGGCACGCTGCCCAGTTCGGCCATGTTCGCGCGCGCCGCCTCGCGCATCACGCCCGGGCTGTTGCCGGTGATGTCGCGAAAGATCCGCCCGAAAGTGCCGAGGCTTTCCCAGCCCGTGGCGAAGGCGATATCGGTGATGGCGAGGTCGGTGTCGCGCAGGAGCGTGGTGGCCTGCTCGATGCGCCGCGTGAGCAGATAGCGATGCGGCGGCAGACCGAAGGCGCGTTTGAACGAGCGCGCGAAATGCGCTTCGGAGACGCCGCTCACGGCGGCCAGCCGCTTGACGGGCCAGGCTTCGTGCGAGGCGGCGTCCATGCGGTCCTTCGCGCGCAACAGGCGGCGCAGCAGCGCGGGATCTTCGAGCGCGTCCGTGGACCCGGAAGGCGGCGAGGCATCGAATTCTTCGCGGGCGGACATGATCGGCGGCGACCCTCGTGACACGGCGTGCGGCCGTAATCCGCGTAGTGTAGGCGCTTTGCGCCGCCCATGAAAAAAGCGCGACGGCTCTCGCCATCGCGCTTTTTTTACCGGCATGAGCCGCGGCTCATTTCACCTTCCAGCCCGCGCCTCAGCAGCATTTCCCCGCGCCCGAACCGTAACGCGCATTCTGGCGCTCGCGGAAAAACTCCTCGTAGGTCATCACCGGACGATCGGGATGCGTCGCGCGCATGTGCGCGACGTAGCCGTCGTAGTCCGGCAGACCGACCATCAGACGCATCGCCTGGCCCAGATAGCGGCCCGCCGTCTGCACGTTGTCGCGAAGTTCCGAGAACATGATGCGCTCCGTTCAGTGCGTAAAGTGAGTGCGTGAAATGTCGATCAATGCACGCGATGCGCCACGGCCGCGCCGTTCGCCGGCATCGCCTCGTACGGCGTTTCCTGCACCGTCGGACGATCGATGCGGCGCGCGCGCGCAATCGCGATCAGGCCGTACACCACGATGCTCACGACCACGAAGATGAACAGGCCCGAGAGCGCGGCATCGACATAGTCGTTGAAGATCATGCGCTGCATCTGTTCGACCGACTTCGCGGGCGCGAGCACCTTGCCCGCGTCGAGCGCCGCCGAAAGCTTCTGCGCGTGCGCGACGAAGCTCACCTTCGGGTTGCTGTCGAAGATCTTCTGCAGGCCCGCCGTGAGCGTGCAGATGAGCAGCCACAGCGTCGGCAGCGCCGTCACCCACGCGAACTTCTCACGCTTCATCTTGAACAGCACGACGGTCGCGAGCATCAGTGCGATACCGGCGAGCATCTGGTTCGAGATGCCGAACAGCGGCCACAGCGTGTTGATGCCGCCGAGCGGATCGACCACGCCCTGATACAGGAAGTAGCCCCACGCGGCCACGCACAGCGCCGTCGCGATCAGGTTCGCGGGCAGCGACTCCGTGCGCTTGAGCGACGGGTGGAAAGTGCCGAGCAGATCTTGCAGCATGAAGCGGCCCGCGCGCGTGCCCGCATCGACGGCCGTCAGGATGAACAGCGCTTCGAACAGGATCGCGAAGTGATACCAGAACGCCATCATCGCTTCGCCGCCCACGACCTGGTGCAGGATCTGCGCCATGCCGACCGCCAGCGTCGGTGCGCCGCCGGCGCGCGCGACGATGGTCGTTTCACCCACGGCCTGCGCCGTGTGCGTGAGCATGTCCGGCGTGAGCACGAAGCCCCACTGGCCGACCGTCTGCGCGACCGCGTCCGGCGTCGTGCCGAGCACGGCGAGCGGCGCGTTCATCGCGAAGTAGACGCCCGGCTCGATCACCGAAGCGGCCACCAGCGCCATGATCGCGACGAACGATTCCATCAGCATCGCGCCGTAACCGATGAAGCGCGCGTTGGTTTCGTTATCGATCAGTTTGGGCGTGGTGCCCGACGAGATCAGCGCGTGGAAGCCCGAGACCGAACCGCACGCAATCGTGATGAAGAGGAACGGGAACAGGTTGCCCGACCACACCGGACCGGTGCCGTCGATGAACTTCGTGAACGCGGGCATTTTGAGTTCCGGCGCGACGATCAGAATGCCGATCGCGAGCGCGAGAATCGTGCCGATCTTCAGGAAGGTCGAGAGGTAGTCGCGCGGCGCGAGCAGCAGCCACACCGGCAGCACCGAAGCGACGAAGCCGTAGCCGATCAGGATCCACGTGAGCTGCGTGCCCGTGAACGTGAACCAGGCGGCGAGCGTCGGCGAATCGTGCACGTGCTGGCCGAACGCGATCGACGCCATCAGCAGAACGAAGCCGATGATCGAGATCTCGCCGATCTTGCCCGGACGGATGTAGCGCACATACAGGCCCATGAAGATCGCGATGGGAATCGTCGCGGCCACGGTGAACGTGCCCCACGGCGAGTTCGTCAGCGCCTTCACCACGATCAGCGCGAGCACCGCGAGAATGATGATCATGATGAGGAAGGTGCCGAACAGCGCGATCACGCCCGGAACCGGACCCAGCTCCATCTTCACGAGGTCGCCGAGCGAGCGGCCGTCGCGGCGCGTGGAGAGGAACAGCACCACGAAGTCCTGCACCGCGCCCGCGAACACCACGCCCGCGAGAATCCAGAGCATGCCGGGCATGTAGCCCATCTGCGCGGCCAGCACGGGGCCGACCAGCGGGCCTGCGCCCGCGATCGCCGCGAAGTGATGGCCGAACAGCACGTACTTGTTGGTGGGCACGTAATCGAGCCCGTCGTTGTGGCGCACGGCCGGCGTCATGCGCAGGCCGTCGAGTTGCAGCACCTGGGTGGCGATGAAGCGGCTGTAGAAGCGGTACGCGATCAGATACACGCACACGGCGCAGATCACGACCCACAACGCACTGATTCGCTCGCCGTGCGCGAGCGCGATGGTGCCGAACGCGAACGCGCCGAGTAGCGCGACGATCGTCCAGACGACAAAACTGGATGCCCGACTCATGCGGTGTCTCCTGTCTTATTTATAGATTCGTTGGGTGGTCTTTTTCGCGCGCCCGGCATCGGGACCGGCGCGCGACGCGCCGTGCTTCGTTTCATACTAGTCGAAGGCGGCGCGGCAGGTGGCGCAGTTGCGCCACGCTATGGGCGTGTAGTATTCGCTTTCGCCTTGTGCGCCACAAGCGGACAACTACGTAAGCGAACTACGTGATATTACGTAGGCGCGAACCGCGCATCGAGCCGCTCATCATGACTCTGAAGACCCGAATCTTTCTGCTCGCCGTGGTGCCGTTTCTCGCGGCCATCGCGGGGATCGGGATCGGCGTGCGCCAGCAGGCCACCGCGCTCGCGCAGACCCAGCACGCGACCATGCAGGCCGCGTATCTGTCGAGCAAGGAAATCGAGCTGCGCCATTACGTTGAGCTCGCCACCAGTGCGATCGCGCCGCTTTATGCACCGGATTCCACGCCCGATTCCGCCGATCCGGCCAGCGCCGCCCACGCCGCCGCCAACGCCGCCAACGCCGCCGCCAACTTCGCCGATCTCGCCGCCCGCACCGCGCTGCCCGCCACCGCCAGCGAAGCCGACCGCCAGCGCGCCGCGCTCGCCGTGCTGCAAAAAATGGACTTCGGCCCCGACGGCTATTTCTTCGTCTACGACCTGCACGGGCGCTCGCTGATGCATCCGCGCGAGCCCGGCCTCGTCGGCCAGGACCTGTGGAATCTGCGCGATCCGCAAGGCGCGCTGACGATCCAGCAACTCGTGGCCGCCGCGCAGCACGGCGGCGGCTATGTGCGCTACATGTGGCACCGTCCGTCCACGGGCAAGCTCGCGCCGAAGCTCGGCTATGTCGTGCCGCTGCCGCGCTGGGGCTGGATGATCGGCACGGGCATCTATCTCGACGACGTCGATTCGACGCTCGCGCACATCGACGAACGCGCCTCCGCGAATATCGAGCGCACGCTGCAATGGCTCGGCGTGATCGCGCTCGCGGGCGTGGGCGTGATCGCGCTCGGCGCGCTCGTGCTCAACGTGAGCGAATACCGCAGCACCGATGCGAAGCTCAAGCGCCTCGCGCAGCAAGTGGTCGAATCGCAGGAACAGGAGCGCGCGCGCCTGTCGCGCGAACTGCACGACGGCATCAGCCAGATGCTGGTGTCGGCGAAACTGCTGCTCGAATCGGCGCTCGCGCGCTTCGAGCGCGGCGAGACGCGCGTTCCCGCCGCAGAAGCCTCGCTCGCGACCGGCCTCACGCGTCTCTCGGACACGCTGCGCGAAGTGCGGCGCATCTCGCACGCGCTGCGTCCGGCGATGCTCGACGATCTCGGTCTCGCCGCCGCGCTCGAACAGCTCACGCGCGAACTCGCCGAGGAGTCGGAGATCGAGATCGGCTTCACGCTTTCGGGCGACTGCCCGCCGCGCACGCGCACCCGCACGCCGACGAGCGCCGCGCCCTTGCCCGACGCCGTCAACACCGTGCTGTTCCGCATCGCCCAGGAAGCGCTCACCAACATCGTCAAGCACGCCCAGGCGCGGCGCGCGGCGCTCACGCTGGCGGTCACGCCGCAAGCGGTGTCGCTCTCGATCGCCGACAATGGCCGCGGTTTCGACGTCGCGCACGCGCAAGCCGATCCGCGCGCGGGCATGGGCCTGCGCAACATGCGCGAGCGCCTGGAACCGCTCGGCGGCACGCTCACGGTCAGCTCGAAGCCCGGCCACACGGTCGTGAGCGCGTGGGTGCCGATCCGCGCGGCGAACGTCGCCGACACAACGAACGAAGTCAGACACACATGAACGACCCCAGCAAACCGGCGCGCCTCGTGCTCGTCGACGATCATCCGCTCGTGCGCGACGGCCTGCGCGCGCGTCTCGAAGCCGTGCCGGGCCTCGAAGTCGCGGGCGAGGCGGGCAACGCCGACGAGGCGATCGGCCTCGCCGCCACGCTCGAACCCGATCTCGCGCTGATGGACGTGGGCATGGCCGGCATGAACGGCATCGCGCTCGCGGGCATCTTTCACGAGCGCTTTCCGGCGATCCGCGTGCTGATGCTGTCGATGCACGACAACGTCGAATACGTGACGGAAGCCGTGCGCGCGGGCGCGAGCGGCTACGTGCTCAAGGATTCGCCGGCCACGGAAATCGTGCGCGCGATCGAGGCGGTGCTCGCGGGACAGACGTATTTCAGCGCGGGACTCGGCGCGCGCATGATCCAGGCGTCGCTCAGGGACACGCCCATCGAGCGCCTGACGCCGCGCGAGCGCGACATACTCGACGCGCTCGCCGAAGGGCTCTCCAGCAAGCAGATCGCGCAGCGCGAAGGGCTCTCGGTGCGCACGGTCGAGACGCATCGGCTCAATCTGAAGCGCAAGCTCGACATCGAAGGGCAGGCGGAGCTGATCAAGTTCGCGGTGGAGAACCGCAGGAAGTGAGCGGGCGAGGGCGCGCAACGGCCCGCTCGCTCCCCAAAACAAAACGGCGCGCCTCTTGCGAGGACGCGCCGTTTTTTATGCGAAGCTGCGGGCTGAACCGATGGCCTTAGCTGCGCGCGTTGTGATCGACGAGGAACTTGATGAGCCCGTCGATGCCGCCCTTGGCGATCTGGTCGGCGAACTGCGTCTGGTAGACCTGAATGAGCCACGCGCCCATCATGTTGATGTCGTAGATCTTCCAGCCGTTGGCCGTGCGTTCGAGGCGATAGTCGATGGCGTCGTCGCCGCCGTTGCTCAGCACGTGCGATTGCACGACGGTGTCTTTCGCGCTCGCGCCGGTGTTCGACGGCACGAACTTGAAGTTGACCTGGGTGTCGCGCAGTTGCGCCAGCGACGAGGCGTAGGTCTTCACGAGCAGGAGCTGAAATTGCTCATAGAGCTTCTGCTGTTGTTCGGGCGTGGCCGTGGTCCAGGCCTTGCCGATCGCGATGCGCGTGGTGCGCTGGAAATCGGTGGCCGGCACGAAATGGGTTTCGACCACTTGCGTGATCTGTTTCATGTCGCCGCCGCGCGCTTGCGGGTCGGCCTGCATGGCCTTCACGGTGCCTTCCACGGCCGCCTTGACGATGGCGTCCGGCGAGGACTGCGCGAAGGCGGCGCCCGACACGCCCGACAGGAAGGCGGCGGTGAGTAATGCGGTCAGATAACGTTTCATACGCGTTTTTGGAACAGTAAATATCAGGCGCCGATAAAACGGGCCACTACACCGGCCTGTTCGAATGGCACGTCTGGGGCTCGATCCCGCCCCGGCCGGACCAGTATAACGGCTTTGACGTTTGCGCTCGTGTGCGCGACGCGCGCCGAGTCGGGCGAGGCCGGTATACTTGAGCGCTTCGTTCAAGAATATTAATCGCCAAGGCTCCCCTCGCCTTTATGCTGAAGCCATTCATCATTCACCTCGTCGCCTGGTCGGTTCGCCGCGCGGCGTGGGTCATCGCACTTGCGATCGTACTGGCCGTCCTGAGCGGCGCGTACGTCGTGAAGCATTTCAAGATCAACACGGACATCAGCGGCCTCGTCGAGAACAGCGCCGAATGGGCCGCGCTCGGCGACGCCAAGGACAAGGCGTTCCCGCAACGCGGCAGCTCGCTGCTCGTGGTGGTGGAAGCGCCCGCGCCCGAACTCGCCGACGCCGCCGCCGACAAGCTCGCCGACGCCCTCAAGCAGGACTCGCGCGAATTCAGCGCGGTCTCGCAGCCTGCGGGCGGCCCGTTCTTCGAGCACAACGGCCTGCTGTTCCCGTCCACGCCCACGGTGCTGTCGACCACGGGCCAGCTCGTGCAGGCGCGCCCGCTGATCAACCAGCTCGCGAAAGATCCGAGTCTCGCGGGCCTCGCGGGCACGCTGATCACCACGCTGCAACTGCCGCTGACGATCGGTCAGGTCAAGCTGCCGCAAATGGCGGGCCTGCTCGGCAGCGCCGCCGACACCGTCGATCAGGTGCTGGCGGGCAAGCCCGCCGCGTTCTCGTGGCGCGCGCTCGTCGACAAGGACGCCGCCGCGAAACCCGCGTTCTCGTTCGTGACGGTGCAGCCGGTGCTGAATTTCGCGGCGCTCAAGGCCGGCGCGAGCGCGACGCAGGCGATCCGCGACACGGCCGCCTCGCTGCATCTCGACACGGAATACGGCGCACGCATACGCCTGACCGGCGAACAGCCGCTCGCCGACGACGAATTCGCCTCGGTGCAGGACGGCGCCGCGCTCAACGGCGCGATCACGGCCATCGTCGTGCTCGTGATCCTGTGGCTCGCGCTGCGCTCGGGCCGTCTCATCGGCGCGGTGCTCATCACGCTGGTGGTCGGGCTCGCCATCACGGCGGCGCTCGGCCTGCTGATGATCGGCTCGCTCAACATGCTGTCGGTCGCGTTCATGGTGCTGTTCGTGGGGCTCGGCGTCGATTTCGGCGTGCAGTTCGGCGTGAAGTATCGAGAGGAACGCTTCCAGGACGACCGGCTCGACGTGGCGCTGCTCAAGACCGCGCGCCTGATCGGCGTGCCGCTCACGCTGGCCGCCATCGCCGTCGCCGAAAGTTTCTTTTCGTTCCTGCCGACCGCCTACAAGGGCCTCTCCGAACTCGGCCAGATCGCGGGCGTGGGCATGTTCGTCGCGTACCTCGCGAACATGACGCTGCTGCCCGCGCTGATCAGCGTGTTCAAGCCGAAGGGCGAGCGCGCCTCGCCGGGCTTCGCGTTCCTCGCGCCGGTCGACAAATGGCTCGCCGACCATCGCAATCCCGTGCTGATCGGCACGCTGATCGTGGTGCTGGGCGCCACGCCGCTGCTGCTGCATCTGCGTTTCGACTTCAATCCGCTGCACCTGAAGGACCCGCATACGGAGTCGATGGCGACGCTGATTGCGCTGAAGAATTCGCCGGTCATTTCGATCAACGACGTGAGCGTGCTCGCGCCCACGCTCGCCGACGCCGACAAGATCGCCGCGAAGCTCTCGAAGCTGCCCGAAGTGGGCCGCGCGACCACGCTGAGTTCGCTGATTCCCGACGACCAGCAGCAGAAGTTGATGCTGATTTCGAGCGCGGCGCAGCAGCTCATGCCGGCGCTCACGCAGCAGCCGTCGTCGCCGGTCACGGACGCGGTGCGCGTCGACACGCTCAAGCGCGCCGCCAACCAGCTCGCGCTCGCGGCGGGCGATCACCCGGGTCCGGGCGCGGCCGAGGCCAAGCATCTGTCTGACGGCCTGACGAAGCTCGCGAACGCCGACGCCGCCACGCGCGACCGCGCCGAAAAGGCCTTCAGCCAGCCGCTCAAGCTTGCGTTCGCGCAGCTCGAACGCCTGCTGCAGCCGTCGGAAATCACGCGCGAAAATCTGCCGAAGGCGATGGAGCTGGACTGGGTGTCGCCGATCACGGGCCAGGCGATCGTCGATATCGCGCCGCGCGTGCCGGCGGGCGTCGATCCCAACGACGACGCCATGCTCGCGCGCTTCTCGCACGCCGTGAAGGCGGCGGAGCCGAACGCCATCGGCGGCCCGATCTCGATCCTGCACTCGGCCAACGTGATCATTCTCGCGTTCCTGCAGGCGGCGGGGTGGTCGGTGCTGCTGATCACCGCACTGCTGTGGATCACGCTGCGTCATTTCGGCGACGTGCTGCGCACGCTGATTCCTCTGCTGGTATCGGCGCTCGTGACGCTGGAGTTGTGCGTTGTGCTCGGTATCCAACTCAATTTCGCCAACATCATCGCGCTTCCCCTGATGCTCGGCGTCGGCGTCGCGTTCAAAATCTACTTTGTGATGGCCTGGCGCGCGGGTCAAACCGGCCTGCTGCATTCGAGCCTCACGCACGCGGTGCTGTTCTCGGCCGCAACCACGGCCACGGCGTTCGGCAGCCTGTGGCTTTCGCATCATCCGGGCACGTCGAGCATGGGCAAACTGCTCGCGTTGTCCTTGTTCTGTACGCTGATCGGCGCCGTGGTGTTCCAGCCGGTGCTGATGGGCAAGCCGCGCGCCAGGCGCGCACGATCGCATAAGCAGGGGATCGATTAATGAAGAAGAAACAAGCCGCGCTCACCATGGCGGCGGCGAGCCTGACGCTCCTCGTGACGTCGGGCTGCGCCACAGGTCCCGACCGCAAGCCGGGTGATCCGTTCGAACCGGCCAATCGCGCGATCTTTACGTTCAACGACGCGCTCGATACGCACATTGCTCAACCGATCGCGAAGGGGTATCAGAAAGTCACGCCGCAGCCGATCCGGCAGGCGCTTACGAACTTCTTTTCCAATCTCGGCGACGTCAGCAATTTCGCCAACGACCTGCTGCAGCTGAAGATCACCGACGCCACCGAAGACCTCATGCGTCTCGCGATGAACTCGACCTTCGGTCTCGGCGGTCTGATCGACTTCGCGACGCCCGCTGGCCTGCCGAAGCACCATCAGGACTTCGGTCTGACGATGGGCCATTACGGCGTGCCGGCCGGCCCGTATCTAGTGCTGCCGGTGTTCGGGCCGAGCTCGGTGCGCGACGGCATCGGCATGGGCGTGGATGTGAAGTTCAACATCCTCAACTACATCGAACCCGCGGTGCGCAACCCGATGTACATCGCGCAGTTCGTGAGCGCGCGCGCCGATCTGCTGGGCGCAACCGATCTGCTGCAACAGGCGGCGCTCGACAAGTATTCGTTCGTGCGCGACGCGTACCGCCAGCAGCGCCAGTCGATGATTCGCGGCTCGCAGAACAACAATGCGCCGCTGCCGGATTACGGCGATCCGGGTGCGTCGGATGACAGCGGTGGCGCGGGCAAGACGGAGAACGGGCTGCCGAACTACGACGATCCGGGTGCTTCCGATGGCGCGGGTGGTGCGGCCGCTCCGGCCAAGGGCGGCGCGTCGGATAACGGTCTGCCGAACTACGAAGATCCGGGCGAGGGCAGCGCGAATGGCGCGGCTGCGGCTGGAGCGGGTGCCGGTGCAGCGGCGGCGGCCGGGACGGCGGGTGTTGCTGCTGGTGCGGCGGCGCATGCGGCTTCGGGCGTGTCAGCGGCTTCTGCGCCTGCAGCAGCTTCGGCACCGGCTGCGGCTTCGGCCACGGCGGTGCCCGCCAAACCGGCATCGGCGCCTTGATGACGCGTTGATTGCACGCTGATTCGCGCCGCTCGAAGTCGAGCGGCGCAGACGCAAAAAAACCCGGCCGGGGCTTTCGCCCCGCCGGGTTTTTCTTTGCTGAGCGCTACTGAGACCAGGATCAGACCAGCACGATCGTGTCGCTGTACTTCGCAACCTGGCGATCGTGGGTGACGAGCCGTAGCGGCTCCGTCAATGCCTGCGCGACAAGCAGCCTGTCGAATGGGTCTTGATGATGCGCCGGCAGTTCTTCGACGGCGATCGCATGCTCCGCCTCAATAGACAGTACGCGATACCCCGCCTGCCGGAAATACCGCAGCGCCTCCTTACCGGATACCAGCATGTCGCCACGTTGCAGCGCGAATTTAATGCCGATCTCCCAGATGCTTGCGACGCTCACGTAGATCGTGGTGGTCTCCGCCAGAATGAGTTCGCGCGCCGCCGCCGGCAGTTTCGGGCTGTCCGCGATGGCCCATAGCGCAACATGCGTATCGAGCAGCACGTTCACGCACCGCCTCCCATGAATAACGCAGCAACGTCGTCGTTATGGGCGTCGATATCGTCGGGCACCTCGAACGCGCCTTTGGCCACACCGATACGCAGTTCGACCGGCGTTGCCGTGGCAAGCGGCACGAGACGCGCAACCGGCCGCCCGCCGCGCGCGATGATGATTTCTTTTTCGCGTCCCAGCTCGACGTCCTCGACGAGGCGGGACAGCGACGATTTGGCTTCCAGCATGTTCACGTAGGTCATGTTAGCTCCTCGACACGCTACTTAGTCTAGTCTGGCTAATCAATGACATCAAGCAAGCCCGCAGAGCGACAACTCAGAACGCAGACGCCCCATTCGACAAACCACAAAAAAACCCGGCCAAGGCTTTCGCCCCGCCGGGTTTTTTCATGCGCACAGCAAAACCGCTCAGTGCACCGCTTCGCCTTCGTTCAGCGCCTCGCGCTCGGCTTCCCGGGCTGCCGCAACCGCCGTGGCATCCACCGCCGTGTGCACCGTCTGGCGATAGCGCTCATACGCCTCTTCAGCGTAACGAATACGGTCGCGGCCATGCGGCGCGGGCTTGCCTTCGGCGTCCATGTTCACGAACACCATCCGTTCGATCGTCAGGATGCTCTTGCGCGTGACCTTGTTGCGCACTTCGCAACGCAGCGTGATCGACGTGCGGCCGAAGTCGGTGGCCGTCATGCCCAGTTCGATGATGTCGCCCTGACGCGCCGAGCTCACGAAGTTCACCTCCGAGATGAACTTGGTCACGACGCGCTGGTTATCGAGCTGGCAAATCGCGTAAATGGCCGCTTCTTCGTCGATCCAGCGCAGCAGGCTGCCGCCGAACAGCGTGCCATTGGGGTTCAGATCTTCCGGCTTGACCCACTTGCGAGTATGAAAATTCATATTGGTAACTCCCTATGCGTGATCCGCCCCCAGATCGAGAAGGCGTGGACCTAGGGTTAACACTAGGATGTTACCAGAGATAGGGGTTTTCCCTAGGTATTTCAATATTCCGCGCCAGCAACAGTCTGGCGCGAAATCGTGAACAAAGGGATCAGCAGGAATCAGCGCGGGGAAAAAGCGCCAGATGTCGTGAGCACGCGCCGCGCCGCCGTCAGCGCCTTGCGCGCGGCACCGGCGTCGGCGGCCACGCGCAGCAGGCCGCCCAGTTGCAGCGGATCGCGCGCGAGTTCGCGCAGGATCGGCAGGATGGCCGTGGAGCCGTCATCGCGCAGTCCGGCCATCGCGGCCTTGGGCAAGCTGCGCCACGCCGGATCGACCACCGCGCGGCACACCGCGAACGGCAGGCCGCGCGCAGCAGCGGCGGCGGCCGCCAGATGCGATTCCATATCGACGGCCAGCGCGCCGTTCGACTGATGCAGCGCCGCCTTGTCCGCCGCGCCCGTGAGCGGCGCGGCCACTGCGGCTTCGATGCCCCGGCGCGTCTGCGCGGCCAGCGGCGAAGCCATCAGCGCCGCCGCCATCCGTTCGCTCCAGGCTGCGTCGCATTGCACGCGGCCAAACGGACCGTCGATCGCCTCGGCGATCACGATCGTCCCCGGTTCGAGATCCGGCCCGAGACCGCCCGCCGTGCCGAAGCTGATCACGCCCGCCGCGCCGCGATCGAGCGCGGCGTCGAGCGCACGTTGCAGCAGATCGGCGCGCGCCGCGTAAACGGCCTCGATGCCGTCGCCGCCCTTGCCCGCGGCGATGCTCGCCTCGAACGCCATGCCGGTCACGGCGATCACGGGCAGCGCGCCGCCCGCGCGCGGCTTCAATGCGGCCGCCATCGTCACAGGCCGACCGTGACGCGCGTTGCGCCGTCGCGTTTGAGGTTGCGGTAGCGCGCGAGCGCCCACAGCGGGAAGAACTTGCGATAGCCGTGGTAGCGCAGATAGAACACGCGCGGGAAGCCGGTCGCCGTGAAGCGCGTTTCGTCCCAGAGACCGTGGTCCTGCTGCGTCTGTTGCAGCCACGCGATGCCGCGCGCGACCGACGGATGATTCACTTCGCCCGCCGCCATCAGCCCGAGCAGCGCCCAGGCCGTCTGCGACGCCGTGCTCGTCGCGCGTTCGTAGCCGCGATATTCGAGCTTGTAGCTGGTGCCGTCCTCGCCCCAGCCGCCGTCCTCGTTCTGGATCGAGATCAGCCACTGCGCCGCGCGCTTCATGCGCGGATCGGCGTGTTCGAGACCGGCCGCGTTCAGCGCGCACAGCGCCGTCCACGTGCCGTAGATGTAGTTCATGCCCCAGCGGCCGTACCAGCTGCCATCCGCTTCCTGCTCTTCGAGGATGTAGTTGTACGCGCGGCGCGCCGGCTCGCTCGCGACGGGCAGTTCGCCCATCTGCGCGAGCATCGACAGACAGCGTCCCGAGACGTCGGCGGTCGGCGGATCGAGCAGCGCGCCGTGGTCCGAGAACGGGATGTTGTTCAGGTACTCGTGGGTGTTTTCCGGCTCGAACGCGCCCCAGCCGCCGTTGCTGCTCTGCATGCCGACCACCCATTCACGGGCGCGCGACATCACTTCCGCGTAGGCATTCGTCTTGTTGAGCTTGTCGACGCGATCCATCGCGGCCACGACCACGGCCGTATCGTCGACGTCGGGGTAGTGCGGGTTCGCGTACTGGAACGCCCAGCCGCCCGGACGCACGTCGGGACGGCGCGAGATCCAGTCGCCGCGCACGTCGAGAATCTGCAGCGGACGCAGCCATTCGAGGCCGCGGCGCGCGGCTTCCTCCGCGCGCGCGTCGCCGGTTTCGAGCAGCGCGTGCGCCGCCAGCGACGTATCCCAGATGGGCGACAGACAGGGCTGCACGTAGGCTTCGTCGGTGTGCACCGTGACGAGCTTTTCGACCGACTGACGCGCGATCGCGCGATGCGGATGATCGGCCGGATAGCCGAGCACGTCGTACATCATCACGGCGTTCGCCATCGCCGGGAAAATCGCGCCGAGGCCGTCTTCGCCGTTCAGGCGTTCGTCGACGAAGGCCACCGCCGCGTCGATCGCGCGCTGGCGCAGGTAGTTGGGGAACAGCGGATCGGTCACGCGCAGCACGCCGTCCACGGCGCGGAAGAAACCGAACCAGCCCTTGCTCTGATGCGGCGCGCGTTCGTTCAAACCGGTCGTGACGGGCGCGCTCAGGAACAGTTCGTCGATGCGCACGCCGCGCGGGTTCTTCGCGACCGGACGCTTCGCGCCGAGCACGAGCAGCGGCACGATCACGGTGCGCGCCCAGTACGAGACCTTCGAGAGATGGAACGGGAACCACTTCGGCAGCAGCGTGATTTCGACCGGCATCATCGGCACTGCGTACCACGTGACCACGCCGAACAGCGCGAGCAGGATACGCGTGAAGACGTTGGCCTTTTCCGCGCCGCCCGCCGCGAGAATCGCCTCGCGCGCGCGCACCATGTGCTCGGCGTCTTCGGCGTCGCCGATCATCTTGAGTGCGAAATAAGCCTTGATGGTCGCGCTGACGTCCATGTCGCCGTCGGTGAACAGCGGCCAGCCGCCGCCCGGCAGCTGGATGCGGCGCAGGTAGCGCGCGATCTTCTGTTCGAGCTCGAGGTTCGCTTCCTCGCCCAGGTAGTGGACGAGCAACACGTATTCGGCGGGAATCGTGGCGTCGGCTTCGAGTTCGTAGACCCAGTGGCCGTCGGCGCGCTGGTCGGCGAGGATCGCGTCGGTCGCGCGCGCAACGGCGGCGTCGAGGGTTCCGGCCGGCAGCGCGGCGGCGCCGTCGTCGAGCGCGGGCGCAAGCGTTGGCGCCAGGCTGGCGGCGCTCAGGACGCTCGCCGTCTCGTCGGTCGGCATGGCTTGGGATAAGTCGTTCATCGGCACTTCCTAAGGTTCAGACAGGAGCCGGTCCGCGGCCTTGCGGCCGGAGCGGATCGCTCCTTCGATCGTTGCGGGGAGGCCGGTAGCCGTCCAGTCGCCCGCGAGCATCAAGTTGGTCCAGCGCGTGCGCGCCGACGGGCGGCGCAGTTCCTCGTCGGGCACGGCGGCGAAGGTCGCGCGCGCGTCGCCGGCGACCTGCCACGCGGGCAGCGGCGCCACGGGCAGCGACGCCGCGTTCGCGATGTCGGCCCAGACGCGCTGCGCGATCACGTCGGGCGCGAGCAGGGCCAGCGAGCCGGCGTCGTGGATCGTCGCCGAGAGGCGGCCCGCGCCGGCGAACAGCCAGTCGGCCGTGCCGTTGACGAGCGCCATCGGCGTGGCGAGGCCTGGCGGCGCTTCGGCGGCGAAATGCACGTCGATGATCGACGTGAACCGCTGCGGCGTCTGCAACGCGGGCACCAGCGCGGCGGCCGCGTCGGGCGGCACCGCCAGCACCACGGCTTCGTCCGTGCCCAGCCGCACGCGGCCGCTGTCGAAATCGAGCGCGACGGCGCGGCGCGCCGCGTCGTCGTAGGCAATCGCCTTCAGCGGCGATTCGAGCCGGATCGCCGCGCCGCCATGCTGGAGCATGCGCAGCGCCGGATCGACGAACGCGCTCGACAAGCCGTTGCGCGCCACCAGCGGCCGCAGCGTCTCGCCGCCCGCCGCCAGCGCCTCGCGCAGCATCGCCGCGGCGAGTTCCGCGCTCGCGTCGCGCGGCTCGACGTTGAGCCCCGCGAGCAGCAGCGGGCGCACCAGACGCTCCCACAGCAGGCCGTCGCTGCGCATGGTCTGCGCGACCGTGCGGCCCGGTTTGGCGAACAGCAGCGGCAGCAGCGCGAGATAGTCCGACACGCGGGTGCCCGGCACGCGCGCCTGGGCGTCGCCGATCCAGAACGGCACGCGCGAGCGCGAGAAACGCACGCTCCAGCGCGAGCGCGCCGCGAGATCCATGAACGCGAAACCCGGTTCGGCCGGTCCCGTCAGTTCGTCGGCGGCGCCGATCGCGCGCACGTAATCGAGCGTGTGCGTGTGATTGGCCAGCACCAGATGGTTGCCGCTGTCGAGCGTGGCCGCCAGCGTGCGGTCATAGTACGAACGGCATCGTCCACCTGCCTGGGCGCCCGCTTCGTGCAGGGCGACCTGCACGCCCCGGCGCTGCAGCCGCACGGCCGTCGCGAGGCCCGCAAGCCCCGCGCCGATCACGTGGACGAGCCGAGGCATCAGAACAGCGCGTAGCGCGCCACGATCCACATGAGCCGCGCGCGCGGTTTGGCGACCTTGGTGCGCGGCAGGTCGAAGCCGCGCTCCACGGTGCGTTCGAGCAGTACGCGATAGACGCCCGACATGATGCGCGGCGCCTTGACCTGGACGCGCGGCGTGCGGTCCATGATCGCGTCGGCGGCGGCGAAATGGCCGAGCGCGCGTTCCACGAGCGTCGCGCACACGCGCGGCAGGCGGGGATCGGCGGCGATCGGGTGCGGAGCCGTGGCCGCGATGCCTTCGCGCGCGAGCAGTTCGCGCGGCAGATAGCAGCGGTTGATGCCCGCGTCCTCGTCGATGTCGCGCAGGATGTTGGTCAACTGCAGCGCGCGGCCGAGGTGATGCGAGAGCAGCCGGCCCGGCTCCTCTTCCATCCCGAAAATTCTCACCGACAGACGGCCCGCCGCACTCGCGACGCGGTCGCAATAGAGGTCGAGCGTGTCCTCGTCGGGCGCGCAGATGT
Organism: Paraburkholderia sp. J94; assembly: GCF_905220285.1. Taxonomy (NCBI): domain Bacteria; kingdom Pseudomonadati; phylum Pseudomonadota; class Betaproteobacteria; order Burkholderiales; family Burkholderiaceae; genus Paraburkholderia; species Paraburkholderia sp. J94. Next base: position 80,955 of record NZ_CAJMZH010000009.1, on the reverse strand, counting down.
CTTCGGCGGCGTCCATGGCCATGCCGTCGATCATCGCGTGGAAGTCCTCGCGCTGCAGCCCGAACGTGTGGATATGGCGCGTGAGCGCGGCCAGCGAGGCGCGCGGCGTGCCGGCGTAGCACGCGTCGATGTCGGCGCGCCATTGGTCGAGCCCCGCCGCACGCTCGGCGCGCGGCAGGTCGCTGTCCGCGATGTCGTCGACAGCGCGGCAAAAGGCGTAGACCTGATACATGGCGTCGCGCTGCGCGGCAGGCAGAATGCGCATCGCCAGATAAAACGAGCTGCCCGACGATGCGGCGGCGGCGTCGGTTTGATGTGTATCGTCCACGACGAGGTTGGAAACAGCCAAGACGATCTCCGCTGGGGTCGCCCTCGACGGGGCGTTTCAGATATTCGGGCCCGCATGGAGCGGGTCGCCCGCGCGCGCGGACACGCGCGAGGCACCGGCTCTCTCGAACGCCGTTCAGGGTCCGAGGCCGGAAACGGGCCAAAGTATATCAACCTTTGCGGGCAGCCGCAGTCGGGAACCGCGCCGCAATCAGGGACAAATGGAAACGCGCCGGCGCGCGGGGGCAAACGTTGGCGGCGGTGCCGGCTTTCCGTCGATCAATCGGTGGATCAATCGGTGGATCAATCGGTGATCGATCGGCGAGCTACCGGCGCATCATCGTCAGGCTATGGCAGACAACGCTGCGTCAAATCATGCCATCGTCCGCCATATTCGACGAAACCGCCCCAGAAGGCGCGATCCGCCACTAGGAGCTAAGACAGCTCGTGCAGCAGCACCACCGAGCGGTTGCGGCCCTGGCGCTTGGCGCTGTAGAGCGCGGCGTCGGCCTCGTTGATCATGACTTCGTAGTCGATCGAGCCAGGCCGCGCCGCCGCGGCGCCGACGCTCGCCGTGACCGGCACAACCACGCCCTGCACGTCCACGGGCGTGTCGCCGATCGTGTGGCGGATCTTCTCGGCCACATGCAGCGCGTCGTCGAGCGGCGTGCACGGCAGCAGCAGCGCGAATTCCTCGCCGCCGAAACGGCCGAACACGTCCTGCTTGCGCACCACGTCGGCCACACGCTGCGCCATCGAGCGCAGCACCGTGTCGCCGGCGACGTGGCCGAATTCGTCGTTGATCTTCTTGAAGTGGTCGAGATCGAACAGCAGCACCGACAGATCGCCGCCGTAACGCTGCCAGCGCGAGAATTCCTCGATCAGGCGCGACTCGAAGAAGCGCCGGTTCGCGATGCCCGTGAGGCCGTCGCGGTCGGCGTATTCGCGCAGCTTGGCCACGGCGTCTTCGCGCTCGCGCTGCATCACGCTCACGTGCGTGACGTCGGACACCGTGACGCACACGGCGATCACCTCGCGCTCGCGCATCAGCGGCATGAAGGTGCAGTCCTGCTGCATGTAGTCCACGCCGCCCGTGATGGGCCGGTCGTGATCGAAGCGGAACAGATAGGGCCGCTGCTCCCACGAGCTGAACGCGAAGCTGCCGAGCTGGAACACGCTTTCGACCTTGCGCGCGAGCCACGCGCGCGGCAGGTCGGGGAAGCGCTCGAAAATCGGGCGGCCGATCACGTCCTCGGCGGACACGCCGCTGTGGTCCTGCATGAAGCGGTTCCACATCAGCACGTTCATGTCGCGGTCGAGCACGAACAGGCCGAAGCCCACGCGTTCGACCACGAGGTCGGACAGCGAGGGCGACGACAACGGCAATTCAGGGGTAGTCATAGGCTGTGCAACAGCGCGTCGATGGCCCGGCTCACGTGATGGATCGATTCTTCGGCCATCAGCATGACGAGATGCGCGCGAAAACGCTGGTCTTCCAGCGCGAAATTGACTTCGACGAGCAGTGCGAGATCCCAGGCGAGCAGGCCGGGCTGGAACACTTCGTCGAGCGTGACGGCGTCGCCGAGCAGGCCCGGCTGCGAAAACACCGGCAGGCGCCCGAGCTGGTCGAGCATCGACGAGACACACGCGCCGGTCAGCACGTTCGCCACGTCGAAGATCAGTTCCTGCTCTGTGAGCGCGTCCCAGGTCGATTCCGCGAACGGGCCGCCGATCAGCGCGCCGAGTTCCGCGATTTCGCCGCTGCGGCAAATCACCAGCGCCTCGCCCTTGATCTCCGAACGGAAACCCTGGCGCACGGCCGTCACCGGACCGTCGATGCCGGTCATCTCGCGCAGCGCGTCGGCCGCCTCGCTGACGGCGACCACGCGCACGCGCGGCACCGACAGCTCGATGAAGGCATTCAGGAGCCCCGACAAACGCGTGGCGGCCTGGCCCATTCCCAGATTGGCGATCTCCTGAAGCGCGTCGCGCTGCAGTTCCGTGAACACTCGATCAGGCATACAACCCGTACTCCTTCAGGATGGGTAGCAGCGCCTCCTGGGTGACCGGCTTCGGCACGAACGCCATGGCGCCCAAGGCGAGCGCGCGCTCCTGGGCGCGCGGCTGGACGTCGGCGGATACGACGATGACGAACGTATTCAGGTCCTCGTGCTGCATGGCTTCGAGAACCTGAAAGCCCGTCATGCCGGGCATCGTCAGATCGAGAAACATGACCGGTGCACGCCCGGCGCGGTAAAGCGCCAGCGCTTCATGTCCGTTCGACGCGTACGAGATGTCGACGTCCCAGTCCTCGGGAAGCGCCTTCGTGAGCACCTTGCGGGCTAACAGCGAATCGTCGGCGATCACGATGGGCAAGGACATGGATATGCTGAGTGAATGTGCGTTGGACGGAATGCGTTAAGACGTATTAACGGCCGCGTGCGCACTTTCTTTAGGGCGGACGCGTATTTTAAGCGCGAGGCGTGAATTACCGCATATGACAAAGGGCGGCAAGCGCGGCGGGCGAGGCCGATCGGGTCAATCCGGCCAATCTGTCGGGTCCGGTGAGCGGCGCCCCGAAATCCGCCGCTGCTCCCGCCCCGCTGCCTGAGCGGACGGACCGACTTACAAAATGAATACGGCAAATGCGCGGCAAATGCGCGACAAAAAAGGGCGCAGCTTGCACCGGCATTTTTCATACGTATTTATCGTGCCCCGAATTCTCGAAGCAAATGAAATGAAATGCAACTCGTCGATAATCGTTAGGCGAACAAATTTGACTTTCTTTTCGGCCTTTTCGGAAAATAAATAATCAAACGAATGAATCCGCGCCGACAATTATCCTTTTGTGTACGTTTGCGCTACGCGGATTTTCGCGCAATCACCTGTCTGTCCGAAAAATTCCTTCTTTTTTGCGACGTTTCGTCCTGGGGCGGGCGAATTTAACTTTTTCCGCCGCCGCGCGCCGCGCTAGCGGCTGCAAACCGCCGCAGCAGGCGGCGATCGGGAGGGCAAAAGGGAGGGCAAAGGGACACGCAAAAGGGAGCGCAAGCAGGGGCAAATAGGGGCGCAATCGAGACAAGATCGGCGTGCAAACGGGGCGCGATCAGACGCTCAATCGACCCCGCAAACAGGCACGCCTGCGGCCCGGTTGGAACGCTACGGTCGTTTATGATGTCAGAAGGTCCGCCGCAGCTTTCCACCCCCTATTCGTACGATGATTCCCGACCGGCCCGCCGGGCCAGACGATCGCTCGCCCGCTCCGTCGCGCACCGATGAAGCGCCGTTTCCGGCCGCGCCCAGCCACGACTTCACCGTCCGCCGCCGCACGCTGATCGCGTTGCTCGCGGCGGCGATCGTCCTGCCTTGCGTCTATGTCGCGACGATGGCCTGGAACGACCTGCGCACGCGCGAATCCGACGCCACCGACGTCACGCTGCGCACCGTGCGCGTGGCCGAGGAGCACGCGCTCAAGGTGTTCGACATGAACGACGCGCTCGACGCGCGCATCGTGGACGGCGTGCAGGAGCTCGACGACGACGGCATCCGCCAGAACGAAACGCAGATCCACGAAAAACTCGACGCGATCGGCGGCGGTTATCCGCAGGTGGCCGCCGTTTCCATCTTCGGCCGCGACGGCGATCTGCTCGCGAGCAGCCGCTACTCGCCGCCGCCGCCCGTCTCGATCCTCACGCGCGACGACTTCGTGGGCATCCGCGCGGGCCGCATGATCGATCACGTCTCGCGCGTGATGCAAGGCCAGGTGAGCGGCGAAACCGTGTTCAACACCGGCATCGCGCGCCACGACGCACAAGGCCAGTTCGCCGGCCTCGTCTCGGTCGCGCTGCGGCCCGCCTACTTCGGCACCTTCTACCGCGAACTGCTGGGCGCCGACTCGCCGATGGCGCTCGGCCTCGTGCGCAGCGACGGCGCGATCCTCGCGTTCGAGCCGCCGCCGCGCGGCGCCAGGAACGTCACGGGCGCGTCGGGCGCATCAGGCGCGTCGGGTACTTCGAGCGCGTCGGGCGCCTCGAATGCCGCCAGCCAGCCCGGCATCACGCCGGGCTCGCCGTTCGCCTCGGCGCTCGCGGGCGGCAAGGACGCGGGCGTCGTGCACATGCGCTCGCAACTGCTCGACGACAAGGTGATCCTCGCGTACCGCCGCGTCGGCGCGTATCCGGTTTATGTGACCTGCGCGTACCGCGCCTCGGCGATCTGGTCCGCGTGGTACCGGCACCTGAGCGTGCTGATCATCTCGATGTTCACGCCGTCGATCGCGCTCTGGTGCGTGATCTGGCTCTCGCTGCGCCGCCTCGCCGCCGAAGAGGAAGCGTGGGAGCGCTGGCAGGCCGAAGCGTCGATGCGCCGCTCGATCGAATCGGCCTACCGCCAGTCGCGCAAGATGGAAGCGCTCGGCAATCTGGTCGGCAGCGTCGCGCACGACTTCAACAATCTGCTGATGATCGTCTCCGCCAACGTGCAGATCGCGCGGCGGCGCGGCGCGGCGGCGTTCGAGCGCGAACTCTCGGCGATCGAGCGCGCGCTCAAGAGCGGCCAGTCGCTCACGCGCCAGTTGCTCGGCGTGGCGCGCAAGCAGCCGCTGCGCAACGAGACGATTCACGCCGGACGCTGGCTGCCCGCGTGCCGCGAACTGCTGCGCGCGTCGCTGGGCGCGAAGGTCTCGCTCGTCGTCGAAGTCGATGAAAGCGTGTGGCCCGTGAACGTCGACGTCGCCGAATTCGAACTCGCGCTGATCAATCTCGCCGTGAACGCGCGCGACGCCATGCCCAACGGCGGCCGCTTCACGGTGCGCGCGCGCAATATCGCGTTCCGGCCCGGCGAGGGCTTTCCGCTCGACGGCGAGTTCGTGCACGTCTCGCTGGAAGATTCGGGCGTCGGCATGTCGCCCGACGTGCTCGCGCGCGCGTTCGAACCGCTCTACACGACCAAGCCGAAGGGCATGGGCACGGGGCTCGGGCTGCCGCAGGTGTTCGCGTTCTGCGAGCGCTCGGGCGGGCTCGCCGCGATCGACAGCGCGATCGGCGCGGGCACCTCGGTGCATCTGTATTTACCGCGCGCCGCGGCCGCGCCCGCCGTCGCGCACGAACCGGCGCCGCGCGAGGACAGCGTCGCGCCGCCCAACGGTCTGCGCGTGCTGCTGGTCGAGGACAACGACGAAGTCGCGGCGGGCACCGAAGCGCTGCTGCAGATGATGGGACATCACGTCACCTGCGCGAACGACGCGGCGAGCGCGCTCACGCTCGTCAAGGCCGGCCACCTCGACACGTCCAGCGGCGACGACGCGATGCCCTTCGCGCATTTCGATCTCGTGCTCTCGGACATCCACATGCCCGGCGAGATGAACGGCATCGATCTGGCCGAGGCGTTGCAGAACTGCGAGCCGACACTGCCCGTGATTCTCGTCACCGGTTACGCCGAGGAACTGGATCGCGCGCGTCACGTGGACGTGCGCGTGCTGTCGAAACCGTTCGACATCGCCTTGCTGGAGAAGCTGCTCGAAGCGATCCAGCGCGACCTGCAGACGAACACGCGCCGGGAACGGGACGCAACGCTCTAGGTCGAAAATTCAGGCCGGAAATTCACACGCGCGGCACGCGGATTGCTGCATGCTGAACCGGGCGTCGGCGGGCGCGTTTGCGGGTTTCCGGCTGCGTTTTTTCGCTGCTTTCGCGCGAGTTTTGTGAGCGCAGCGAACGCGCCTGCGTCGCGATTTCAGCCTTTGTCATACGCTTTCGCCACTGCTTTTTGCCACCCGCTTTTGCCACCATTGCCCGATGGGCGAGGAGTGAGCCATGAAACAGACCGTGACGGGTCTCTTCGAGACCTGGGATGCAGCGCGGCATGCGCAGGACGCGCTGTTGCAGCGCGGCTTTGCGCTGAACGACATCGAATTGCCGGTGCACGAAGCCGGCGTGCTGGCCGGCATCGAGCGGCTGGTGTCGAGCTTCTTTTCGACGACCGGCGACGTGCGCGCGAACGCGGGCGCGGTGCCCGAACCCGCGCCGCACGCGCCGGGTGCCGCTGACGCCGCAAGTGCGCCGGGCGGCAACGTGCTGATCGGCGTGCGCGTGAGCGACGAGGCGCGCGCCGATCTCGCCCGCGAGACGCTGCGCGATGAGCACGCGCTCGAAGTCGCGATTCGCGGCGGCACTTGGGCGTGGTCGGCGGCCGCCGACACCGATCCCGTCGCACGCGAGCATTCGGCGCTGGAGGAACTGGGCATCGCCAAGCTCGCCGAAGCGATGCGCCGCCGCGTCGCGCCGGAAGGCACGGCGGATCAAACTGCGTCCGCCGCGGCGCAGCCGGGCGTCGCCGATCCCGCGCGGCCCGCGAGCGAGGCCGAAGCCACCGTCCTCACGGCGGCGAGCGCGCCGGGCGCCGGGGCCGTGATGGGGACGCAGGCGCCGTCACACGCCGCGCACGTGGACGTCCCGGCCGCGCCGCAAGCCACCCAAACGGCCAGCGGCGCGCAGAGCATCCCCGACGAATTCATCGAGTACGAAGAGGATTCGCACGATCACCGCGCCTCCGATGCGCCGGATCGCCCCGTGACCGGCTCGCGGCCCACGCTGCATTAAACGAAAAAAGCGCGGCCTGAGCCGCGCTTTTTTATGCCATCACGTCGCACCATCCCATTGCACCGACGCTCGTCGGCAGTCCGCTTCAGCGGCCCACTTGACGCTTGACCCAATCGACGTAGCGATCGACGAAGGTTTGCAGGAATTTGCGCGTATCGTCGTTCACTATCTCGCCTTTCTCGTTGATCCTGCTGGCATCGTGTTTGATGAACATCTCCGGCTGACCGAGCGTCACCACATCGAGATAGGCGAGCACGTTGCGCAGATGCGCCTGCGACAGCGCCGTCCCGACCGCGCCCGGCGAGGTGCCGAGCACCGCGCCCGGCTTGCCGGTCCACGAATTTTTGCCCCACGGCCGCGAACCCCAGTCGATCGCGTTCTTCAGCACGCCGGGAATCGAGCGGTTGTATTCGGGCGTGACGAACAGCAGCGCATCGGCGGCCTCGATCTTCTGCTTGAACTGACGCGCGACCTCGGGGAAATCGGCGTCGTAGTCCTGGCTGTAGAGCGGCAGCACGCCGATGTCGAGAAACTCGAACGAGAAGTCGGCCGGCGCCAGCGATGCGACCGCGTGCGCGAGTTGCCGATTGAAGGATTCCTTGCGCAGACTGCCGACCACGACCGCAACTTGATAAGCCATTTCCCTCTCCTCGAAAGCGCGCGATGCGCGGTGGAACGAAACGACATCATAGGCGCGCGCGCCGCCGCGCGTATGCCGCACGTCCGTCAGCAGGGCAGGGCTAGGCGCGCCTGTGGATAAACGAGGGTAGCGCGAGTTTATCCACAGATTTTGGGCACAACCTTGTGGACAACTCCGCACGAGGCCCCATGGGACCGGGCCTCGGTCGGAATCGCGCCGACAACGTTATCCGACCATTCATCGGCCTCAGTTCAGCAAGCTCCACAGCACCAGCGTCAGCACGAGACCGACGACCGACACGATGGTTTGCAGGATCGACCAGACGAACACGGTCTGCTTGAGCTTCAGGCCGAAGTACTCGCGCACCATCCAGAAGCCCGCGTCGTTGACGTGGCAGAAGAACACCGAGCCCGCGCCGATCGCGAGCGCCATCAGCGAGTTGTGCGTGGCGCTCAAACCGGTGACGACGGGCGCGACGATGCCGGCCGTCGCGGTGGTCGCGACGGTGGCCGAGCCCGTGGCCTGGCGCAACGCGACGGCGATCAGCCAGGCGAGCAGCAGCAGCGGCAGATGCGCACCGACGGCGATCTTGCTGATGGTCGTGCTGATGCCGGCGAGCACGAGCGTCTGCTTGAGTCCGCCGCCCGCGCCGATGGTCAGCAGCAGACCCGCGATCGGCGGCAAGCTCTTGCGCAGGATGTTGCCGACGCGCTCGCGCGCCATGCCGCGCGACCAGCCGAGCACGACGATCGCGAACAACACGGTGAGTCCCAGCGCGATCAGCGGCTCACCGAGAAAATTGAGAATCGTGAACGCGAGCGTGTCCGGCGTGAGCGCGAGTTTCGCGATCGTGCGGCAGAGCATCAGCACGGCGGGCAGCAGAATGGTCAGCAGCGAAACGGCGAAACTGGGCGCGGCCAGTTGCGTGTCGTGGCTCGTGAACAGCTTGCCGAGATCCTCGGGCTCGTCGACGTGCATGCGACGCGACAGCCACGAACCGTAGAGCGGACCCGCGAGGATCACCGCCGGCACAGCGACGAGCACGCCGAAACCGAGCGTGATGCCGAGATCGGCATGCAGCGCGCTCACGGCGATCAACGGACCCGGATGCGGCGGCAGCAGCGCGTGCAGCGTGGTCATGCCGGCGAGCGCGGGAATTGCGATGCGCAGAATCGGCTGCTTCGAGCGGCGCGCCATCACGAAGATGATCGGCACCATCATCACGAGGCCCACTTCGAAGAACAGCGGCAAGCCGATGATCACGGCGACGAGCGCCATCATCCACGGCAGCGTGCGCGGCGTGGAGTGATCGAGCAGGGTGGTCACGAGCCGGTCGGCCGCGCCGGACTCGGCCATCAGCGCACCGAGCATCGCTCCGAGCGCGATGATGATGCCGACATCGCCGAGCAGCGCGCCCGCGCCCTTGCTGAACGCGCTAGCGACGCCTTCGAGCGGCACGCCCGCGGCGAAGCCGGCCGCAAAGGTGCCGACGAGGATCGAAAGAAACGGCGCGAGCTTGAGCACGCTGATCAGGATGATGATCAGCGCGAGGCCCAGCAGGCAGGAAAGGATCAGCCGTGTGTCGTGGAACGACCACGGCGGGAGAGTTGCAAGTGATTCCACTGAAGTCTCGTTGTTGTCGGTTGGCGGGTGAGCGCCGGATTGGTTGCGTTCTTTATCTGCGCGCTGGGGTCGATCGGGCGAGCGGGGTAGGGCTCACCTGTGCGCGCGCACTATGTTTTCAAACGTCATCGACGCGAATCGGCCCGGATCGGGCGTGCTGGATGATCCGTGCCGGCTTCCGGTCTCGCGGGTGATCCGCGTGGCGCGCGCTGCGCGTCAGGCAAACAGCGCGGCGACGTTTTCCGGCGGACGGCCAATCACCGCCCGGCCATCGCGGACGACGATCGGACGCTGAAGCAGAATCGGGTGGCTCGCGATTGCTTCGTAGAGCTGAGCATCCGTGACTGTGGCGGCGTCGAGGCCCAGTTCCGTGTATTCGGTTTCGCCGGTACGCATCATGTCGCGCAGCGCACCGCCCAGGATCGCATGCAGGGCTTTGAGTTGCTCGACCGTCGGCGGCGTCTTCAGATACTCGATCACTTCAACGGGCTCGTCGCCCGTGTTGTAGGTGCTGGAGACCAGCTCGCAGGTGGCGCGAGACTTCGAGCATCGCGGGTTGTGGTAGATCGTGATCATCTGTTCGGTTGCTGTCGTGAGAGGTGAGTGGCTGACCGTAGTGGTTGCGATTGCTGCTATCGCGCGCAAGGTGGCTTGAAGCGACGGGTGGTCGGTCGTGGACTGGGACCAGGCATCGCGCCGATGTTGGCGGCAGTTGCGCTTACGCTGGTCGCGTCACTGTAATGGTCTTTGCCCTGCGGCGTACGGTCGCGCTGATTTTAACGGGCAATGGCGAAGAGGGCAGGACAGGACCGCAAACCCACGATGGCGTGGCGCGTGGACTCGCGAGGTTTATGCGCATAAAGCCGTGGGGGGATCGCGGAAGGATGTTATGCGTTTGGGGAGGCGTATGCGCATGAGAGCTTTATGCGCATAAAGATGCCGACTCGGTTCCCATGGCCAAGGCGACTGGTGCGCGCGCATTCATCTCGTTGCTCTAACGCTGAGCGCTCACACGCGGATCACAGCCGGGCACCGATTCCATCGCTCATTTCAGGCGTGATCTTTTCTGCCACGTCGACAACTTCAATTCGGGCCGCCATTCATCTATCGCCGCATCGACACCGGCCGTGTCTGTCGTCTGTCGCGAGCGATCGTGGTCGTCACGGCTCAGGCAATACCACCCACGCCCCGACTTTATGCGCATAAACCTTGGCCGAATGGCTAACGTTCACACTGAAGATCGAAAATAACAAACTCAATCATTGAATCACAACTCAATCCAGGTAAAATCCAAAACGATTAGCAAAAGGAGAAAACCAATTGGCAGCAGAGATAATCGCAGTCACGCAGCAAAAGGGCGGGGTCGGCAAGAGCACGATCGCGATGCATCTCGGCGCAGCATTCCACGAAAGAGGTAAGCGCGTGCTCGTGGTCGATGCCGACGGCCAAAACACGCTCGTTCACTGGGCCAGCGCTTCGTCCGATGGCGACGCAGGCATTCCGTTCCCGGTGGTCAACCTCTCCGAAGCCGGTGGCCAGATCCATCGCGAGATCAAGAAGTTCATCGGTGACTACGACATCATCGTGGTCGACTGCCCGCCGTCGATCACCGAAAAAGTCTCGGGCGTCGTCCTGCTTGCCGCGACTGTCGCCGTCATTCCTACGTCGTCGTCACCCGCGGATTACTGGTCGAGCGTCGGCCTCGTCAAACTGATCCAGCAGGCTCAAGTGATGAACGAGGACCTCAAGGCCGTCTTCCTGCTGAACAAGACCGAAGAGAAGCGCATGCTCACGCGCGAGTTGAAGCGTGCGCTGGAAGAACTGGGCTTCCCCTTGCTCAAAACCCAGATTCCGACCCGCGAGGCGTATAAGCAGGCCATGGCTCTCGGCCAGACGGTGCTGCAAATGAGCGACCGCGGTGCGCGGCTCGCTGCGATGGAGGTGCGTGCCTGCGCCGACGAAATCGCAGAGATGCTCCCCTGACTTTATGCGCATAAAGGACCCTGAATGAAGCCCTCACAATTTGCCAAAGGTTTTCAGGCTCGCCCTGACACCACGAGCAGCGAGAAGCGCACGGCGCTCGACCGACTCAACGCCATCGATGGCCTCGTCCAGGACAAGCCCAAAGCCCGCGAGACGACCGGCCGTTCGAGCCAGCCGGAGCCGATCGCCGTCCCCGCCGACGACGCAATCGCGCCGGTTGAAAACGAGTCTGCGGAGTATCGCGCGTGGCGTCTGGAGCAGGGCTATCGCCCTGGCCAGATCATCGAACTGCCGCTCAAGGCGATCAAGGCCAGCCCGTTCAATCCGCGTCACTTCTATCTGAAGACGTCGATTGCCGAACTGGCGGTCAATCTCGCGAAGCAAGGCCAGCAGCAGGCGATCCATGTGATCCCCGACTACGCCGCACCGGGCAGCTACTACGTGAGCGACGGTGGGCGTCGCGTGCGCGCGCTCAAGGAAGCCAACAAGGAAGTCGTCAAGGCCATCGTCGTCGACTTGCCGATCGGTCTGGAGAGCTACAAGCTCGGCTACGATCTGAACGTCCAGCGTGACTCGCAGACGGTGTTCGACAATGCAGTCGTCTGGAAGCGGTTTATCGACGACAAGCATTTCCAGAGTCAGCGCGAACTCGCGGACCATCTCGGCCTCGACGAATCGACGGTGGCGGTCGCATTGTCCATCGGCAAGCTGCCCGAATTGGTCATGCATGAGATGGTGGCGCGCCCGGATCGCTTCGGTTCGAACATGGCCTATCAGGTGGGCCGCTACCACGGCGCGCGCGGCACCGACGCCACGCTGCGTCTGATCAACCGGATTCTCGCCGACGATCTGAGCACCCGTCAGGTGGCGGACATCGTCAAGGGTCGGGCCGCACCGCAGGAAAGCCCGAAGCCGGCCGGCCGTCAGCGCTACGCGCAGCGGCTCGAGATCAAGCTCGACGGCATGGCGGTCGGCGATCTGAAGTCGTACGGCGACGATCGACTCGAGTTACGTCTCAAGGGACTCTCGAAAGATCGACGCGATGCGATCCTTCATCAGATCGAAGAAATGCTGAAAGCCTGATTGCGGCGACAAAAGAAAAAACGGTCTTCACGTTCGATACGTGAAGACCGTTTTTTTATGGTCCGGCGAATTGCGTGGGGCGGCGTGCGGGATCGTCAGCGCCGCGTCGTTCCGTTCTTCAGGCGGCGCGCGCCTGGTTCAGCGTGAACGCGAGCAGATCGCCATCGGTCGGTTCGCCCCAGGTCTTGCGGGCGAGCCAGTCGAAGAATGCGGTGTCGGCCAGTTTCGAGTCGAGGCCGCGTCGACGCCAGTCATCGCGCAGGTGGGCACCGAGGCCCGGCAGTTCGTCGTTCTCGAACGAATTGCGCGCCATTTCGCGATCGAGGTCGCCCTGCTCGTCATAGAGCGCGCGGGCTTCCTTGCGCCGGTACGCCGCGTATTCGTCCATCAGACGCGCCTTGGGATCGTCGGCCGTTACGCTGCCCGCGGCCACGCGTCCAGCGACCGCCGGCTTTTCCACCGCGGTCTCGACCGGCGGCGCGTAACCCTTCTTCAAGGCATCCTTGAACAGCGCGGCGGCGCTGCGCACCGGCGGCAGGCTCGTGCTGCGCATGCGCTGCTCGGTCAACTGGAGCGCCGCGCGAATGCGGTTTTCCTCGCTGTCCGCGTAGAGTGATTGCGCTTCCTTGAGCGGAATGCCGATCTTGACCATGCGGTCGACCAGCGTGCTGTCGAAGACGTTCGGGTGCTCGTCGAGCGCGAGCATCGGCTGCTTGCGCTCGGTCACGCGGAACTGGATCTCGGCGACGCGCCGACCTTCGCGATGCTCGATCAGCTCGACGAAGATGTTGGTCACCGCGTTGACTTCCGCGATGGCCGGACGCAGGTAATCGCGCTTGAAATACTTGTATTCGCGTTTCGCTTCGTCGCCGGCTTCGGTATCGGGCGTACCCGACAGAATCGGCCGCCACCATTCCCACGTTTCGCGCATCGTCAGATGGCTCGGGTTCGTGAGATAGCGCACGCAGATTTCGTAGAGCGCGAGGCCGGCGCTGCTGCGCAGCTGGCTCTGGAATTGCAGGCTCAGGCGTGCGTACTGGACCGGGTCCAGCAGTTTCTTCTTGATCTTGGGCGCGAACGAGAATTCGACCCAGACGCGGCGCGTGGTCGGATCTTCGAGAATTTCGGCGTCGGCGATCAGCGTGGAGATGCCCCACTTGCGGCCGGGCTTCTGGCTCGAGGTGCCCTGGCTCCATTCGACCTGCACCGACACCATACGCCGCAGATGCTCCTTCACGAGCGCGGTATCGTTCGAGTCGAACGCCGAGTTCGCGACGATGTCAGAGAGCAGCGCGCGATAGGTATCGCCGCCCTCGTCCGCCTGCTGCGCGACGGCGAGCAGCACGTTGAAGAGTTTGCGGGTCAGCAGAGTGATCTTGCCGCTCTTCGGCTGAATCGCGATTGCCTCGACGGCCTTGCGCAATTCGGCCGAGCTCGGGCTCACCACATCGGTTTTTTTCACGCGCTTCGTGGCCATGCGTCGGGTCGAGGTGAGAATTTCGCGAAAGGATACCGTCTGGGGTGAAACCCGTCTATAGGGTGACTCTCACCATTGCCGGTGAAGCCGCCGTTCGCGGGACGGCTCACCGCGAAGGGCTCCCGAAGACGCTCACCTTTGCTCCGCGGCCCGATCCGCCGCATGCTCGCAGGGCTGCGGCCTGGCACGAAAGCGCACGACAACCACGCGCCATGACGGTGTCGCAACGCTCCCGAAAAATCTCACCTCAAATTTTCCTGGCGCAAACGCAACATTTCGCGATTTCCTGGATGCGCGCGCGGGGCGGCTCGAGGGGTGGCGTAATGAGGCGTAAAAAGCGGGCTCCCAGGCGGTCTTTTGCATCTTTAACCAGGCCTGGTCGGCCTGAGGCGGCGGATTTCAGCATCCAGCAGCCGCTATCGAACCGTTGAAACCCGCCATGGCGCCCAACTTTCTCCTGAAAAGCCTCACCATTGAGATATCAAGGTGCAAGGCCTGGCGTCCGTTTCATCACTTCAGTGAGTGAAACTAGCCGCCCAACCTCTCCCGAATAAGCTCACCTCAGGAATTCGCAGCCCCATGGGGTTCCAGAAATCGAAATCACCCGCTCACCGTCGCCTACGCTCCTGAAAAAGCTCACCACTCGACGGCTTTCAGGAAAAAACCAATGGATTCGGAGGCTTATCCACAGCCGCCAGCCGGAAATCCACCGGCTGGCAACTCCCGAAAACGCTCACCATATCCGCATAACGAGACCTGAAACCGGGTCTCAGGGTGCGCGTCCGCTGCTCCTGAAAAACCTCACCTTTAGATTTCCGCCACATCGTTGTGCCAGGTTTGATCGCCTGATTTATCAGCCTTCTAGCGTTAGTGAACGCCAACTTTCCCCCGAAAAGTCTCACCTTAAGGCTAAAAAAAGCGCCAAACGGCTGCCCGAAAAGCCTCACGCAACCCAGAACGCCTGTCGCCTGCAGAAAACATTGCGTGGCATCGCCGCAATCTCCCGTAAAACCTCACCTCTGGCCGCTCAGACCGGTCCGATGCCCGGCAAACCGGCACGCCGTTCGCCACGGGAATCATTATTGCCGTCCCGTAAAGTCTCACCTTGGGGTATCGAACCGGATCGAATGGGCCCAAATCGGCCCGATTCGGCCAAAATGCCCGTTCTGCTCCCGAAAAGCTTCACCTTTGCTCGTCGTTTTTTCCCGGTTTCTCTCACCGACGGCTTTTCAACGGCCAAATTAACGCCGAAAACCGCGCCAATCATCGGTCCCGAATCCGCTCACCGTTGCATTTCACGTAACAGCAGTACCTGGCCCCACCTGCTGCGGGCTCGGGCACGGTCTCCTCCCGTAATCGCTCACCCTTGCTCTAGAGTCAAGAATCGGCCGTTCCCTGAATCCGCTCACGTTCTTTCCCGCAGGCCCTCACCGGCTTCCCTGAACCTCATCACCCGCGTGTCCCGTAGAGCCTCACCAGGTTTCCCGTAAAGCTTCACCTGATCGGGCTGGAAGCCCCGTCTGATAAGGGTTTGCCGTGGCGTTAACGTTTTTAACGGGTATCAAGGGTGTTTACTTTTATAGCTCTCAAGAACAAACCGATTCCTGCGTCCTCGAAGAAACCCCCACTCCCCCACCGCAAACACGCAGGCTCTGTGGTTTATCCGACCACCGTGAAACAGTCGCCAAAATGCTATCGCCATTGGAAAACCAAACGTTTACAATGGCTTATGGAACAAAGCTCGCTTTGTTTCACGGAATCGCCAGCGTTTGACCGTCACGACGCGATTTCTTCGAGCCAATTTGGCTCACGCTTGAGCCGTTCTCCCTCGTCTCGAAGAAAGCGTATCGAATACTACGTAATTTGTTATTATTCGGTCCGTTACTGCTCGCTGAGACCCTCATGATCCGAGACGAAGAACGCGTCGCTATCCGCGAAGAACTCGAACGCCTGCGCAGCGACGGCGCCCGACGGCAGGATTTATCGCTTCACGCCTGCAAGCGTTTGTTCTTCGATTTCGGCATCCGACCCTCGATGGCCACCGTCCGCGATCTCACGCAGACCGGCAGCGCCAGCGACATCCCCAAAGATATCGAACTGTTCTGGCAACGCATCCGCACCGCGTCGAAAGTCCGCGTCGGCGGCGGCGCGATTCCGCCTGCACTGGAAGAACGCGCCGGTGAATTGCTCGGTGCGCTTTTCGAAGAGGCTCGGACGATCGCCCGTCAGACCTTGCAAGCCGAACGCGACGAGATCGAAGTGGGCCGACAGGATGCCGACCAGGCTCTGCGCGATGCGGAAGCCCGCCGACTGGCCGCCGACGAATTGCTTCAGCGCAGCGAAACGCGTACCGAGGCTGCCTGGGCTCGTGTGCGCGAACTCGAAAATCAGCTTGCCGCATCGTCGGCGCATGGCGCATCGCATCAGGACAATTTGCAGGCGACGGTGCGCCGGCTCGAAGCCGACAACGACTCGCTACAAAAACGGATCGAAACCGAGCAGACCACCAATGCCGGTTTGCGCGACCGGATCGATGGCCTGCATGAAGAAATGCGCCGAAGCACCGAGCACTACGCCCAGCAGATCAAGGACGCGCTCGCCGAAGCCGAACGCCGCGTGAAGCCAATGTTGGTGGAACTCGATTCGCTGCGCACGATGTCGTCGACGTGGCAGGCGGCGCAGCGCGAAGCCAGCAAGAAGGAATTCGATTTCATCCAGCAACTGGCCACGGCCAAGGCGCGCGCCGACCGGCTTGATGCGGTGTTGCGCGAGCGTTCAGATGAAGTCGATGGACTGACGCGCCAGGTCGCGCAACTGCGCACGCAACAGGGCGTCGATGGTTCGGTGGCGCAGGTATTGTGTTCGCTGGCCGCGGCCGGACGGCTCGGCGATGAAGAATTGGCGGCGCTCGGCACATTGGTGGACGGCCACGTAGCCCTCCCCTCTCGCTGCCCGAGTTGCGAAGACGGCGAGCCCGAGCTTTCCCAGGTCGACGGCCGCTTCGAACTGTCGTGCCCCGAGTGCGACTACAGCTCGGGCTCGGGCGCGTCACGCCTAGAAGCCGTCGCGCGATTTTCCGTCGGCAAGCGTGATACCCGCGGTCTCGCGCGGTGAGCTTTTACAGGACTTGTCGCGCGAGTTTGGCGTGAGTCTTTTCGGGAGCGGCCACGCCGCTGCCCGTTGAAATAGCGGGACTTTCAGGCGTCGCGCGACGCTTTGCTGTTGTCCGCTTTCGATTGCGTTTGAGTCTCGGCTTCAGCCATCGCTTGCGCCGTTGCCGCGCGCTCGGTCCACACGCGCCACGCGCGATGCAGTCGTCCCGATGAAATCGGCTGCATGAAACCCAGCCACTGCCCGACCTGATCGGCATCCACTCCACGTTCGAACAGATCCGCGGCGAAACTGTTGCGCAGCGTCTGCGGACTCGCGCGCTCGGCGCGCGTGCTGGCGATGCCGGCCGCTTCCATTTGCGCGTCGATCGCGCGCAGAACCGTGGCCTTGTGCATCGGCCGTCCGTTCGGCGAGCCGGGAAACACCAGTTGGCCGGGCAGTTGCGCGAGCCGCCGCGCTTCGAGCCACGCGCCCATCACGTCGACGGCGAACGGCGCGAGCCGCGTGCTATGCGTGAGCGCCGGATTATCGGCTTCGATCGTGAGCCATTCCGAGCCGATCGAGGTGGCGTCGAGCGTGAGCGCGATGGCGTCGCCGGTTTTCAGGCCGCCGCCTAGAAAGACGGCGACGAGCGCGCGGTCGCGTCGCTCGCGCCAGCGCTTGGCCGCCGACTGCTCGGTGAGCGGAGCAAACAACTGGCCGATGACCGCCGCACGTTCCGCCGCCGTCAGAAAACCAGTGGGATCGTTTTCGCGCGCGTTGCGCCAGGCGGCTTCGCCGTCCTGGGCGATGAAGCGGGCGGGATTCGCCGAGGCCAGTTCGATCTGGCGCACGTGATCGAGCACGCGTTCGATGAGCCGCAGATACCGCAGGCGTTGCGGCTTTTTCACGTCGAGCCCGGCGACGAATTCGGAGATCGTGCCCGTGTCGACCGACAGAATAGTTTGCCGCTTGAGCGCGAGCCATTCGAGAAAGCGCCCCCATTGCACGCGATAGATGTCGGCGGATGAGCGGCGAAGATCTTGCGAAACTAACCAGGCGTCGAAGGCCGCGACAGGATCGTTCTGCCAGTCGGCGCGTTGCTGGTCGAAGAGATCGTGGGGTGGGGAAATCATCGCGGTCATTCCGTTAGTTGCATTACTGATGCGATTGTAGCGAAGTTGAGAAAAGGCGTGCTGTGGACGTGACGTGTGTGTCGCGTCCTCACAGACTGACGCGCGCGAGACATGCGATCAGCCGCCCCAGGCGCGGGTGCGCCGGACGGCCTCACGGCGACGGTTTTCGCGTTGAGTCTGCTCAGCCGTTTGCGCGGCCTGCTCGTAGGCGGACACGGCGAAGGCAAACACCGCCGGAAGTGCATTGGAATGACCGAAGTCGACCGTGTCGTCGGTTTCGGGATAAGCGAGGTCGCCTGGACGCTGGAACAGCCCGAGCATGAGGGCATCGTGACGGCTGGCGAAACCGAGGTCCGCGAGCGCTTCCGCCTCGATCGCGTGCAGCAGGCGCCAGGTGAGCGGCACCTGCTGGCCGATGTAGCGTTGCGCGATGCTGCGCACGATGTGCTCCAGGTCGCGCGCGGCTGACTGAAAGCGCAAGGCGGCGAGTGCCTGGTCGTTCGGGGTGGGCGAAAGGTCCATGACGGCTCCGGTCGTTCTTTTTACTGTATGAATATACAGTAGTCGAGCCGATCTTGCAGCCTGTCCGAATGGCTAGTTTCGTGCGTCGGCCGGAACGCTCAGGCCGCGTGCGCATGATTCGTGAACTACGCACAGCGAAGCTGAGGCACAGTCTTAGACTCAACCTCAGCCGTGAATCACCACCAGCAAGGCGCGCGCCTCGCCTTTGCCCACGTTGCGGATCGCGTGCGGCTGATCGGCGATATAGCGCGCCGTATCGGCCGCCTTCAGGCGCTGACGCTCGCCCGCCGATTCCACGTCGATACTCCCTTGCAGCACGGTCAGATGCTCGCGCGTGCCCGGTTCGTGCGCGTTCGACACGAGCGCGCCGCCCGGCTTGAGCGTCAGCTCATACCACTCGAAATGCCCCGCCAGTTCGATCGGACCCCAGACACGAAGTTGATAACCCGCGTCGTGACCGAGCAGCGTCGGAATGTCGTGCGGCCCGGCCACGCTGATCGCGTCCGGTGCCCTGGGTGCGGCGAACAGCGAATCGAGTTTCACGCCCAGCGCGTTGGTCAGCCGCCACGCCACGGCGATGGTCGGGTTCGCCTTGTCGCGCTCGATTTCCGATAGCATGGATTTCGACACGCCCGCCGCGCGCGACAGTTCGTCGAGCGTCATCTTGCGCTCGGCGCGCAGCCGCTGGATCTGTTCGCCGACGCGCGGCGGCGCGGCCGGCGCGCTTGCGGGAAGCGGCGCATCGGTCGCGGAAGCCGCAGAAACCGCCGCCTTGGCGCGGGATTTGCGCGCGCCGGAACCGCCACCGGGTTTTGCGCCACTGTTCGCACCGCTGCTTGCCATACGCTGCCTCATCGATTAGAGTTGTTCGATATACCGAACTTGAGTTCGAAAAAACGAAAATATTCGCTCAGAGCTGACGGCGACTATAACAGCCGCGGCCCCCCTTGTCTGGAGCACTATGCCATGGCCACACCCTATCTCGACCACCTGCGCGCGACGCTCGACCAGATCCGCGCCGACGGTTTCTACAAAAGCGAGCGCGTGATCGCCACGCCGCAATCGTCGGCGATCGGACTGGCCGACGGCAGCGACGTGCTGAACTTCTGCGCCAACAATTATCTGGGCCTCGCGAACGACGCGCGCCTGATCGCAGCCGCAAAGGACGGACTCGATCGCGACGGCTTCGGCATGGCGTCGGTTCGCTTCATCTGCGGCACGCAAACGGTGCACAAGCAACTGGAAAGCGCGCTCGCCGAGTTCCTGCAAACCAACGACTGCATTCTCTATTCGAGCTGTTTCGACGCCAATGGCGGCCTGTTCGAAACGCTGCTCGGCGACGAAGACGCGATCATCAGCGACGAACTCAATCACGCGAGCATCATCGACGGCGTGCGGCTCTCGAAGTCGCGCCGCTATCGCTACAAGAACAACGATCTCGCCGATCTCGAAGCGAAGCTGCGCGAGGCCGATGAAGCGGGCGCGCGCTACAAGCTGATCGCGACCGACGGCGTGTTCTCGATGGACGGCATCATCGCGGACCTCAAGGGCATCTGCGATCTCGCCGATCGTTATAACGCGCTCGTGATGGTCGACGACTCGCACGCCGTGGGCTTCATCGGCGAACACGGCCGAGGCACGCCCGAACATTGCGGCGTCGCGCAGCGCGTGGACATCATCACCGGCACGCTCGGCAAGGCGCTCGGCGGCGCGTCGGGCGGTTACGTGGCCGCGAAGCAGCCGGTGATCGACCTGCTGCGCCAGCGCTCGCGTCCGTATCTGTTTTCGAACACGCTCACGCCGAGCATCGCCGCCGCCTCGCTCGCGGTGCTCGAACTGATCGCGAGCGACGAGGGCGCGCAACTGCGCCGCCGCGTGCAGGAAAACGGCGCGCATTTCCGCCGCGAGATGAGCGCGCTCGGCTTCACGCTCGTGCCCGGCGAACATCCGATCATTCCGGTGATGCTCGGCGACGCGCAGGTTGCATCGAAGATGGCCGACGCGCTGCTGCACGAAGGTGTCTACGTGATCGGCTTCTCGTATCCGGTGGTGCCGAAGGGGCGCGCGCGCATCCGCACGCAGATGAGCGCGGCGCATACGCCCGAACAGGTCGAGCGCGCCGTGGCCGCGTTCGCACGCGTCGGCAAGCAGCTTGGCGTGATTCAATAAGGAAAACGAACAATCATGAAAGCGCTTGCCAAACTCGAACGCGCGCCCGGCCTCACGCTCACACGCGTGAAGAAACCCGAAGTCGGCCATAACGATGTGATGATCAAGATCCGCAAGACGGCGATCTGCGGCACCGATATTCATATCTGGAAGTGGGACGACTGGGCGCAGAAAACCATTCCCGTGCCGATGCACGTGGGCCACGAATACGTGGGTGAAATCGTCGAAATGGGCCAGGAAGTGCGCGGCTTTGCGATTGGCGACCGCGTCTCGGGCGAAGGTCATATCACCTGCGGATTCTGTCGAAACTGCCGCGCGGGACGGCGTCATCTGTGCCGCAACACGACGGGCGTGGGCGTGAACCGCGAGGGCGCGTTCGCCGAATATCTCGTGATTCCGGCCTTCAACGCGTTCAAGATTCCGCCCGAAATTTCCGACGATCTCGCCGCAATCTTCGATCCGTTCGGCAACGCCACGCATACGGCGCTGTCGTTCAACCTCGTCGGCGAGGACGTGCTCATCACGGGCGCGGGGCCGATCGGCATCATGGCCGTGGCGATCGCGAAGCACGTGGGCGCGCGCAACGTGGTGATCACCGACATCAACGATTACCGGCTCGAACTCGCGCGCAAGATGGGCGCGACGCGCGCGGTGAACGTGTCGCGCGAATCGCTGCGCGACGTGATGGCCGACCTGCACATGACCGAAGGCTTCGACGTGGGCCTCGAAATGTCGGGTGTGCCGAGCGCCTTCACGGCGCTGCTCGAAGCGATGAACCACGGCGGCAAGGTCGCGCTGCTCGGAATTCCGCCCGCGCAGACCGCCATCGACTGGAATCAGGTCATCTTCAAGGGCCTTGAAATCAAGGGCATTTATGGTCGCGAGATGTTCGAGACCTGGTACAAGATGGTCGCGATGCTGCAGAGCGGCCTCGATCTGTCGCCGATCATCACGCACCGCTTTGGCGTGGACGATTACGAAAAGGGCTTCGCCGCGATGCTCTCGGGCGAGAGCGGCAAGGTGATTCTCGACTGGACCCAGGCGGCCTGAGTCACAGCTTATGGCGAGGCCGGTCCGGCGGGCTGCGCCTGTTGCTCGAATTCGGCCTCGATACGCACGTCGATGTCGTCGCCGACCGCCGGATACCACGTCGACAAACCGAACTTCGCGCGGCTGAACGCGCCATGCGCGGAGAAGCCGAGCGTCGGCTGCTTCGTGAGCGGATTCGGCGCGTAGCCGTTGAACACCACGTCGAGCGTGACGGGCTGCGTCACGTCGCGTATCGTCAGATTCCCTTCGAGCTTGCCTGCCGGTTTGCCGTTGACGTCCGCGCCGCGCACGAAGCGCGTGCTCGCGAAGCGGATCTGCGGATGCTGCGCCGCGTCGAGCATCTGCGTGCCGGTGACCATGCGGTCGAGCGCGGGCACGTTGGTGTCGAGACTGGCGGCGTCGATCGACACGTTCACCGAGGCGCCGTCGAGCCCGTTCGCGCGCCAGTCGAGCGTCGCGCTCGCGCGGTCGAAGCGCATCGTGAAACGCGTGTAGTGCAGATGATCGACGTCGAACACGATGCTCCAGTGATGCGCATCGAGCGTGTACGTGCCCGTGGGCGCGGCGGTTTCGCTGGCGCTCACGCTGTGCGTGACCACGCGCAGCGGCGTGCAGGCGAGCAGCGCGCAGGTGGCGGCGAGCGCGGCCAGCGCGGAGAATGAACGGCGGTTCATGAGGGCTCCTGTGGTGCTGCGATGTGCGTGCAACGCGTGCGTCGTTTGGACAATCGATTCGCACCTTTTGCACGACACACAGCGCGACGTCATTCAATCAGTACGTTTGGCGGCGCGCGTTTCTTCCATCTCCCCACCATTTTTTCATATTGTGCAGCCCGCGCAAAATCTTTGCTTGACGCTGGAGAATGATCGTTCTACTCTACGCGTCATGGAGAACGAACGTTCTACCTCGATCCACGTTGCCGCAGCTGTTGAAACAAGAGCCTTCGCCATGAGCACCACCACCGACAACGCCCCCAGCACCGACGTCCGCGAGCGCCTGCTCGAAGCTGCCGAGGCGCTGATCTACGCGGGCGGCATCCACGCCACGGGCGTCGATGCGATCGTTCGCACGGCGGGCGCCGCGCGCAAGAGCTTCTACACGTATTTCGATTCGAAGGACGCGCTCGTGGCCGCCGCGCTCGAACGCCGCGACGAGCGCTGGATGCGCTGGTTTATCGACGGCACGCTCGCACGTGGCCGCACGCCGCGAACGCGTCTGCTCGCCATGTTCGACGTGCTGCGCGAGTGGTTCGCCTCCGAGGATTTTCACGGCTGCGCGTTTCTGAACGCCGCGGGCGAGATAGCGTCGCCCGACGATCCGATCCGCCGCGTCTCGCGCGAGCACAAGGCGCGCCTGCTCGCGTTCGTGCGCGAGCAGAGCGATGCGTGGGCCGCCGCCACGGGCGCGGACCGGCGCGTGGCGGCGCGGCTCGCGCGCCAATGGCTGATTTTGATCGACGGCGCAATCGGCGTGGCGCTCGTCAGCGGTGAAGCCGACGCGGCGCTCGATGCGCGCGCCGCCGCCCAGTTGATGCTCGACGCGCTCACGCCGTAAGCCGAATCGTCGCTTTCAAGCCGCAAGAACCCGCAACCTCTCGCGGACGCCAACCCGGCGCGCCGCCCGTTTCCAGGAGTCCGACCATGAGTGATACCGTTCAGAGCGCCGCCGAAGTCCGTCCGCCGCTGCCGCCGTTCACGCGCGAAACCGCCATCCAGAAAGTGCGCGGCGCGGAAGACGGCTGGAACACGCGCGATCCGCAGCGCGTCTCGCTGGCCTATACGCCGCAAAGCGTGTGGCGCAACCGCGCGGAATTCGTCACGGGGCGCGAGGCCATCGTCGGCTTTCTCACGCGCAAATGGGCGCGCGAGCTCGACTATCGGCTCATCAAGGAACTGTGGGCGTACACGGACAATCGCATCGCCGTGCGTTTCGCCTATGAATGGCACGACGATTCGGGCAACTGGTTCCGCTCCTACGGCAACGAGAACTGGGAGTTCGACGAGCACGGCCTGATGGCGCGCCGCCATGCGTGTATCAACGATCTGCCGATCCGCGAAGCCGACCGTCTCTATCACTGGCCGCTCGGCCGCCGTCCCGACGATCATCCGGGCCTGAGCGATCTCGGGCTCTGAGCCGCGTCCGCGCGGTTCTCCTTCGTGCTTTTTCGCTGTGTTTCTTCGCTGCGTTTCTTTGCTGCGTTTCTTCGCTGCATTTCTTCGCCGCGTTTCTTCATGCCTCGCGCCGATATCGGATCGGCGCGTGTTCATCGCCACGACTCATCGGGCTGGCATGATGCCCGCGGCGCCACGTGGCGTCGACGACTGCAAGCGGGCCGCGAGCCCGCCGCAAGGCGCGTTCCGAGCGCGGGCTCGAGAGTTGCGATAGGCGCGTGCGGCGCCTTGCGGTACAGTTTCCAGTCGCCGGAATACATCGAAGAACAAAACAGCGAGCGCGCGGACCGATGCGATCCGCCGCGAGCGAGGACGGAGAATCCATGCGGTTTTGGCAAGCGCGCGAAGGCAGTTCAGGGACGAGCGGTTCAATACGAACAAGCGCACGAACAAGCGCAGGGAACAGCGTAGAAATAGACGCGACTTCACGCATCGGCACCTACAGCGGCAAACGCACGAGGCCTGCCCGCCGCCACGTCGCGGCCTGGCTGATGTGCGCGTTCGGCATGCTGGGCGCGGCGAGCAGCGCGCGCGCCGCCGACTGGTGCGGCGGCGGCCTCTGGGTCGACGCCATGGTCGGCTCGTATCACATCAATCCCGACAAGGATTTCGAGCAGTTCAATCCGGGCCTCGGCATCGAATGCTGGCCGAGCGATACCTGGGCGCTCACGGCGGGCGGCTTCCGCAATTCGTTGCGTCGTCCCTCGTACTACGGCGGCGCGGTCTGGGCGCCCGAATTCCTGCATTGGGGCTTCGTGCGGCTCGCCGCGATGGGCGGCATCATCTCCGGCTACAACTACGGCAACTGGGGCCTCGGCCACGATCACACCATCGGTCCGGTCGTCGCGCCGATCGTGATGGTCGCGTATAAGCGCGTCGGCGTGAACTTCATCGTTATTCCGCCGATTCCTTCCGACGATCTGCCGTTTACGATCGGGTTTCAGTTGCGCTTCAAGTTCTGAAGGGATGCGGCCTTCGTGCCGGATCCGCACGTCGAGCGTTCAGGACCCCCAGGTTCACCGCCCCCTCCACCTCCCGCAAACTCTCACCTTCAGTCGCCTGCGCGCGACCCACCTGACATTCCTGCCAGGTTCGCGTCAGGGGCGCGCCACGCCCGCGCCATAAGATACGGGCTCCGCGCGCGGGCAACGCGCCTGCATTCGACGCGCGCGGCACGAACCTGAGGTGAACAATGAAGAAGTGGATCAGCATCCTGATCGCCGCGAGCGCATTCGGCGCGGCGGCCCCCACCATGGCTGCGGACGACCCCGCGACCGCCTGGCTGCCCGCAACGGCGGCCGCGCGATTCCAGAACGCGAACGCGATCGTCGAAGGCGCGAGCGGCGCGAACGTCAAGTCGACGCTTTACGTCTTCATGGACCCGAACTGTATTTTCTGTCACCTGGTGTGGAAGGCGCTGCAACCGTATGAAGCGGCGGGCCTCCAGGTGCACTGGATTCCGATGGGCTTTCTGAAGCCCGATTCGCCGGGCAAGGCGGCGGCGCTGCTGCAAGCGAAAGACCGCGCGGCACTCCTGAAGGAACTCGAAACGCACTACAACGAGAAGGACGAATCGGGCGGCATCGCGCCGCTCGCGACCATTCCCGCTTCGGCGAAGGCGCAGCTCGACAGCAATATGCAGCTGTTCCAGGACCTCGGTTTTCAGGGCACGCCCGCGATCATCTATCAAGGTTCGGGCGGCCGCTGGGCCGACTACGACGGCGTGCCGAAGCTGAGCGCGCTGCCGGGCCTGCTCAATCTGCCCGCGCAGCCGATCACGGACCCGGAGTTGCAGAAGTATCGGTGAGCTGTTCCAGGAGATGCGCGTCGAGGGTGAGCGTCGGCGCGCATCGCGTATTCACCGCAAGCGGTTAAATCCGCAGAAAGGTGAGGAATTCCAGGCGATGGTGTGTCACGGTGAGTCGCCTGGTACGCCGATCTATCACCCGAGGCGCGCAAAACGCCCTCCGTAGCACCCGAAAACAGCAAAAGGTGAGGAATTCCAGGAGTCATGGGCCGCTTTTTCCGGTGAGCGCGTGATGCAACATGCGCTTCACCGCGCCCAAACTCCCGAAAACCCTCACCTTTGCCGCGCTAGAACTTGTAGTCGGGATTCTTCGGATCGAACGCTTCGGCGTCGAAACTCCTGGGCGTGATGCTGTCGATCACGATCTTCTCGAAGATCTGGCCGTCATCGCCGTACGCTTCCACGGTGCGGAAATACGGATGACGCAGATCGAGCCCGAGCGTCTGCTTCTTCGCATAGAACTGCGGCTTGCCGCTCGGCGACGTATAGGTGAGCGCCACCACGCGCACGCCGTTGATCGTCTTCACCTCGACATCGGGCTTGTACGACGCGCCCACTTCCACGTACTTCTTCGCGTCGGTCATGAACTGGCTGACGATGAACTCGGTGCCCAGATCGGTGATCTTGTGATTCGACTGCGAGCGCGCGAGTGTGCCGTCGAGCGCGGTCCACATCGGCATCACGCCGAGCAGGCCGCCCAGGTGGCCGTACATTTCATCGGGCTTCTTCGAGGCGTCGTAGATCACTTCCTCGCCCGAATGCTCGCCGTCGGGCAGCCACTTCGCGTAGATCCGCAGCGGCTCGTGGTCCAGCTTCACGAGCATGTGCGCGGGCTTGCCGGGCCACTTGCCGTTCAGGCGCTCCCAGCGCGACAGCGTGAATTCATACGACGGATACCCCGACGGCCCGAGCTTGATGAGCGTGGGCACCACGAGCGGATCGAGCGCCTGGAACAGCGCGGTGAGCTGCGCGTCGTCCATCTTCACGAGCGCGCCGCTCTTTTGCGCCTTTTGAAGCCAGCGGACCTGCTGATCGACGGAAAGCTTGCTCACCTCGGCGGGCGTGGGCGCGGCAGCGCTGGTGCTGGTCTGGGTGTCCGCGCTGGCGGCGTTGTCGTCCTGCGCGAACGCGCCTGCGCACGCGAATGCGAGCGCCGCGCAAGTTATCGCGTGTATTGCACGTCTCGCATGCAACGGTTTGCGAGGCAGCGAAGAAAGCGATGCTTCGGTGTTCATAATGCGTCTCCCTGTTTATGTTGGCCTGCTCGATAAAAGCCGGTGAGGCCCGCGCGATCTACGCCGCGCGTTGCCTGGCGATCTCCTCGTCGCGCAGCGCGCGGCGCAGGATCTTGCCGACGTTGGTCTGCGGCAGCGAATCGCGAAACTCCACGACGCGCGGCACCTTGTAACCGGTGAGCTGACGACGGCAATGCGCGATCACCGCATCGGCCGTGAGCGACGCATCGCGCGCGACCACGAACACTTTCACGCGCTCGCCCTG
Organism: Paraburkholderia sp. J94; assembly: GCF_905220285.1. Lineage (NCBI taxonomy): Bacteria > Pseudomonadati > Pseudomonadota > Betaproteobacteria > Burkholderiales > Burkholderiaceae > Paraburkholderia > Paraburkholderia sp. J94. The sequence continues at coordinate 53,778 of NZ_CAJMZH010000009.1, read as the reverse complement.
CACGGGATCGGGCACGCCGATGGCGGCCACTTCGCGCACATCGGGATGCATCGCCACCACGTCCTCGATCTCGCTCGGATACACGTTGAAACCCGACACGATGATCATGTCCTTCTTGCGATCGATGAGCTTGATGAAGCCTTGCGCGTCCATCACGCCGATATCGCCGGTCGCGAGCCAGCCGTGGCCGTCGAGCACCTGCGCGGTCTCGTCGGGGCGATTCCAGTAGCCGAGCATCACCTGCGGGCCTTTCACGCACAGTTCGCCGGGCTCGCCGACATTCGCCCACGTGCCGTCCTCGCGGCGAAAACGCACCTGTGTCGACGGCACGGGCAAGCCGATCGAGCCTTCGAAATCGCGCATGTTCTTCAGATCGACGGGATTGGTCGCGACGATCGGCGAGCACTCCGTGAGCCCGTAGCCTTCGACAATCGGTTGTCCGGTCACGGCCTTGAAGCGGTCGGCGACCGCTTTCTGCGTGGCCATGCCGCCCGCCATCGCGAGCTTGAGCGCGGAGAAGTCGCGCTGGCAAAACTCGTCGTTGTCGAGCAGCGCGTTATAGAGCGTGTTGATCGCCGTGATGCCGGTGAAGGTCTCGCGACGCAGGATCATCATCATGCGCTTCGTGTCGCGCGGATTCGCGATCAGGATGTTGCGGCCGCCGAGCCCGAGAAAGATCAGCGCGTTCACCGTGAGCGAATAGATGTGATAAAGCGGTAGCGGCGTGAGCACGGTTTCCACTTCGCCGCTTAGTTGCGAGGCCGACCACGCCTTCGCCTGCAAGACGTTCGCGAGGATGTTGCGGTGCGTGAGCATCGCGCCTTTCGCCACGCCGGTCGTTCCTCCGGTGTACTGAAGAAAGGCGAGGTCGCCGCTCGTGCGCAGTGCGTTCGCGAGCGTGCGCCGCGCGCCGATGTCGAGTGCCGCGCGCAAACGCACCGCGTTCGGCAGCGTGTATTCAGGCACCATCTTCTTCACGCGGCGCAGCACGAAATTGAGCAGACGGCCCTTGAAATTGAGGCCGTCCGCGAGCAGATCGCCGAGACCCGTCACCGCGATATGCTCGATGCGCGTGCCGGGCAGCGCCTCTTCAAGCGTCTTCGCGAAGTTCTCGAACACCACGATCGCGCGCGCGCCGCTGTCCTTGAGCTGATGCGCGAGTTCGCGCGGCGTATAGAGCGGATTGACGTTGACGACCACGGTGCCCGCCTTGAGCGCGCCGAACAGCGCGATGGGGTACTGAAACGTATTCGGCAGCATGATGGCGACGCGTTCGCTGGGCGCGATGCCCACGCTTTGCAGCCAGGCCGCGAACGCTTCGGCCTTGCGTGCGAGCGCGCCATAAGTCAGCGACGAACCCACGCTCACATAAGCCACGCGCTCTCTGAACTGCGCGGCGCATTCATCGAAGTACTGTGAGATTGTTTCGTATTGCGTAACATCGATTTCGGGCGGCACGCCGGCGGGATAAGACGCGTACCAGATGCCGTCGGTGTCGGGCGCGGCGTGTTGCGCGCCAGGCGCCGCCGTCTGCGCTTGCGGTTGGGCTGCCATGGTCGTCTCCAGTCTGTCTTTGTTTTGGGGGCCGCGTACGCGCGTGGCAACGTCACGGCCGCCCTTACGATAGCAACGACGCCTCGCAATCCGCTTGCATCAGTACCGAGCAGTCACTCTAGCGGCGCGTCGCCGCGCGTCGCTCAGATCGCCGGTCGGCCTTGCATGGGCGCGTCGAGCGGCAAGTCGTGCGCATGATGCCGATCGGCGCCGAACGTGCGTTCCGCGCTCGCGTGCGCCGTGCCCGCGATCGCGCTGCACAGCCAGTCGTAGGTCGTCGACGGCGCGGTGACGGGCAGCATATGGCCGCCGCTCACGACCTTGAGCGAGACGAGCGGCGACGCGCGCCGCAATGCCTCGCCATGACGCGCCCAGTCGAGCACGATATCGTCGCGGCCGAACAGCACGTCGACGGGCACGGTCAGGCGCGCATAACGCTGGGTCATCTGGTCGAGATCGTCGGCGTCCTCGATGGCGACGAGGTCGCGCGATCCGTTCACGAAGCCTTGCGGGCGCAGACTCAGCAGCGCGCCGCCGCGCGTGCGGAAGTCGCGCGGCACCGCTTCGGGCGCGAACACCGCGCGCAGCGTGCTCGCGCTGGTGGCGAGGCCGAACGGCGTGGCGAAGGTGCGCGAGACGAAGCGGCGCACGGCGTTCGAGCGCAGCACGAGCGGGCGAAACGCCTTCGGCACCTCGGTTTGAGCGTGCGTGAGCGGCGCGATCAGGGCGAGGCGCGCCACCGATTGCGGATGATCGAGCGCGACGGAGAGCGCGAGCGCGCCGCCGAGCGAGTGGCCAACGAGCACGGTCTGTTCGAGCCGCAGCGCGGCGATGAAGTGCGCGACGATATCGGCTTGCGCGCGAATGTTCGCCGCGCCATCCGGCGCGCGCGTGGAGTAGCCGGAGCCGGGCCGGTCGAGCAGGATCACGCGATGGTCGCGCGCGAGCGCCTCCAGCGGCAGATAGGCGAAATTGCGCAACTGTCCGCAGAGGCCGTGCACGAACAACACGGCCTGGCCGCCGGGATTGCCGAACTCGACGTAGTGCAACCGCTCGCCGTCGATCTCGATGTGACGGCCATCCATCGGCACGGCGGTTTCGATACGGCGCGTGGCGCGCCGCGTGTAGAGCGCGAGCGCGGCGCACACGGCCACGATCGCGACGATTCCGCTTGCAAGGGGCAGGGCGATGACGTTCACCGGCGGACCTCTTCGAATGAGTGTGTCTCGATGTTGTTATGACCGCGTTTTCACGCATGACGACGAAAGCGGCAACCGTGGTTCTCAGGTTCGTTCAGGCAACACATTCGCGCGCGTTTGGCTCGCCGTCGACGCATCGCTGGCCTGCACGGGCATCGACGCCTCGTTGCGCGCCCACGCGATAAAGCGATGCACGCGCGCGGCGATCAGCGGCGCGTCGCGGACCACGGTCCAATGCGGCGCGTCGATGATCTCGCGCCGGTAACGCCCGAGCCATTGCGCGACGTGCTCGGACATCGCGGGCGTCACATAGCGGTCGAAGCGCGGCACGATGAATTGCACGGGCACCTGCGTGCGCCGCTCGCGTGGCCGCCGCGCGCACGCGATGAAATTCGCGCGATAAAGCTGCAAGCCGTTCAGGCAATTGCGCAACTGATGCGGGTCGCGTTCGGCGCGCACGCCCTCGGTCTTGTGCAGCCACCACGGCCAGAGCGCCGCGCCGCCGAGGCGCCAGACGAGTTGCGGCACGAGCGGTAGATGAAAAAACGCGATGTACCAGGACTTGAGCGTCTGCCGGACATTCGACGGCGCGCGAAAGACGTGATCGAGGCACGGCCCCGAAATCGACGTGTAGGACGCGATGCGCGCCGCGTTGGCCGGATCGGTCACGGCTTCCCAGCATTGAATCGAACCCCAGTCGTGCGCGACGAGATGAAACGGCCGCGTGCCGCACGTGGCGTCGGCGACCGTCATCAGATCGCGCGCGAGCGCATCGAGCCGATAACCCGCGCGACCCGAAGGCGCACTCGACGCGCCCATGCCGCGCACGTCGTAGGCGATCACGCGATAGCGCGTGTCGAGTTCGCGCCGCAACGCATCCCACACGCGCGCCGAATCGGGATAGCCATGCACGAGCACAAGCGGCGGCGCGTCGCGCGGGCCGCTCGCGTAGGCCGCGAGCCGCACATCGCCGGCTTCGACTTCGAAAGTGTCGATCGCGGTCATGATGCGTCAGGCCGCTTTCGGCGCGCCCGCCGGATGCAGCGGCACGCGGCGCGGCGCGGCTTGCGAGGCGTACTGCGCGTTGGTAGCGTCGATCTGCGAAATCAGGCCGTCGATGCGTTCGAGGTGCTGGCGGTTGTTGTGATCCCACGGATGAAAACCCGGCTTGAAAAAGCGCAGCCATTCCATCGCGATGCTCGGGAACACGCCGTGACGCGGACCGTAGAGAAACTTGAACAGCTTCCACCAGCCGCTGAATTTGCCGATGCGGCGCTTGTGGCGGCGCATCAGCGCGAGGTGATAGTCGAACACGATGACCCAGAACAGCACGGTGGTCGCGAGCATCGTGCCGGTGCGCATCAGATACCGTTTCGGCCCCGGCTTGATGACGGTGTTCCAGACGTCGTATGAGACCGCCTTGTGCTCGGTTTCTTCGAGCGCGTGCCAGAGCCACATCTGCTTGTAGCCTTCGACCGAGCCTTCGATGCGCGAACCGGTTTCGGCGAGCAGCAGATCCGCGAGCATGGCCGTGTAGTGTTCGAGCGCGACCGTCTGCGCCAGTTGCAGCGAAGGCGGCAACACCTTGCGCGCGAAGTTGAGGATCGCCCACAGCCGCTTGTCGAGCTTGTGCGCGGGCAGTCCCGCCGCTTGAAGCAGGTCGTTGTACTCGACGTGCTCGCGCGTGTGCATCGCCTCCTGGCCGATGAAACCCATCACCTGCTTCTTGAGGTCGGGGTCGTCGATCTGGTCGCGATAGTGGCGCACGGCATCCATGAAAAAGCGCTCGCCCGCTGGAAAAAGCAGCGACAGCGCGTTGAAGAAGTGAGTGACCGGCACGCCCTCGACGTGCCAGTCACAAGCCCGCTCGGGCGGTAACGCGAAGCGGATGTCGCGTCGGACCGGCATGATCATGCTGTTTCTCCCTGATTATTGCCTGCGTTGTTGTTGCTTGCGCCGCCGTTGAGCATCGCCTCGCGCGAGGCGCGTTTGGCGCGCTTGTTCGCCTTGGCGGCCTCGCGGCGCGCGCTCATTACGACGAGCGCCTGATAGGCGGACGGCAGCACGCGCGCGAGCCAGTCGGCGGCGCGTGCGTCGCGCCCGATCAGCACGCGCCGCGCGTTGCGTCGCACGCCCGTGAGGATCGTGCGCGCGGCGTCATCGGCGGTGGTGATGAAGAACTTCTCGAATTCGTCCTTGCCCTGCTGCTCGCTCGCGACCATGAAGCCGACCATGTTCGACGCGACGCGGCTTGCCTGGGCGATGTTGGTGCGGATGCCGCCCGGATGCACACAGGTGGCCGAGACGCCGCACTTCATCATGTCGAGTTCCTGGCGCAGCGATTCGGTGAAGCCGCGCACCGCGAACTTGGTGGCGTTGTAGCCGCTCATGCCCGGCTGCGCGAACAGGCCGAACACGCTCGACGTGTTGACGATATGGCCGTCGCCCGACGCTTTCAGATGCGGCAGAAATGCCTTCGTGCCGTGTACCACGCCCCAGAAGTTGATGTTCACGATCCAGTCGAGATCGTCGTACGACATGCCGTCGATGGTGCTCGACAGCGCTACGCCCGCGTTGTTGAACACGAGGTTCACGCGGCCGTGTGCGGCGGCTGTTTCGTCGGCCCACGCGAACATCGCGTCGCGCTTGCCGACGTCGAGCACGCGCGTCGTCACGCGCACGGACGGCGCGAGCGCGCGCACGATGCGCTCGGTTTCGGCGAGGCCGACGGCGTTTTTGTCGGCGAGCGCGAGATGGCAGCCGGCGCCCGCGAGCTGCACGGCGAGCGAGCGGCCCATGCCCGAGCCCGCGCCCGTGATGGCGGCGACCTTGTTGTCGAAGTGTTTCATGTCAGTGCTCTCCCTCTCCCTGATGGGCCGCTCAGGCGGCCTCGGTCGTGTGTGCTGCGACGCTCAACGGTACTTCGGCATCCTGATGATGCGGCTTGCGGAACACCTGGTATTCGCCGATCGAAAAGCTCGCGGTGGCCTGGCGGAAGCGCCAGGTGAAGCCCGGCCAGAGCGTGGTGTTCTTGCCGTTGCGCGGATCGAGATACCAGCTCTTGCAGCCGCCCACCGACCAGATCGCGCGTTCGAGCTTCTGCTGGATGCGCTCGTTGTAGCGCGCTTCCACGTTCGGGCGCACCTCGATCGAATCGGCGCGGTCTTTCTTCATGGCGTCGAGCGCGCCAAGCACATATTCGATCTGCGACTCGATCATGAACACCATCGAGTTGTGGCCGAGCCCCGTGTTCGGACCGACCAGCATGAAAAAGTTCGGATAACCAGGTAGTGCGGTGCCGAGATACGCATGCGCGCCATTGCGCCACGTCTCGACGATATCGACGCCGCCGCGCCCGATGATCGCGCCCGGCGGAAACGGATCGGCGACCTGAAAACCGGTGCCGTAAATGATGCAGTCGACTTCGCGATGCTGGCCGTCGGCGGTGATCACGCCGGTGGCGTCGATGCGCGCGATGTCGTTTGTCACCACGCTCACGTTCTCGCGCGTGAGCGCCGGATAGTAGTCGTTCGAGATCAGCACGCGCTTGCAGCCGATCGTGTAGTCGGGCGTGACGGCCGCGCGTAATGCGGGATCTTTCACGTGATGGCGAATGTGGCGCAGCGCGATCTTCTGCACGTTCTTCATCAGCGAGGGATGAATGGCGAAGCCGAGCACGCGCGATTCGAGCATCCAGTACAGGCCCGTGCGCATGACCTTCTGCGTGAACGGTAGCGTGCGAAACATCCATTGCTCGAACCGCGAGAGCGCGCGGTCGGGCTTGGGCATGATCCACGGTGGCGTGCGCTGGAACAGATCGAGCTTCGCGACTTTCGGCGCGATCTGCGGCACGAACTGGATCGCGCTCGCGCCCGTGCCGATCACGGCCACGCGCTTGCCGTCGAGCGCATAGCCATGGTCCCAGTGTTGCGAGTGAAAGGCCTTGCCCGCGAAGCTTTCCACGCCGGGAATCGCGGGCAGCGCGGCGCGCGAGAGACCGCCCATCGCCGAAATCAGCACGCGCGCGCTGAGGCGGCGTCCGTTCGCGAAGGCGAGGCGCCAGCAATGCGCGGCGTCGTCCCATTGCGCGCTCTGCAATTCGTGGTCGAAGTTGAGCCACGGCGAGAGGCGGAATTTGTCGACGCAGCGGTTCAGATACGCGCGAATCTCGGGCTGCGGCGCGAACATGCGCGTCCAGCGCGGATTGGGCGCGAACGAAAACGAGTAGACGTGCGATTGCACGTCGCACGCACAGCCGGGGTAATGGTTATCGCGCCAGGTGCCGCCCACCGAGCCGGCCTTCTCGAACACGGCGAAGTCGGTTTGGCCGCGCTGAAGCAGGCGGATCGCCATGCCCAGCCCCGCAAAGCCGGTGCCGATGATGGCGACGCCGAGCGGCTCGCCCAAAGACCGGGTGGGTGCGTTCATCCAGAGCGTCTCCCTATGATTCATTTTTAACTGTGACATTGAATGATGTAAACATAGTGCGCGCGGCGGGATCGCGCAAGGGGCTAGAGGGAGCACTCGGGACAAAGTTCGCGCGTCGATAGCACGCGTGCAAACGCCCGCCTGGCTTGGGTTTCAGGCCGATGGCGAGTGTTCAGGGCGAGCGAACGCGCGGGAAAATCCGCGATGAAAAAACGGGGCTGGAAGCGCGTGAGGGCGTTTGAAACGCTTCAAACGCAGCGCGAGGACGCGCGAACGCGGCAGGCGCGCGCCGGTTGCGGCGCGCGCTAAAGAAGGAAACAGCCAGGAATCAGCGGAGGAACGGCGGAAAAATCAGCGCTTTTTGACTGCCGGTTTCTTCGCCGTACGCGACGCGCGCTTGCGCGCCGGTTCGGGCGCATCGGCATCGGTATCGGTATCGGCGCTCTCGCTGGCGGTCGCGCTGGAATTGCCGCTCGCACGCTGGCCGAGCTTGGCCTCCAGAATCGTCGCAACGCGGCCGCCGAGATACTCGCTCGATTGCGCTTCGAGCGCGCGCAGGATCTCGTTCTCGACGAACACCGTGGAAAGCGGCCGCAGCCGCCAGATCGCTTCGACGAGCCCCGGCATATCGGTGGCGGGCGGCAGCGCGCCCGCGTCGTAGCGGTCGAGATGGCGCACCACCATTTCCACGAGCACGCGCGCGATAGCGTCGAAATGTGGCCGCGCCTTCTCCAGCACTTCGAGCAGGTCGCGCGCGGGAATGCCTTCGCGCACCGTGGCCGCGGCCGCGTCGAGCATGGCCGGATTGCGCGCGACGAACGACAGTCCCTTGCGCTCCAGCAGGCCGAATTCGGCGAGACGCGTGAGATTGCTGGGCGCCTGCGGACCGAACAGCTTGATCAGTTCGGGCAGCGAATAGGTTTTGGGCCGCGCATGCGACCACGGACCGCCGATCGCATTTTCGAGGCCGAGGATCGAGCGCAGATCGCCGCCGTCGTCGATGGCCTTGATGAGGTCCTGGATATTCGCGAGCGTATAGCCGCGCGCGAGCAGGTGATTGATGAGTTTGAGCCGCGCCACGTGCGAATCGTTATAGATGCCCACGCGGCCGCGCTTGTCGGGCGGCATGAGCAGATCGCGGTCCTGATAGGCGCGCACGTTGCGCACCGTGGTGCCGGTCACGCGCGCGAGTTCGTCGACGGTGTACTCGCTGACGTCGGGACGCTCGGGCGCGGAATCGGGAACGGGAGTCGTGGGCGTTTTCGGCATGCGCCGATTTTAGCGCGAGCCGCCGTGCTCGCGCGAGACGCTGTTCCCACTCTGTCCTCGCTATTTCGCCGCCAATGTGGGCCTGCACGCGTAACGCGGCGCGCGTGAGTCAGCACCGGTTAGAACTTGTAAGAGACGGCGAGAAATGAAATGAGCGGATTGGCCTTGAGTTCGGCGCGGCTCACGCCGAGTTCGGTGCCGTCGGCGGCCTTGATGATCACCGAGGACGTCGTCTTCAACGGAATATAGGTGAGCGACGCCACGAGCCCGAGATGCTGCGTGAGCTGATATTCGGCGCCGAGATTGAACACCGGCTGCCACGACGACGACGCCTTCGCGCTGATCTGCGTCTGCCCCGGCTTGCCCGCGCCCGCCGCGAGCACCGCGCCCAGATTGTCCTGAGTCGCCTTCACGAAGTTCGGGTTGAGCTGAATATCCGAGAACCAGTTATACGAGACGCCGATCCCGACGAACGGGCGGAACTTCGCATCGGCGTCGCGGAAGTAGTACTGGAAGATCAGCGCCGGGCTCCACTGCCGCACGCTCTGCACGATCGGATTGGTGGCCGGATCGCCGAGATTCTGGCTGCCGAGCGCGCCTGCCGGACCCGGCGGCTTGATCGTGCCGTGGCCATAGAGCTTGAACGTCGGCGGCACGCCCGCCACTGTCGAGACCGCGATGTGATCGGTCAGGAAGTGGCTGAACACGAGGCCCACCGTGTTCGCGTGGTTCGTCGACAGGCCCGTGCCCGGCGAGGTGAACGAACTCGGCAGACGCAGCGGCGTGTTGATCGGCGTGGGCGCGACCGTCGTGGTGAGCGGCGTGCTCGATTGCTGGGGCGCGACGTGGAACCAGCCGAGCACGGCCACGTTGTCGCCCGCATGCTGGGCGTGCGCAGCCGTGGACAAGCCGGCGGCCACCGCCGCCAGCGCGAGACGTCTCATCATTGTTGTTCCTCCCTGTTTCTCTCAGGTTCGGGCAAACCTGCCTGCGCGCGGCGGCCGTCTCATGAACGGCCGGTCCTGCGCGCGCCTTGCGGCCCGTGTGCGCGTTGCCGGCGGCGCGGCGCACACGGAGAGCGGTTGCCTCATGGGCACGGCATCGTTACCTGTCGATCGATGCGCGTGGCGGGCGTGAGTGCGGACTACTGCACGAACGCGCCCGCCGTGAAGTACGGCGACGAAGCATTCGTCAGGTCGAGGAAGCCGAACACGCCGCCCGTGAAAATCATCTTGCCGGTGGGTGTGGTGCCGGTCGACGCACTCACATGCGTGGTGGTCACGACGCCCGGCACGCTCTGCGCGAAGTTCAGATCGAGCGCCGTCGCCAGCGCCGCCTGCGAAGCATTGAACGGATCGAGCAGCGTGCCCTGCGTGCCCGACAGCGCGAGCGTGCGGTAATCGAATTCGCTGTCCACGCCGATGTACTCGCCGTCCTGCGAACCCTGCGCGATGGCCGTTTGCGGCGCGAGCACCGAAATGCCCGATTCGTCGTCGGCGACCGGGCCGGTTGCGCCGCTCTGCGGATCGACGCCGACCTGCGGATACGCCACGCCCGTGCGCACGAGCACCGGCACGAGCTGGTTGCGCAGCTTGCCGACGATCATGAAGCCCTTCGCGGCGTTCTTGCCGGTGACGAGCGTGGGCTTGACCTGCCCCTTGAAGTTGTCGGTTTCGAACACGCCGCTGCCGTCGCTCGACTGCGTGAAGTTCGTGCCCGGCTGCTGGCAGGTGCCCGCGTTCACGCCGCTGTTATCGCATTCCTGCCACGTGCCGTCGGCGTTGATGGTGATCTTCGCGTCGACGGCGGCGGGCAGGAAGTTCTGTGACGGCACCTGGTGATAGCCGAGCTGGTTATACGTGCCCGCGACGTTGGCGATATTGGTTTCGAGCGTCGAAAAGCCGATGAACGGGTAATACGGGAATTTCGTGTCCGGCACCACGCCGATGCCGCCCGAGCCCGCGAACTGGATTTCCGCCCCCGGAATCGTGCCGCCCGCCACGCCGAAGCCGATGAACACGCGCGCTGGACGGTTCGCATCGAGGCTCGCGCCGTTGAGCTGGAACGCGCATTGATTGAGCTTGGCCGTCGGTAATGCGGTCTCCTGACTAATCGTGCCCGTGACCACCTGGCCCTTGCGCGTGGGCGTGACCGTGCCGGTGGTGGCCGGAATCGGCGACTCCACATAGGTGATCTGCCAGGTCTTCTTCGTGGTGTCGAGCTGGAGCTTGACGACTTCGCCATCGCCGCCGCCGCCCGTGTAGACCGTGTTGTAGTCGAGCGAGGTCGGGCACAGCGCGGTTTCGACCAGCGGCGGGCTGCCGCTGCCACCGCCGCCACAGGCGCTCAGCGTGAGCATCAGCGGCGCGCCGAGCGCCGAGAGCTTCGCGAGGTGCTTCACGGAATGCTTCAATGTCATACCGCGTCTCCGAATATTCTTGTTGGCGGGGCGCAGGCTCCCTGTCCTTTGCGCCCCGTTCGAGCTTTCTGCTTATTGATTCGGTATCCGTATCAATCGATATCGGACCGGTGCCAGGCAAGCATTACTGCGGCTGGATCAGCGCGCCCACACCGAAATACGGCGAGTTGCTCGTCTGGCTGTTCGCCGAGGTCGCGGTCACGCCGCCGTTCTCCTCGCCGTTCAGGAAGATGCCGTAGAGGCCGCCCACCGCGATCACGTTGCCCGCGTTGCCGTTGTTGTCGGTTGCGCCGATCAGGCCCGGATGCGTCTGCGTGTAATCGAGCGTGAAGGTGCTCTGCGTCGTCATCGTCGAGGGCTTGAGGAAGCCGGCGGTCTGGCCGTTGATGAGCGTGGCCGTGTAGGCGAAGTTCGAATCGGCGCCGATGTAGCTGCCGTCGAACGAGCCGGACGTGAGCGTGGTGGCCGGCGCCATCATCGCGATGCCCGATTCGTCGTCGATCGCGATCGTCAGCAGGTTCTCGTTCACGTAGCCCGTGCGCACGACCACCGGCACGATCTTGCCGTTGAGCTTGCCGAGAATCAGGTGGCTCGCGCCGCCGTTCGCCAGCGCCGAGAAGGAGGGCGTGATGATGTGCGGAGCGTTGGCGCTCGTGAAGTAGCTGCCGTTGGCGTCGGCGGCCCATTGCGACGAAGCCGTGTCGCATTGCGTGTTGGTCGCGCCGCTCGTTACGCTGCAATTGCCGTTCGCGTCGTAGGTTTCCTGCGCCGTGGTCGCGGCCGAGGCGAAGCTCTGCGTCGGCACGATGTGATAGAGCAGCGCGTTCCAGTTGCCTTGCAGGTCCGCGATATTCGTGCTGACCGACGAGAAAGCGAGGAAGGGATAGAAGTCGAAGGTGCGCGACTGCACGTTCGGGAACAGCAGCGCGGCGGTGCTGTCGCCGCCGAGATTGACCGTCGCGCCGGGAATGCCGCCGCCCGCCACGCCGTAACCGACGTAGATGGTCGGCGGATTGTTGGCGTTATAGGCCGTGGTGTAGGTGTTGCCGTTGAGCGTGCCGGTGCCTTGCTGAAGCTGGAACGCGCAGGCGATCTGCGCGGCCGTCGGCAGCGCGCCGGTGGGCGGATGCTGGACCGCGCCGGTGATCGTGAGCCCCGCACGCGTGTTTTGCACCGAACTCGACTGAGCCGGAATCGGCGAGGCGAGATAGGTGAGCGAGTAGGTCATCTTCGTGGGATCGATGCTCAGGCTCACGACTTCGCCGCTGCCCGCGCCACCCAGATAGGTGTTCTTCGCGATATCGGCATCGGCCGGGCACAGCGCCGTGGCGGCCGGCTGGCTCGTCGGCGCGCCCTGGTTCGTGCAGGTCGAGCCCGAACATTGCGCCGGCGTGACCGGTGCGGGGTCGCTGGCGTTGCCTCCACCGCAAGCGACGAGTAACGGCGTCGCGGCTGCGGCCAGCGCGACGCAGCGGACAATGCTCTCCAACATGTGTCTGCCTCCCTGTCTCGTAATAATTTATGCGCTGAAGATTGGATCATGACATTGGCCGCTGTCAATTGAACGAATCACTCTAAAACCCGGGCGCTGGGCGGCGCCGCTTGCGCTGTCTCGTTCGGGGCGCGTGCAACGCGGGTTTGTCCTGATGTCACGGCGACACGCGCCGGCGCCGCTGCGCAAATCGTGTTCCCGGGAAAGCGTCGCGTTCGTGTGCGCAAAGGCCATGACGTCGAACGCGGATCGCAATGAGTCGGCTGATCGCTTGCGAGTCGCAATGAATGGTTCGACATGCGAAATATTGAGTGGTGGTTTTTTCGGCGAACGTGTCGATGTCAAAGGTGAGGGAATACGGGAGGCGTTGGCGCGCGATGCGCCGACAAAGGTGAGAACGTTCGGGAGCCGGACCTGGGGAGTGCCAGGAAACGTGAGATCGGTCGAGCCACCATGCTCACCTGTTCGACTTCTACGCTGCCAAACGCAAAAGGTGAGTGTTTGCGGGAACCGTTCTTCACTGACTCGACACGAAAACGCAATTTGTAGCTTGATATCATCAAGTTACTTCGCGGATTTTTTAACGTTGAGTGTCTGGCTGTAAATCCAAAGGTGAGCGTTTTCGGGAGCGCATCCACACATCGAGCACAAATTCCGTTGCCGGCTTCTGATCGGACGCGAGCGGCGAAGCGGTATAGTCGAAGACGATGCGCGCCGGCCAGGCGCCACCTCGAACCCACCGGCCGGTGCGGCGCTACGGAGCCGTCACATGGGTTTATTCGACCGACTGTGGCCGCGCAAGCCTGCGCGGCCGGACCCTCAATCCGAACAGACACGCGCGCTGGCCGAGCGCCTGAGCGAACTCAGCCCGGCGCTCAAGCTCGCGCGCGACTGGCGCACGCGCCTCACGCCCCCGCTCGCGCAGTCGCTCACCTATGTGAGCGACGTCGTGCGCAACCTGCCGCCCGCGCACGAGGCGAGCGCCGCGAACTGGCTTGACGATCCCTATATTCATGCGTTTTTCGCCGCGCCCGACGAGATCGCGCACGTGCTGAGCCGCTCGGTCGAACTGCATGCGTGGTTCGAGAGCCATCCGTTCGCGAACGAAACCTATGCGGTGCTCGGCATGGCGATGAGCGAGCGCCGCGCGTTCGGCGTCGCGCAGCACGGCGACCAGGTGCACGCGGACGTCGTCCAGACGACTCTGAGTTTCGACGACCATCAGGTGCGCGTCTGCGGCGAAACCGAAGCCGAGTTGCGCACGCTGATCGTGCAGCGCGTGATCGAGCAAATCGCGCTCGAAGGCCTCGCGCAGATCAGCGCCGACGAAACACGCCGCGACGCGCTCGAACAGGAGCGCGCGCTGCTGCGCACGCGCCTGCAATTACTGACGCGCCAGGGCGCGGGCACGCACAAGATGGTCGGCGAACGGGCGATGGCGAACGCGACGGAACTCGCGCATCTGGAGGCGCAGATTGCCGCGAACGAGCAGGCGCTCGCGGCGCTCGGACTCAAGACCGACGCGCTGGAGCACGAACTGGGCGTGATCTGCGATGTGCTGGCGCATCCAGCGCAGCACGCGAACGTCGAAATGCGCTCGCTGCGCTTGAGCCCGATGAACGTATTGCTCGGGCCGGACGCGCCGAGTGCTGGCGGTGCGGCGGGCGCGCCGATCGTCGTGCCGCTCGCGCACATTCCGGCGAGTCCGGCCGGCTTGCGCGCGTTTTCGCTGGTGCGCTTTGCGCGCAAGGATCTCGTGCCGCTGCCGAGCGTGCTGGACGCCGATAGCCGATTCGTGATTTGAGTCGAGTGGTGCGAATTGAGGGAAAGGTGAGTGTTTTCAGGAGTGAGGGGAATCGTTACGCACTCCAACGCGGATACGCTCAGGTGATGTCGCACGCGTATTCAATACTCACCTTGTTTCCTTCACGGCAGAAAGAAATCACGCTTTGAGCCTGTAAAACAAGGCAGAAAATTTCCTGGGACTCCCAGGTCAAGCGATTCGATGCGGCGCGACCCGCCGACGCGATGATCGCGCGTACGCCAATCGTTCAAGGTGAGGATTTTCGGGAGCCGCGCGCCGCGCACTGATCAAGGTGCGCGCGGTGAGGTCAGCGAGCCGCTTGTTCATCACCGAATGCGTGGGTGAAACCGTGAGGCGTTCAGGCACGCGGAAGGCGCTGAAACACGCGTTTTTCTGCGTATTCCGCAAGATTTTCTTGGTAGTCCCAGGTTAAACGATGCGAATCTTTTGATCGCGAAGGGTGCGAAGTTCGAACTCGGGCATGCGGTGGCGATCACTCGCGCGCACACACGAATGCGCCTAAGGTGAGCCTTTTCAGGACCCGCAGATTCAACCGCCTCCGAACTTCACCAGACGAAAAAAAGCCCTGAAAACAGGGCTTTTTCTCTCCGATAACGATCCATTCCAGAACCGACGCTCACCCAAAGGTGAGCCTTTTCAGGACCCCGCCGCCGCCCAAACCGAAACGCCCGCTTCGTCGATCTCGAAACGCAGCACCTCAGTCTGCACTGCATGCGGTGCATCGTCGGCGGCGATGTCGAACGCTTCGCCGCCCAGTTCGATCGTCACGTAGCGGTCGCCGTGGCGCAGCGAGGTGCCCGCGAGCCGGCCTTCGTAGCGGCCATCGGGCGCGGCGCGCAGCGCACGCGGCGACACGCGCCACATCGCGCGCGCGCCCACCGCGAGCGGCGCATCCGCAGGATTCCTGAAACGCAGCCGCAGCCCGGACGCCGTCTCGATCTCGCCCGCCGCTCGCACGATACCTTCGCCGATGTTGTGCAGTCCGAGCAGTTCGGCCACGCGCACGCTGGCGGGCCGTGCGAACACCGCATCGACGGCGCCCGCCTGGAGTGCGCGGCCGTGCTCGATCACGAGCACTTCGTCGGCGAGCAGGGCGGCTTCGTCGGGATCGTGCGTGACGATCACCGTGACCGCGCCGATCTCGCGCTGCAACGCGCGCAGCGATTGCTGCAAGCGGCGGCGGCGCGGCGTGTCGAGCGCCGCGAACGGCTCGTCGAACAGCAGCAGCTGGCTGTGCCGCGTCAGCGCGCGTGCGAGCGCCACGCGCTGACGCTGGCCGAACGACAACTGACGCGGCAGACGCTGCGTGAGCGCGTCGAGGCCCAGATGCGCGAGCCAGTAGCGCGCGCTGGCGGCGTCTGCATCGACGGGAAACGCGAGTTGCTGCGCCACCGTCATGTGCGGAAAGAGCCCGTAGTCCTGCGGCATGTATCCGATCTGGCGACGCTCCGGCGGCAGCGCGCCAAGATCGGTCGCGCCGAGCGTGACCGACCCGGCGTCGTTCGGCTCCAGCCCCGCGACGATGCGCAGCGCGAGCGATTTGCCCGAGCCCGACGGCCCGATGATCGCGAGCCGCCGCGTATGCGGCTGCCAGGCGACGTCGAGCGTGAACGCGCCCAGCTTGCGCTGCGCGGTGAACGCGAGCCGCAGATCGGCGCGCTCGGGCGCGGCGGCGGGCGTGATGGCGGTGAGTTCGTCGCCGTTGTCGGTGCTCACCGCGAGCGTCGCGCGCGCGCCGCGCGTATAGACGGACAGCACCGCGCAGACGATCGCAATGCCGAGCGTGGGCAGCAGCAGCGGCATCATCGCGGGCAGCCCCTGGCCGCCGAACACCACGTAGGTGTAGACGGGCAGCGAGTACGGGTGATACGCGACCATCACGGTCGCGCCGAATTCGCCGAACGCGCGCAGCCACGCGAGCGCGAGCCCCGCGCGGATGGCGGGCCAGGCGATCGGCAGCGTGACGCGGAAGAAGCGGCTCGCGGCGTGATGGCCGAGCGTGGCGGCGACGTCGTCGAAAACGGGATCGACGGCCGCGAACGCGGAGCGCGCCGCGACGATCAGGAAGGGCGCGGCCACGAAGGTTTCCGCGAGCACGATACCCGTGAACGAATCGGTGAGCGTGCCGTTGAACAGCTGGCCGATGCCGCTATACGGGCCGATCAGGAACAGCAGCAGCACGCCGCTCGTGAGCGGCGGCAACGCGAGCGGCAACTGCACGACGAAGCCGAGCAGCGCCACGCCGCGCGCCTGCGAACGCGCGAGCCAATAACCGAGCGGCACGCCGCCCACGAGTATCACGAGCGAGGCGACGCTCGCACTCGCCGCCGAGACGGCGACGGCCGACCAGGTTTGATGCCAGTCGACGCCGCTCCAGTCGGCCTGGCCGATCTGCGGAATGCTGGCGAGAAACGGCGCGCACAGATACACCGCGAGCAGCGCGCCGAGCCACCAGAGCGGCCTCGCGGCACGCTGCACGGGTTGGGTCATGATTGCGCGATCATTGCTGCGCGGCGTCGATCACGGCCTGGACCGAAGGCGGAATCGCCTGGCCGTTGCCGTTCACGCTGGGCTTCGTCACGTCGACGCCGTGTTCGGCGAGCAGCTTGCGGCCTTCCGCCGACAGCAGGAAGTTGACGAAGCGCGCGGCGCCCGCGTTGTTGGGGGCGTCGTTGAGGATCGTGAGCGTGTAGTTCGCCTTGATCTTCAGTTCGGGCGCCGGGTGGATCGACGGAATCTTCAGGTCGGACGTTTCGGTGGAGTAGAAAAAGCCCGCGTCGAGCTGACCCGATTGCAGACGGCCCACGAGCGTTTCCTCCGGCAGCACCTGCTCGGGATTTTCCGGCGCGCCCAGCGTCTTCTCGACGAGGTCCGGCTGGTTATACGCCTGCGCGGCCTTCGTCATGAGTTCGACGGTGAACGCGCCCTTCGGGTCGAGTTTCGGATCGGTGCGGCCCAGACGAATGCCCTGTTCCTGCAGCACGTCGCTCCACTTCTTCGTCTTGAAGTCGTTGGCGAAACGGCTTTTCGCGTTATAGCCGATCAGCAGCGGCGATTCGGCGAAATTCACGTACCACGAAACATGATTGCCGTTCGCTTCGCCCGTCAGGCTCGCATTGACCTTCGGGCTCGCGCTGATGAACACGTCGCCGCGGCGCAGCTTGCCCTTGATCTCGTTGGCGATCTTGTTCGAACCGGCGGCGTAGCCCTTGAAATGCAGACCCGTTTCCTTCTCGAACGCCGGACCGACGCTTTTCTCCATCAGGTTCACGAGCGAGCCTGCATAGAGCACGTTCACGTCGTTGTCATCGGCGGCGAATGCGCTCGAACTTGCGGCGAGCACGCCCGACATCATCACGACCGATGCGATCAGCTTGCGGATCATCTGTTCTACCCCGTTCCGTTATAAAGGCCCCTATATTACGACAGGAGTGCTGCGTTTATATACCTGGCCGAACGGCCAATTTTTAGTATCACCCCTGTGCGCGAGGCATCGGGACGACTACACTGGGCTCCTTCTTTCCCTTTGCATTTTCCTTCGCATCGCATGCGCGCCCGACCACGGTTGGCGACGCGCGGCGGCTTTACATGGAGACCATCATGCGCACGAGCGCCCGCAATCACTTCACCGGTCAGATCGCCGCCGTCAAGCCCGGCGCCGTCAACGACGAGATCACGCTGCAAGCCGACGGCGGGGTGGAGATCGTCGCCATCATCACGCACGGCAGCGCCGCGGCGCTGGGTCTCGCGGCGGGCAAGCCCGCGTTCGCGCTCGTGAAGGCCTCGTCGGTGATCGTCATGGTCGACGGCGACGCGAGCAAGGTGTCCACGCGCAACGTGATCGCGGGCAGCGTCGCGTCGGTCACGAAGGGCGCGGTGAACGCCGAAGTCGTGATCGCCGCGCCGGGCGGCGCGCAGATCGCGGCCATCGTCACGAACCAGAGCGTCGACAGCCTCGGGCTCGCGGCGGGCAAGGCGGCCTCGGCGCTGTTCAAGGCGTCGAGCGTGATCGTCGGCGTGGATGGCTGAACGCACCGGCTGCATCGCGGCATGACGCAGCGCGAAGTGAACGAGCCGGCGCCCGACAAAGCGGCAGACGAAGCGCCCGACGAAGCGCCCGATTTCGAGCGTCTCGCCGCCGCTTGCCGCGATCGTTTGACGGGCATGCCAGGCGGCGCGCCTTCGGCGGATGCGTGGCTGTTCGCGCGGCTCGTGGCGGCGCGCGAAGTGCGCGGCGAACGCGCGTTGCTCGGTTTGTCCGCGTCCGAATTCGCCGATCTCGCGGCGCGGCATTTCGTGGCTGGTTCGCTGGCGGACGTGCTGCGTGAACCGTCGGCGAACATGGCGAACATGGCGAACGTAGCAGGCGTCGCGATCGCCGATGAAAAGCACGCAGCCTTCGCAGACGCGATGCGCGGCTTTCTGTTCAGCCTTGCAGCGCCCGATGTCGATGACGCGGACGCGCACTGTCTCGCGTCGATCCTCGCGCACGCCTGCCTGCGTCCCGACCATCTGTGGCGCGATCTCGGCCTGAGCGGACGCGAGGACGTTACGCAGATGCTCAAGCGTTTTTTCCCCGCCGTGGTCGCGCGCAATACCGAAGGCCTGCGCTGGAAGAAACTGCTGGCGCGCGAACTCGCGCTGGCGAACGGCGACGTGCCAGGGCCCGCGCCGGGTTGTCCCGGCTGCGAGGATTTCGGCTTCTGTTTCGGCCACGCGCGTTAGCCATTTGGCCAGGCGCGCGCGCAAAACCATCGTGTATGCTTGCGCGCATGACCAGATCCGCAAAAGACCGCGCGCAGACGGGCGCTTCGCCCCTTGCCAACCCGAACGTGACATCCACCGTGAAGACGAGCGAATCAGCGAAAGCGAAGCCGCAAACTGCCGCGCAGATGGCGGCACAAGCGCCTGCCGGGGAGACCGGCGCGCGTCGCGAACCGCAGGTGCGTTTTCGCATGCGCGTGATGCAGGCGGACACCATCGCGCTCGGGCCGGGCAAGGTGCAGTTGCTCGAAGCGGTGCACGAACACGGTTCGATTTCGGCGGCGGCGCGCAGCCTGAACATGTCGTACCGGCGCGCGTGGCTGCTCATGGACGAATTGAACCGCGCGCTCGAATCGCCGGCCACGGTTTCGGAGCATGGCGGCCAGAGCGGCGGCGGCAGCATGCTCACGCCCGTCGGCGAGGAAATCATCCGCCTTTATCGCGGTATCGAAGCGCGCGCGGCTGCGGCCTGCGCGACCGAGATCGCCGCGCTCAAGAAGCTCGTGAAGGGCTAAACGAACGCGCCGCTGGCGCGTATCAACCGTGCCGCAGGCAGAAGCGCGACACCGGCACGGCGGTGAGCGTGGGCACCGCGTTCGTATGCAGGCGCGTAATGAGTTCGACGAAGCTCGCGAGACTCGCGGTGCGCAGCGGGTGATACGTCACCTGATGCCGCTCGCACACGCGCTTGAGCGTGTTCATCGAATCGTGGTCGATGCAGTCGACCGGAAACACCGCGAGATCCGCGCCCGCGAGCGCCGCCGCGAGCAGACCTTTGCGGTCCTCGATACCGCCGTCGTGCACCGTCAGTTCGCCGCCCGCCGCGGCCACCCAGCGCCGCAGCGCGTGATTCGATCCCGGCCGTCCGCCCACATAGACGATGCGACGGTTCTTGAGCGCGTCGCGCGGCAGGGCGCGGGCCGTGCCGCTGTTGTCGTCATCGTCGTCGTCGGGGTGAGCGGCGTCTTCCAGTGCCTGCGTTTCGGCGCGCAGCGTATCGATTAGCGCGAGGGCGTCGTCCAGTTGCGTGCGCAGCGCGTGCAGCGCGGTTTCGTCGGCGTTGGCGCGTTGTTCAGCGGCTTCGCGGCGGCTCGTTTCGAGCGCGAGGCGCGCGTCGCGTGCGGCCAGTGCGGCCTGCAAGGCGGCGTTTTGCGTATGCAGCGCGGACGCGTCGCGTTCGACGCGCTGAGCCGCGTTGCGCGCCGTCTGCTCGGCGAGCGCATCGCGCGCACTGTCGCGCTCGCGGCTCATTTCGTGCAG
The DNA here is from genome assembly GCF_905220285.1 of Paraburkholderia sp. J94. Taxonomy (NCBI): domain Bacteria; kingdom Pseudomonadati; phylum Pseudomonadota; class Betaproteobacteria; order Burkholderiales; family Burkholderiaceae; genus Paraburkholderia; species Paraburkholderia sp. J94. The sequence goes on along the minus strand of NZ_CAJMZH010000009.1, from coordinate 33,568 downwards.
ACGCGTTTGCTGGCGTTCGATCTTCGCGTGCAGTTCGGCGTTGTCCGCTTCGAGCGCGACGAGGCGGCGCAGATCGGCGCGATTCGCCGCGCCCACCAGATGCGAGAGCATGTGCAGCTCGCCGAACGCGGCCTGGCGCACGTCCATCGTCGTGGCCGGATGGCTCATCAGCGCCCAGTAGGCGGGCGGGATGTCGCCGTTGGCGCGCGCTTCGTTCCAGAGCGCGAGCACGGCGTCGGCGTCGCGCGCGCCCGCAAAGCGACGCAGCGCGCCCGCATAGCGCGTGTCGAGCGCCTTTTGCAGCGCCTTGCCGCCCGCGCCGCCCTGGATCGCCAGTTCGACGGCCGTGTGATGGATCTCCAGATCGCTTGCGTGGCGCGGGTCGAGCGGCGCGAACTTCGGCACGAGCTTGCGCAGTTCATGCGTCGAAAGACAGGTGCCGATGATCGAGCAGTGCAGATGCGCGTCGAGTTCGGTCAGGCGCGTGCGTCGATGCGAGCGGTCGAGTTCGTCTTGCGAAGGGCCGCAGCAGTCGGCGGATGGGGCGAAGGCGCGCAGATGCGGCGCCTCGTCCGGCGTCGCGGTACCCGGCGTGCGGGCGAGGCGAAACGGCGGTGCGTGCATGGTGACCTCTGTCCGGTTGGGAACGCGCAACGGTCGGGCGCGCACCGTCAGCGCAATATATCACGGAATATAGCGGTGTCCGTCGGGTCGCCTGGACGACGACGGAGCCTGCGTTTTGGGGCTTCGGTTGCGGCTCGGCGGCGCGTGCTTCAGGCCGCGTCGCGGTGTTCGGTCACGGGCTCGGACGGCGCGTCGGCTTCGGTTTTGGGCGGTTTCGCGGCGCGCCGTGGCGAAGTCGTCGCGCTCGCGACTTGAGGCGCGAGGGTCAAGCCGTCCGCGCCTTCCGCGCGCTGCGCATGGCGCGCCATCACGTGCTCGACGCACAGCGAAACCAGCGCCGTATCGATGCGTTCCAGCTCGGCAGCCGTCGCGCGCATGGCCTCGGTATCGAGGCAGAAGGCATCGGAGAACAGCGCGTCGCGGGTCTTGTCGAGTTGGCGCGCGTCGCGGATCGCGCGCTTGAGCTCGCGCTGACGCGCGAAGCCCGCGAGTTCGGCGCGGCGCGCGAGCGAGCTCAGCAGCGGTTGCAGCGAGGTGGCGGCGTCGGCGCTGGCGGACGCTGCGTCGGCGTCCGGCGCGAGCGAGCGATTGAAGCGCTCGACGCTCTCGCGCAGACGCCGGAACGCGTCGATCACATCGCGGATGCGCTCGGCGCGCTCATGGCCCGACGCCGGGCGCAGCGCCGTGATCGTCGCCGTCACGCGCGGCGGCGCGGGGCGCGCAACTGCATTCATCATCCGTGGCCGACTGCTCACTTACCCACCTCGTGTCATCTGCGGAAATCGTCGCCGCGCGGATCCCGGCAAGGATCGCTGGCGGTGTCGTTATATTCTAATGTATATATCGGTGCCGATAATCGCTCATGCGCATGAATCCGTGGCGCGCCGGCGACGCGGCGCCCGATCGACTAGAATCAGGCGCTTTACGCGACGCCTGCGCGCCGCAAATATGCGCCGCCGTGGCCTCGGCCGCGCCCTTTCCGCCTTCCGCCGTCCATGAACACACCTTCTTCCGCTCCCGGCGACGCGCCGCAGAGCATCGCGCGCAATCGCGGTTTCCAGCGTTTCTGGGGCGCCCGCGTGCTCGGCTCGATGTCGTTTCAGATGCTGGCCGTCGCGATGGGCTGGCACATTTACGCGCTCACCAAGAGTGCGTTCGCGCTCGGCCTGCTCGGTCTCGCGCAATTTTTGCCGATGTTCCTGCTGACGCTCGTCGTCGGCCATGTCGCCGATCGTTACGACCGCCGGCGCATCGCCGCCGTGTGCCAGAGCATCGAGTGCGTGGCCGCGCTGACGTTCGCGTGCGGCACCTTCGGCGGCTGGCTCAGCGCGCCGATGATCTACGTGCTGGCGGCCTGCGTGGGCGCGGCGCGCGCGTTCGAGTCGCCGGCCATCTCGTCGCTGCTGCCGGGCGTCGTGCCGCGCGCGCAACTGCCGAACGCGACCGCGTGGTCGACCTCGGCGACGCAGACCGCGCAGATCGTCGGACCGGCGCTCGGCGGCCTGCTCTACGGACTCGGCGCGGGGCCGGCCTTCCTGGCCTGCGCGGTGTCGTTCGCGATCGCGGCGATGCTTTCGGCGGCGATTCCGCTCAAGGCGCGGCCGCCGTCGCGCGCGCCGGTGACGCTGGAGTCGGTGTTTTCGGGCATCGCGTTCATCCGCTCGCAGCCGGTCATTCTGGGCGCGCTGTCGCTGGACCTGTTTGCGGTGCTGTTCGGCGGCGCGACCGCGCTGCTGCCGGTGTTCGCGCGCGACATCCTGCACGCGGGGCCGCTCGAACTGGGGCTGCTGCGCTCGGCGACGGCAGCGGGCGCGCTCGCCGGGACGATCTGGCTCGCGCACTTTCCGTTGCGCCGACGCCCGGGGCTCTCGATGTTCGGCGGCGTGATCGTGTTCGGCTGCGCGACGATCGTGTTCGGGCTGTCGCATAACGTGGTCGTTTCGCTGATCGCGCTGGCGGTGCTCGGTGCGTCGGACGTCGTGAGCGTGGTCGTGCGGACGTCGCTCGTGCAGTTGCGCACGCCCGACGAAAAGCTTGGCCGTGTGAGCGCGGTCAACTCGCTGTTTATCGGCACCTCGAATCAGCTCGGGGAATTCGAGTCGGGCCTGACCGCCGGCTGGTGGGGCGCGCAGCCCGCGGTGCTGGTGGGCGGCGTGGCGACCATCGGCGTGGCGCTGCTGTGGATGAAGCTCTTTCCCGCGCTGCGGGATACGCGTTCGCTAGAGCGCGAGGACGCGCCCGCGACGGCGAGCGCGGCGGGGTGAGTGGCTGAGGGTGGCGACTGACGGTGGCGACTGACGGTGGCGACTAACGGTGGCGACTGACGGTGGCGACTAACGGCGGCAACTGAGGGGAGCGACTAACGACGGCGACTGAGGGCAGCGACTAACGGCAGCGACTAACGGCAGCGACTAACGGCAGCGACTAACGGCAGCGACTAACGGCAGCGACTAACGGCAGCGACTAACGGCAGCGACTAACGGCGATCGTCGCAACTAACTGTCGTGCGCGGCTTCGGACGTCTTGGCGATGAAGGAATGCTGGCGTGATCCACGTCGTTTGCCGCGTCATCCTGTCTCATCCGCAGCATTCGGGGCGGATTTGGGCCTGTTTTGGGCACGTTTCGACCGTTTTTCGACCTGTTTCGCCACGCCGACACCAGGCAAACGCGCCGATTCCCGGTATCCTTGGGCCGAAGCGAAAGGAAGCGCACCCGCGCCGCCACGCCCAGCTTTTCTGGCCAAACCCAGGCCACAACCCAATCAGCACCAGCATGTCCCAGTCATCCCGCCAGCTACCGTCGACGTCCGCCTTCTGGAGCACGCCATGCGCGTAGGCCGTCCGGTCAAGGCGCTGCCGCAGCCGCTCTGCGACTACTGCGGCGCGAAGGCGCTGCTCGCGCGTTTCGGCGACGAAGCCTATCCGTATCGCGACGATCACGGCACGCTCTGGGTCTGCCCCGCGTGCGAAGCGTGGATCGGCGTGCCCGCGCGTAGCACGCGCAACGTGCCGCTCGGCCGCCTCGCCAACGGCGCGCTGCGCGACGCCAAGAGCCGTCTGCACGACGCGCTCGAACCGCTCGTCGCGGCCAAGGTGCGGCGCGACAAGGTCAATATCTTCGAGGCGCGCGGCCGCGCGCTGCGCTGGCTCGCCGAGGAACTGGGCTTCGATTTGCCCAATCCGTCGATCCACCATCTGACACTCGATCAGTGCGAGGCGGCGATCCGCCACGTCGAGGCTTTCATGGCCGCGCGCCGCGCCAGCGGCGACGAGCGCTGACCTCCAAACCCCGCACATCGGCGCAGATCGGCACGCATTCCCGCACGTTCGCGCCGCCGTGGACACCTTTAGTTACATCCTCGCCGCAAATCGACGCTCAACCTTGGGCGCAGCGTGCCGTTATTGCACCTGAACCGATTCTTTCCTGTGACATGGCCAAGACGATCCCTTTTCCGGCGCAACACCTCCAGGCCACGCGCGCTCGACGCCACAAGGCCAAGACCGAGTTGCTGCCGATGCCGCGCGCAAGCGCGGATGAACTCGCGCTCCAGGTGCATCTGGCGCTGGCCGCGTTGCGCGCGGGCGGCTCCCAGCATGACGCCCAGGCGCTCCTGCACGCGCACGTGCTCGCGCAATCGATTACGGACGCCGGTTACGGCGACCTGACGCCCGAACAGGTCGGCCCCGCCGACGAAGCGATCATCGCGTGCTTCACGCGCGGCGGCGCGCAGGGCGAATGGCGTCTCGACGAGACGCAGTTCGAGGCGGTGCGCGCGGTCATCAGCGTCTACGACGTGCAACTGCAAAGCGCACCGATGTGGGTGCTGACCGAGGCGAGCGAGCGTCTTGAGCGCATGCGCGCGGGCGAGACCGGGCAGGCGCGCAAGCGCGCGTGACGGAATTCGCGGGCACGCGGGTTGCGGATACGGCTTTCGGAGTCGACGCTGACCCGGGTATGGCCCCGTGCGATTGAAGCGATGCCGCAACAAGCAGTCGCGACGCAGCGATATCGCAGCGTTCAGACCCCGATCGACCCTGCCGCGTGTCAGGGTAATGAAAGGGACAATCGCGGCGACAACAGCGCGAATCGGAGCATCCACCGCCATCGCGCTCAATGCGCCGTCTGGCGGCGTTGTGGCGGCATTGGCACGGGATTTGACGCGCGGCGCGAATCGTGTTGACTTCCGACAGCGTGCGTGACTAAAATTCGCCCGTCTTAACAAAAGGGGCTGACGCCTTGGACAGTAGCAGTAGTCGATCTTCGAACAGTTTCGCTGCCTGACCGGCAGGACGTCCGCGCTCCCTTTTCTCTCAGCCGCCGTCTTGCCAGCCAGGCAGATGGTGCGCGTCCAGCAGTACATTCTCGTGCACTCTTTTTAGCGTCGACCAGGCGCCGCAGCGTCGTATGCGCAGCGCGCCAGGCCGATATCGCGCCGTGAGCCCTGTTCGCTCGCGGCACGGTCCGTTCGTCACGCCGATCGTCCGCCTTGCGGCCGTCGCGCGACGCGCGGACCGCCACATGCGCCGCCTGGGACCGGTTTCCAGCGCGCCGCCGTGACGATAAGGAGTTCCGATGTCCGACAGTGACAGTTATCCGTTATGCCGCTTCCTTTTTTCGTTCCCTGAGGAAAGCGCGCAGACGTGAGCCGCTGACGCGCGTACGCCGCGCGCAGCCGGGTCTGCTGGCTTTCCTCGCAACCGCGTCCGCTCCCCGAGCGCGACGTGAGGAGATCCAGCATGGACTTCGGCCTTCTTCTGCCGCACCTGCCGCAAACGCTGCACACCCTTCATCCCGACCAGCTCGGCGCCCTCGAGCGCCCGAGCGGCACGCCGCCTTGCGCGCCGTCCCGCCTTGCCGCGCGCTGGCGCGACTTGCGCGCGCGTGTGTTCCGCGCGTCGGGGCGAGGTTGACCGGGGCTGACCCAAGTTAGGACAAGAAAGAACGGCCCCGCCCGAACGCGCTGCCGCCCGCATGGCGGCGCGCTCGACGCACGGGCCGCGCATCATCCAGATCGCCGGTGCATCAAGACATGAATCAGATCAACCGCTCCATGCGAACAACTCGCCGTGCTGCGCGCGCACGCGGCGTCGCGCATGCCATCGCCCTGGGAGGCCGCTAATGGAGTTCAGATTCAACCTGAACCGTACGGCCAACGCCTCGGCGTGGCGCGTGCTGCCCAACCGCTGGGACTTCGTAGCGTTCCCGCTCATCATCTGCTTGATCGCGATGGCGGCCGTGGGCTTCCACGAGACGATGGCGCCGATCGCCACGCTCAAGGCGCAGCCGATTTCGCTCGACGCATCGAACCTGCCCGAGTATGCGATGCGCACGACGCTGCGCATGCTGGCGGCGATGATCGCCTCGCTGATCTTCACGCTCGTGTACGGCACGCTTGCCGCGAAAAGCCGCCGCGCCGGACTCGTGCTGGTGCCGATTCTCGACATTCTTCAGTCGGTGCCGGTGCTGGGCTACATCTCGTTCACGGTCACGTTCTTCCTCGCGCTGTTTCCCTCGCGCGTGCTCGGTGCTGAACTCGCGGCGATCTTCGCGATTTTCACGAGTCAGGCGTGGAACATGACGTTCAGCTTCTATCAGTCGCTGCGCACCGTGCCGCGCGATCTCGATGAAGTGTCGAAGGGTTTCCATCTGACCGGCTGGCAACGCTTCTGGAAACTCGAAGTGCCGTTCTCGATGCCGGGCCTCATCTGGAACATGATGATGTCGATGTCGGGTGGCTGGTTCTTCGTCGTGGCCTCCGAAGCGATCACGGTCGGCAACAACACGATCACGCTGCCGGGCATCGGCGCGTATCTGGCGCAGGCGATTTCCGAAAAGAATCTGCACGCCATCGGCTGGGTGATCCTGACGATGACGGTCGTGATCCTCGCCTACGATCAATTGTTGTTCCGTCCGCTCGTCGCGTGGGCCGACAAGTTCCGTATGGAAAACACCAGTTCCGGCGACGCGCCCGAGTCCTGGCTGCTCGACCTGATCCGCCGCACGCATCTGATTCACCGCCTGCTGGTGCCGATGGGCTTCCTGCTCGCGACGCTCGCGCGCATTCCGTTCCGCGTGCAACTGCCGAAGGCGATGCCCGCCGTGAACCTCACGCTCAGCAAGCGTTCGCGTGTCGGCGACGCCATCTGGGCCGTGTGCGTGATCGCGCTCACGCTGTTCGTGGTCTGGCGCGTGGTGGCTTACGTGCGCACCGGCGTCTCGCTCGACGAAGTGGGCCATGTGCTCGTGCTCGGCCTCATCACGCTGCTGCGCGTGATGTTGCTGATCGCGATTGCCTCGGTAATCTGGGTGCCGCTCGGTGTGCTGATCGGACTGCGCCCGGCGCTCGCGGAAAAGTTCCAGCCGCTCGCGCAGTTTCTCGCGGCCTTCCCGGCAAACCTGCTGTTCCCGGTGTTCGTGATCGTGATCGTGCGTTTCCACCTGAACCCGGACATCTGGCTCTCGCCGCTGATCGTGCTCGGCACGCAGTGGTACATCCTGTTCAACGTGATCGCGGGTGCGAGCGCCTATCCGAACGACTACAAGGAAGCGGCGAAGAATTTCCGCATTCGCGGCTGGCAGTGGTGGCGTCAGGCGATCCTGCCGGGCATTTTCCCGTACTACATCACGGGCGCGATCACGGCCTCGGGCGGCGCGTGGAATGCGAGCATCGTTGCCGAATACGTGCAATGGGGCGATACGCGACTCGAAGCGCACGGGCTTGGCGCCTACATCGCGCAGATGACCGCCGCCGGCGATTTTCCAAAGATCATTCTGGGCATCGCGATGATGTCCCTGTTCGTGACGCTGTTCAACCGCGTGCTCTGGCGCCCGCTGTACACCTACGCCGAGTCCCGGCTGCGGCTCGATTGAGATGGAGTAAAACATCATGCTGAATCCGAAAATCGTCTCATCCGACCTGCTGCCCGTGCGGCCCACGCTTGGCGAGGAAGTGCTTTCCGTCAAGCACATGTCGCGCGGTTTCGCGAAGAAAGACGACGAGCGCCTCGTGCTCGACGACGTCAATCTCTCGCTGCGCGAAGGCGAAATCGTCGGGCTGCTCGGCCGCTCCGGCTCGGGTAAATCGACGCTGCTGCGCATCATCTCGGGCCTCATCGAAGCGAGCGCGGGCGAGGTGAACTGGCTCGGCAAGCCGCTCGAAGGCCCGGCGAAGGGCGTCTCGATGGTGTTCCAGACCTTCGCGCTGTTTCCGTGGCTCACGGTGCTGCAGAACGTGGAAGCCGGTCTCGAAGCGCAGGGCGTGCCCGCGCGCGAGCGCCGCGAGCGCGCGCTGGCCGCCATCGACCTGATCGGTCTCGACGGCTTCGAAAACGCCTACCCGCGCGAACTCTCGGGCGGCATGCGTCAGCGCGTGGGCTTCGCGCGCGCGCTCGTGGTCGACCCGGCGCTGCTGCTGATGGACGAGCCGTTTTCCGCGCTCGACGTGCTGACGGCCGAAACGCTGCGTACCGACCTGCTCGATCTCTGGACGCAGGGCCGCATGCCGATCAAGTCGATGCTGATCGTCACGCACAACATCGAAGAAGCGGTGTTCATGTGCGACCGCATTCTCGTGCTCTCGTCGAATCCGGGGCGCGTGGTGGCCGAAATCAAGGTGCCGTTCAAACACCCGCGCAATCGTCTGGACCCGGCGTTCCGCAAGCTCGTGGACGAGATCTACGCGAAGATGACCGCGCGCGACGCGGCCGAAACCACCACGCGCCGTCTCGAAGTGGGCAGCCGTTTGCCCGACGTTTCGACGAACCTGATGGCCGGTCTGATCGAAACGCTGGCGGCCGCGCCGTACCACGGCCGCGCTGACATGCCGGAAATCGCGCGCTCGCTGCATCTCGAAGTGGACGACCTGTTCCCGATTGCGGAAATGCTGCAATTGCTGGGTTTTGCCGATGTGCGCGACGGCGACCTGTTGCTCACGCCGCCCGCGCGCGTGTTTGCCGAGATGGGCACGCAGGCGCGCAAGCTCATGTTCGCCGATCACCTGCTGCGCAACGTGCCGCTCGCGGCGCGGATCAAGAAGGTGCTCAACGAACGCCCGGGCCACCGCGCACCGCGCGTGCGTTTCGAGCAGGAACTGGAGGATTTTCTCTCGGACACGGCCGCTGAAGAAACGCTGGACACGGTGATCGACTGGGGCCGTTACGGCGAGATCTTCTCGTATAACGACCAGTCGGAAATTTTCAGTCTCGAAGACGTGGAAGCTTAAAGGACGCAAGGCACGCAGCGCACGCGGCGCTCCTCCGGTTAAAAAACGCTGTGGACGATGGCTCATTGTGCCGTTGTCCGCAGCGTTTTTTTTCGTCCCATCGACAGCTTCGCAGTACGAACCTCAAAGAAACGCCGATTCTCCGCTGCTAGTATTTTTTCGACGCGTGCGCTGCACGGCGTACGTTATCTCGCACGCCAGATTGGCCTCGATTTAGCCTCGATTTGGCATCGTATCGGTTGCATTTTTTGCGGTCATCGGAAGGGAGAACTGAATTATGTCGACGGATCGAAAGACACTTTCCGCGGAAGCGGTCACGGCGGCGTTCAACCAGATCTGCGCGCATCTCGACGAAGACGCGGGCGAGCTCGACACGGCCACGCGCAAGCGCCTCGAGCGCATCGCGAAGGAAAGCATGGACGCGCATCCGGCGCTCGCGTGGCAAACGCTCGGCATGCTGGCCGCCGAGCGCTGGGACGGCGAGGCCGTCGAAGCCTTGTTCGCGAACGCCATGCGCTGCGAGCGCGGCGCGCAGGTCGGCATCAATTTCGCCGTGGCGCTCGCGGCCTGCAACCGGTTTCGCGAAGCCGCGCAAGTCGCCGAGCGCGCGTGGGAGGCGCAGCCGTCCAGTCTGCTCGCACTGCGCGGCGCAATCGACATGGCGTGGCAGGCGGGGCGCTGGGTGCGCGCGCTGGAGCTGACGCAGGTGCTGAGTTCACATTCGAACGCAACGGACCGTGAAACCGAGGGGTATCGGCGCAAGGCGGTGGCCATTCTGGATCAGTACTCGGTCCCGCTGTCGGTCGTCGAAGCGCTGCATGACGCGCTATATGGTTTTCTCGCCACGCGTCGCGTGCGAGCGCTCGCGGCCTGCGAATTCGTCGACGACGGTCCCGGCGACGAGGCCGTTTATGTGACGGTGCAGGTCGCGAGGGAGCGCGAGGAGGTGGAGCAGCTGGATGAGGCGTTGACGGAGGTGCTGCAAGAGACGGGCGGCCTTTCCGTGCTCAGCACGTTTGCCATCAATCTCGGTGAAATGGAAACGGTCTGATGACGCCCGAGGAGTTTATCGATACGGCAGAGCGGCTGCTGTGCGAGCCCGCAAGTGAAGCGGACAGGCGGAGTGCCATTTCTCGTTCGTACTACGGCGCCTTTCACGCCTGTATCGCAAGCATCCCTCGTGAGTACACGCCGGCGCGTGATCGGGTGATGTCTTCGGAATCGCATCGAGCGGTTGTCGACGCGTTAACCGGCTGGGGCGCGAGGCTGGTGAGCGGGCGAACGGTGGCGTCTCAAGTTTCGCGCGAACTGGCGGTGCTCAAGAAGGCACGCCGCCATGCCGACTACGACCTCACCCGCACGCTAAACGAACGCGACGTCGGTTCGTGTGTGCGGCAGTCGCGCAAGATCGTTACGCTCATTCGCTATGCACGTGAGCGCCACGATCAATCGGCGCTTGCCGGCAGTGGATGACCCCGCGTGCATTGCTACGCGCGCAAAGGTGAGCTTCTTCGGGAGCCACGGCATCGCGGTGGCTTCACGCGCGAATCGCATCATGCGATCGCGCGCAAAGCCCCGCCGCTGCGTGAGGTCCCGTCACGTCTCGCGCGTCGCACGGCGAGCGTGCATACGCAAAGGTGAGCTTTTCCGGGATCAGGAAGGCTTCCCGCGCGGCGTCGGGCGTGCGTCATCGCCGTCGCGCTCGCCGGTGCCGAACACGCGGCCTTCCACGTCGCTTTCGTGCGGCACGCCGATCACGAAATTGCGCTGCGGGTTCGCCAGTTCGATGCCGCGCTCCGTGAACAGCGCCAGCACGCGGCGGTTGAATTCGCGCTGCACGCCCCAGCGCGACGAGTCCTTGCACTGGATCTGGCCGACGAGCGTGACGCTCGCGCCGTCGACCTGATCCACGCCCCAGTAGGCGAAGTCGCTGAGTATGCCGTTCTTGAAGGCGTCGTCGGCGCGGATCGAGGCACCGATCTCCTTGAGCGTGTCGATCGCGCGTTGCAGGTCGTTGCCGTGCGCGATCACCACCTTGACCGCTGCATTGCCGATGCCGCGGTTCGTGTTGTTGACCGTCGTCACCGAGCTGAACGGGACGGTGTAGAGCGAGCCGTCGCCGCCGCGCAGGCGCACCGTGCGGATCGAGAGGAACTCCACCGTGCCGGAGACGCCCGCCACGGTCACCCAGTCGCCGACCTGCATCGCGTTTTCGGTGAGCAGGAAGATGCCGGTGATGAAGTCCTGCACGAGCTTCTGCGAGCCGAAGCCGAGCGCCACGCCGAAGATGCTCGCGCCCGCGATCAATGGCGCGGTGTTCACGCCGAGCTGCGAAAGCGCGGTGAGTCCCACGATCACGAAGATCGCGACGAACAGCGTGGTGCGGAACATCGGCAGCAGCGTGCGCAGGCGAGCGGCGCGCACGTAATCGCCGGCGTCGGTCCAGGCGTTGAGGCGGCGTTCGGCGGCACCGTTCGCGGCCTCCCAGATGACGATCGCCACGGCCACGGCCACGGCGATCGTGAGCAGCGCGGAGCCGAGCAGATGGCCGATCGGCGCGTTCATCAGCAGGCGCGAGGGACGTAGGCCCCAAACGTGCAGCAGCACGTCGAGCGTGACGATCCACAGCGCGGCAATCGCGACGCGGCGCAAGGCAGGGTAGTAGCGGTACGCGCGGCGTTGCGAGATGGTCATGTCGGCGCGGTTGCCGAGCGGATCGAACACGCGTCCGAGCGCGCCTAGTGCGACGATGGCGGCCACGCGCGCGACCAGCAGCACCGCGAGCGAAAGGCCGCCCGCGCGCATCAGTTCGCGATAGCCGCCGCGCAGGTCGAGCGCCCATACGAACCACAGCGCCATGACCACGAAGATCGCGGCCACGGCCCAGATGTCGGCGAACCAGTGCGCGAGCCAGGCCAGCGAGCCGCGCTGCGCGGCCACGTTACGCAGCCACGCGGCCACGGGTTTGCGGCATTGGAGGATCATCACGACGAGCGCGAGATGGCCGATCAGCGTGACGAGCTTCACGAGGGCGAGATGGGCGTCCTCGGTCATGCCGAGCGGCACCGCGCCCGCGAGCGCGCCGCCCACGCCGCCGATCACGACGATGCGCACGACCCAGCGCTGCGAGAACGCGGCCCACGTCGCGCTCATGCGCGTCAGGCGCAACGCGTCCGAGTCGGGCGCGAACAGCAGGGCGCCCACGGCGATCACGATGCGGCAGATCACCCACGTGTCGACGAGCTCGCCCACGGCGGCGGCCGGCGCGGCATCGTCGGCGCCAAAGAGTGAGAGCACGCCTGCGGCGATCAGGCCAAAGCCCATCACGGGCACGAGATCGAGCAGCGTCACGAGCAGCGCGGCGGGCAGGCGTTGCAGCAGGCGCCAGTGATGCGCGCCGCGGCTGCGATGGCGCGCTTCGCGTGCGCGCGTGAGCGGGTCTTCGTTGGGCGCGGCGTCGCTGGCGGCGGCGGTCACGGTTGCGCGTGCGGCGGCATTCGCGGCCGGGTTCGCGTTGGGGCCGGCGTTCGGATCGGCGTCGGTGGCTTTGGCGGTGCTGGTGGTGCTGGTGGTGCCGGAAGTCGGTCCGGCGGTTTTTGCGTCCTTGGCGGGCGCTTCGGCGGCTTCCATGCCGGCGGCGGCGCGCAGGGCATCGTCGTCGTCGCCGGATGGCGTCTCGGCTTTGAGCGCGGTGGCCGTGCCGGTCGCTTCCGGCGTCTGCGGTTGCGCTGGCGGCGCGGCGCCGGGCGCGCTGGCGTCGACGGAGTCGTCGAGCGTGGCGGCTGCGTGCGCGACGATCGAGCGATGCGGCTTGGCGAGCGCGCGTCGCAGCAGCGCCTCGATCGCCAGCGCGGGCACGAGCGTGAGCAGCAGCACGCGCAGCAGTCCGAGCAGCATCGCATGGCCCTCGGGCGTGCTCAGGCGTTCGCGCCACCAGCCGCGCGCGGACCCGGTGTCGAACAGCGCCGTGCGCGCGTGCGCGAGCCGCTCGCTGATGAGCCGCACGCTATGCGCGGCGTGATCGGCGAGTTGCAGGACGAGGCCGTTCGAGCGCAGTGCATCGGTGAGCGGCGCGGAAGCGGCGGTGGCCGCGGAGGCCGTCGCGGGCGCGCTCGCCGCCGTGGCGCTCGACGCGGGCGTGGCCAGCGCGCCGGCGGCGGCGATGGCGCGCAGGGTGTCCTCGATGTGGGCGCGCTGGACCGGATCGTCGAGCACCTGGAGCGCGGCATGCGCCTGCGCGGGCGTTAGCACGACCGGCGCGGCGGGGTTCGCGGGCTCGGCGGCTGCGGCGGAGGACGCGGCGGCAGCCGATGCGGACGGCGTCCAGGCGAGCGCGGTCGCGCACAGAACCGCCGCGAGCAGGGCGGCGCCGCGCGGCAGGCGCAGCGATCGTATGACGGAAGAAAGGAGCATCCTGGGCATAGGCAAAAACGGAGTCGGGCGTCGGTGACGGTCGATGAGCGTCAGTGGTTGGCGGCGATGGCCGGATCGTCGCTCGGCGGCTCATTTAGCCGGTCGGTCAGGTCCGGCGGCAGCGTCGGGTGCGTGGTGCACGCGGCCCGCATCGGGCTGGCGCGTTGGCGAACCGCGCGGATGGGTGGCGCCTCGCGACGTGTCCTGCGCGTTTCGTCGGAACATTCGACGTCGCGTCGCAAATATCGTGCCGCGCAGCGTGAAAGCGGGACCACGATCCGCAGTGAAATCAGGGCCGAAATCAGAACGCGAAATCAGAAAGTGAATCGCGCGGCGCGAAGGCCCAAAGTATGCGCCTCATGCCGATTGCGTGCCGTCAGGCGAGCAAGGCCACAGCCGCGCGCGGATTCACTGCGGGTCCGTCGCGGGTCCGCAAAAAAGGTGGAACGGACGTAAAGCGAGCGCCCTGAATCAGCCTCAGCCCGCCTCGTTCTCGCGCCAATGCGCAAGAATGCGCGCCTTGGCGTCGCGCAGCGTGTCGACGTGCGTGTCGAGCTGCTGGCGGATGCGCTCGGTCGGCCCGCCAATCGAGAGCCCGTAGAAGTCGCCGCCGAAGTCGAGCGCCGCGGCCACGGCGCGCAGTTCCGGCGCGCTCTCGCCGATGTTCGCGTACCACCCGCGCGCCTTCGCGGCGGCGGCACGCTCAACGAGCGTCGGCAGATCGGTGGCCGTCACTTCCGTGTAACGCTCGAAATCGAGTTTCGTGCCGAGCACGAGTTCGCCGAAGATCGCCTTGCCGATCGCGTTCGCGTGCAGCGGCCGCAGCGCGCCGGGCTGGCAAGCGCAACGCACGGAGATCCGTGAATTCAACGCGTCGCGCTCGCCTGCCGCGCCGCTTCGAGATTCGCGTCGAGCTGCCGCGCGAGACCGTACAGCATGCCGAGCGACGGCGCCGCGACGCCCACGCGCCGCGCAAGTTCGTCGGGCGCGCCGAGCAGCGCGTCCACTTCGAGCGAGCGGCCCGCTTCCACGTCCTGCAGCATCGACGTCTTGAACGCGCCGAGCTTGCGCGTGATCGCGTTGCGCTCCTCGATCGTCATCGCGAGACGAATGCCGAGCGCCTCGCCGATGTCGCGCGCCTCCGCCATCACGGCGGCGACGAGGCCCTGCGTGCGCGGATCGTCGAGGATCACGTCGGCGGTCGAGCGCGTGAGCGCGCTGATGGGGTTCATCGTCATGTTGCCCCAGAGCTTCGCCCAGATATCGTGCTGGATATGCTCGCTGGCCTGCACGTCGAAGCCCGCCTGCGCGAGCAGCGCGCGCGCTTCTTCCGCGCGCGCGGCCATCTGCGGCGACGCCGCGCCGAGTATCAGCCCGTTGCCGTTGCCCTTGCGGATCTCGCCCGGCCCCGCGATCGCCGACGACAGATGCACGACGCAGCCCGACGTCTGCGCGGGCGGCAGCGCCGCCGACACCACGCCGCCCGGATCGACCGATTCGAGCCGCCCGTTCGCGTACTCGCCGCCGAACGCGTGGAGGAACCACCACGGCACGCCGTTCATCGCCGAGACGATATGCGTGCGCGGCCCCACGAGCGGCGCGAGCGTGGCGGCGGCCTGCACGAGCGCCTGACCTTTGAGGCAGACGAACACGATGTCCTGCACGCCGAGATCGGCCGCGTTGTCGGCGGTATTCACGTAGGCCGTGTAGCGCGTGGCGCCGTCCGGCCCTTCGACGATAGTGAGGCCGTCGCGGCGCATCGCCTGCAGATGCGCGCCGCGCGCGAGCACGCTGATCTGCAGGTCGCGATGGGCGCGCGCGAGGCGCGCGGCGATCAGGCCGCCGATCGCGCCCGCGCCGACCACGGCGATCGAACGCGTGCCGGGCTGCGAATGGCTGGGCTGCGCAAGACTCACGGCTTACTCCTTGTATGAGGGATCGATGCGCTCCACGCGGCGGATCAGCGCCGCGAGCACGTTTTCGCCCGCGCCATGCTCGGGCGAGAACTGCAGCGCGTCGCGCGTGGCGCGCGCGGTGATGGCGGGATCGATCGGAATGGGTTGGCCGCGCATCGAATCGGTGACGACCTGGATTTCGCAGGCGCGGTTGAGCGTCCAGAGTAGCGCGAACGCGTGCGCGAGGTTCGCGCCGTGCGCGAGCAGGCCGTGATTGCGCAGGATGAGCAGGCGGCGTTCGCCCATCGACTTCAGCAGGCGCGGCTTTTCTTCGTCGTGCACGGTGATGCCTTCGAAGTCGTGATACGCGACCATGTCGTGCAACTGCGCCGAATAGAAGTTCGTGGGCGCGAGCCCGCCTTCCATGCACGCGACCGCGAGCCCCGCCGTGGTGTGCGTGTGCATGACGCAATGCGCGTCGGGCACGTTCGCGTGAATCGCGCTGTGAATCACGAAGCCGGCGGGATTGATCGGATACTCGCTCGGACTCAGGATGTGGCCGTCGAGATCGATCTTGACGAGATTCGAGGCCTTGATTTCGTCGTACGTGAGCCCGAACGGATTGATGAGCACATTCGGCTGCGGGCCCGGCACACGCAGCGTGATGTGATTGAAGATCAGCTCGGTCCAGCCGAGTTGATGAAACACGCGATAGGTGGCCGCGAGCTTCACGCGGGCGGCCCATTCTTCGGGCTCGCACCAGGCGGGACGCGCGGATGCTTCGGGGACTGCGCTCATGGTGTCTCCGTCTCCTCGTCGATGGGCTGATGCTACGCTCAAATAAATGCGTGTGCAAGCATCAAATTTGGCGTAAAAGGCCATGTTTTAAAGGCTTTCTGCAATGGTATGCTAACGCTGTCGACGCCATCGGGCGACGCATCCGAGTTGTATCGAACCCTTGCGCGAGACGGGCCATGACGGGCAAACACCCCATCGAAGAACTGTTCACTTACCGGCTGCACGTGCTGAAAAAGCAGACCGACCGCACGATGAACGAGGCGTTTGCGTCGGCGCTCGCGCTGTCGCTCACGGAGGCGCGGCTCCTGATCAGCGTGGGCGCGTTCGGGCCGATTTCGGTGTCGGATCTCGGGCGCGCATCGAATCTCGACCGCAGCCAGGCGAGCCGCGCCACCGACGTGCTGGAGCGCCGCGGCCTGCTCGAAAAGACCACCAATGCCGCCGATGCGCGCGGCGTGCTGATCAAGCTCACGGCGCAGGGGCGCAACACGTACCGGCGCGCGTCGGCGATATCGAAGTCGGGCAACGAGGCGATTCTCGCCGTGCTCAGCGCGCAAGAACGCGAGGTGTTGCACGCCGCGCTCGCGAAGCTGGTCGAGCAGGGCGGCGCGGAAGATTGAGCCTGAAATCGAGGCCGCGTTAAGGCACGTTCAGCTGGCGGGCTGGCGGAATTTCGCGGCCAGATCGCTCGCGCTGCGCGCGAGCAGGCTCACGTCGCTGCCCACGGCCACGAAGGTCGCGCCCGCTTCCAGGTACTCGCGCGCGATGGCGTGATCGGCGGCAAGCACGCCCGCCGCCTTGCCGCGCGCACGCACGGCGCGGATGCCATCGACGATCGCCGCGCGCACCGCCGCCGCGCCGGGCTGCCCGAGCAAGCCCATCGACGCGCTCAAATCCGCCGGGCCGAAGAACACGCCGTCCACGCCCTCGACGGCGGCGATGTCGTCGAGTTGCGCCAGCGCGTTCGCCGTCTCCACCTGCACGAGCACGCACAGTTGCTCGGCCGCGCCATGCAGATAATCGGCCGCACCATTCCAGCGCGACGCGCGCGCGAGCGCGCTGCCCACGCCGCGCACGCCCAGCGGCGGATAACGCGTGGCCGCGACGGCGGCGCGCGCTTCGTCGGCGCTTTCGATCATCGGCACGAGCAGTGTTTGCGTGCCGATGTCGAGCAGCTGCTTGATGAGCGCGGCGTCGTTGCGAACGGGACGCACGATCGGATGCGTGGCATAAGGCGCGACCGCCTGCAACTGCGCCAGCGTGCTGCGCAGATCGTTGGGCGCGTGCTCGCCGTCGATCAACAGCCAGTCGAAGCCCGTGGTCGCGAGCAGTTCGGTCACGTAGGCGTTGGCGAGCGCGGCCCACAGGCCAATTTGCGGACGGTTTTCGGCAAGCGCCTGTTTGAACGGATTGACGATAACGGGCATGAAATTAGTTAGGGATATTGATGAATTGCGCGGTGCACGATCAGACGAATTTGAAACCGATGCCGCCGAGCGGACCGTAATCGGCATGAAACGTATCGCCCGCGCGCGCCGCGATGGGCGCCGTAAACGATCCGCTCAGAATCACGTCGCCCGCTTCGAGCCGTTCGTCGTGGCGCGCGATCTTGTTCGCGAGCCACGCCACGCCCGTTGCCGGATGATTGAGCACAGCGGCGGCCAGGCCGCTTTCTTCCACCGCGCCGTTCTTGTAGAGCAGCGCGCCCACCCAGCGCAGATCGACATCGAGTGGCTTCACGGGACGTCCGCCAAGAACCACGCCCGCGTTCGCCGCGAAATCGGAAATCGTGTCGAAGACTTTGCGCGGCGCCTGGGTGTCGCGATCGAACTGCTCGATGCGCGCGTCGATGATCTCGATCGCGGGCGTGACGTAAGCGGTCGCGTCGAGCACGTCGAACAGCGTGACGTCCGAGCCTTGCAGCGGACGGCTCAGCACGAAGGCCAGTTCGACTTCCACGCGCGGCGCGATGAAGCGGTCCGCGCGAATGTCGGTGCCTGCGGCAATGAACATGCTGTCGAGCAGCGGCGCGTAATCGGGTTCGTCGATCTGCGAGGCACGCTGCATCGCGCGCGACGTGAGACCGATCTTGCGCCCTTTGACGACGTGGCCCGCCGCGAGCTTGAGCTTGACCCACTCGCGCTGGATCGCGTAACCGTCGTCGATGGTCATCTCGGGATGCGCGCGCGAAAAGTGGCGCAGTTGCGTGCGCGTGCGCTCGGCTTCGTCGAGTTGCGCGGCCAGCTCGCGGATGCGTTGCGGATCTAGCATGATGATGTCCGGTTCGCCCGCGCGCTCAGGCCTTGAGCCGCGCGTGCAGATTGTTGTGCTTCCACGCGCCTTCCTCGCTGAACTCGACGATCTCCAGCGAAAGCGCGAGCCCGTGCGTCTCGAACGCCTCGGCGAATTGCTGCTTGATCGCGGCGAACAGCGCGTCGCCGGTCGCGCGGCGCACTTCGGCGCTGCGGCCCGCACCGATCTTCAGGCAGCCGTGCAGAAACGCGTGGTGCGGATCGCCATCGGCGATGAAATACTGCTCGCAACGAAGGGCGCGCGTGCGGATGCCGCCGCGCGGATAGACACGCGCGCCGGTCGCGTCGCGCTGCGCGTCGAGCACCTGCGCGAGCGTGGCGCAGAGTGCGCCAATACTTGCGGCATCGGCGAGATTGGCGCTGTATTCAAGCGTGAGATGCGGCACGGTGCGTGTCTCCTGAGATCGGGCGCGTATGAAAACAGCTATCGAACCTGCAAAGGCGTGACCGGCAGCACGGCGTTTATTTGCCCGGTGCCCGAACTGCCGAAATACGGCGTGATGATTTCCGCGCGCCCTTCGTAGCGATCCCAGCCGAGCGCGCCCAGCAGCATGGCCGTGTCGTGCATGCCGCCTTCGCCCCAGCATTTTTCGTTGTACATCGGCAGCATGGCGCAGAAGGTTTTCCAGTCGCCGCGTTCCCAGAGCGACACCACCTGGCGGTCGGTCTGTTCGAGAAACGGGTCCCAGACCTTGTGCATGAACTGCTCGGCGCTGCCGTTGTTCGCGAAGTGATGGCTCAGCGAACCGCTCGCGAGTATCGCCACCGTGCCTTCGTAGCGTTCCTCGATGGCCTTGCGCACCGCAAGGCCGAAGCGCGCGCTGCTGGCGAGATCGTGCCAGTTGCACCAGCCCGCCACCGACACGGTCTTGAAGTGCTGATCGGCGTTCATATAACGCATCGGCACGAGCGTGCCGTATTCGAGTCCGAGCGTGGTGTCGCTATGCGCGCGCGTTTTCACGCCCATTTCGTTGGCGACATCGGCGATCAGATGGCCGAGCGTGGGATTGCCCGAGTACGCATAACGTAGGTTCTTGATGAAATGCGGCAACTCGTTGCTCGTGTAATTGCCCGCGAAATGCGGCGCGCAATTGATGTGATATTCGCTGTTCACGAGCCAGTGCACGTCGAACACGACGATCGTATCGACGCCGAGTTCGCGGCAACGGCGGCCGATTTCCTGGTGGCCCTCGATGGCGGCCTGGCGGCAGCCTTTGTGCGGGCCATCGAGTTCCGAAAGATACATCGACGGCACGTGGGTGATCTTTGCCGCCAACGCGAGTTTGCCCATCGCGGTCTCCTGTTTTTCGCGTGTGCCCGTGCGCGCTGCGTGACTCAAGCGCCCCAGTGCGGTATGTGATGCGCGCCCATCGACACGCACACGTTCTTCGGTTCGAGAAACACGTCATAGCTCCACGTGCCGCCTTCGCGGCCCACGCCCGAGGCCTTGGTGCCGCCGAAGGGCTGGCGCAGATCGCGCACGTTCTGGCTGTTCACGAAGCACATGCCCGCTTCGATCGCGGCGGCCACGCGCAAGGCGCGGCCCGTGTTCTCGGTCCACACATAGCTCGACAGGCCATAGGCGATGTCGTTGGCGAGGCGGACGGCGTCGGCTTCGTCGTCGAACGGAATCAGGCAGGCGACCGGCCCGAAGATCTCTTCCTGCGCGATGCGCATGCGGTTATCGACATCGACGAACACGGTCGGGCGTACGAAATTGCCTTGTTTCAAGGCCTCCGGCAGATCGGGCGCATCGAGACCGCCGCACGCGAGCGTCGCGCCTTCCTTCGGTCCGAGTTCGATATAGCTGCGCACTTTCGCGAGATGACCGGGGCTGATCATCGGGCCGACGAGCGTCTTCTCGTCGAGCGGATCGCCGACCGTGATGCGTTTCGCGCGCTCGATAAAGCGCTCCGCGAATTGTGCGTAGATCGAGCGTTGCACGAAAATGCGTGAGCCCGCCGTGCAGCGCTCGCCGTTGTTCGAGAAGATCATGAACACGGCGGCGTCGAGCGCGCGTTCGAAGTCGGCGTCGTCGAAGATCACGAACGGCGACTTGCCGCCCAGTTCCATCGAAAACTTCTTGAGGCCGGCGGCCTTGACGATGCGGTTGCCGGTCGCCGTCGATCCGGTGAATGAAACGGCGCGCACGTCGGCATGCGCGACGAGCGGCTCGCCCGTTTCCTGACCATAGCCGTGCACGATATTCAGGACACCTGCTGGAATGCCCGCATCGAGCGCGAGCTGGCCGAGCATCGACGCCGTGAGCGGCGAGAGCTCGCTCATCTTGAGCACCGCCGTATTGCCGAACGCAAGGCACGGCGCGACTTTCCACGTAGCCGTCATGAACGGCACATTCCACGGCGAAATGAGCGCGCACACGCCCACCGGATGAAACAGCGTGTAGTTCAGGTGCGTGTTCGTGGGATAGGTGTGGCCGTCCACGGCCGTGCACATTTCCGCGAAATACGTGAAGTTGTCGGCGGCGCGCGGCACGAGTTGCTTGCCGGTTTGCGAAATCGTCTGGCCCGTGTCTTTCGTTTCGGTCTGCGCGATCTCGGGCACGTTCTTCGCGATCAGTTCGCCGAGCTTGCGCACGAGTTTCGCGCGCTCGCTCGCGGGCTTCGCGGCCCACGCGGGAAACGCGTTTTTCGCCGCGCGCACGGCGAGATCGACTTCCTCGGCGCCGCCTCGCGCGACTTCGGCGAGCACGTCCTGAGTCGCGGGATTCACGGTTTCAAAGTAATCGCGACCCGCGTGGGCGCGGCCGTCGATCAGATGGTCGATGCGCATGGCGTGCTTATTCCGTGGTGGAGGCCGTGGTGGAGACGCGGCCGAATTCGGCGTCGGACGCGATCGTGTTGATCAGGCGGCCGAGGCCGTCGATTTCGCACATGACTTCGTCGCCCGCGTTCACGTTGACGACGCCTTCGGGCGTGCCGGTGAGAATGACGTCGCCGGGCGCGAGCGTCATGAAGCCGCTCAGATATTCGATCAGTTCGGCGATGCCGGTGACGAGATCGCGCGTGTTGCCGCGCTGTTTCAGATCGCCGTTCACGTAAGTGCGCAATTCGAGCGCGTTGACGTCGGCGATATCGGCGGCGTCGACGAGCCAGGGGCCGAGCACGGTGCCGCCGTCGCGATTTTTCACGCGCAGATTCGGGCGGTAGTAGTTCTCCAGATAGTCGCGGATCGCGTAGTCGTTCGCGATCGTATAGCCGGCGACGTACTGCATCGCGTCCTCGCGCTTGACGTGTTGCGCGGCGCGGCCGATCACGACGGCGAGTTCGCACTCGTAGTGCATGAACGTGACGTCGTCGGGGCGGCGCGTGACGCCGCGATGGCCGATCACGCTGCCCGGTCCTTTGAGAAAGACGAGCGGTTCTTCCTGCTTGGTGAATTGCAGTTCCTTCGCGTGCTCGGCGTAGTTCAGGCCGAGTGCGAGGATCGTGCCCGGTTCGAACGGCGCGAGCCAGACCACGTCGCGCTCGTCGCGCACGCGTCCGTCGGCGAGACGCACGCGCGGGCCGTCGGCGGTAACGATGGGCGTGGCTTCGTGAATGGCGCCTGCGTAGGCGACGCGTGCTCGCATCATGCTGCGTCTCCTTGTGCGGCGAACGCGATATCGAGCGCGGGCCAGTCGCCGATCGCGAGCGTGGCGCGCTGGCCTGCGTGCGCGACGGGCGCGCCGTGCGGCACGCCGAGCGTGATGACGTCGCCGGGCGCGAGCGTCATGAAATCGGTGACGTCGGCGAGCAGTTGCGCGACGCCGCGCACGCTCGTCGAGGTCGTGGCGCTGAAGCGCGGCGCGCTGTTGATATCGACGTGTATCGCCATATCATCGGGATTGCTAACGTATTCGCGAGCGATCAACGCGGGACCGATCACGCAGAAATGATCGCGCGCCCGAAAGCGCACCGAAGGCCGATAGACGCTCGCATGCGGCACGCACAGATCGGCGACCAGCGTATAGCCCGCGATGTAGTCGAACGCATCGTGTGCCTGAACGCGCGCGGCAGTGCGGCCAATGACGATGCCCAGCGAAGCGCCCACCTGCACGCCATTCGCATCAGGCACGATCACGCGCGCGCCGTGGCCCGCAAGCGTATTGCGCGGCTTGAGGTAGAGAATGGGCGCGCGCGGCAGTGCCTTGTACGGTGGCGCATTCATCGCGTCACCGAGCGCTTCGAGCGCGTGGCGGTCGTTGAGCAGCGTGCCGTAGACGGCACCCGAAACGGGCGCGCGGCAGCGAACGCCGCTGGCGAGCAGCGCATGCGCTGTCGCGGCGCTGACGTCGCGCGGCAGCGCTTCGCCTTCGAGATGCAGCAGATGATCGGCAAGGGCAAACATGGTGTGTCGTGCTTTCCCGAAAATGCTAATATGTGAGTGAGTTTGCGCTGGCGATCATCGAGCGTCAACCATCGGCGAGGATTTCGCGGGTTTCCCCTGGGCTTCGCCGCCTGCCTCATCTGACTTTCCGACTATTCGATTCCGCGCCATCAACGAAGCCATCATGTCCGAGAACTCACGCACCACCACGCGCGTCGCGCATCGCAATCTGCCCATGCTGCTGCTGCGCGCGCGCGAAAAGATGATGGAGCGCTTTCGTCCGCTGATCACCGCGCACGGGCTCACCGAACAGCAGTGGCGCGTGATCCGCGCGCTCAACGAAAGCGGGCCGCTGGAGCCGCGCCAGATTTCGGATATCTGCACGATTTCGAGCCCGAGCATGGCGGGCGTGCTCGCGCGCATGGAGGCGCTCGGTCTCGTGACGAAAGCGCGTTTCGCCGACGATCAGCGGCGCGTGCTCGTCACGTTGACGAAGAAAAGCCATCAGCTCGTGAAGGCGATTTCGAAGGAACTGGAGGCGCGCTATCAGGCGCTCGAGGCGGAGGTGGGGCCGGAGGTGGTCGAGCGCGTGTATCGCGCTGTCGACGATCTGCTGGCCGGGCTCGAATAAGCCCGGCGCGAGGAACAAGCCGAACGGCGGGCGCTCAGGCGAGCGTGTTGAACGCGTCGTCGATTTCGGCGGCGCCCGTGGGACGCACGATGCGCGCGACTTCCGCGCCGTCGCGCAGGAAGATCAGCGTGGGCCAGAGCTTCACGCGAAACGAGCGGCCAAGCGCGCGGCCGGGGCCGTCTTCGACCTTGATGCGCGGCACGCCCGGATGCTTCGCGAACGCGTCGCCGATCAAAGGCTGCGCGCCCTGGCAATAGCCGCACCAGTCGGTGCCGAACTCCAGCACGGCGGGGCCGCTCAGCGCATCGATCTCCTTGCGCGCGGGGGCTTTCGTGGCATAGCTCATTGCGTCTCCTGGGGCGTGTCGGTGCATCGTCATACGATACCGCAACACGCCGCTTCACGTCATTCGCTGGACGTCATTCGATAAGCGTCATTCGGTACGCGTGGCGAACGTGACGCTCGATTCGATCCGTTCGGTCAACCAGCCGTCGTTGCCCTGCGTGGCGACGAGCATGTCGATGTCCGCGAGCAGCGTGTCGAGTTTATCGCCCAGCCGTTCGCGCGACAGGCTCGACATCGACAAGGGCCGCGCCTTCAGTTGTTCCGCGCTCACGCGCCGGTATTCGATCACCGAAATCCGCTCGATGGCGTTGAACGCGGAGCGCGCGAGCACGTCGGTATGGCTTTCGTAATCGGCGGAGCGGCGCATCTCGCGGGCGGCGTCGGTGTTCGCGTGGCGGTCGAGCAGATTGCGGTATTGCGCGGCCCACGGGCGCTGCGGATCGTCGAGCTGCGTGGTGTTGAACAGCGCGACCGCGCCGCGTTCGCCCAGCAGCGCATCGAGCCGCGCGAGCGTATTGACGCGATCCATCCAGTGAAACGCGCGGCCGATCACCGCGAGATGAAAATGCCCGAGGTCCGGCGCGAGATCGTACGAACTGCCCTGGCGATAGTCGATATTGGGCGCGATGCCCGCGCCGAGTTGCGCGGCGACTTCGAGCATGGCGGGTTCCGGATCGATGGCGACGGCGCTCGCGACCCAGCTCGCGAAGGCCAGCGAAAGCTGGCCGGGGCCGCAGCCGAGGTCGAGCAGGCGCTGCGTGCCGTCGAGCCCGGCGCGCTGCGCGACGCGGCGAATCAGCGCGGGCGAATACGCGGGACGGCCGATCAGATAATGCGGCGCGGCGTTGCGGAAGCGGTCGGGCACGAAGGGCGTGATCTGGTTCATGGCGCGGGCGGGCTGGGCGGTGGACAGAATCCGCACAGTCTGGGGATGCGCGGCGGCGGCGTCAAGACGGCGTGGAGATGACGCCGAGATGGCGTCCAGTCGGGCGAATCGCCGACAGGTGAGCCTTTTCGGGAGTGAGTGTGGCGGGCGAGAAACGCGCACCGTTCGAGCGTGGATACATCGAGCCGGTTTTCATCGACGAAACGGTTTAGCCCTTCAAACAAGGGATAAAACGTAATCGCGGCGCCAGGCGGGAAAGGATCGCGGCACGCTTCGTGCGACCGTCATGCGGGCGTCGCGCGGCTTTGGCGACGTTAAGGTGAGCGTTTGCGGGAGTGCGCCGATGCGGCGTGCCAGGCGGGCATTTTGCCCTGCGCGCGGCGCGCCCGAGAAGACCGCAGCGTCGAATCGACGCCTGTTTTTCAGGGGTATTCGCGCGGGTGCGCCGTCGCTGCATCAAACAGTCCTGGCGGCTTCGACTCCACGGCGCGCGCAAAGGTGAGAAGATTCGGGAGCCGGTCGCGCGACGCTCAGGGTCGCCTCGGGGTCGCCATTGGACGGCTGCACGCGATGGGTATATAACTGCATTAAGGCATTCTTTCGATTCCGTTTCAGCAAGAGGAACCTGTTCATCATGACGAGCGACGACACGCAAAAGCATGACGCTCAAACGCCCTCCGGGGCCACGCCGCAACCCGATCTGGAACATCTGAACGCGGCGTTCTCGCACGTCGACGAAGGCGTGCGGAGCGGCAATATCGCGGCTGGCGCGGCCAAGGGCCTCGTGTATAGCCTCATCGAAACGCTGGGCGCGCTGGTCGGCGACCCGGACCTGCCCGAACACGCCCGCTCGGGCTATGTGGGCCTGCTCGAAGCGGCGCGCGAACTGCGCGTGAAGATCGAGCGCTGACGCGGGCGGCCTGCGCGAAACCGCAGGCCTTCACGCTCCCGTCATCACGATTCGGCGAGCAGCGCCGCGGCCAGTGCGCCCGGCGCGTCGCCGACCTTCAATTCCGGCGTGCCGTGCCAGTCGGCGCAACGTTGCAGCGCCCGGCGCAAGTCGGTCACGAGGCGGCCGCTCACGCGCACGCCCGGTTCCAGATGCAGCGACTTCACTTCGAACACGCCCTGCGTGCGATGCGCTTTGGCATCGACGCGTCCGATCAGCTTGCCGCGATTTAATATCGGCAGTACGAAATAACCGTACTTGCGCTTGTGCGCGGGCACGTAGCATTCGATCGCGTAATCGAAATCGAACAGCGCCACCGCGCGCCTGCGATCCCACACCACCGGATCGAACGGCGAGAGCAGCGTGGTGACCGTCGAGGCGAGCGCGCCGCTCGCGGTTTCGTCGATGAGCGACACGTAATCCCGATGCACGAAGACGTCGTGCTTCCAGCCTTCCACGCGCGCGGGCACGAGATGGCCCGCGTCGGCGAGTGCATGCAGCGCCTCGGTGTACGGGCGGCGCGGCAGGCGGTAATAGTCGGCGGCCCAGTCGGCGCGCAGCGCGCCCAGCGCCTTGCAGGTGCGCAGCAGCAGCGCGCGTTCGGCGTCGGCGCGCGTGGGCAGGTCGCGCGCGTCGCGCCAATGCGGCAGCACGCGCTCGGTCACGTCGTAGACGCGCTGGAAATTACGGCGCTCGGCCACCATCAGCGCGCCGATCGCGAACAGCACTTCGAGGTGGCGCTTTTCCGGTTTCCAGTCCCACCAGCCGTCGCCTTTCTCGCCCGCCGCGCGCGCGAAATCGGCCGAGCGCACCGGGCCGTTCGCGCGGATGCGTTCGAGCAGCGCGTCGATTTCGCGGCGATGTTTGGCGTGCCATTCGCCCGCGTATTTCCAGCCCATGTCCGACGGGTCGAGCATGCGATGACGCAGCAGGCCGTAGTCTTCGATCGGCACGAAACAGGCTTCGTGCGCCCAGTATTCGAACAGGCGGCCTTCGGCGAGATGCGCGTCGAGCCAGCGCGGATCGTACGCGCCCACGCGGCTGAACAGCACGAAATACGGGCTGCGCGCGACCACGTGGATGGTGTCGATCTGCAGTTGCGCCATGCGGCGGATCGCGTCGAGCACGTCGTCTTTCGTGGCCTTGCGGCGCGGCGGCGCGAGCAGGCCCTGGGCCGCGAGATGCAGCGTGCGCACCGCCGCGAGCGGCAGCGTCACGCCACTGCGCGCGAGCGCCGCTTCGGGTGCGCTCGCGGTCTCGCAGCCGTCGTCGTCACGCATGCAGGCCCGCCATCGCTGCGACCGGCGTGACGGTCGCGTTCGGCACCGGCGACGCGCCGAGCATCTGATGAATCTGCGCGACCACGGCCGCGCCTTCGCCGACGGCCGCCGCGACGCGTTTGGTCGAACCCGCGCGTGCGTCGCCGATCGCGTAGACGCCTTCGACCGAGGTCGCGAGGCTGCACGATTCGTCGCCCACGCCGGTCAGCACGAAGCCGTTCGGATCGAGCGCCACGCCGCAATCGTGCAGCCAGTTCGTGTTCGGATCGGCGCCCGTGAAGAGGAACAGATGACGCGCATCGAAGTGGTCGATGCCCGCCGGACACGGCGATTTCAGGCGAATCGCGGCGAGCCCGGCTTCGTCCTCGTCGAGCGCGCCGATCTCGCTGCCCGGATGCACGGTCACGTTCGGCAGCGCGGCGATGCGGTCGATCAGATAGCGCGACATCGTCGATTCGAAACCGGCCTTGCGGATCAGCACGTCGATCTGGCGCGCGTGCGTGGAGAGATAGACGATCGCCTGGCCCGCCGAATTGCCGCCGCCCACGAGCACGACGTTCTCGTGCTTGCAGAGTTTGGCTTCGACCGGCGAGGCCCAGTAGTAAACGCCGCGCCCGGTGTAACGGTCGAGCCCGGCGATGGTCGGGCGACGGTAGATCGCGCCGCTCGCGATCACCACGCTGCGCGCGCGCACGTCGCCGCTACAGGTTTCGAGGCGGCGCGGCTGCTCGTCGCAATGGAGCTTTTTCACGGTGACCGGAATCGCCACGTGCGCGCCGAACTTCTGCGCCTGCACGAATGCGCGGCCCGCGAGCGCCTGGCCCGAGATGCCGGTCGGGAAGCCCAGATAGTTTTCGATGCGCGCGCTCGCGCCCGCCTGGCCGCCCGGCGCGCGCGAGTCGAGCACGATCACCGAAAGCCCTTCGGACGCGGCGTAGACCGCCGTCGCCAGGCCCGCCGGGCCCGCGCCGACCACGGCCACGTCGTAGACGCGTTCGCCGTTCAGTTCGGGCAGCAGGCCGAGGCAGGTCGCGAGTTCGGGCGCGGACGGATGGCGCAGCACCGAGCCGTCGGGGCAGATCACGAGCGGCAGGTCCTCGCAGCGCGCCGCGAAGCGTTCGATCACGCCGATCATGCTGCTTGCGTCGCGCTCGTCGAGCACCGAATACGGATGGCCGTTGCGCGAGAGGAAGCCTTGCAGCGAGAGCATCGCGGGGTCGTCGTGCTTACCGACGAGGATCGGGCCGCCCGCGCCCTTTTCGATCAGCGAGACGCGCCGCAGGATCAGCGCGCGCACGATGCGCTCGCCCAGTTCGGCTTCGGCGACGATGGCCGCGCGCAGGCGTTCGGGCGGAATCAGCACGGCATCGACGGGTTCGAGCGCCATGCCGTCCACGAGCGCCGGGCCGCCCGACAACTGGCCGACTTCGGCGAGGAAATGGCCGCGCCCATGCTCGACGATCAGCCGCTCGCGGCCGAGGCCGTCGCGCTGGAACACCTTCACGGAACCCGAGAGCAGCACGAACATGCCGGGGCCGGTCTCACCGGTGTGGAACAGCCACTCGCCGGCTTCCCAATGGCGTTGCTCGCCGAAGCGCGAGAGGCGCGCGATTTCGTCTTCGGTCAGCTCGGGGAACATCTGGTGACGCCGCGTGGAGAGCGTCGAGAACGGCGCCTCGGCGGGTTGCGGCTGGGTGTCGGACAGCGTGGAATGCGAGGCGGATTCAGGCGTGGACGGCGCAGCCTCGTAGCGAGGCGGCTCGGTGGCTAGAGAGCCCATCAGGCGTTTCTCCTCGTGCGCGCGAGGCGGCGGCGCCGCGCGCGAAACGGACACGATGCGGACAGAAAGCGGCCCGGATCCGCGCGAGAAAAAACGCGGGAAACCACGCGGGAATCAGATCGCTTTCGGCGTGATGCTGACCGGTACTTCGGGATGCGGCGCCAGGGACAGCGATTCGAGCGTGCGGCCCGAATCGCGCCAGGCGTCGAGACCGCCGAGCAGCGGCACGACGTCGGTGAAACCGGCCTCGACGAGCTTCTTCGCCATCCAGGCCGCGGAAATTTCATTGGGGCACGAGCAGTAGATCACAAGCTTCTGCTCGCGCGGATACTTGCTCAGGATCTCTTCGAGCTGGCGCTCGTCGGCGAACAAGGCGCCCGGAATGATGAACGGATCGAGCTTGCGCTTTTCCTCCGAGCGGATGTCGAACACCACGGGCGGCGGCTTGTTCGCCATCGCGCGATAGAGATCGTCCACGGTGATGCGTGCGTTCGCGAGCTTCTTGATGAGCTGGCGGCGGCGCTGCCAGCGGTACATCGCGTAGAGCAGCAGCAGCGCGACCACCACGACCGCCGCGAAGCGCCCGAGGCGGCTCGCGCCCGCGAGCATCATGTCGATCTGCGGGGCGAACAGCACGCCGATCAGCAGACCGGTGCCCGACCAGAGCGCCGCGCCGATGCCGTCGAAACCCACGAATTGCCGATACGGCGTGCCCATCGCGCCGGCCAGCGGCACCGAGACGAGCGACAGCCCCGGCACGAACTTGGCGATGGCGAGCACGCGCACGCCCCAGCGGCCGAAAAAGCGCTCGGTTTTTTTCACGCAGGTGTCGCGCGAGAGCGAGAGCTTGCAGAGCGTCTTGAGCGTGTTGCCGCCATAGAGGCGGCCGGCGAGGAACCAGACGCTGTCGCCAATCAGCATGGCGACGATCGACAGACCGAGCACCGGCGCGACCTGCTGGCCGATCGATCCGGGATGCATGGCGGCCATCGCACCGAACAGCACGAGCGCGGGCATCGCGGGCACGGGCAGGCCGAGCGAGCCGGCGAGCACGTTCAAAAACACGAGCGCAGGCCCGTACTGCGCGATGAGGTCATGTAGCATCGGCTTACTTCCGTGGCCTGAAAGCCGCTGCCGGTGAAACGGCGCGGCGCAATGGCAAGAGTAACGTAACGATTATGGACGCATTTCGAAGGCGTGCAAGCGAGCGCCAAAGCATACGCCGAATGCGGATCCGGTGCGCTTAAGCGGTGGCGCGGGCGGCGGGCCGTGTCATGCGGCTCGTGTGGCGTCCCTGGTTGAGTCCGGGGTGGGTCCCGATTGAGTCGTGATTGTGCGTGCGGGCAGCTTGAACGATGCGCGCGGCATGCGTGTGAACACGCGTCGGACGTCGCCGGTTCATGCGCGAAATTCATGCATGAAATGCCTACGCAAAACTCATGCACGAAACATCAATCGCCGATAAAAACGCGCGCCGCGAACACGGCGCGCGGGATGACCACGACGCCGTGCGAGCGCGGCGGCGGGCGAGGGCGGAACGCCCGTGATGGACCGACTGTCCGGCTTACCGGTTATGCGATTCCCCGGGTATCTCGGCGCCTTGTGCGCGAATGGCCGCGATCAACTCTGCGGGCGTGATTTCGTAACGCACTTCGCGGTGGATACCCGCCTTGCGCTCGTCGACTTCGATCAGCAATAGACTCTTGCCGTCGGCCGCCGATTCGAGGCGCAGCGTACGCAGTTCGCGTCCGGTGGCTTCGTCATGCTCGGTGAGCAGGGTCATGGTTCCAGAAGACCCGGTCATGCGCATTGATGTTGTCCTCGTGCGTTTGGGTGGTCGAACTGTGGTCGAACCGGCCGGTTGCGGGGGCTGCGTGCGATGCATGGCCAGATAGATGGCCAAATCATTGTACGGTCTCGTTCGCGTGGCGTCTCGATCGAGTGAGCGCGGGCGCACACAACGGCGCAAGCGTCCAGTCCGTCCGGTGAGTGTAACGCGACTACGCGCGTTTTCACGCATTTTTGCGCGCCATGCAACGGTGGATGCGGCACGTATTGCGGCGCGCGCCGTTGTCATGGTCGTGACGCAATGCGGCTCTAGTGGTCCGCGCGCCGTGGGCGCGCCGCCACGCGGGCTCCCGAAAGTTCTCACCGATCGAGCAAGAAAAAACGGCTCGCCCGGTAGAGGCCAGGCGAGCCGTCGAAACGCCGTTGTTACTCGGATCAGACACCCACGTGATGAGCGCTGACAAGTTCAGTTTGGGGCGTGGCGAACATGCTGTCGAGATGGGGCTAACGCCGATCTATCTGAACAATGCGCGCCGTGCTGAACACGACGTGACACGACGTGAGCCAGGCGCGGATCGGGCCTCGATAGGCGCTTACGGTACGCTTTCGTCGCGCGAAAGGTACCGCGAGGCCGGGCCCGGTGGTCACGCCTCGATGGCTTCTGCCTCTCGCGCGTGGGCGCGCGCCGGCCGCACGCTCGTGCGCGCCGACGACGTGGTCAAGGTCGACTGACTGCCCGCGACCGTGAACAGACGCACGGCTTCGTCGAGCACGTCGGCCTGTTCGGCGAGGCGCTGCGCGGTGGCGGCCGCCTGCTCGACGAGCGCCGCGTTCTGCTGCGTCGCGCTGTCCAGATGCGCGACGGCCTGATTGACCTGGCGAATGCCCTCGGCCTGCTCGCCGCTCGCGTTCGCGACTTCGACGATGATCGACTGCACACGGCTCACGGCCTCGTCGATGGCGCGCATCTGCGAAGTCGTGTGGCCGACCAGTTCGGTGCCGCGCGCGATCTCGTGGACGCTCGCATCGACGACCTGCTTGATCTCCTTCGCCGATGCCGCGCAGCGCTGCGCGAGCATGCGCACCTCGCCCGCGACGACCGCGAACGAGCGGCCCGCCTCGCCCGCGCGCGCCGCTTCGACGGCCGCGTTGAGCGCGAGGATGTTGGTCTGGAACGCGATGCCGTCGATCACGCCGGTGATGTCGGCGATCCGCTTCGAGGCGTCGGTGATGCCCGACATCGTGCGCTCCATGCGGCCCGCGATCGAACCGCCTTCGGCGGCCGCTTCCTTCGCCTCGCGCGCGAGATCGAGCGCGCGCGTGCTGGCTTCGGCGTTGGCCTGCACGGTGGTCGTGAGCTGATCCATCGTGGCGGCCGTTTCTTCGAGCGAGGCCGCCTGCAATTCGGTGCGGCGCGAGAGGTCGAGATTGCCGGTCGAGATTTCGTGCGCGGCGTCGAGCATGCCGTCGATCTGCGAGCGCACGTCGCAGACGATCGCCGTGAGATTGGCCTGAAGCTGATTGAGCGCTTGCAGCACGTCGCCGAGATCGTCCTTCGAGGCGATGGCGAGCGTGGCGGTGAGGTCGCCCGCGGCCATGCGCGTGGAGGCCTCCGACATCTGCGCGAGCGGCTCGCCGAGATGACGCGTCGAGAGACGCCAGGCGGCGACGCTGCACACCGCCGCCGCGCCGAACGCGCACCAGAACGGCGTGGGCGGCAGACCTTGATAGGCGCCGAAGCCCGCGGCCGCGAGCGCGGCGGGCACGAGCGCGTAACCGATGGCGATGCGCGTGGCGATCGGCAGACGCATCACCGACTTCATCGCGCCGACGAGGCCGGTGCGCGCGAGGTCGCCGTGCAGCAGACGCACGCCGCGCAGACGGCCTTCGCGCATCTGCGCGTAGAGCGCTTCGGCTTCGCGCACTTCGTCGCGCGTGGGCTTGACGCGCACGCTCAGATAGCCGACCACGGTGCCCTGCTCGGACACGGGCGTGACGTTCGCACGCACCCAGTAGTGGTCGCCGGACTTGCGGCGGTTCTTGACGAGCGCGGTCCAGGGACGGCCGGCCTTGACGGTGTCCCACAGGTCGGCGAACGCTTCGGCCGGCATGTCGGGATGGCGGATGATGTTGTGCGCCTTGCCGATCAGCTCGTCCTTCGAAAAGCCCGAGACAGCGACGAACGCGGGATTGCAATACTGGATGCGGCCTTTGAGATCGGTGGCCGAGACAAGCATCTGCGAAGCAGGGTAGTCGAACTCCTGCTGCGTGACGGGTTGATTGTTGCGCATGGGTTTCCTTCCAGGGGGGTCTACGCAGACCCAACAACATGCCGGGAATAACGGCATTTTCCTTAATTTCTTTAGGGCTTTTGGTGGGGGGAGGTTGACGTTTTTAGTCATGGCGCATGGGCTTGCGCGACTGGGCAGAGGAGGCGATCGCGTGTCGGGCGTGCAGGCGAGGAGGAAATTCTCTGTGCGTTCAAGGACCTGTGCAATGTGTCGGCGAGATATGCACAGGGTTGCTCACGATTTCTGTGGATAAATCCGCTGGGCGATAGGGTGTGTTGACGAATACGGTGCCAATCGCGCGCGTCATGCGCGTAATCCGATGCGCATCAGTGAGTTAGCTTCGATGTCCCAAGGTTACGCACAGGGCTTTGAACAATTTCTGTGGACAAGGTTGGGGGGCGCGAGCGCGGATATATCCATTTTGTTATCTGGACGGTGGGTTGGGGTGACGACTGTCCGCTGCGTTCTGGTTACCAGGATAGGAGCGTTCGGGTAGCAGACGGCGATGGCATTTGCGAACTTCGCGCGCGGTGCCCGCGCGTGCGTCACGCCGACGCGTTTCGCATGCGGTGCGACAGGGGACGGCGATGCTGTCACGATCGAGTCTCTGATGCACAGCAAGCATCGCGGTAGCCCATGTGTGGAAAGTGACTTGTTACCCCACATAATTGTTGATCTTATGTCGCGCGATGATTGGATAATAAATTCGTATAACTAAATAAGATTGAGGCGCGAATGGTGGACCCGTAATTCGCCCGGGACTAGCAGAAAGAACTGATTGATATCACTGAGTCACGCCGCGGCTAATTCGCGCAACGGATTCGCATCTGCCTCCATGCGCGGCGAAATATTCACCTGGCCGACGCGCACCGGCACACGCGGCGCTTTCTGAAGGAGATGCATGGATGGCATGGAATACCCAACCGCGCACGCTGGAGATCAGCAGCAACGCGATTCCCGAGATATACGGGAAGAAAATCTTTGAGCCAGTACGCTTCGCCGGTGTGAGCAAACTCGGCCGGCTC
>NZ_CAJMZH010000008.1:0-447235 GCF_905220285.1 Paraburkholderia sp. J94 | reverse complement strand
TCCGGTGCTCGTCCATCTGATCCGTTCAGGCGAAGCCACCGGCGACGTTACGACGATGCTCGATCGTGCAGCCGAAGGCGAAGCACGCGAACTCGAACGACGCACGATGTTTCTGACGAGTTTGCTGGAGCCGCTATTGATTCTGGCAATGGGCGGCGTCGTGCTGGTGATCGTGCTCGCGGTGATGCTGCCGATCATCGAATTGAATAATCTGGTGCAGTGAAGTCGGCAGTGAAGTCGGCAGTGAAAAAAGGCGCGGCGACGCGCCTTCGAACCGCGTATCAGCGCACGTAGATGGTCGGGCCCGCAGCGTTGGCGGGCAGCGCGATTTCCGAGCGCACGCCATGGCGGTCGATGATGATCGAGCGCGCGCGCACTTCGGCGAGCTTCGAGTCCTGGCTGATCGGGCCGCCGAGCGAGACGGCCTTGGCCGGTTCGCCGCCGACGCTCAGGATGGCCGCCGCGCCTTGCGCAAGCGCGAGGATGCCGAACAGGTGAATGTCCTGCACGGCGCTGCGTTCGAGCTTGCCGCCGAACAGCGTGCCCGCCTGGTCGAGCGACACCGGCGCCTGGGCGGCGGCGGCCTGCACGGGCGCGGCGCGCGTGGTGGCGATTTCGAGCGTCCACCACGCAGCCGTGGCGCAAAAGGCCGCGAAGGCGGCGAGTGACAGGAGGCGGATTTGCAGTGGGTTCATGCGCACCATTGTACGGAGTATTGTGGGCGTTTTGATGGCACCGCGAGGGCCGTCCGCGCAACCTGAGGCGGGCCTCCACAACGCGGTGGACGAGCGGCGTGAAAGGCGCGGAAAGGGACTTCGGAAACGGGTCGCGAAGGCGTCATCGTGTGACATTACAATGACCCGTCACAGAGACGCGAACGCCTGGTTCGCGTGCAGGACGGAGTGCGGCGCGCAACGGTGCGCCGCAACGATTTTTAGCGAGGAGGGAAAGAAGTCATGTCCATGTGGGCCCAAAAACGGACGCAATTCGGCCGTGCACAAATCGAGGGGCGCCGCCAGCGCGGTTTCACGCTGATCGAAATCATGGTCGTGATCGCGATCCTCGGCATTCTGGCCGCGCTGATCGTGCCGAAGATCATGAGCCGTCCCGACGAAGCGCGCCGCGTCGCGGCGAAGCAGGACATCGGCACGGTGATGCAGGCGATGAAGCTCTATCGCCTCGACAACGGCCGCTATCCGACTCAGGACCAGGGCTTGCAGGCGCTGATCCAGAAGCCCACCACCGACCCGGTGCCGAACAACTGGAAGGACGGCGGTTATCTCGAGCGCCTGCCCAACGATCCGTGGGGCAATCCGTACCAGTATCTGAATCCGGGCGTGCACGGCGAAATCGACGTGTTCAGCTACGGCGCCGACGGCAAGCCGGGCGGCGAAGGCAACGACGCCGACGTCGGCTCCTGGCAGTAAGCGACGCCACGCCACGCGCGCCTGCTTGTCATGCAAGCGGCATGCGTGGCGCGCCGCCGCAGCAGCATTCGACGTATTCAACGTATTCAACGCATTCGACCATCCGAACCCAGCCTCATCCAGCCCGCTTTTTCCAGCCTCATGCGCTCTAGTTCTTCCCGCCGCTGTGTCCGCGCGCCGGTCCGTGCGTCGGACCGCGAGCCGTCACGCGCGCGCGCGGCGGGCTTCACGCTGCTGGAAATGCTCGTTGTGCTGATGATCGCGGGCTTGCTGGTCTCGCTCGCGTCGATCTCGCTCACGCGCAATCCGCGCACCGATCTCAACGAAGAGGCGCAGCGCGTCGCGCTGCTGCTCGAATCGGCGGGCGACGAGGCGCAGGTGCGCGCGCAGCCCATCGCGTGGCAGCCGCTCTCGGGCGGTTTTCGCTTCGACGTGCGCACCGAGGACGGCTGGCGTCCGCTGCGCGACGATCTGCTCGGCCCGCGCCATTGGGAAGGCGGCGTGACGGGCGTGGTGATCAACTATCCGGGCGCCGACGACTCGCAGGCGAGCCGCGTCGTGTTCGGCACCGAGGCCGTCGATCAGCCTGTGCAGATCACGCTGTTCTCCGCCGTGGGCCGCGCGACCATCGTCGGCACCGGCACCGGCCGCTTCGAGGTGCGTTGAGATGCGCCGCCCTGCCCGCTTCGGCCCTCGTTCAGGCCGTCCTGGCCGTCCTGAACGTTTCGCGCCGCGCGCCGCGCGCGGCTTCACGATGATCGAAGTGCTGGTCGCGCTCGCGATCGTGGCGATCGCGCTCGCGGCCTCGCTGCGCGCGGTCGGCAGCCTCGCGGCCAGCGAAGCCGATCTGCACGACCGCCTGCTGGCCGGCTGGAGCGCCGACAACGCGCTCGCGCAGCTCCATCTCTCGCATGTCTGGCCCGACATCGGCCAGCGCAGTTTCGACTGCTCGCAGGGCAATCTGGCGCTCATGTGCACGCAGCGCGTGGCGTCCACGCCCAATCCGGTATTTCGCCGCGTGGAGGTGTCGGTGACGACGCCGGGCCGCGCCGGCAATCTCGCGCAACTCGTCACGGTGATCGGCAATGAAACGAACCGGTCGCTGTGATCGCGCGCTGCGCCGCGCCGCCGGCTTCACGCTGATCGAACTGCTGGTCGCCATCGCGATCCTCGCGGTGGTCGCGATTCTCGCGTGGCGCGGGCTCGACCAGATCGTGCGCGGGCGCAACATCATCAGCCAGTCGATGGCCGAGGAGCGCGTGTTCGCGCTCACCTTCGACCAGATGCGCATCGACGCGCGCATGGCCGTCAGCGACGACGAAGCGGGCGGCCCAGCCGTCTCGGTCGAGGGCGGCGCGCTGCAGATCGTGCGCGCGTTCGCGGTGCCGCCGGGTGCGCCGCCGCGTCTGCAAGTGGTGCGCTATCGCGTGTCGGATGGCCGGGTGGTGCGCTACGCGTCGCCGCCGCTGGCGACCGTGGGCGCACTGCGGCGCGCGCAGCGCGGCGGCGAATCGGACGCCTGGAGCGCCCTGCCGATGATGCAGGGCGTGGGCTCGATCGACGCGCGCCTCTATGTGCCGAAGGTCGGCTGGACCTCGAACATGGGCGACGTGCGCGGCCAGCTGAACGCGAACAACAACAACGTGAAGGTGCCGCAGCTCGGCAACGCGCCGGTGCCGCGCGCGGTGACGGGCTTGCAGGTGAGCATCGGCGCGCGCTCGCTCGCGCGGCCCGTGACGCGCGTTTTCGTGATCGGAGAATGAACGTGCGCCGCCTTCGTTCTCGCCTTCGTGCTACTTCGTATCGTTCTTCGCGCATTGCTTCGCCCGCGCCGCGGCTGCGCCGCAGGCAACGCGGCGCGGCGATCATCAGCGCGCTGCTCGTGGTGGCGCTTTCGGCGATCCTCGTGTCGGGCATGCTGTGGCGCCAGCAGGTGCAGCTGCGGCGCATCGAAAACCAGCGGCTGCTCGCGCAGGCGCAGTGGATCTCGCGCGGCGCGCTCGACTGGACGCGCCTCGTGCTGCGCTCCGAAGCCGATACCTCGGCGGGCGTGACCTATCTGGGCGGCGCGTGGGGCATGCCGGTCGCGAAGACGCGGCTGTCCGATTTCCTCGGCCAGATCGGCGACGTGCGCGCGGAGCAAGGCCAGGACACGTGGGTGTCCGGCTCCATCGAAGACGCGCAGGCGCGCTTCAATCTGCGCAACCTCGTGTCGACGCCCGCGCCGGGCGCGCTGCAACTCAATCTCACGCAGATCCAGGTGTTCGCGCGCCTGCTGCAACTGCTCGGCATCGACGGGCAACTGGCCAAGAACGCCGCCGTCTTTCTGCGCTCGGGCCTCAACTATTCGGTCACGCGCTTCCAGACCGGCTCGACGCCGGGCAGCACCACATCGAGCACGCAGCAAGTGGGCGGCGGCAGCGGCGGCACGAATTTCAGCAGCAATCCCGGCCTCTCCGATTCCGACGGCAACAGCGGCAGCGCGCCCATCCTGATGACGAGCGTCGACGCGCTGCAGGACGTGCCCGGCTTCACGCCCGACATCGTCGCGCGGCTGCGCCCGTTCGTGACGATCCTGCCGACCACCACGCCCGTGAACATGAATACCGCGCCCGCCGAAGTCGTGGCCGCGACCGTTCAGGGCATGAGCCTGTCGAGCGCGCAGGCCTTCGTGGCGCGCCGTCAGACCGTGTTTTTCCGCAATCTCAGCGACGTGCAGCTTGCGCTGGAGGGCTCCGGTGTCCCGCAAACGGGCATCGACACCTCGCTCTGCGACGTCAATTCGAGCTATTTTCTGATCCACGGGCGCGTGCAGCACGAGCGCGCCGTGGTGGACCGGACCACGCTCGTCTGGCGCGATACGCTGACCCATACGACGCGCATCGTGCGCGTGCGTGACGAACCATGAAACCGTACCAGTCCAACATCGAAAAGAGGTGCGTTTGAGCACGCTGATCGTCCTGATGCCGCCCCGCGATCCGGCGGTTCACTCGCAGGAATGGCAGTTGCCGGAACTGCCGTTCCTGCTGCTCGACAAGGCGGGCAACACGCAGCGTGCGGGCCGCTCGGCGCTCGGCTTGTTGCCGAAAGCGCCGGCGACCGTGCTGCTGATCGCCGCGCGCGACCTGCTGACCGTGTCCGCGACCGTGCCGCCGCTCAAGGGGCCGCGGCTGCGCCAGGCGCTGCCGAACGTCGTCGAGGATCATCTGATCCAGGATCCGCAGACCTGCCATCTGGCGCTCGATCCCGCGCGCCAGCCCGACGGCCGGCAGACCGTGGCCGCGATCGATCGCGGCTGGTTCCGCTTTCTCGTCGAGGGCTTCACGGGCGCGGGGCATCGCAACGTGCGCGCGGTGCCGGTGGCGCGCTGCCTGCCCGCCGCGCAGAGCGTCGTGGCGGAAGCCGCAACGGCCGACGCCGAAGCCTCTGGAGCCGCTGAAAGCGCCAGGGACGGCGCGCCCACAAGCGCCGCCGCCTCCGCTGCCGCTGGCGTCGCGCCCGCAATCACGCCGGTGACGGCCTGCGTGTTTGGCCCGGTGATGTCGACGGCGCCCACGCTGCTGCCCGATGTGGCGCTGCCGGCGTCCGCCTCCCTCGGCGCGAGCGGACTGCTCGAACTCGCGATCGTGCGCGGCGCGGCGGCAGAAGGCTTCGCGGTGCCGGCGGCGAGCGTCGCGGCCACCGTGGCGGCGCTGGCCGGCGACGCGCCCGTCACGCGCTACGTGCTGACCGGCTTGCCGGGCGAGCCCGCGAGCGCGGCCAGCAAGGCCGCCGCGCTGGCCGCCTTCCCCGGCGCGCAGCCGCTGGCCTTCGAGACGCTCGCCAAACGCGCGCTCGCCAGCAAGTTCGACTTGTGCCAGTTCGAGTTCGCCGCGCAGCCGTGGCGTCTCGACCGCGCGACGCTGCGCCGTCTGCGCGTGCCGATCGCGCTGGTGGTGGCGTCGCTGGTGGTGGCGATCGTCGGCGCCAATGTGCAGTGGCTGATGCTCTCGCGCCAGCAGGACGCCATGAGCGCGCAGATGACCGAACTGCTGCTCAACGCGTTTCCCAAGACGACTGTGGTGCTCGACCCGGCGGGCCAGATGGCGCGCCAGCTCTCGCAGCTGCGCGTGGCGGCGGGCGAACCGTCGCCCGACGATTTCC
Source organism: Paraburkholderia sp. J94 (assembly GCF_905220285.1). NCBI lineage: Bacteria > Pseudomonadati > Pseudomonadota > Betaproteobacteria > Burkholderiales > Burkholderiaceae > Paraburkholderia > Paraburkholderia sp. J94. Next base: position 441,665 of record NZ_CAJMZH010000008.1, on the reverse strand, counting down.
TCGCGCTCGCCGACGGCCTCGCGCGCTCGCTCGGTCCCGTGCCGGTGAACGCGATCGCGGCGCTCGACTATCACGACCGGCGTCTCGACGTGACCTTCAAACCCGGCGTGAACATCGACGCGGATCTCAACAAACGCCTCGCGCGCAACGGCCTCGCGGGCACGCAGGACAGCAGCAGCGGCAAGTGGACCATCAGGAGCGCATCGTGAAGACATCGGCGGGAAGCGGCGCTTTGGCCGAACTGTGGCAGGAGCAGTGGGGCAATTTCTGGGACGCGCGCACGGCGCGCGAAAAGACGCTGCTGACCTGGGGCGGCGCGCTGCTGGCCCTGGCGATCGGCTATTCGGTGCTGTGGGCGCCCGCCGCCGACGGCCGCGCCAAGCTGCGCCAGAACCTGCCTGCGATGCAGCGCCAGCTTGCGCAGATGACCGCGCAGGCCGACGAGGCGCGCTCGCTCGCGGGCGCGGCGGCGAGCGTCGCGCCGGGCGGCCAGGCGCTCAAGGATGCGCTGACCGCTTCGCTGGCCGATCACGGCATGCCGGGCGCGCAGGTGCAGCTGATCGGCAGCTCGGTGCAGGTGCAGTTGAAGAATGCGTCGTTCCCCGCGTGGTCGGCCTGGCTCGACGACGTGCGCAAGCAGTTCAAGGTGCAGGTGGTCGAGGCGCACATCACGGCGCTCAAGACCGACGGCCAGGTCGATCTGACCGCGTCGCTGCAAAGCGCGAACGCCCACTGAGCACGGCCGGGAGAAACGCTTCATGTCTTACTGGATGCGGCGCGTGCGCGCCGCGCTGCCCTGGCTGTTCGTCGCGATCGTCTCGGTGGCCGTCGTCCTGCTCGTGCGCCTGCCCGCCGCGTGGATCGCGCCGCAGTTCGCGCGCGCCACGCAGGGTCATGTCAATCTCGTCGATCCGCAGGGCTCGCTGTGGCGCGGTTCGGCCACGCTGATGCTCGCGGCGGGCCACGACACGCAGGGCGCGACGCTGCTGCCGGGCCGCATCGAATGGCGCGCCTCGTTCTGGGCGCTGCTCACGGGCCGCGTGCGCCTGCAGATGCGTCAGACGGAGGCGATGCCCGATCCCGTCGACGTGGAAGCGACGCTGCGCGGCGCGAACGTCACGGCGGGCGCGATCGCGGTGCCGGCCTCGCTGCTCGCGGGGCTCGGCGCGCCGTTCAACACGCTCGATCTGGACGGCAACGTGCGGCTCGCGTGGACGCCCTGGCGCGTGTTCGGCACCGATGCGTTCGGGCGGCTCACGGTCACGCTCGGCGACATGAGCTCGCGCGTCTCGCTGGTCAAGCCGCTCGGGTCGTATGAGGCGGTGTTGCAGGCGCAAGGCGCGTCGTCGACACTCGATCTGAAGACGCAGAAAGGGCCGCTGCTGCTCGACGGCCACGGCACCTTCTCGCGCAATTCGTCGATGTTCAACGGCACCGCGAGCGCGACGCCCGAGCAGCGCGAGAATCTCGCCGGACTGCTCAATCTGCTGGGACGGCCGGTTGGGCCCGGCACGGTGGCGCTGAACTTCATGCGCTGATCGGCGCGCGCGAATTTCACGCGGACGCATCGCGTAAACGAAAAACGGCGGCTCAGGCCGCCGTATTTCGTTGCAGTGCGTGTGATGGCGTTACTGCGCCCGCGCGCCCGGAGCGCCCTGCGTGGCCGCTTCCGTCGCGGTTGGCTGCGTCGAGGCCGAACCCGGCGCCTTGACCTGATCCGCCGCCGCGCCCGATGCCGCCACCGGCGCAGGCGCGCTCACGCTGCCGGTCTCGCGGTCCATCTGCGAGGCGTCCCAGCCGCCGCCGAGCGCCTTCACGAGCCCCACCGACGACACCATGCGCTGCCCCGCGAGACTCGCGAGCTTCTGCTGCGCGGTGAACGCCGTGCTCTGTGCGGTCAGCACGTTGACGTAATCGACCGTGCCCGCCTTGTATTCGTTCGTGACGATGGCAAGCGCGTGCAGCGCCGAGTCCACCGCCTGCTGCTGCACGACGATTTCCTGCGCGAGGATGCGCTGCGACGCGAGGTTGTCCTCGACGTCCTGGAACGCGGCCAGCACGGTCTGCCGATAGGTGGCGACCTGCTGGTCGTAGGCCGCGCGCGCCGCTTCGGTCTGCGCGCGGCGCAGACCCGCGTCGAACACCGTGGCCGCAAGCGACGGCCCGAGCGTCCAGAAGCGCGACGGCATCTGCAGCAACTGCGAAAACACCGAGCTTTCGAAGCCGCCGCTCGCCGAGAGCGTGAGCGTCGGGAAAAACGCCGCGATCGCCACGCCGATCTGCTCGTTGGCCGACGCTGCCTTGCGTTCCGCCGAGGCGATGTCGGGACGCCGCTCCAGCAGCGCCGACGGCATCGTGACCGGCACGACGGGCGGGGTGGCCGCGAGCGGCGACACCGGAATCGAGAACGACGAGGCCGGCTGGCCGACCAGCACGGCGATCGCGTGCTCGTCCTGCGCGCGCGCCACGCCGTTGTCGATGGCCGAGGCTTGCGCGGATTGCAGCTGCGTCTGTGCCTGGATCACGTCGGCGCGGCCCGCCACGCCTTGCGCGTACTGGTTCTGCGTGAGTTTCAGCGACTTCTCATAGGCCGCGACGGTGTCGTCGAGCAGCTTTTGCTGGGCGTCGAGCGCGCGCAGCGTGAAGTACGTCTGCGCGAGCGTGGCTTGCGCGGACAGGCGCGCGTTCGCGAGATCGGCGGCCGCGCCCTGCTGGCTCGCTTCCTCCGAGCTGACCGTGCGGCTCACCTTGCCCCAGAGGTCGGGTTCCCAGGTGGCGTCGAGGCCCAGATTGACGTTATTGGAGATCGTGCCGCTCGAGTTCGAGACGCGCGTGGGCGTGCGCGAGCGTGTGCCCGCGAACGACGCGCTCACGACCGGGAAGTACGCGGCGCGCGCCTCGCCGACCAGCGCGCGCGCCTGGCGGTAAGCCGCGGCGTACTGCGCGACGGTCTGGTTGTTCGCGTTGAGCTGGTCCATCAGGCCGTTGAGCTGCGCGTCGTCGTAGATCAGCCACCACGGGCCACGGTCGGCGGCGTCGGCGGGCTGTGCGACCTTCCAGCCTTCGGGCGCTTCCTTGTAGGCCGCGGGCACGGCGCTGTCCGGGCGGTGATAGTCAGGCCCGACCGCGCAGCCGCCCAGGGCGAACGCGAGCGCCGAGGCCGCGCCCAGCAGCGCGAGCTTCGGTGCGCGGCGCGCGCCGGCAGACGGGACGTGCTGGGCGTCGCGAGCGGCGAACGCGCCATCAGCGGCATGAGAGGCGTGACGATCGTGACGGCGGGACATGCAAGGAATTCCTGTCGATGCGGCTGGCGAACAAGCGAACAAAAGCGAACGCGCCGTGCGCGGCGATGAACGGTGTAATCGGTAAGGCGACGTGACCGGCGCGCGGCGGATCTGGCCGAAGGCGCGCGGACACGGATTGCGCGGCGTTCGCGCGGAGCGGCAATGGTAGCGCACGCGCCGCGCGTCGCGCGCAATCTGTAAGGTTAAGCCGGGAACAGGGACGGATGTGTTACGGCGTGTGAGGTGCAGATTACGCGTCGTTACGGCAGCCCGCCGCGCAAAGCAGACGGACGGCCGCCGAAGCCGGCGGGTTGGCTTCGTTTTTCGTATTGGCCGTGCTTGCGCCACTCGCTGCGCTTGCCGCGCCCGTGCTCGCGGCATCGCCGCGCCGCGCGCGACGCCAGTCGGACCACAGCATCAGCACGACCGCCACCGAACCGCCGGGCAGGAGGAACATGCCCGCGTAGAGCGCGAGCTTGCGCCAACGCGCCGCCCCGCCTGCTTGCGCAAAGGCAAGCCTGGCAGTGCTATGAACCGAGCGGCCAATGCCGCCGAGCGCGTGTTTGAGGTAAAGCATGGCGCGAGCTACGTCGTCGAAAAAGGGAATCTGTGGAGTGTAAGTGGTTGCCTGCAATAATATTGACTATGCAATCAATTCACAACATACTTTGCAGCGCATCAAATCCGTTGTTGTTTTTACGCCGCGATAGCGACGAATCGATGACGAATGCTGCGAGGCAATCACCGAAATTCCTGCCCAGGCAGAAAATTCTCGGGCTAGAATTCGCCAGTTTCGTTTGCCTGCGATGAGAGTGCTTTCCCCATGAGCGACGGCTCCAACATGTCCAGCAAAGTCGGCGTCGTGCCGAGTCTCGGCTACTTCCTGTCGACGGCCCGCAACGTGCTGGCCACCCGCATGGACCGCGCGGTTGCGCCGCTCGGGCTCACCTCGTCGCAGATCGGCGTGATCCTGCTGCTCTGGTACGAACGCGCGCGCACGCCCAACGAGATGTCGCGCGTGCTCTCGTACGACACCGGTTCGATGACGCGCATGCTCGACCGCCTGGAGCGCAAAGGTTTCCTGCTGCGTCAGCGCAGCCAGTCGGACCGCCGCGTCGTCGAACTCGTGCTCACGCCGCTGGGACGCGACGCGGCGCAGCAATTGCCCGACGCCATCGCCACGGTGATGGATGACCAATTGCGCGGCTTTTCCGCCGAGGAAGTCACGACGCTCGTGCATCTGCTGCAGCGCTTTATCGCCAATGACGCCGAAACCAGCGCGGTCTGTACGGGCGCCGAATGCCCGGACGGCCCGGCGGAAGGCGATTCAGGCGCCGATAGCGGCGTCGATAACGGCGCATAAGAACTGGCCGCCCGGCGGCCTCCTTTGGGCCGCTCGCAACGCTGTATTCGGGCCCTTCTGCAAGTGAATACCTGTCTGGGCAGAGAATGCCACGACACGAAATCGTCGGCCGCAAGCCCTACCCGGCTGCTTGCACGCGGCAACGGTCTGCCTCATTGAAAGCACCGCAAGGACACTGAAGATGGACGCATCCACCGCCGCGCCGGCCGGCGCGCCGCCGCAGACACCCGCACAGCCAGCGCCACCTGCGCCCCTTTCGGGCGGCACGCTCGCGCTGCTCACCGTGGGCCTCGCGCTCGGCACCTTCATGGAAGTGCTCGACACTTCGATCGCCAACGTCGCCGTCCCGACCATTTCGGGCAACCTCGGCGTGGCCAACAGCGAGGGCACGTGGGTCATCTCCTCGTACTCGGTGGCCTCGGCCATCGCCGTGCCGCTCACGGGCTGGCTCGCGCGCCGCGTGGGTGAAGTGCGCCTTTTCACGCTCTCGGTGCTGCTGTTCACGATCGCGTCGGCGGCCTGCGGCTTCGCCACGAACTTCGAGACGCTGATCGCGTTCCGGCTCGTGCAGGGGCTCGTCTCCGGTCCGATGGTGCCGCTCTCGCAGACCATCCTCATGCGCTCCTACCCGCCCGAAAAACGCGGGCTCGCGCTCGGCCTCTGGGCGATGACGGTGATCGTCGCGCCGATCTTCGGCCCGGTGATGGGCGGCTATATCACCGACAACTACACGTGGCCGTGGATCTTCTACATCAACGTGCCGATCGGGCTATTTTCCGGCGTGTGCGCGTTCCTGCTGCTGCGCGGCCGCGAAACGAAAATCACGAAACAGCGCATCGATGCCGTGGGCCTCGCGCTGCTCGTGATCGGCGTGTCGTGCCTGCAAATGATGCTCGACCTCGGCAAGGACCGCGACTGGTTCAGCTCGAAGTTCATCGTCGCGCTCGCGATCATCGCGGTGGTGTCGCTCGCGTTCATGCTCGCGTGGGAGGCGACGGAAAAAGAGCCGGTGGTCGATCTCTCGCTGTTCCGCGACCGCAACTTCGCGCTCGGCGCCACCATCGTCTCGTTCGGCTTCATGGCCTTCTTCGGCTCGGTCGTGATCTTCCCGCTCTGGCTGCAAACGGTGATGGGCTACACCGCCGGCATCGCGGGCCTCGCGACCGCGCCCGTGGGGCTGCTCGCGCTCGTGCTATCGCCCTTGATCGGACGCAATATGCACAAGCTCGACCTGCGCATGGTGGCGAGCTTCGCGTTCATCGTGTTCGCGCTGGTGTCGATCTGGAATTCGACCTTCACGCTCGATGTGTCCTTCAATGACGTGATCCTGCCGCGTCTCGTGCAGGGCATCGGCGTGGCCTGCTTCTTCGTGCCGATGACGACGATCACGCTCTCCAGCGTCTCCGACGAGCAGCTCGCAAGCGCGTCGGGACTCTCGAACTTTCTGCGCACGCTCTCGGGCGCGATCGGCACGGCGGTCAGCACGACCTTCTGGGAAGACGATGCGATCTATCACCACGCAGTGCTCTCGGAGTCGGTGAATCCGTATTCGGCGAACACGATTGCGTATCAGGACGCGCTGAAGACGCTCGGTTACGCGGGCCAAAGCGTGACGGCGAAAATAAACGATGTGGTGACGTCGCAGGGCTACATGATGGCGACCAACGACTTCTTCCGCATTTCGTGCGCGGTGTTCGTGGTGCTGGCGCTGCTGGTGTGGGCGACGAAGCCAAGAAAAGGCGCGGGACCGTCGATGGGCCATTGAGGCCCGGTCCCGCGCCTGGTGCGCTCTGAACGTTGAGAACGAAAACGTTCAGAGCGTTCAGAACGATTGGCGAGCGCGATTAGCGCGCCGTGATGCCGCTCGTCTGGATCTCGACGCGGCGGTTCTTCGCGCGGCCCTCGGCCGAAGCGTTCGAGGCGACCGGCTTCGAGAAGCCATAACCGTTCACCTCATACTGGCCCGCGTGCAGCCCGTGCGATTGCAGATAGTTGCGCACCGACTGCGCGCGGCGCAGCGAGAGGCGGTCGTTGTAGGCCTTCGTGCCCTTCGAGTCCGTATGGCCGTTGATGACGACGGTGCCGATGTTCACGCCGTCGCTCTGCTGGATGAACTGGTCGAGCGCCTGCTTGCCCGCGGGCAGCAGGTCGGACTTGTCGAACGCGAAGTTGGCGTCGGCGTTCAGCGTGATGGTTTGCGGCCGCGTGTCGACAGGCGGGGGCGGCGGAGGCGGCGGTGCGACGTGCGGCTGCACGACCGGTTGCGGTGCCTGGCAGATGAACATGATTTCACGCGGGTCGTTTTCGGGCACGAAGCCCGACGCCGCACGGTCGACTGCCGAGACGCGCAGCGGCTGCTTGTCGCCGCAGATCTCGTTGACCTTCTTCATACAGGCCTTCGAGCTTTCGAGCAGGCCCAGACACTGCACGCGATAGGCTTGCGTGCCATTCGCGAGCGTAACGATGTCGAGATTGTGCAAAGGCCCCGATGCCGTGGTGCAGCCTGCAGCCGCGACGAAAAGAGCGGCCAGCGGGACGGCGAGCGCACTAGCAGGCAGAAGTCGCATTTTCATTGTCGATTCGAGTGATGGAATAAGAGTGAACTGCCCGGCGCGGGCCGAACCAGCGCCAAGGTTACGAGGCCTCGGCGCTGCTGTTCCATCAGAAACGGCTTAAATGCGTAATCGGAGTGATTCGAATCGCGATAATCGTTCGGACTGCATTCGATCGTGCCGCCAGGCGGCAGTGCGATCGAATGCGGATCGGGGCAACGCCCGAAGGCGTCGCTCCGACACTGCGTCGACGCTATGCCGACTTCATTGCGCCGCGGCGGCGGGCGCCGAGGCCGGCGCGGTGGCGGTGGTCTTGCCCGAGTCGGCTTCGTCGCCGGCCTGGTCGTGGACCGGCTGCTCGACGCCGGTGCGCACGTACTGCTTGAAGGCCGCGCCCGCGGCCCACGGATCGGGCTTGCAGCCGATCGAACTGTCGCAGTGCGCCGCGAAACCGATCGTGGTCGTGCCGTCGGGGTTCTTCGTCTTCGTGATTTCGTAGGCCAGCGCACGCTTGCCGCCGCCGGGGCCGGTGGTCTGGATCAGCGTGTCGGTGGCGGTTTGCACTTCGTACTTCGAATGGCCGCGCACCCAGTCCTGGGCGCGTTGCCACCAGATGTCGCACTCGGGCTGATCGCCGCAGGTGAGCGGCGCGGTGGCGATCTGCATCACGTCGGGATTGACCTGACCGCGCGGCGCGCAGGCCGCCGCCGTCACGCAGAGCAGGATCGGCAGGATTCGTTTCATCGCGTGGGTTCCTCGCAGAATGGGCGCGCGGCGTGCGCGCGCCGGTCGTTTGTCGTTGGTGTGAGGTTCGTGTGACAAGGGCGGCGCGCGCAGCGATGCGTGACGTTGCGCGCGCGGCGCCAATATGACATTGGACTGCGTGGGCGCGCCAGTGTTTCGAGCAAAAGCGATACCCGGCGCGATCGAGCACGCACCACATGCACCACCTGCACCACACGCGCCGCCGCTGGACGGCGGCGCGGCCGTGCGACGGGCGCGGCGATCAAACGCTGTAGCGATTGAGCGTGTAGGCGCGATAGGCGGCGACGAAGGCGTCGAACGAGCCGACTTCCTCGCGTTCGAGCTTGGCCTGCTGATCGAGCGATTCGCGTGCGAGCGCTTCGAACTGCGCCGTGGCCTCGGCGTCGAGCGGACGCGAAAGGAAATACGCCGCGTGACGCTCGCTTTGCACGAGCGCAAATTGCAGGAAGGATTGCTGCTGCTCGCGCATCGTCTTCAACACGCGCGCGGACGGCGTGAGCGACGCATCGGCGAGCTTCGCGCGCTGTGCGGCCAGTGCGCGCGCATGTTCGTCGCCGCCCTTCGCCGCGTCGAGCAGCGCAGCCGCCTGCTCGATCTTCGCGAACAACTCGGTGGCCCAGTCCTGCATCGCGACGCGCTGGCCGTTGCGCGTGAGTTCGAGCCCCGGCTTGCGCCCTTCCTTCGTGACGATGCCGAAGTTCTCGTTGGCTTCCGCGTAATCGGCTTCCGGCAGCGACGCGCTCTCATCGAATGCGCAGGCGAGCAGATAGGCGTCGAGAAAACGCGCGGCTTCGAGCGAGATACCGGTCGGCTCGAACGGATCGATATCCATGCAGCGCACTTCGACGTATTGCACGCCGCGCGCGGCGAGCGCATGCAGCGGGCGCTCGCCCGGATACGTCACGCGCTTCGGGCGGATCGTCGAGTAGAACTCGTTCTCGATCTGCAGCACGTTGGTGTTGATCTGCACCCACTCGCCGTCGCGATGCGTGCCGATCGCCTCGTAAGGCGGATACGGCTGGCTCACGGCCTGTGCGAGCGCTGTGAGATAACCGGGCAGCGTGTCGTAATCGGCGTGCAGCGCGGACTGGCCCGTGGTGTTCGAGTAGCCGAGATCGCTCATGCGCAGGCTGGTGGCGTACGGCAGATAGAGCGTGTCGGCGTCGAAGGTGTCGAGCGTGTGCGGACGGCCGCGCAGGAAGCGCGCGTCGAGCGCGGGCGACGCGCCGAACAGGTACATCAGCAGCCAGCTCGTGCGGCGGAAGTTGCGGATCAGCGCGAGATAACGCTCCGACTGATAGTCGGTTTGCGTGGCCGTGGACTGATCGTGCGCGTGCAGCGTGCGCCACACGTCTTCGTTAAGCGAATAGTTGTAGTGGATGCCCGCGATGCACTGCATCGTGCGCCCGTAACGCAGCGCGAGGCCCATCCGGTAGACGTATTTCAGCTGGCCGATGTTCGAGCTGCCGTAACGCGCGATGGGAATGCCCTCGTCGCTCGCGGGCAGCAGGCCCGGCATCGATTCGTTCCACAGCATTTCGCCGTCGCGCGCGAGCACGCCGTAGACGAAGCGATGCAGTTCGTCGAGCTTGTCGAGCGTGATGGAGGCGTCGTGTTCGGCGGGCGTGATGATCTCGATCAACGCTTCCGAATAATCGGTCGTGAGCGACGGATGCGTGAGCGCAGAACCGAGCGCCGCGGCATGCGGCGTCGTGGCCAGCTGGCCGTCGCGCGTCACCCGCAGGCTTTCCTTTTCGATGCCGCGCAGACCGCGCGTGAGCGCGTCGCGTTGCGGCCCGGCGCTCAGCACGGAAAGGCGCTGTGCGAGAACGTCGTTCGTGCGTGTGGAGGTCGTGTCTGGCATTGAAGGCAGGTCGGGCTCTGGCCGGCGAGACGGTGCTGCGCGCGCCGCCGACAGGGATATTTTCGGTAGCGGGCACTTTAACATCTCGCCGGAAGACCTGCTTGAGGCCGCTTCGGGCGGGGTTTTGCGGCCTGTGGCGCGGGTTCGGCGGCGGTTCTGCCGCGTGCGGGCGGACGTCGAATCGGCGTGATTTCAACGCCGGTTTGAGGCGGGGTTGACGTCGGGTTGACGTGATCGCGACGGTTTTTATGTGATTGCAGAGATGCGTTTGCGCGACGTTCCGCCACGTCCATGTATCGGGCGTATCAGCCGCCGCGCGCCCCGCCCGCCCGATCGGCGATTTCGTTCCACAGATGCATCGCCGCATACGCGCGCCACGGACGCCAGGTGTCGGTGCGCGCGCGCTGCTGCGTCGCACGCACGAGCGCCGGATCGCGCGCGGCGATGGCCTGCATCAGCACGAGATCGGTGGCGGGCCAGGCGTTCGGATCGCGCCACGCGCGCATCGCCACGTATTCGACCGTCCACGGCCCGATGCCTGGCAGCGCGAGCAGCGCGGCGCGCATGGCGTCGAGTTCAGCGGCGTCGCCTGCCTGCGCCGCGCCCGGCAGATTGCTGCGTTCGATCGCGACCTCGCCGCTCGCGACCGCGCGCGCGAAGCCTTGCAGCGCCGCAACGCGTTTGCCCGGCATGCCGATGCCCGCGAGATCGGCGGCCCCGAGCGCGGCGGGCGTCGGAAAACGCCACGCGGTATGCGCGTGCGGATGCCCGTCGATGCGCTCGCCCACGCGCTGAACCAGCCGACCGATGATGGTCGTCGCAGCCTTCACGCTCACCTGCTGCCCGACGATCGCGCGCACCACCAGCTCGAAGCCCGACCACGCGCCCGGCACGCGCAGCCCCGGCACGGCCTCGATGAGCGGCGCGAGCCACGGGTCGCTCGAAAGATGCGCGCCGATGGCCGCCGTATCGGCCTGAAGATCGAACATGCGCGAGAGCGGCGCGGCGAGCGCCTGCGCGTGCGCGCTCACGGGCCCGTCGATCTGCACGACGAGGCAGCGCTTGCGCGCGTGGCGGCGCACGGCGAGCGTGCCGCTCGCGCCCGCGAAGTCGATGGCGCGCAGCCACGCGCCGTCCTCGACGGCTTCGACGCCGGGCGTCGCGCGGCCGCCGAAAAAGCGCAGCACGCGCGGCCAGTCGTAGGGCGCGCGAAACGGCAGTTCGAGCGTGGCGGAGTCGGTGCCGGACGCCGGGTTGGGCGGCGTCGGCCGGGATGTTCGGGATGTCGACTGGACGGCGCTCAAGCGGCGGTCTCCGGCGTGGCTGCGGCGCGTTTGGCGCGGGGTTTCTGGTCCGCTGGATCGGATGAATTCGCGGGCGAATTCGCGGCGGATTTAGCGGCGGGCTTCGCGATCGAAGTCCTGGCCGATTGTGCCGCATCGGGGCGCACCTCGCCCGCGCGCGCTTCCGCGTCGAGCAGCGCCGCCTTGCGCGTGATGCCCCAGCGATAGCCCGCGAGCGAGCCGCCCTTCTGCACGACGCGATGGCACGGAATCGCCAGGGCCACCGGGTTCGACGCGCAGGCGCTCGCCACCGCCCGCACCGCGCGCGGCGCGCCCAGCGCTTCGGCGATCTGCGTGTAGCTGCGCGTTTCGCCGTAGGGAATGTGCTGGAGCGCGTCCCAGACGCGCTGCTGGAACGCCGTCGGCGCCACGTCGAGCGGCAGGTCGAAGCGCTCGCGGCGGCCGTGCAGATAGGCGTCGATCTGCGCGACGAACGGCGCGAGCGCGGCGGCGTCTTCCACGCATCGCGCGTTTTCGAAGTCGGCGCGCAGGCCGGCCGTCAGCGCGTCGCCATCGTCGCCGAATGCGATGCGGCAGATGCCCTTCTCGGTGGCCGCGATCAGCACGCGGCCGAGCGGCGTGGCCGCGTTCGCGAAGCGGATCGTCAGGCCCGCGCCCTTGCGCCGGAACGCCGACGGCTTCATGCCCAGTTCGCCCGCCACGCTCTCGTAGAGCCGCGACGATGAGTTGAAGCCCGCATCGGCGCTGGCGCGCGTGACGTCGGCGCCCTGGGCGAGCGCGTCGCGCAGCACGGCCCCGCGGCGCGCGGCCTGATACTGACGCGGCGACACGCCCAGCACACGCTTGAACAGGCGTTGCAGATGGAACGGGCTCAGATGCACAGCCTCGCCGAGCTGCGCGAGCGTGAGGCGCGATGGCGGATCGGCGTCGAGCGCGGCGCAGGCGCGGCGCACGATGTCGAGTTCGCGCGGCAGTCCGCCCGGACGGCAGCGCTTGCATTCGCGATAGCCGGCGGCGCGCGCGGCGTCCGCATCGGCGAAAAACTCGACGTTCTCGCGGCGCGGCAGCCGCGATGCGCAGGACGGACGGCAGAACACGCCGGTCGTGCGCACGGCGTAGAAGAACTGGCCGTCGGCGTGGGCGTCGCGCGCCTGGACGGCGGCCCAGCGCTCGGCGTCGGCCTTGCTGCTCCTGGCGCTGTCGGTCACGGTTCGGGATGCGTCGTTCGGAATGGCGTTCATGTCAGGACTCCCGCTGGTGCTCGTGCTTGAGCTCACTCGATGGTCCCACTGTAAAGGCTCGGGCGCAGCACGGCGCGCCGGTTCTTGCGCTGTCGTTCGGGTGAAGTGCGGGTGAAGTTCGGGTGAACAAAAGGGCACCATTCACGCGCACGCCCGCCCTGTCAACGTGCAACTGCGACAAAATGGCACCATTGCGGGTTTTCCCTTAAAAACTTGTTGCGTCGCGTCAGACCGCTGTGTATAGTGATTCCTGTCTCCTCCATGTCTCCTCCTGATATGGATTAAGCCCGCTCACAGCAGCGGGCTTTTTTTCGTCCAGCGTTTTTAGCGCGCTCGGCGTCCGGTGTGTCCCCCGCCTTCCCCTACACTGCAATGACCGTTTCCGCACACGCCAATCGGCGGAGGACGTCATGCAAATCCAGATTCGCGAAATCGATCACGTGGTGATTCGCGCCGCCGATCCTGTCGTCATGACGCGGTTTTACTGCGACGTGCTCGGCTGCCGCGTGGAACGCGAGGAAGCGCAGCTCGGCCTCGTGCAACTGCGCGCGGGCCGCTCGCTGGTCGATCTGGTGTCGATCGGCGGCCCGCTCGACCGTGAGAAGGCGGACAACGCCAGCGTGTCGCCGACGGGCGCGGGCCGCAACATGGATCATCTGTGTCTGCGCGTGGAGCCGTTCGACGGCGCGGCGCTCAAGGCGCATCTCGCCGCGCTGGGCGCGCGTCCCGGCGATGTGGTCGAGCGATACGGCGCGGAAGGTTTTGGGCCCTCGCTGTATCTGTTCGATCCCGAGGGCAACATGCTGGAGCTGAAAGGGCCGCCGAACGGCTAGCCCCGAAGTGCCGCAAGTTGCGGCGGACGGCGCTCAGACGTTCTCGGGCGCCTTGAGCACAGTCCATTCGACGGCCACCGGCTCGCTCGTCGTGCTGCCGATCCACGCGGCGCCGTCCTGCACCGTGCATTGCAGGCGCATCGTCCGTTCGGCCAGCTTGCCGAGCGAGGCCGCCACGTCTTCGCCGAGCGACCAGACCGTCACGTTGCGCAGACGTTCGACCTTGCCGCGCACGCCCTGCCACCAGATGTCCGAGGTGCGGCCGCCGTAGGCGATCACGATCACCTCATCCGCGCGCCCCGCCGCCTTGGCGATGCGGCGCTCGTCGGGCTGGCCGACTTCGATCCAGGTCTGGATCGCGCCCGTGTAGTCCTTGCTCCACAGATCGGGCTCGTCGGTGTCCGACAGGCCCTTGCAGAATTCGAGACGCTCGCCCGCGAACAGCGCGAAGGCGGCGATGCGCACCATCATCCGGTCATTGGTTTCCGACGGATGGCACGCGATCGTCAGCGCATGGTCGGCGTAGTAATGCCGGTCCATGTCCGCGATCTGCAGTTCTGCCTTGAAGATGGTCGATTTGAGTGCCATGCCGAATTTCGCCCCTCGATACCCGCTGCGACGGCATGTGGCCGCGCAAAAACCGCACATGATAGCGAGTTTCCAGCACGAGCTGTGCCGGATTCATCAGACGGCGACGTCACGCTTACGTCGATTTGACGCCGAATGCACGTTGATGATCGGAAGCGAAAATGACGCCGCGATGAAGGGGGCGAAACAGAAACGGTGACGATGACGGGGACGAGCAAACGCTCGCGCCGCGCCTGTGTGTGCGCGGCGTCGGCGGCAATGCGCGCGAAGACCGGCTTATTGCTTGATGAAGCGGTCGCTGGTCCAGAGGCCCTGATCGTCGGCGTTGGCGGCGTTCACGAACTCGACGTCGTGGCCCACGACGCGCACCACGCGATACGACTGGTTTTCGGGCGTGGCGAGGCAGCGGTAATCCGCGAAATATTCCTGCATCTGCTGATGCTCGCCGGCCTGCTCGTGCTGGGAGACGGCATCGAGCTTGTCCCGGGAGAGGCAGCCGTACGCGCCCGGTTTGAGCTGCACGGTCTGTTGTGGCTTGACCGGCGCCTCTTGCGCCTGCGCCGGTAGCGCGGCGGCGAAACTCGAAGCGCCGACGACCCAAGCGGCCACGGCCATTGCGGATAGCCCTTTCATTGTTCTGCCTCCTGGGCGGGTTTGTTGACTTCGGTTAGCTATGTATTTAACGGCCACGTCCGACCCGCGTCTTTCAATGTAGAGGAGCGCGAAGGGAGTGCAAGAACAACTTGTGTGCAGGCGCAACAGGCGGCAACGAAAGCCGCGCCCGGACGGCGCGTAACCCGCATGACGCGCCGCACATAAAGACCTTCGACGCCCGCTTCGAAATGCTCGCGTGCATTCGCAAGTCGCTGAATAAAAACGATGCCAGGCTCGCCGCGATCGCGCCGCCGCCGCCGCCATATCGCGACTTGCGCACGCCCGATCTTCGTGGATAAATCGGGCTTCCCAATCGGGCTTCCCTTCAGGAGACTCCCATGACTCTCGCTCACTGGCTGCCGTTCGCGATCGCCTCGGCCATCCTCGTCGCTATTCCGGGGCCGACGGTGCTGCTCGTCGTGTCCTACGCGCTCGGCCACGGCCGCCGCTATGCGCTCGCGACCACCGCGGGCGTCGCGCTCGGCGACTTCACGGCGATGACCGCGTCGATGCTCGGCCTCGGCGTGATTCTGGCCGCCTCGGCGACGCTGTTTTCCGCGCTCAAGTGGGTCGGCGCCGCGTACCTGATCTATCTGGGCATCAAGCTCTGGCGCGCGCCCGTGGCGAACCCCGAAGCGCCCGATACCAGCGAAACGCGCACCGGCCGCATCTTCGCGCACGCCTTCGCGGTCACGGCGCTGAACCCCAAGAGCATCATTTTCTTCGTCGCGTTCGTGCCGCAGTTCATCGACCCGCATCTGCGCGCGCTGCCGCAGATCGTCGTCTTCGAGGCAACGTTCCTCGTGCTCGCGACGCTCAACGCCTTCGGCTACGCGCTGCTCGCCGCCGCGGCGCGCAAGGCCGTGCGCAGCCCGCGCGTGCAGCGCGCGGTCAATCGCACCGGCGGCTCGCTGCTGATCGGCGCGGGCCTGTTCGCCGCCGTCTGGAAGCGGTCGGCCGCCTGAATGCGCCCGGCCTCGCCCGTCGGTGTTTTCCCGGCTTGCGAAGGCGGGCACGCGCGCTGCTCAAGGCTTTACGTACGGCGGATCACGTTCGTTTCCGAATAAGTCGACGCCCGGCGTGCAAACTGTAGCGTTCCAGCTACAATGCAATTGCAACCGCTTGACAGCCAGGAGGTAATCGTGATCGAACACGTAATACTGGGCGCGTTTCTGGTCATCCCCCTCGTCATTGTTGTATTCCTGTTCTCAGACGAGATTCTTGAGGAGCACCGACAGCGCGTACTCGCCGGGGATCACCATATCGACTGGCGTCATCCGTTACGCAGCATTCTTCATCATTGATGAAGCGAGCCGGCGTCGCGCCCGGTCTCTACAGGTCCGGGCCGCGCGCACTCTGGCTTTGGCGCGCGCCGGCGTTCGTCCGGCGTCGCGTTAATTCATCATCCGCGTAATTCGTCGTTACCCTTTGCAGCACCTGTATCCGCGCTTCGGGGCCACAATCGTTTGCATGTTTTCATACAGTTCTCGAGGAGAACGACATGCGTAAGATTGCAGCCGTACTGGTGCTGGCAGGATGCGTGGTGGCGGCTGGCCCGGCCAGCGCGCACGATGGGGGTGGCGACGTGGTGGGCGCGCTCGTGGGCGGCGCGCTGATCGGCGCCGTGGTGGGTGCGGCGATCAACGGCCCGGTGGTCGCGGCGCCGCCGGTTTATGCCGAACCGGCCCCGGTAGCCGTGCCCGTCTACGCCGAGCCTGCGCCGGTCTATGCCGCGGCGCCCGCTCCGGGCGGCTGCTACGATCAGTATTCGGGCCGTTACGTGCCGTGCGGGCCGCCCCAACCCGCGCCGCCGCCGCCGTATGGCGGGTATGGGCAGCCGGGCTGGTAACAGGCTGGCAACGGATCGGCAACGGGTCAACAAGTCACCCGGCTTCGAGCCGATCCGTCACACGCGGCCGCGCTCCGGTTTCCCGGAGGCGGCCGCGAGTCATTTGGGCGGCGCGCTTTCGCGTGTCGCCATCGCTGATCAAGAAGCCTGCTCGACGGGCGTCACCTGCAGATTCAACTTCTGCGTCAAACGGATCACCGTGAATTCGACCGCGCGATCGATGCGCGAAGCGTCGAGCAGCCGTTGCAGCGCATCGATGCTGTCGACGGGCAGGCCGTCGATTGCAACGATCGTGTCGTCCACACGCAGGCCGCCTTGCGCCGCCGGACTGCCCTTCACGCTTTCCATCACCCGCACGCCGGTCGTCGTGGCCAGCTCGAAATAGCGCTGCACCTTGCGCGCGATCGGCACGTTGGTCCCGGCGATGCCCACATAGGCGCGGCGCACGCGTCCGTGCATGAACAGCTGCGTGATGACCCATTTCGCCGTATCGATCGCCGTCGAAAAGCAGATCGCCTGCGCGCCCGGGATGATCGCCGTGTTCACGCCGATCACCTGGCCCGCCGAGTTGACAAGCGGTCCGCCCGAATTGCCGGGATTGAGCGCGGCATCGGTCTGGATGACGTCGTAGATCATGCGCCCGGAGGCCGATCGCAGCGAACGCCCGAGCGCCGACACGACGCCCGTGGTGACGGTCTGCGCGAGTCCGAGCGGGCTGCCGACGGCGATCGCGATCTGGCCGACGCGCAATTTCGCCGATTCGCCAAGCGTGGCGTGCGGCAGGGCCTCGGACGCGCCGATGCGCAGCACGGCGAGGTCGGTGCTCGGGTCGTCGCCGATCAGGTCGGCGTCGTGCGTCGAGCCGTCGGCGAGCGTGACGCGCAGCGCGCTCGCGCCATGCACGACGTGGCTGTTGGTGAGCAGATAGCCGTCGGGCGTGAACAAAAAGCCCGAGCCGGTGCCGCCGCGCGCCGCGGCGTGGCCGGTCGGGCGATGCTCGACGGCGATATGGGCGACGGCGTGCTGCACGCGCTCGAGCGCCCCGATGACAGTTTGCGAATAGGCGTCGAGAATCGCTTCGTCGCTCGCGGTGCGCACGTGGGCGCCGTCGGGCGAGAGATCCCGAGCCAGATCGTCGATGAAGGCAGGTCGGCTTCCCACGATCGATGTTCTCCGATGAAAGTGGGCTCTACATGCAGGGAGTCCGCCGGGATTTCAAGATGGATTCGGCGAGCGGGAAAACTTCGCCTTGGAGGGTCATAACGCAGGGCGCGCGGACGGCTGGCGGCACGAACGAGGCGCGACGGTTAAGGATTGTCAGATCGGCCTCGTAGCCATTGATGGCCCAGGAATCAGCCGTGACAATGATTCGGCGGCGACGTCCCCTCGCGCCGTGTTGTCAGTAGGCAAGCTCTTCGCCGCGGCCCCTGCCGCGGCATTTTTTCGTCCGCGCATTGCGCACATGTCGTGGGCGTTGGTCGTGTTGGTCGTGCGCCGATTGCTGCGGAATCCTTAAAAAGAAAAAAGCCCGCGCGAAGGCGGGCTAATCCATGCTCGGGTTACATGGCGAGGTAAATCGGCGGGCCGTGCCTTTTTGCGGATTACCGCGGGCATCGGCCGGGACGAGCGGAATGCTCAGGCAGCGGCGCGTATTTGCAGGCGCTCGAGCTGGGTCATGAGCGAGTCGATCGTACAAAACTGGGCGTGGGAGAGCTGTGCCGTATCGAGCAGATTCGAGAGGCGCTTGTGCCAATACTCGAACGAAAGGATGGGGATCGCGCCTTCAGTCAGCAGCGATGGCACCATGACGCGCATGATGTGCGCGATTTCCTGATCGATAAACTTCACTTTTCACCCCCCGGAGATCATCGAAATCTCATTGACTGGATTTCGTGTAAACAACTGTAATTCGCCGCTCGGAGGTGTATAGCTATCACTTCTGATAGGGCGTTGTGAGGGCGTGTTCCACCCCGGATCAAAGCCTTGCCAGCCGGGCATTTCAGCCATCCTGACGATCGGTTGACAGGCTCGGATCGGGAGATATCCTGGTGTGGCTAGCGCGCTATTCACACGCATTTTGCGAGGTATTGCGCGTGGTTCTACGGGAGTGCTTAATGTCGCCAGCCGCGGCCGTAATAGCCGCCCACGCCTACCCCAATATCGACGGCCGGCGCCGCGTAATAACCCGGCGCATAACCGTAGCCGTATCCATAAGCCGGCGCCGGTGCATACGCATAAGGCGGCGCCACTACGCATCCCGTGAGGCTGGCGAGTCCGGCGGCCAGCGCAATCGCGCAACAGAGTTTGATCGTCTTCATCGTTTTCTCCTGATGCACGTATTGTCGGCGTGCGCTTCGTTTGAAAACGAAACGATGTGTGACGATGAATTACCGTCTAAAGGCGCGGCGGCGCTGCCACGCGGGGCGCGTAGCGATTCCTTACGTTTATGCGGAACTCGCAATGGGAATCGGCGGCGTATTCGGGGATTTTGCCTTTCGAAGGGCTAACGAAAACGCGTAAAAAGGCGCGTTATTTCCCAATACAAAAACGGCTGAAAATCACGCCGAGCAAATCGTCGGAAGTGAATTCGCCGGTAATGGAATTAAGCGATTCCTGCGCAAGCCGCAATTCTTCCGCAAAGAGATCGAGCGCCTGTGCATTTTGATCGGCATGCGCTGCTGCGTTGGCGAGCTGGTCGCGCGCCGCGCGCAACGCGATCAGATGGCGTTCGCGCGCGAGATAGACGCTTTGCGCGTCCGCCTGCCAGCCCGCGATGCGCAGCAGTTCCCCGCGCAGCAGCGCCACACCGTCGCCCTGCTTCGCCGACAAACGGACTTCGCACACCTGCGAGCCGTCGCTCGCCGCGCGCGTGGCGACGGCGGGCTCGACGCCCGTGAGATCGGTCTTGTTGAGCACGCGCACGACCGGCACGCCCGCCGGAAACCGCGCCGCGATGACTTCGTCTTCGGGCGTCATGCCCACGCGCGCGTCGAGCAGATGCAGCACCACGTCGGCGCGGCCGATCTCGCTCCACGTGCGCTCGATGCCGATCTTTTCGACTTCGTCTTCGGTGTCGCGCAGACCCGCCGTATCGATCACGTGCAGCGGAATGCCCTCGATCTGGATGGTTTGCGAGATCTTGTCGCGCGTGGTGCCCGCGACGGGCGTGACGATCGCGAGCTCCGCGCCCGCGAGCGCATTGAGCAGCGACGACTTGCCGACGTTCGGCTGCCCCGCGAGCACGACCGCGAGGCCCTCGCGCAGCAGCGCGCCCTGACGCGCCTCAGCCAGCACATGGTCGAGTTGCGCGCGGATGTGCGCGAGCTTGCCGCGCGCGTCGGCGGCTTCGAGGAAATCGATTTCTTCTTCGGGGAAGTCGAGCGTGGCTTCGACGAGCATGCGCAGCGTCACGACGTCGTCGACGAGTGCGTGGATATCGCGCGAGAACGCGCCGTCGAGCGAGCGGCCCGCCGAGCGCACCGCTGCTTCGGTGCTCGCTTCGATCAGGTCGGCGACGGCTTCGGCCTGCGCGAGGTCGAGCTTGTCGTTGAGGAACGCGCGGCGCGTGAACTCGCCGGGCTCGGCCAGACGCAGGCCGAACGCGCGCCCTGCCTCGATGCAGCGCTGCAAGACGAGTTGCAGCACGATCGGGCCGCCGTGCCCCTGCAGTTCGAGCACGTGCTCGCCGGTGTACGAATTCGGCGCCGGGAAATACAGCGCGATGCCGCGGTCGAGCGCGGTGCTTTCACCGTCGAGAAACGGCACGTAGCTCGCATGACGCGGCGCGAGCGTCTGGCCCGTGAGCGCCTGCATCAGCGTTTCGGCGGCAGCCGCGCCCGCGCGGCCGAACGAGACCCGCACGACGCCGATCCCGCCGCGTCCGGGCGCAGTGGCAATGGCAACGATGGGATCGGAATCGGTGGCGAGCATGGCGGGATGAATCGAGGTGGTCAAGGCCGCAACGGGCAGGCCGACGCCGCGACGGACGCCGGAAAGAAAGTGCGTGGATTGTAACGCGGCACGCGCGAGCGCCTTGGCGCCCGGCTTCGCCGAGTCTTATCTCAATTTATCTCAGATTGGCTAAGATTGATCTTAGAGCGCGGCTGCGATTTTCGGAGCGCGAAGCGGATCTCGCAGGCATCTCGTCGGCACAACGCCGCATTAACAGGCATCGACGAATCGCGCCCCAATTCGCAACCGATTTATTGCGCTACTTGCGACTTCAGGCGAACTCTAACTTATATGAGCTAGATCTAGCTCAACCAGTTGCCAACTTCGACAAAAGCCGATTGCACAATCTGGCCCATGCCAACGCCCGAAGAAAAAGCCGCCTTCGCTGAACGCCTGCAACTGGCGATGCGGCGCTCGCCCGACAAACCGCGCGGCAGCACGGATCTGGCGAACAAGTTCAATCTGCGCCACCACGGCGAGCATCCGGTCTCGCCGCAAACGGCTCACAAATGGTTGAGCGGCCGCACCATTCCCACGCACGACAAATTGCAGACGCTCGCCAGCTGGCTCGACGTGGATGTGCACTGGCTGCACTACGGCCCTTCTCCTCAAACGCCGGCGACCGGGACCACACCGAAGCCGCGCAAACCCGACGAGCGCTACCCGCTTTCCGAGGAAACGCTCGAACTCGCTTCGAAGATCGAGTCGCTGAGCCCGCACCATCGCTATTTGCTGGAAGAACTCGTTTCGCAGTTCTACGGCGGCCCGGAGAAACGCTGAGCGCCAGTATCGCCTGAGCGCGCTTTGCGGCTGCAAGCGAATAACGCGTCGTCCCTGTCCACGGACAAATAAAAAAGCCGCCCGGTTTGCACCGGGCGGCTTTTTTTGCGGCTAAGGCCTGAGAGACCGGAACCCGCGCTTACGCGGCTTCCTTCTTCTTGCTCTTGCCCATCATGCGCGTGATGTAGTACTGCTGCGCGATCGACAGCACGTTGTTCACGACGTAGTACAGCACGAGACCTGCCGGGAAGAAGAAGAACATGACCGAGAACGCGATCGGCATGAACATCATCATCTTGGCCTGGACGGGGTCCGGCGGCGTCGGGTTCAGCTTGGTCTGCACGAACATCGAGACGGCCATCAGCACCGGCAGGATGAAGAACGGATCCTGCTGCGAAAGGTCGTGAATCCAGAGAATCCACGGCGCGCCGCGCATTTCCACCGACGACAGCAGCACCCAGTACAGCGAGATGAACACCGGAATCTGGATCACCACCGGCAGACAGCCGCCGAACGGATTCACCTTCTCGGTCTTGTAGAGCTCCATGAGCGCCGCGTTCATCTTCTGCGGGTCGCTCTTGAAGCGCTCGCGCAGCGCCTGCATACGCGGCGTGATTTCCTTCATGCGCGCCATCGACTTGTAGCTCGCGGCGGACAGCGGGAAGAACACAGCCTTGATCAGCAGCGTGAGCAGCACGATCGCCCAGCCCCAGTTGCCCACGTAGCCGTGGATCTTCTCGAGCAGCCAGAACAGCGGCTTGGCGATGATCGTCACCCAGCCATAGTCCTTCACCAGCTCCAGACCCGGCGCGATGCCTTCGAGCATGCGCTCCTCTTCCGGGCCGGCGAACAGGCGTGCCTGCACGTTGTCGGTCGCGCCCGGCGCGATCGTGCCGAGCGGCTGCTTGACGCCCACGCGGTAGAGGTTGTTGTCGAACTTCTCGACGTAGATGTCACGCTTGACGCCCTGCTGCGGAATCCACGCCGTGGCGAAGTAATGCTGCACCATCGCGACCCAGCCGTTGTCGGCCTGGTTCACGTAGTCCGCCTTGTTCTTGTCGATGTCGCCGAACGTGATCTTCTGGAAGTGATGCTCGTTCGAGTACACCGCCGGGCCGATGAACGTATGCGAGAAACGCGGCGTTTCGACCGGCTCGCTGTCGCGCACGAGCTCCATGTAGAGCGTGGGCGAAACCGGCGTGCTGCCGACGTTCTGCACCTTGGTGTCGACGCCGATCACATAGCTGCCCTTCGTGAACGTGTAGGTCTTGCTGACCTTCACGCCGCCTTTTTCGGGCGATTCGAGGGCGATCTGGAACGACGTGGCGTCGCCGCTCAGGTCGCGCGGACCGTTGGCGACCGTGTAGACGTCGGTGTGATTCGGGAAGTCGCCGCCCAGCAGACCCGTACGCGCGAGGTACGTGTGGTCCTTGGTGTGGTCGAACAGCGTGATGTACTGGTCGGGTTGCTTGCCGTCGCCTTCCTTCACGAGCGAAAGCTTCGTGAGCGTGCCGCCGCGCGTGTCGATCACGCCGTCGTAGACATCGGTACGGAAGTGCACGAGCTGCGCGGCGGCTTCGGCGGGCTGGGCCGTGCCGGTGGGCGCCTGGCCTGCGGCCGTGGCCGGCAGATCGGAGGCGGCGTTAGCCGCGCTCGCGGGCGTCGCGCCGCTTGCGGCGGCCTGCTGCGTTTGCGTCGCGCTCGGGAAGAACATCGACTGACGTCCGTGGTCGCGCTGCCAGTTGTCGTACAGCATGACCGCTGACATGAAGAAGATGACCCATAGGACGGTGCGTTTGATATCCATGCGTTGTCTCAGTGTCGATGGAAGGCGCGTCAGCGCTTTTTCGGAGATGCAGGCGGGACCAGGTCGACGCCGCCCGCCGAAAACGGGTGGCAGCGGCAAAGCCGCCGCGCGGCGAGGTAAGTCCCGCGCGCGGCGCCATGATACTGGATTGCCTCGCGCGCGTAATCCGAACAGGAAGGGTAAAAACGGCAGCGGTTGCCGAGCAGGGGACTCACGGCAAGCTTGTAGAAGCGCAGTAAAGCGATCAGTACCGTTTGCATGGCGTGGCGGCCGGACAGCGCCGCTTGGAAAGACGAACGTCGTGCCCGGCCAGCGGGCGCGGCCTGCACAGCAATCGCGACGGACCGGCGCACGGCCCTCACGAGGCGGCGCTGCCCGTCTCGGGCGCGGCGCGCCGCTTCGCGACTTCGCGCGCGGCCTTGTCGAGCAACATCTCGATTTCGGTGCGGCAAAGTGTCTTCAGCGGCGGCGACGAAGCACACGGCATGGCCTTGCGGTCGAATTTCGTATGCAGGCGCAGCAGCAGGTCGAAGCCTTCGAACTGCGCGCGGCGCAAGCGAAACGCCTCGCGGGCGATGCGGCGCACCAGGTTGCGCGTGACCGCGCGCGGCGCGTACTTCTTGCCGATCACGAGCCCGAGCCGCGCCTCGTTGCCGGTGGCGCGCCCGTACACGACGAAGTGCGCGGCGCGGCGCCAGGGGCGCAAACGAAAAACGGATGAGAACTCATCCGTTTTCAGTAGCCTTGCGGCTTTCGGGAAAGCGGCCTGCGTTCGCGACGTGCTGTGAGGCACCTCGTTCGCGTTGTCCGCTTCGTCCGACAGTTTCACGTCTGGCCCGCTATCGTCGATCGTGGTCGATTGTGCTGATAGCGGTGCTATCGACAAAACTGGAAAGCGGCGCGCTTAGATGGCGAGACGCTTGCGACCCTTCGCACGGCGTGCGTTGATCACTTTGCGACCACCGGCGGTCTTCATGCGCACGCGAAAGCCGTGGGTACGCTTGCGACGGGTAACGGAAGGTTGGTAAGTACGTTTCATGTTGCTCTCACTTGTTGAGAAATGACCGCGGCGAGCATCGCGGAAAAAAGCAATGGCCGGTGGTACAAGGGATTGGTTTTCGCGGAACCCGCTATTTAATCCGGTTTTTCGTTGGCCGTCAATAGGTTAGAGCGGGTTAGCGCTTCGAAGGCCGCGCGAAGGGTCCGCGAAGGAGGCAAATCCGGTGCAAATCGCTCCGTCCCGTATTCGTGCGGCGCCTTGTTGCGCGACGCTCGCCCAGACTATGGGAGAAGATACGCCCCCTTGATCCGTCCCTGTGGATAACTTCCTGGCCAGGGCTTTTCGGCGTTAGAATCTCGGCTATCCCAAGAATCCTGCTTGCCGCTCCGGCCCGCCTGCTTGCCGCAACTCCTTGCCGCGCGGGCGTCCGGAGCATTTGTTTTCGCCCCGCCAGGGCCTTGTTGCATTTGTGCGACACGCGCGGCGCGAAGGCATTTGCACGCAAACAAAACGACCACAGCATCTCGATGAACGAATTCTGGCAACACTGTTCCGCACTACTGGAGCGCGAGTTGACGCCCCAGCAGTACGTGACGTGGATTAAACCGTTGGCCCCGGTTGCCTTCGACGCTGCGGCGAACACGCTGCAGATAGCCGCTCCCAACCGCTTCAAGCTCGACTGGGTCAAAAGTCAGTTCTCGGGCCGGATCACCGATCTGGCGCGCGACTTCTGGCAGACGCCCGTCGACGTGCAATTCGTCCTCGACCCGAAGGCGGGTATGCGCGCGCCTGTCGCCGCTCCGGCTCCGCGCGCGCCGCTGGCCGCCGCCGAAGCCGCGCCCGCTGCCGCCTCGGCGATCTCCGCCATGCAGCAAGCCGCGCCGATCCACGCGGGCGCCGCCGCTGTCGCCGCCATCAACAGCCTCGCCGCCGCGCAAACCGCGAGCGCGGCTCACGCCGACGACGCAGCCGACCTCGACCTGCCGAGCCTCGACGCCAACGAAGCCGCCGCCGGCCGCCGCAGCTGGCGTCCGGGCCAGGGCGCGGCCGCCGCGGCCAGCGCCGAGCCGGATCCGACCTACGAGCGCTCGAAGCTCAACCCGGTGCTCACGTTCGACAATTTCGTGACCGGTAAGGCGAACCAGCTCGCGCGCGCCGCGGCCATCCAGGTCGCCGACAACCCCGGCATCTCGTACAACCCGCTGTTCCTGTACGGCGGCGTGGGCCTCGGCAAGACCCACTTGATCCACGCGATCGGCAATCAGCTGCTGATCGACAAGCCGGGCGCGCGCATCCGCTACATCCACGCCGAACAGTACGTGTCCGACGTGGTGAAGGCGTACCAGCGCAAGGCGTTCGACGACTTCAAGCGCTACTACCACTCGCTCGACCTGCTGCTGATCGACGATATTCAGTTCTTCTCGGGCAAGTCGCGCACGCAGGAAGAGTTCTTCTACGCGTTCGAGGCGCTGGTCGCCAACAAGGCGCAGGTGATCATCACGAGCGACACGTATCCGAAGGAAATCTCGGGTATCGACGACCGCCTGATCTCGCGTTTCGACTCGGGCCTGACGGTCGCGATCGAGCCGCCCGAACTCGAAATGCGCGTCGCCATCCTGATGCGCAAGGCGCAGTCGGAAGGCGTGAGCCTGAATGAAGATGTCGCGTTCTTCGTCGCCAAGCATCTGCGCTCGAACGTGCGCGAACTCGAAGGTGCGCTGCGCAAGATCCTCGCGTACTCGAAGTTCCACGGCCGCGAAATCTCGATCGAGCTGACCAAGGAAGCGCTCAAGGATTTGCTGACGGTGCAGAACCGCCAGATCTCGGTGGAAAACATCCAGAAGACGGTGGCCGACTTCTACAGCATCAAGGTCGCCGACATGTACTCGAAGAAGCGCCCCGCGAACATCGCGCGGCCGCGCCAGATCGCGATGTACCTGGCCAAGGAGCTTACGCAGAAAAGCCTGCCGGAAATCGGCGAGCTGTTCGGCGGACGCGATCACACCACGGTGCTGCACGCCGTGCGCAAGATCGCCGACGAGCGCACCAAGGACGCCCAGCTCAACCACGAGCTGCACGTTCTGGAGCAAACCCTCAAGGGCTGACGGGGCGGCTCCCCTGAGGTTCCCCCTGTTTATTGCGTGGATCGCCCCCAATTTAGGGAAGTGGTCCGTTTTCAGGCACAATATGGGTTTAACCGTCCGGCGCTCCGGCCGACCGGGCGGATTCCACGCCACGGCCTGTGCTGCAGGGCGGCGCCGGGATCGGGCGCACGACGCCCGGCCCGGACAGGGTGCGCAGACCGTCACATCAACGAAGGAACTCTATGCAACTGGTCAAGACCGAACGCGATAACCTGCTGAGGCCGCTGCAAACGGTGAGCGGCATTGTCGAACGCCGCCACACGTTGCCGATCCTCGCCAATCTGCTGATCACCAAAACCGGTTCCGACGTCTCGTTCCTGTCGACCGACCTCGAGTTGCAGATCACCACGACGGCCGACTTCGGCGTTGGCAGCGAGCAGGTCGCGACCACGGTCGCCGCACGCAAGCTGCTCGACATCCTGCGCGCGATGCCCGACGGCCAGGTCACGCTCACGCTCGCCGACAAGCGCCTCACGGTGCAGTCGGGCAAGAGCCGCTTCGCCCTGCAAACGCTCGCCGCGGACGAGTTCCCCACGGTGGCGCAGGCCAAGGACTTCGGCGCGAACCTCGCGGTGCCGCAGAAGACCTTCCGCCAGTTGCTCGGCATGGTCTACTTCGCGATGGCGCAGCAGGACATCCGCTACTACCTGAACGGCATGCTGCTCGTGGTGGACGGCGACCAGCTGATGGCCGTGGCCACCGACGGCCACCGCCTCGCGTTCTCGTCGATGAAGATCGAAGGCTCGTTCGCGCGCCAGGAAGTCATCATCCCGCGCAAGACCATTCTCGAACTCCAGCGCCTGCTCGAAGACATCGACGACACGCTGAAGATCGACATCGGCTCCACGCAGGTGAAGTTCACGTTCGGCCAGGTCGAGCTCGTCTCGAAGCTCGTGGAAGGCAAGTTCCCCGACTTCCAGCGCGTGATCCCGAAGGCGCACAAGAACACCTTCCAGATCGGCCGCGAAGAACTGCAACGCTCGCTGCAACGCGCGGCGATTCTCACGTCCGACAAGTTCAAGGGCGTGCGCTGCATCATCGAGCCGGGTCAGCTCAAGATCATGTCGACCAACGCCGACCAGGAAGAGGCGCAGGAAGAACTGGAAATCGCCTACCAGGGCGACACCATCGACATCGGGTTCAACGTCACGTATCTGCTCGACGTCCTCGCGAACCTGAAGGTCGACACGCTGGAAGTGAGCCTCGGCGACTCCAGCTCCAGCGCGCTCATCACGATTCCCGAGAACGAGGAATTCAAGTACGTGGTGATGCCGATGCGCATCTAAAAAGCGCGACAGAAGAAGAACACCAGGGGGCGCTGCGCCCCTTTGGCGTTTTTATGGCTTTTCAAAAAGTCTCGAGCAGTAACGCTGGCAGTACAGCAGAACCGGAAAAATTCCATGACTGATACGAACAACTCGCAACCCGACAACAGCTACGGCGCTTCGTCGATCCAGATCCTCGAAGGTCTGGAAGCGGTGCGCAAGCGTCCCGGGATGTACATCGGCGACACGTCGGACGGCACCGGTCTGCATCACCTCGTCTTCGAAGTGCTGGACAACTCCATCGACGAAGCGCTCGCCGGCTATTGCAACGACATTCGCGTCGTCATTCACGCCGACAACTCGATCTCGATCACCGACAACGGCCGCGGCATTCCCACGGACGTGAAGATGGACGACAAGCACGATCCGAAGCGCAGCGCCGCTGAAATCGTGATGACCGAGCTGCACGCGGGCGGCAAGTTCGACCAGAACAGCTACAAGGTGTCGGGCGGCCTGCACGGCGTGGGCGTCTCGTGCGTGAACGCGCTGTCGAGCTTCCTGCGCCTGACCGTGCGCCGCAACGGCAAGAAGCACTTCATGGAGTTCCACCGTGGCGTGCCGCAGAACCGCGTGCTCGAAGAACGCGACGGCGTGACGGTCTCGCCCATGCAGCTGGTCGGCGACACGGAAAACCGCGGCACCGAAGTGCACTTCATGGCCGATGAAACCATCTTCGGCAGCGTCGAATATCACTACGACATTCTCGCCAAGCGCATCCGCGAACTCTCGTTCCTGAACAACGGCGTGCGTATCCGCCTGACCGACCAGCGCTCGGGCAAGGAAGACGATTTCGCGTTCGCGGGCGGCGTGAAAGGCTTCGTCGAGTACATCAACAAGGCGAAGACGGTCCTGCACCCGAACATCTTCTACATCTCGGGCGAGAAGGACGGCGTGGGCGTGGAAGTCGCCATGCAGTGGAACGACAGCTACAACGAAAGCGTGCTGTGCTTCACGAACAACATTCCGCAGCGCGACGGCGGCACGCACTTGACGGGCTTGCGCGCGGCCATGACGCGCGTGATCAACAAGTACATCGCCGACAACGAAATCGCCAAGAAGGCCAAGGTCGAAACCTCGGGCGACGACATGCGCGAAGGTCTGTCGTGCGTGCTGTCCGTGAAGGTGCCGGAGCCGAAGTTCAGCTCGCAAACCAAGGACAAGCTGGTGTCGTCGGAAGTGCGCGCGCCGGTGGAAGATGTCGTGGCGAAGGCGCTCGAAGACTTCCTGCAGGAAACGCCGAACGACGCGAAGACCATTTGCAGCAAGATCGTCGACGCCGCGCGTGCGCGCGACGCCGCACGCAAGGCGCGTGAGATGACGCGACGCAAGGGCGTGCTCGACGGCGTGGGCCTGCCGGGCAAGCTCGCGGACTGCCAGGAGAAGGATCCGGCGAAGTCCGAGGTGTATATCGTCGAGGGCGACTCCGCAGGCGGTTCGGCCAAGCAGGGCCGCGATCGTAAGTTCCAGGCGATCCTGCCGCTGCGCGGCAAGGTGCTGAACGTCGAGAAGGCGCGTTACGACAAGCTGCTCTCGTCGGAGCAGATCGTCACGCTGATTACCGCGCTCGGTTGCGGTATCGGCAAGGAAGATTACAACCTCGATAAGCTGCGTTATCACCGCATCATCATCATGACCGACGCGGACGTGGACGGTGCGCACATCCGCACGCTGCTGCTCACGTTCTTCTATCGCCAGATGCCGGAGATGATCGAGCGCGGTTATGTGTATATCGCGCAGCCGCCGCTTTACAAGCTCAAGGCGGGCAAGGACGAGCGTTATCTGAAGGACGACGCCGATCTGAACGCGCATATGCTGCGCCTGGCGCTGAATGGCTCGGAGCTGGTGCCGACGGAAGGCGCGACGGCGATTTCGGGCGATGCGCTGGGTGAACTGGCGCGGTCGTATCAGTTGGCTCGGGCGGTGGTGGATCGGTTGTCGCGTCTGTATGACGTGCGCGCGCTTGAGGCCATTATGGATGGCGTGGCGATTGATCTTTCGAGTGAAGCGTCGACGGAGGCTTCGGCTCGGGCGCTCGAAGCGCAGCTGCGCGATGATCCTTTGAAGCCTGAGGTTTCAGTCGTGCCGATGTATGACCCGGTGCGTGAGCAACGTTCGCTGCGTGTGGAACGTCGTCATCATGGGAACGTTAAGGTTTCTGTTATTGATGAAGAGTTCCAGCTGACCGCGGATTATCAGCAGCTTGTGAATACGGCTAATACGTTTAAGGGTTTGATCGGCAAGAATGCGCTGATCAAACGTGGTGAACGTAGCATGGCTGTGACGGACTTCAAGAGCGCGATGAAGTGGCTGATTGCGGATGCTGAGCGCAATGTCTCCAAGCAGCGTTATAAGGGCTTGGGTGAGATGAATCCTGAGCAGCTTTGGGAAACGACGATGGATCCGGCTGTGCGTCGTTTGTTGCGCGTGCAGATCGAGGACGCTATTGCTGCCGATGGGATCTTCACTACGTTGATGGGTGACGATGTGGAGCCGCGTCGCGCGTTTATTGAGAGCAATGCGCTGCGGGCGGGGAATATTGATGTTTGATGGTGTTGTAGCGAGAGCCATAACCTGAGATTTTGGGAAGCATCCATTGAGACATTTATTGATGGATGCGCCCCGATAGCCAGATGACGGCAGTAACAGACCTCACAACCGCAAGAACAAGGGGCACGATGTTCGTGTGCTCTCGCTTTCTCCGTCTGCGCAGCAATCACGGGGACGCTGGCGTACGGAAAGCGGTTCAGCGCCCGACGTAGTCACCCAACTCTCGTTGGTCGCAGAGCATCGTAGTCGAGGGACCCGGTTCGCTCTCTCGCAATTGCACTCTTTGTAGATAGACGCATGCACGGCGCTCACTATGCCACCAGCTGTGTTAAAGCGCACCATTGCTGGAGACGCGAGAGTCGCAGAGGCTTTCTGACATTCAGCGATGTCCTAATGGCCGTTGTCTCGGATGTTGGCGCGTTGTCCCCTTCTTGGTAAACGTCCATGTTTTTGCGCGAAGACACGCGATACGCTTTTGAAGCTTTGACTCGCTGGAACTACTTCCCGAACCAGAAGTTTCGGGTCGGCGAACTTCCCCCAAGTATTTCTACGCGGCAATTCACACCAGAAATTGCACAACTCGTGGCCGCGTGCAAAGACTCGTTGGACCGCGGCAACTCGTGGTATGACGACGTTTCATATTTCATGACGCGATATGACAACGTGCCTCGTGAGTTGTCGTTGATTCATCCTCGGGCATATTCAAGAATTGCGGTGAACATGGCCGCTAACTGGAGCGAACTCGCCCCGCTCATTGATAGTCCGAATAGCGCTGTCAAGCCGGAGTATCACGACGACGGGCGTCTGCTCATAATGAATTACGAGGACCCGCATGAGAAGACTAAGCTTGCTCTGACGACGAGCTTCGGAAAGCGCTTTCGGGTTCACACTGACATCGCCGGATGTTTCCATAGCATTTACGCTCATTCCATCCCGTGGGCGACGGTGGGTTTCGAGCAAGAAAAGAATCGCGTGCGTACCCGGGGTGCAAAACACTGGAGCAACGAACTTGACACGCTGCAGTGTGCTGCGCGTAGAGGCGAGACGGTAGGCACGGCAATTGGCCCGGGTACGTCGAGTGTCATCGTTGAACTGATTCTTGGCAAAGTTGACGCCAAGCTGCGTGAAGCTAAGTTCGAGTTTCGCCGATACATTGATGACTACATTTGCTATTGCGAGACGCACGAAAAGGCTAACGATTTTCTCAACCTGTTAGCCGACGCTTTGTCCGCATACAGACTCCGGCTGAGCATAGATAAAACAGCTATTGTGGAGCTACCGGAACCGCTAGTTGAGCCATGGGTGATGGCGTTAGGGACCGCGCTCGATAGCCGCCTAGTCAGAGAGGAAAATGGCATTGCGAAGATGCACAGCGCCGACGCAATTCACTATCTAGACTACGCTACGAGACTTAACAAGGATACGCGGGACGGGAGTGTTCTGCGATACGCGGTTGGGTCAATGCTGCCATATCTCACGGAGAACGCACTCGCGACGGTTGCTGACTACTTGGTGAATCTGAGCTGGCATTTTCCTTCGTTGATTCCATACCTCGCAAAGCTGGCAGAAAACGAAAACAACTTTCTCGAACCTTATGAGGAGCAGCTCAACACTATCATTGTGGAGAATGCCAGACATCGACGTTCGGATGGCATGGTGTGGCCGTTGCATCTTCTAAAGGTGGCAAAACTAAAGGTTAGCTCTTCGGCTATAGACGCAGTTTTGATGTCCAGAGATTGCGTTGCCTGCACACTGCTGTATGAGCTCCATCAAGCAGACGACCGGTTGGTTGCGTTTGCGAATGATGTCAAGGCGGCAAGCCTGATGGAACGAGACCAGCAGTGGTTGTTGCTCTATCAGCTCCACCTGCACGGAGCCATCGCGATTGATGACGAACCTTCCTTCGATGTTTTGAAGCAATACAACGTCAATTTTGTGCCGAGGGATGGCGAAAAGACAGCGGCGGAGCGGTACTGCGAGGTTCTGAACAATCCTTTCTTAGCGCCAGACGACATATTGCCGTTTGCGACCTGGTTGGCCGCGGAATCGGGCGACTGAGCCCCAGTGTATTCAAGGTGGACGTTCGTCTGTTCCGCGCGGGATACCAATACATCGCCCCCCGTGAGATGCGGCGCGCTCGTAGTGGAAAAGACAGTGAAACACCGTCGTCACCGCGTCGAGGCCGACCATCCAAGAACGCCCCCCATGACCTGCTATCGGTATGGGCAGCTGTCGTGAACTAGATGTTCTAGGAGAGCGGCTGAAGGGCCGCTTCGTATCGTTACGGTGAGAACATTCTATTCTCACCGGTGCCTCGCATACGCAATGAGCCACGAACATGTCATTTTTAGATTTCCCGCTGCATCCGCTCTTTAACCAAGCGGCGATGTAAGGCTCGAAACGTCGGGTCGACACGACGTTGGTCGGTACCTCGCACAATTTCTTCCGCGCGAGACCACGACAGCGCAGCAAGCCAGTCCACAATATGCGTGGCTTTAGAACTGAACGGCTTGTACGCCTGTGATAGTCGTGTCGCGTCGGCGCGCTCGACGCCTAACGACAATGTCAGCGTCAACGCGTCAAAGTTCGGCACGCCCTCGGCAGCGAGCACCGAAAGCGCGCTGACGCCGTCGCCGACCACAATACCCCTACAATTCGCTTCATATTTCAGAAGCTCATGCATTCCAAAGAGGCCCCAAGGGAGCAAATACTGCATTCGTCCGTAGATTCTTGCAATCATTTGGCCGAATGAACCGCGCACTTCAAACTTCGAGAGAGGCATTCCGGCAATCCATTGCTTCGCGAGGAACGAATATACTCCACCCAGCGCCTCGCCATCGAAAGCGAGCAAATGCTTGGCGACCGGTCCAATCAAGTAGCTAACATTCGAAACATCCATGATGTAGCCGCCCAGAACAAGTCGTCCGAATCGCTCCAATTGCCAGTTATCTGTAGTCTCTAACCACCTGTAGATGTTCGATTGAGCTTCCAGAGACCAGCCTACCCGCGCCGCGATTTCAATAAGAGCTGGATTTTCATCAGTTGCCGCTTTGACGACCTTCCGCTGCTGCGCTCCTAGACGGACAGCAAATTCTCGCTCAGATTTGCTCAACTGCATCGAGGCGAGAAGTTGGCTTTCATACTCCGGTGCTGCATCGGCCCTGATGTCAACGATGCCCGTGGAGCTGGCGTGCGCATAG
This sequence comes from Paraburkholderia sp. J94, assembly GCF_905220285.1. Lineage (NCBI taxonomy): Bacteria > Pseudomonadati > Pseudomonadota > Betaproteobacteria > Burkholderiales > Burkholderiaceae > Paraburkholderia > Paraburkholderia sp. J94. Next base: position 408,614 of record NZ_CAJMZH010000008.1, on the reverse strand, counting down.
CCTACTCGCATGATGTTGACTAGTGCGCGAACATCCTTCGCGTCTGCTGTCACCTTACCGCCGACTTTAATCCCCGATAACGAGACATTGTCTAGCACATCCAGCGATAACTTGCCACTCTGAACCAGTTCGTTGAGTTTGGAGATTCCTTGTGCCAAAGCCGACCTGACAGGGGGAATGTCTCCCAATGCGGTCTGAAGATAGTCCTCAATTTTGTAGTCTCTTAACCGCTTGGCCCAAAGCTCTGGTCTATAGAGGATACAAAGCCCTTCTGTATCAACGCCAAACCGACCCGCGCGGCCAGCAATGTTCCACAGCGCGCGCGGCGAAAGCTGAAAGTTATGTCCCACTAGTGATTCGACGATGACAGTAGAGAAAGGAAAATTGACCCCTTCCGCCAACGTCGTAGTCGCACAGATGACGTCGACCTTTCTGGCGCGGACAGCTTCTTCGATGCCCAGACGCACTCTCGGTGGCATTTGGGCGTGGTGAAAAAGGACACGCTTCTTGTAATGAGTTCGCAGTTCGGATTCAGGATGGAGTTCGCGCTCGACCCACGCGTCAAGCCGCTCCGAGATGTCGTCACTCACGTCCTGGTGTTCGCTGCGAAGGTCCGCCACTGCTTTCGCAACTCGTTCAGCAGAACCGGGGCTCATGCAAAGGACGAGGACGATGCTGTTCTTCGCCATAGTATTGGCGAGCACCGCCAGACCCTTCTCGTCGTCGTCAGGCAGCCTCCCCTGAGGAAGCACTACATACGGGCTCCCTTGTTGGAATTGAAGATAAGCTGCCCCATCCTGTGTTCGACTCAACAGGCCGACCCGAAGCCGGCTGGTCCGCGAGTCAACCATGACCGCATGCGACGATTCCTTGCTCGAGAGCCACGATGTCAACTCCGAGATATTCGGAGCAACGGCTGACAGCTGAATAATTCTCGCGGACGTGGGAATCATTCTTCTCAACCGCCACAAATAGAGCTCAAGCAGAACACCGCGACTTCCTTGCTCGATGTGGTGAGCTTCGTCCACAATTACCAGTGAGGTCTGCTCCAAAAATTCGGGGTCGACGCGAAGCAACAAATCCGCGCGCTCGGGAGTGAAAACGATGACGTCGGGAGACCCGGACGTAGGGCCAAGAGTCTGATGAGCAGTTAAGTGCGCACCCGCCTCAAAAACATTTGCCCCGATACCGCTTAACGAGTTGGAAAGGTCGGACCAAACCTCATGCACTAGCGCACGGCTAGGACACAGATAAAAAATCTTACTTCCAGGGTTCGCTTTCAGTGCATTCGCAATCAGAATTCGCGTGAGAGCGGTTTTGCCTGTTCCCGTTGGGGCGGCAAACCCAAAGCTACGCATTTCAGCATCAAGCAAACCTTCCCTTAATGCGACAGACTGGGCGGGCCAGAGCTCCACCGGGGCGGAAATTGCCCGCAGGTCTTCAATTGTGAGCGCACTGTGTTGCGGAATCACAGATAGAGAGCTGTTCGCCGTGCGCAACGCGAGCAATTTTTTCAATGCCAAGACGTCATCGCCGGTCACCCCTAAGGCAAAGTCACCCGCGAGACTGCCTAATAATTTGAGGTCACCAGACTCTGCCCCGCCTTTTCCAGTCTCTTGAAGTCTACGACCAGCGCCAGCTAGGATTTCACCAAGACTCTCCTCGAGAAGTACGGGGGCTTCCAGCTCAGTGAGTTCGACCGAGAGAGTTATTGGAGGAGAAAAAGAGGCCCAGTCATTTGTCGCGCTCCGCCAGATGGAATCGCTATCGCGAGTGAAAAAAGCGCGAAATCTCGGGTCGAAACCATTGCGGGCAGCATGGGACGAGCTAGCTCCCGGCAGGCCCGCGAGTTCGTACAGGAAGATAGCCTTCAAGTGAGACAGGTGAGCCTGCTGTGCATCACTTTCACCTTCAATCGATAGACTCGCCTCGATATCCGCCGCAGACTGACACAGCATCCGCGCATGATTCTCCCGTGGATTCTCCCAATCCGCGGCGCTCGAAATCACTGCTTGCGCGAAGCGCTTCAATTGCTTCCGAACCGTTCGAGAAAGTGGCTCGCGAGGCTGACCGAGTCGAGCGAGAAATAAGTTGCGCTCAAGCGCCGAATAGCCTTCCAAAAACCAAGGCTCGGACATACATTCGGAGAGTTGCTCGATTGTAAACATTACGCCGCCGCCGCTTTCATGTTCATCCACCGGCCGTATGCGTCTTTTGCCAGCTCAGCTAAGTCTGTAACTACAAGAGCATAGTAATCGAAGTTAATATCGCATTGTTTCGATAATATAAAATCATCATCGTCAGTATTTACGGTGGATGCATTTGTCACGGAGATACCGAGGAATTTCAAATTATCCGGCCCGGGGGGAGTCAAATCACCTCTTATTATCTTAGCCTCATCAATCGCGAACGACTCTTCCAAGTTATCCCTAATCCTAGCGAATTCGAATCGCGGGTCCTCGTCGTCATACGTGTGAAGGGATTCCAGCATGGCTGTCAATATGCCCGACCTATGCGTCTTGGTCTTCGTTTTCACGGTCGGTAGAATGCTGCTCTTTGCCTCTACGAACAGGTACTCGAACGGAGTACAACTCGTCTTCACGAACAGACCATCCATCTTGTGTGCATTGGTATTTTCCGACGTTGTCATTGTCAGCTTTGAATAGAGTCGGCGATAGCCGAGCAGCTCTTCGACGAATTGTGCTGCCGCAATCTCTCCGCAATGGCTGTTCTGAAATGAAGCGACCGTTGGCATGCAGGCAATCATGCCCAGTACCGCCTCCAAACAGGAATTTCCCGATTCGAAATCTGAGGCAATAGCATCAAGCGTCCGATAGTGCTTCGGAAGTTGTCCCGTGAGGTATTTGCCCAGCGAATACCCCTTATAGTCGTCAGCCAAAACAGTTCGGCTTCCGTCCCGAATCGCTGTAACGCCGGTCGCTGTTGGCGCAAGCACCAACTCTTTCGCGACATAATTTCTAAGTTTCGACAAAATTTTCCCCGCAATCATTCATAACCAACATCAGCGCCTTCTTCCATGGCAGCGCCTGTGCTGTTGAACTGTTCTAGCACCTTAACGACCATGTGCGTGGTATTTGCATCTTTGGGGACGTCGGCTTCTTTGCTTGTCGCTTGCAGTATGTGAATCCGCTCTCGTTGGTTGCGCATTTCGCGGCTGATTCGGGCAACAATTCTCCCCGTGAAGGCGCTGACGGGTTCGTCGGGGGAAACCCGAAGACACAAAGATGATTGGTTGACACTGCAGGTCTTTTAAAGTCTTAGCTACGTCAGCCCAAACTTCTTCTTGATATTGAGTGAAGTTTTGCATGGTGGTCCCCGGAACCGTAATATTAGACCATACTCAAAGCGGCGAGCTGCGCCTCCGCAAAAGCTAAACGGAGCCCGACGACAGCTAGATTCCCATTTAAAACACTAAATTTATGCACTATGCATATTCGCCGACCTCTGGAAGCACCGGCGCGGTTAGTGCAAGCTGTTTCACCGGCAGGAGATTCAATCCGACCGGTTTCATTATCGGCTAGAGTCCTTACGAAACTCGTTGGCTCTGTGAAACATCAGGTATGGCACATGAGCTGGCTTCAGACTCCGAATCGTCCATTCAGGGGATACCCCCAATTGAGTCCTGGCAGCGGACGGCAAGGCATCCGACACAAGCAAGCTGCCTTGGTCCGAGAATGAAATCCAACCATCGTCGAACAGCGCATCCACGTGTGGCGCAAGCAGAAACCCGTTGAACACGTCCAGCCTCTCGTCGTCGCTTTGGCACTTAGCCCAAGGCTTGATGTGCGAGGCTCGTAGCAAGGCCGGGACGGCGAGGCCCGTTACGCAGCAGCGTCTCTGCCAGTAATCCATCAGTGCGCTTCGATACAAGTCTTGCCCGACACGTTGTACCACCAGGCGCTCTGCCTCAGTAGTTTGAGGTAGGTGCTTCTTCGCGCGTCGGAACTGGTCAGCCACACGGTTTGGTATGGTTCTGGCGATGGCCGAGGCACGTTGGAGGACAACGTAAAGCTGGTCCAAATCACCCACAGAGATTTCACTGGTGGCTGCGCCATCCAATAAGACTTCGTTCGAAGCCGAAACGCGAAGCGCACCCTCGCGAATTTTTACGAATATCGCTTCTGGAAACTGCACCGAGCGCAACTCTAGCCCGCCGTCGCTCAGCAGAATAGGCGTGCGCTCAAAGCCACAATCTGAAGCAGCTTTCTCGACGCGAAGGCGCTCAAGCGGTGTCATCATTCCCTCGGCTGCTCAAAACCGGGCAATTCAGGCAATAGTTCCCGTTTAAACAGAAGCTTTTCTTCAGCGCCCGGCTCAAGCTCCAGCACAACATATCGGTCCCCGTGTACCTCTTCTGGCGGAGGCGAAGTGGTCGTCACGATGAACTGAAACGGGACAGCGCCATCCTCACCAAGTTGCGCCGCAGCTTCGGACGCTACAAGAAAGAATTCTCTATAGAGACGCTCGCTCATGTCGGCTTCTCGCGGACAGTCGTGAACCAGGAACCCTGGATGGCTACTGACCTCGGACGTGGCCGAGTCCAGCAAGCAGACGATGTCGCCGAGAAGAACCTCCAGGACCTGATAAGCCTCGCCACCGCGCAAGACCCCAAACGGGCGAACCTCATCGTCTGGAACAAAGCGGGCGTGCCCTTCGGCCCCCAGCAGCCGAGACGATACGCATGCAGTTAGGGATTTAATTGCATCAACTCGTGCCGACCGCTGTGACCGTCGGTCCGCAGCCAAAGTCCGAAGACGATTTAGGCCCGACTCAAGCTCCTCCTGCCGTTGCCGTGCTTGTATTAAATCAAACGTGTCAATCCCTTGAACTCGTTGTGAATGCAACGCTTGAAGCTCGTCCCAAGACTTTTTCAGAAGCGTATTAGTACTTTCGTTTGTCGCAATTCGCACTCGAACCCGGCGTAGCTCGGCCTTTTTCTCTGAGATTCGTTGAGATTGCTCGGAGACTGCAGTTGACACACCTCGGAGTTCAGCTTCGCGGCGGGCAAGTTGTAGTGCGAGTTCCTGAGCATTCGCGTGCACTTCTTTACCATCCCGATGCCACGTCAGCCTGACAGCGCTTTTCCGGTCTTGGATATACTGGCATGCGGAAAACTCGACGTTGCCGTGGTCACATCGACCACCGTCGAGCCCCTCCAACCGGTCACGAACGTTAGTCAATCGCTCGTAGTCTTCTCGGTTTGCGTCGACGAGCGCCTTCGCGATGCCCACCTCGGCCTCAGCCAGCCGCATCGCGTGATTGAGATTTGTGAGGCGAATTTGCTCCTGTGCCAGTTGCTCCTCGGCTTGCTCCACCTCACGTTCCCAGCGCTCATCCTCTTGCTGAGCGGTCTCGAAAGCGGCTAGAACACGGGACTCGATGGACTGGCCAATGGTTGCAGCATAGAGCGGCTCGTCCTCTCCGGCACCAAGCCGGATACGTAGTTGACGGTCGGCATGAGCAAGAGCAAACACCGGCGCGCGTTCCAACTCTGGAATTCGTTCCTTCCCTTGGTCGAACTGGATTTGCTTTGACTCAATCTCGCGAAGCAGCTGGTCCAGTTCGGCATCCACGAGGCCGAGAACAGACCCGACGAACAGTGGAGGGTCCCGCCGCGGTCTTGTGAAGCCTAAACCCTCACCGTCGCGCCAGTGGTAGAACCCGTCAAAGCGCGTTCGCTGGTCCCTGATGCACCAGGCCAGTAGATGCCGCCATTTAAGTTGGTGATTCGTACCGGGCAACGATTGTGCGGCGAGGCGGCCAACTGAGAACTGCTCCAACGCATCGAGATATGCCTGGAAATCATTGGAGACATCTCCCTGAAGAAGCTGCTCTAGCGTTTCGCACTGCGCGGCAAGGGAATGGCTGTAGGCCCCATACGGCCGACAGACCAACCACGTCACGCCATCGATATGGACCTTCGCCGCAACGCCTCCCTTTGGAAAGCCGCTCGAAGCCTTGTCGCGCAACGTCGAGATGGAAGGGGCATCGTCACCCAGTACATATCGCATGAGAAGACACAGCGATGTCTTCCCGACCCCATGGCCAGCGCTGGACAGGCCCGGGGTCGCATTCGACGCCGACTCCTTGGCCCATACAATGTTCAGCCCTTGATGCAAACTGATAACACGCGTCAGGACTAGAGGCTCCCGAGATTCGACCAGCCATACAGTTTCAACCCATAGTCGAGGATGCTTGTGAGTTGGCTTGTGTCCCTCGAGCCAGCGTGTCATTGTTTCTCCTATCTCGTGCCTGTCGACCTACGTGTTGCAGAACTGTCGTCTGTTGTCGTTCCCTCCAGCGCAACGCGCCGCGATTCGGCAGCGACCAGCAATCGAGCAATGCCGGTATGTTCCGAAAGTTGGGTTACATCTCCAGGAATCGCTCCGCTCCCCCGTCTGAATAACGACGCGACACCTTGCTGCTCACGCACAAGAACGGAAACAGCCTCTAGGCGTTGAACGATAGGTAGGACACGGTCAATCAGTGGCACGAGACTCGAATTCCCATGCGCGTCCAACAGTGACGTAAGCTGCTGCACCTCAGCCGGTTCAAGGTACTGAGCAGCTATTGCCGAACGAGCAACGAGGGATTGAAGCTCCGATACAGAGCAACCCTCTGGACGAAGTTCCGCGAGCGCGACAATGAGGCCCGCCAACTTTGCTTCTTCGGCGTTTCGAATAAAACCTTGCTCGGAATATTGAACCCGCACGGCTGAAGCGGCCGAAGAATGTTGCGATGGCGTCGCGCTTTGTCGGTCCCACGCCTCAAGTACAAGACGCTGAGTGCGGTACTCCCCGAACTCGCGCATCTCATTGTTTCTGAGTACACGGAACGTTTCGCTGGGATAGTCGATGCCCAAAACGTCGGCAGGGTCGAGGATGTAGCGCAGCTCATCGCGGGTCAGTCCATAGAGACGAGCGTAATAAGCATCCAGCTCGGCGCGCAATTGAGCACGCCGTTCAGGGTTCCATGCAAATGGTTGACCACGTTCGCCAGCGGGCCTAGGGTCATACATAACCAAGTCGTCGGCCCAAGGCGCGAGGTCGTACGCTGTGTATGTCAGTTCCAAGACACGGGGGACGATGAATTCAAGTGCCGTGGAGGTGTACCCGTCTGGCGGCAGCACGGGCAACTGCTTCAAATACCCGTAAGTGAGGTGCGTGCCCCCAACTTTCTGTCTCGCTACGTAATCGAAGGTCAATGAAAGCCAATTTCCAAGAAATGCTGCAACTTGGGGGGCGTTCGCACTAGTAGAGAAAAGCGGCATCGTGTGGCCGATTCCAACGCGAGGCATTACAGACGCAATTACGGTCCTCTCGTCCGTGCTACGGCAAATATCCCGCCACCCCATCAGCCAACGGGGACTACGGTAGTCCATCCAGCCATCAAGCAAGTCGAGCAACGCGCCTTCCTTCGGTGTAACGCGGAGTGCATCGGCCAAGACCGACAGCTCTTCGTCACGGAGACGTGTATTGAAGTTCTGGGTCGCCCATTTTGGAAACTCAGACAGGGCTTTCTTCGTCGTCAGGCCTTCGCCGCGCAGCGCATCGCCAAGACGCGGAAACTGAGATTGAAGCTGAACCTCGACGGTCGCGATATGGGGCTGCGCTTGGGTCGGCGTCCAGCCTTCTCCTGTGCGCGACGAAGCAGCAGCAACATGGAACAACTCACCAGCGACCCATTGTGCCAGCGCACGCTGCAAATCGGCCAGCGCGATGCTCACCTGCTCACGCTGTCCCGAATCCTGCGCTGAATGAAGTTCTAGCCAAGCGCGAGCCACTTTTGCTGGCACATTGGCAATGCGCGCGAGTACTTCCCGCTCGCTCACCCAGTAACGCGGACGCACGGTGAAGTCCGGGTCGGCTCGCTGCAACGGGCTTAGGTCGACTGCATCTATCCCATCCGGCTTGTCGGGTGCATCCACGTAAGTCGCCCATCGATGGTCGAATTGGTGAATCATCTTGGCTTCATACAGCGGCAGTCGCGATGGCTTACCAACGGCTGCGGGTACGTCTCGGAACAGCGCAGCGTCACCCGACATATGGAACATTGTCTGAAAGCGAATACCCCAAGGATTAGCCTCGGCGTTGAGTTGTTCTCCCTCTGGGTCGTACTGCGCTTCGCGGATGAGCACTGGGGCAGCGCGGTAGAGCTTCTTCGTCAATTCGGCATCGCGCTCACTGCGAAACACAGGAAGCGTGAGTGTGTTGGGGTTTAGTGACGCGAATTCCGAAGGTGTGAGGCGATAGCGCTTCTCCGGTCTGTCGAAGGCGTCCCAGTCCTCGATGTCGTAGGCAAACTGAGCGCGCTCCTGAGTTCCAACGGTGAGAAGGCAGAAGGCCTTACGGTCGTCTGTGGCAGGGAACCACCGACGAATCTCGTAGAAGCTAAACAGGGATGAGAGTCGACCAGAGCGGACCAGGTGGGAGAAATAGGCCTTCGTCGTGTCGTCCGTCGCGATGCCAGTAGGCACAATGAACCCTGCGCGCCCCGTCGGCGCTGTCGCCTGCAGAAACGTCTCTGCAAACAGAGCATAGGTGTTCACGTCACCCACGCCAGTAAGCGGGTAGCGCCGGCTATCGTGCGCATACAGGCTGGCGGCCTCAGCCCCGTGCCGTGCCGCAATAAAGCCGGCGTACAACGACATCTCAGCACGGTTAGGCGGTGCCAAGCCTTCAGCGCGCTCGAGGTCGGGATTCACGTTATGCAGCAATACGCCTTCACGCAACCATTCGATACGCTCGCTGCGCTCAGCCTTGTTCCTGGCTGTCGCGACCAGTGGACTGCGTGTAGCAAAGAACTCTTCCTCCTGCAGCTTGATGCGCTCCCACGGCGGATTACCCAGCATGACCGAGAACCCACCACGCGCAGCCACCTGCGGGAACGCCAGCCACCAGTGGAAAACGGCGTGCTGCCGGCAAAGAGCTTGAGCGGCATCCTCCAGTTCGGCCTTGGCAGGCTGGCCGCTGAACACACCCCACAGATAGCCCGACAAAGGCACGGTATTTTTTGTATCGGCCAGCTTCGGAGCGAGGAAGGCCGCCACGTAGGTGTCGGCCAATTGGGCAAACTTGCTGCGCTGCGCGTCTGCCTCGGCTTCGGTCCATGCTTGACGCTTCGCAGTCAGATGTTCGGGGGTATCGTCGTCCAATGCCTCGACCGTCACTGCTTGCGCAGCCAGCCCGGCTTGCGTCAGCAGGTCACCGCCCGCAATGGCACGCCAGCTCTTCAGGTCGGCTTTGTTCTGCTTCTTCAGCGCACTCGCCGTTGCCTTGTCATCACCCGAAAGAACGGTATAAGCCTCGTCGGGGATACCGTGTTCCAGTACCTTGGGGTCCAACACACCCAGCAGCGCGTCCCCTACGCGGACGTGGTGGTCGACAAAGCTCAAAGGTCGGTCAGGGGAATAGGCTTCCAGCCACAACGCGGTCTTCGCGAGCTGGATGGCCATGGGATTCTTGTCCACGCCATAGATGCAACGGCTAACCACATCGCGTAGCGCGTGGCGATAGTCCATAGGCGTCGCGGCTCCGCCTTCCCGCTCAGCCGCAGCACGACGCAGTGCGACCTCGTCGGCCAAGCGCCGGGCAGCGGCGAGCAGGAAGTGGCCGCTACCGCAGGCGGGGTCGCAGATGGTCAGCTCGAGCAGGGCCTCCACCGGGCGCTGCGGGTTGCTCTTGACGGTTTGCTCAATGACCGGCTCGAGCGCGCTTTTGATGAGTTCCTGCACTAGGCTGTCAGGGGTGTAGTAGCTGCCGGTGAGCTTGCGGGTATTTCCTTTGGTGGACGCATCCGTTATCTCATCGCCCACGAACGCAAGGCGAGCGGTGCCAGCGTGTGCAAGGCCTTGAAGGTCCGGTACAAGTTCCAGAAGGCTCTCGTATACGCTTCCAAGCTCCTCCGGCCCCATGTCACGATAATTGACACGGGACAGGCTACCGTCAGCCCGGAACCAGCCCAGCTCGAACACCGCTGTCAACAGGTAGCGATTTTCGAGCTCTGCGGCGTCCAGATGCGAGCACTGTTCAACGTCGAACAGCCCGCCGATGGCCGGCAGGCCGAGTGCCGCCTCGCCGTTCGCCAAGGCACGGAACGTGATGGTCAATGCCTGCCAGAGGTCTGCGTGGCGGTCATGCTGGCTGCGGCGAACCGCGCGCTCGCGCAGCCAGGTGAGCGAGTAGCCGTCAAGATACCGCGCCTTGGCCTCATCACTTGCGTCAGGTGCAAAGACCAGGCGTTCGCCACTGCCACGGTCGCGCCGGTCCTCCACGGTGGAAAGAAAAATGAGACGGTAAACAAGGCGCAGTAGTTCTTCAAAAAAGGCCTGACGGTCATAGCCGCTTCCGGCATCCTGCAACGCAGCCCGCAGCGAACCATTGGCAGGGTGAGAAAGAAAGCCTGTACCCAACGCCCGCAATGCGTTGGCCACCTGGTTGCGCAATTTGCCTCGCACGGTAACGCCAACCTGCTGGCCGGCATCGCGCCAACGCTCCCATGGACAATCGGTCGGCAAGGCTTCGGCGCTACCGAAGCGGCTTGCGTGAGCCAGCAGCCAGAATGCACTGAAATCGGCCAGCAGCTCTTCGGCGAAGATGGCTTCGAGGTCAACCTCGATATAGGCTGGACGCGTGAGGCTGGGGTTGTCACGCAGGATGCGTAGTGACAACCCATTGCTGACCAGGGCCCAAAGCGAATCATCGCTGGCGTTGAGCGCTTCCTGCGTCAGCATGAAGGGACTGCGGCGACGAATCTTGCCGGTGTCCGGATTCGTTTCGCCAAACCGGTCGGCAGCAGTATCAAGCGGTTCGTCGACACCAGCCAGCACCAGTGGCACACGACCACCACTCCCGGCATGACCAATGTTGTACTGGTGCCCAGCAACCTCTACAGGGGAATGGCGGGCAATATCGTGGAAGTGCAGTACGTCCCGCAGCAACGGAATCAGCCACTCACGCACTGTGACCTCATGTAGCCGCACGTCCTGGCGCTGCCTTAGTACCTGAAAATCCTGCCACAGATTGAGTGCAATCTTGAAGTCGCGGGCAATTTCGTCGCGCAGCTTCAAACCTTTCGCAATACGGTAGTGGCTTTCCGTCTGCTCAGTGTCCTTGGGGTCTGCAAGCAGAGTCAGGCGCGTCAGCTCGTCGGCCGGAATGAGACCGCCTTCGATACGAATGGCACGGTAGTTCAGCTGATGCGTTTTGCGCGTTGAGTTCAATCGGGCCATCGCGTCAGGCTCGCGTGGTAGCCGCTGCTGCGTCAGGCAGCAACACGTAGATGCCCATCACGTCGACCGGCAAACTGGCAGTCACCTGGTAGCTCCCTCGACCTTCCGCAGCTTCGCGCACGCGGCGGTGGTCTTGCAACAGTGCTTGGGCACGCGCCTGAGCAATGGCGTCGAGACGCGGTTGCCAGCCCGGCAAAGTGTCGAGGGCGGATTGCAACTGGCGGTCGCGAAGCGGCGCGGGCATGTTGCGGGTAGCCTCGGCACCCAGCAGGGCCCGGGTTTGGTCAGCAGAAAGTTCAGTCAAAGGTTCATTTCCAGATGCGGCTACGACGACAGCCTCCTCACACATCAGTAGGTGTGTACTAGCGCCATGCGTCACCGTGAGCTGGTGACGAATGCGTAACAGCAGGACCGTGGTTTTGAGCGAGACGTGATTGACAAAAGCGCTCCCTGCACGCGCGACGGTCGTATCTTCAATCGCGTACGCGGCGTCATCCAGTGCCCGTTCGAGGAGCGTGTCAGCCAGTACCGCTACCAGCGGATGAGTACGGTGAATGAAGCTCGCGCCCTGCGCAGGAGGCTGGTGAAAATCGATACGCAAAGTGTCGGTCAGACCCTCGACAGCCAGTCGTTCACGTACCGAGGCAGGCAGGTGCTCCGTGAGCAACTTGAAGTGGTCATTAGCTGGCTGTAGGGGCGCGCCGAGCTGGCTGGCAGCGCGGCTAACGAAGCGCGCGACGTCTGTTTCACCGCCAAGAACCGCAGCGGTCTTCTGCCACTCAGGCAGCACATCTTCTGGCCTCAGCCGGCGTTGGGCGAAAATGGAACGATTCTGCCTGGCTTTTTCGCGAGCACTCTCCCACGCAAGTTCAATCTCCTTCGCAGGTTCACCAAACAGGTCAAGCTCTCCCTGCATGCCGATTGATGCCCCCTTGCGCAACAACACGGCATTCATCAGCGCTTGCGTGAGTTTGCCCTCATCGTCTGGCATCGGGACAAGTATGCCGAGTTCCTTGCGGATGCTCTCCGCCTTGCGCAGGATAACCTGCAGCACCGCACCGTCGACCGGATTGTCCTCGCCGAAGAGCATGGTGCTGCGCACCTCACGGGCCTTCTGCCCGAAACGGTCCACGCGTCCTTCCCGCTGTTCATGCCGAGTGGGGTTCCAGCTCAGGTCGTAGTGGACAACGGCCGTAAAGAGGCCCTGCAGGTTGATACCTTCAGAAAGGCAGTCGGTCGCGACAAGAATGCGCGTATCACTTTCGCCCAGGCGCTCGACGGCATCTTCGCGTTCATCGGGCGTTAGCTCACCCGTTACCGCCTTAACCGTTGCGGACTTGAATTTCTCCTGTAATGCGGTCTCAAGGTAGTGCGCTGTCGCGATGTAACGGCAGAAAACAACGGGCTGAAAACCATCCTTCAGTAACAACGCGAGGTGTTCCTGCAATTTGGCGAGCTTTGGGTCGTTTTGCTGACCGGCCAGCGCTGTGGCACTTGCTATCAGTGCCTGCAAACGCTCACTGTCCTCGGTCTGCGCGCCCGGTTCAATGTCGTCAGTCGACAGGGCGTCGTCCGTGCCATCAAGCACCCGGTCCGTGGCTTGTGCCTCAAGCTCTTCGAGAGGTATGGCGTCAGATGCACCAGCGTCTCCAGCGACACCAGTCAACCGCGTACGCAAGGCGTTGACTGCCGCCGCCGGCGACGAGGAGATGCAGCGAAGCAATGCTAATGCTGCCCACCAGTTCATGCGTTGCTCTCGCAGCCCCTGGTTCTCGGAGCGCTCAACAAGTTCGCGCGCGTAGGTCAGCACGTCATTGAACAGCTTGCCCCAAGCGCCTGTGAGTCGATAAGTAATCTCGGCAGTGAGACGCTCGGGGAACATCGATGTGTCCTGCCACTCGGCAATGTCAGGCCGTCGACGCTGGACAAAATGACGCGCCAAGGCCTCACGCAAGTCGCTACGCTGGTCGGCTGGCATATCCTTCAGCTGCGTGAAATCTGGACGCAACAGGCCGAGCAGGTTGAAAAAGGCATCCTCGTCGCCGCTGTGCGGGGTGGCGGTCAACAACACCAGGTGCCTCTCGGCGTCATCGGCGAGTCCTTTGAGCAGCTGATACCGCTGCTGACGCCCTTGGCCTGCCTGAGTGCACGTGTGCGCCTCGTCGACGACTACGAACTCCGGGCAATGACGCTGGAATGCTTCCCGGCGTCGCTCGGACTTGATGTAATCCAGACTGACCACCGTGTACGGGTGAGCGTGAAACAGCGACGTGCCGGGCGGAAGGTCGCGCTCCAGCCGGTCTGCTGTGTTCGACCGCACGACGACTGCGTGAATATGAAAGCGCTCGGCGAGTTCGCGCTGCCATTGCTCGCACAGATGGGGAGGGCATAGCACGGTAAGGCGCTGGATTTCTCCGCGGTCGAGCAGTTCGCGGGCGATGAGCGCACCTTCAATCGTCTTGCCGATACCCACGTCATCGGCAATCAGCAGGCGCACGGTCGGCAGCTTGAGTGCCATCAGCAATGGCACAAGCTGGTAAGCACGCGGCTCGACAGCGATGTTGCCGAAGCTGCGGAATGGGCCGGCGCCGCTACGCAGCTTCAACTGCAGAGCATCGAGCAGCATCTGGCTAGCCGTATGATTACGCGCCTGTGCAACGGTCGGCCAGGGGAAAGTCGCAGGCCGAACCGTCTGCGGCTTTTCAAGCGGCAGGTAGATAAGCGTTTCGTCATGCTCCCCCCCGCCCAGAGGACGCAGTCGCAGCGTCTCTGCGGTGGATTCGGGCAAAACAACCCATTCCCGGCCACGTGCCGAAATCAGGGAACCCGGATGAAACTCCGGCGTCGGTGCATTCATGTTTAATCAAACCTTCCCGGGACCAAACAGGTCTACGTTCTTCTTGAAGATGTCAGCCCAGGACGTTTTTTCCTTGGGGAAACGAACGACCAGATAGCCAAGCCCATCTAGCTGTTGATTGATATTTGCGTCCCGCTGACGCAGCGCCTCTGTCTCATGATGTGGCCCATCGATAAAGACAGCGAGGTGCAGGTCATCGTAAAAAAAATCGGCGCAGCACGCAGCAGCTGCAATGGTGTGTTGCCCACGGTCCGGTTTGCGAAAACCGTGCTCGGAGACGTAGTCCAGCCAGGTCTGCTCCAACGTGCTGCCAGCTGTACGCGCCAGTTCTGCGTCATGCTGACCGGGGTCTCGCCCCTGAGTGCCCTGTTTCGTGCCGGCTTGCGTCAGACGACACAGGATGTCCAGTACCAGGCCACTGGCCTCGGCGTCTTTCCTGTCGATGAGTTGATGGTCGGGCTGGTTATAGTACGAAAGCAGGCATCGGTAGCAACCTGCCTCGCAAATCGGATTGCCGTGCTCGAACTCTTCCGTCAGCGTCGCACGCTGCCATGGCGTACCTGACGCAGGGGGCACGAAATGCATCACTTCAAGCGCCTTGGCTGCTACAGCGGACATCGCCGCCGACTCAGTGGCGATGCGCGTCAGCACGCCGGCACCACCTTCCGCCGCCTCGAAGAACAGGATGGACTGCCGGTTGTCGCGAGTCGGCAGGGGTTCTGCCATCAGTTCGCTTTCTTCCAGCTGATAGACCGCCTCGATACCCCGTTTGAGTGCATATTGCAGCGTCGTCAACGTTGTTGAGGAGAGGTCGCCCAGGCTGAAATGCGGGCGAATAATGAGAATATTTCTCCGGTCTTCCACATATGGAACGATACGCTGCGGCGGCGTCTTGTCTGGCGGTGCCTCGGCGTCGTTTTCCGATTCGCCATTGCCGTCGTCAACGCCACCGACCCAGTGGCCCGTGACCGGGTTCATCATGAAACCCTGAATAGCCTTTTCCTTGCGCCGGCGCCAGCCAAAGTTCATGCGCCAGACCGTGGCGGTTGGACCATATTGCATCTCCAGCAACGGTCCGTGGGCATCTTCGACCAGGGTCGTGACCATCTGAAGCTTGCCGTCAGCCTCAGCAAACTGCAGTGTAGTCTGCATCTCGTAGCCTTGGCGAACGCGCTCTTCCTCATTAGCCGTAATGCGCTCGGCACGCTTGGTCGAAACGTTTTCGATGCGATACAGATTCTTCACTTCCTGGGCACCGGCCAGCGATGCGCCGCATGAAATGCAGCGGTCCGCATCGCGCTGGGAACGAAAATGGCCGTAACCGCACGCAGGGCACAGGCGAGCAACTTCGGTGGGCAAGCGCGCCCCGTCGCTAATTTGGTCTTTCCCCGTGATGGTCAGCAATGCCTTGATAACCCGATACTGGCTGCCCTCGTGATAGATAAGACTGTAGGGACCAAACTCTCCGAGTGCGAGAAAGCGTGGGCGAGACAGGAAACTCTCACGCCCGATGCTTCCGCGACGGGCAGGCAGGTAGGCCAGTAACGGCAAGCGCGGGAAGTTATACCCCGGCAGAAAACCTTGGCTCGCCATATAGCGATATGTGTAGAAATCGCTGTTGAACGCACTGTCGCCGGCCAGCAGCAGGTCGCGCTGCTTACGCGCTTCATTGTGGCGCTGCTGAGCTTCGCGCCGCTCCCGTTCATTGGCCGCAGGGTTGTTCTCAATCTTGAAGTTGAGGTCAATGGCCTGTGCGGTGGCTCGATAAAGGTCGCGCCAACGCTGCAGTGCCCCGTTGAACTCGATAAAGGCGCGTTGGAATACGGTCTCGGCCCACTGCTCGTTGAACCACGGCGCTCTTTGCGGAGTCAACTCATCTTTCAGCATGCCCAGCACCTTGAGCCCACGCTTATGGGCACGCAGCTTCGCTTCCGGCTTATCAAGGTCGGAGGCAACGTCTTCCGCAACAGGTAGCGCGTCCGGCTGGTTCATGTCCAGCAAGTCACGCACGCTGTTGCCGAGTTTCCTGCCCGTTTCGGCCAGCCAGATGGCATGCATGTGGCTCTTGATGAGCTCTAGATTAGCTAGGTCGAGTGTTGGCGCTTTAACCTGGCCATGCACCATCCGGACCGGGTCGCGGAAGTAATACTGGTCGTGCGGACTCTGTGCTGCGCAGTAAGTAATAACGAGCGCAGGCTGCCCCGCGCGCCCGGCTCGACCACTGCGCTGCGCATAGTTTGCCGGCGTCGGCGGCACGTTGCGCATGTACACCGTATTCAGCGAAGAAATGTCAACGCCGAGTTCCATCGTCGGCGAGCAGAACAGCACCGGCAGCCACTCAAGCGCCATGCCGGTCTTCTCCTGCCACTCAGCCTTGTCCTTTTCCGTGAAGCGAAAGCGTGCTTCCCGCTCCATCCGGTCTTCCTGTTCAACCTGGGCGGTATGTTCGCGAGCTTCAAAATCGAAAAGCTGATGAACTGGACTGTCCAGCAACGCCGCAATGTTCTGGTACAGCCCCTGGAAAAAAGCGTTGTTGTTCGACGGGCTGCTGCTTTGCCCGTTGCCGGATGTCCAGACAAGCGCTGAACCATTTAACTGCCAGCCGGCCAGACCAACATCGGTTTCGTCCTTGCGCACAAGGCCATAAGATTCGGCAGCCTTCAGTAATGCGGCGATAACATCCGGATAGGTCTGGTCGTTGACGTCCGTACAAAACGGATTGCCACCTCCCCAGGTACTGGCCCTGCGAAGCTCTCTGCCCAAACGGGAGCGGCTGGAACCAATGACCAGGAAGTCGTCCAGATTCAGACGTCGGCCCCGGCGGTCCACCTCCTCACGAGGGCGGCGCGTGACAAACCATCTGGCCGGCTGCGGACGCTCGTCTTCGGTAAACCCCCATGGCTCCAGAAGATTTGCGTAACTTTGGGTACGCAGTTGTTCCAGCTCGCTACGGTCAAGATAGCGCGTCGCGATACAGAGCCCTTGCCGCATAAAGTTAAAGAGCACTCGCAATACCGCGGCCCGCTCGGCAGGTTTAGCTGCCTGCAACACCCGTGGGGCATCGGCCCACTCGTCACTATCAGCAGCAAGGTCATCTATGTCCTGATAGTCGATGCGAATCAGCCCAAGCTGCTCAAGGTTGGGATTGTTGAAGCGCCAGCCACGACGTAAGTCGAAGTAGCTGCGGTAACCTAGGATGCCGCGCATCGCCTCTTGCACTTGGCGCCGCGCATTGCCTTTCACTTCAGGTTGCTGCATGTACTCCGCACGGACGCTGGGGTCGTCACGATGGAAGCCCAACGCTTCAAAAACAGCATTGGATATTTCCTTTTCGCCCAGCACTTTCGACGGAGATTTGTCGACTGCCGAAAGCAATGCTGCGCGAGTCAAGAGAACCTGCAGGAAGTCGTTGAAGTGTCCAGCCTGCAGCGCGGCATCCTGGCGGTTGTCAGAAAAGCCGAGTACCTTTCTGGCGTCAGGTGTTAGCTCCTGGTCGTGCTCGTAGAGATATCGTAGCGCTGACAACGTCAGCATCGTCGTGGCAGAACTCCGCCCCTCACCGGATAGCGACGTCAGGCGCAACGCATCCTTGCCGGCAGTGGCATGGGTGGTCCCGCAAGCCGGACAGAAACGAAAAGCCCCGGGGATAAACCAGGCATTCAAACCAATGCCGTCGGTTACCACTCCATCTGGCCGAACACGGACCTCTTGAGGAACAAACTTGCGCTTGTCCGCTTTGACGCGCCAATCGTCGTCACGCCGCCAATTGTTATCGCCCCGCTCCTCAATCCAGCCCTCGGGGTACCGCTCAGGGTCTGACGGGTCCCAGTTATCCAGTCCCGGCATCAGGAAGCCGAATCGGACCTCGTCATCGTCGTGCTGTCGCTCGTCGATACTGCGCACGTTGAAGGTGCGACCTTCGGCGCCATTCGTGTCCCAGACCGGCATGAACTCCCGGCCACAATCCCGACAGAAATGGACGTGGTAATAGCGCCGGACACGGTCGGTATCGCCCGCAACGAACTGCTGCCCATCGAGCGTGATGGCACGGTGTCGGGGTGCTTCCAGCGTTGCATAGACCTTTCCACCGCCGGCGATAAACTGGTGGAGCTTGAACGCAAACAGCGATTTGCCTGTCTCATCCTGAACTGCGTAGGCGAGCAGCATGAACTTCTGGAGATAGCTCAGGCACGTATCGACGGATTGGCCCGAAACCGCATGCAGCTTCTGCGCAGCGTCAGCGAGCTTCTGCGGACGCGCTCGCCTCGGTTTGTCACCCTCGTAATCCAACCCCAGAGTCAACTCGACCCAGACGGACACGGGATGTGACGCCAGCGACGCAAAATCGGTCGTCTCAGGCACACCGGCGCGAATAGCCTCACCTAGACGGGGTGAAACAGTCGCAATGGTTTCCTCCTCCGGCGTGACACGGCGCAGCGTCTCGGTAACGATGTTCCGGTCGGGGATGTTGGTACCAAACAGCCGGGAAGCAACGTCTGCGACGATAGCATTGCGCTCCATCTGCGTGCCTTCGGTGGCCATCGTGGCCGAGGTACCGATGCAGATAAGGTTTTCCGCAAGTGCTTCACGCACGCGACGAACGAGTAGCGCGACATCCGCACCTTGGCGTCCGCGGTAGGTGTGGAGTTCGTCCAGCACGAGAAAGCGCAGGCCTTTGGCGTTGCGCATCACCGCCTTGTCGATGTCGTTCTGCCGGGTCATCAGCAACTCGAGCATCATGAAGTTGGTGAGCAAAATGTCAGGCGGGTTGGCCGCCATCGCCTGGCGTTCTTCATCAGACTCCTGGCCCGTGTAGCGCCCAAAAGTTACAGCGCGCTCGGCTGGATTTGAACCAAGGAATTTTTTCAATTCCTCCAGCTGCGAGTTCGCCAGCGCGTTCATCGGGTAGATGACAATGGCTCGAGTCCGTGCTGTCTGGTCAACTGACTTGGCCCTAAGGCACTCATCGATGATAGGAATGAAATAACTGAGTGACTTGCCTGAACCAGTTCCTGTCGTCAGAACATAGCTTTCGCCGCCCGCAGCGAGGCTGATGGCCTCTGCCTGGTGCTTGTGTAGCGGCAGCGAAACGCCCGCCGATGAGGCAGACTTCCCAAGACGAAAAATATCCGCGCACTCGGGTCGCAATTGACCCGCGGCGACAAACTCGTCGACTGTGCCACCGGATTTGAAATTCGGATTAATCTGGATGAGCGGCGCTGGCCAATATCGTTGGCTGAGGTACTGCTCATCAACGTAATGACGAATGTCATCGGCGCGAATGCTTGTGAAGCTGCGCGTAAATTGTTCGTATTCGGCGACGATGTGCTCGCGGAATTTGAAAACGTCCATTATTTTCCCCGGTGAGCGGCGGCCGTACGGAGGCTTATGCGAATTGGTTATGCCGTATTTACCGCAACGCCCTTATTCGACCAGCTTGGCTAATCGACAATTGTACGGCGGCGCTCCTCTCCACGGATTGTTTTGGCACCCGCGTCATGTGTCGGAGGCGAATCGCTGCCTCCGTGAAAACCTGACCTCAGCGATAGTCCGACAGTCCGAGCAGCTTGAAAATTCTCCCAGCATTGCCTACGTTGGTAAACCCAAGCCGGTGCAACGCCGGCGTGCAGTAGCAGGAATGAGCTTGCATTCGTCTGGTTGACCGTCCGCCCGGTCAGGCCCTCTATTTATGAGAGGGTATGACGCGGGAGCAGACGATGAAGCTGGTCTGGCTGCGGGCGAACTGGGCGACGTGGATAGTAGTCCGTCGTCTACCCCTTCTTGTTTTGTCCCTGATTAAGCAGATGCAGCGTGATGGTCTGCACACCCATCGCGCTCAGGCAAGCTATCAGGAAGGCTGCCGAGAACCGCTTCCGATTTACTTTGCGGTTGAGCTGGTCGGGCGACTCGTAGATGCCCAGTTGTTCCAGCATCCGCGAAAGCTGTTTGTACCGGATGCCGCGCCGCATCATCTCCTCCTCTATCAACCCCTTCGCTTCTTCTTCCCACGACCCATAGGGCTCGGCCGACAGCCGACTACGCCCGTTCGGCGGTTCTTCCATCACTTTCCCTCGACTCCACTCACGTGCCGATTCTTGTATCGCTGGAATTTTCCCACAGCGATTTTCGGTCGTATACGACCGGAGCCGAATTGGGCGCCCTACACGTCCTCAGCAACCCATTTTTGCGAGGACACAATGCTGACAAAAACGTTACAAACCAAGGTATCGGCCACCCTGGTCGCAGGTACACGCTGGACGACCATCTCAACACAGGGTCAGCTGCAGACCCTGGGCGGAGGCGCGAAATGAGAAGCGCACCGTCCTATGGCGTCCGTAATCGCCGGAGCGCGGCGAACGCCGGCATCCGGTCGACGGCCCGGACCTATGGCAAGGCCCGCATCGGCACCTATGCCGAAAAAGCCGCCGGCCACATCACCGTGGAGTCTGACCCGGAGCGCCTTGTCGCGCATATGTTGTCCATCGACCCACGCGTGCGCTCCTTCAAGCAGCAACCGTTCACCGTCGACCTGATTCTGGAGCGGCTGCTGTTCACGCGTGAGGAGCTGACAGAAGCACGCAAAGCGCGCGGTGGTCGCGCAGGCGAGGCGGAGTACACGCCCGACTTCGCCACCGTTCAGGCCGATGGCCTGCAGCGCGCATACGAGGTCAAGCTCGAAGGCTTCGAGGGTGATGGTCGGTACTGGGCCAAGGTTGAGCGGGCTCGGGAAATCATGGAGGCGTACTGTTACCCGCTATCCATGGTGGTCGTCCCAGCCGATGAACGACACCCGGCCATCGTCAACGCGCAACTGCTGAAGCCCGCGATAGTGCGTGCGCGCGAATACGTGACGCCGGACATCATCGACCGCGTCGAACGCTATTGCGAATCGGGTCCGGTACTGCAGCGCGCGCTGTGCACCGACCTCCAGATTCAGACGGGCCTGATTCCTCCGTTGCTGGCGACGGGCGTGCTGCAGGCGGACCTCGCGCATCAGCACATCTGCGCGACTCTGCAACTGTCGGCCGCGTATGGTGACCTGAGCCACCTCTGCCTGATTGAGGAACTGCAGCCATGAAGTCCGACCTGCGCATCGGCGACAAGTTGGCTCCTCCGGGGAAGTCGGACAGCTACTTCGAGGTGCTGGACAGCCGCCTCCATGCCGGCTCAATCCACATCTTCGATGCAGAGAAACGGGAGGACCGGTATGTCGATGAACCACGCCTCCGAGCCCAGATTTCGGAAGGCAGCCTGGTCCTACATCGGAAAGGGATGCCGCGCGTCAGCATCGCCGCTCAATACGACAACCATGCACTGCACGACCAGGTCCGCGTGCTGACTTATGCCCTACGGCGCATTGATGAAATCCGCGAGCAACGCGGCATTTCGTTTGACGCAGCCATTCCTGTGGCCCGCGAGGCGTACGAAAAGGAGCGAGTGGGGCAACTGCTGGTCCGTTCGTTTCCCTCGCGCGCGACGCTGTACCGCGCTCGCAAGAATCAACAGCTCGGCCTTCCAGTTCTCAGGGGCGACAGGAATAAAGGCAACACGACGGCCAGGTATTCAAGGGGGCTTGTCGAATTCGTCGATGGGGTCATCGAGAGCGAATACCTGGTCACCGAATCGAAGTGGAATATTCTCGACACGACGAAATATATCGACCGTGAGGCTCGACGTCGCGGCCTGCATGTCGCGAAGCACGCTATCAGCCGCAAGTTTGTATGCGCGAGGATTCGCGACCTGAGCCCCGATGCGGAATACGACCGCATGGACCCGCTCGACCGTGTCGCTGGTAAGTCATATGCGAAAAAACGTATCCGGGCGGCGTTCCCGTTCGCCCGCATCGAGCAGGACGCGCTGCACCTGCCATTCGTCGTGCGCACGCCCCATGGCATCGCCCGGACCGTCTATCTGGTACTGGCGATTGATGTCTGCACCGGATATCCCGTGGGATGGCATCTCGTCATCGGTTCGCCGCGCGAGATGGATTCTCTGTTGTGCCTCGAAATGTATCTGACGCCCGCGAAGGCTGCCCGCTTCGCCGAACTCGGCATCGCTCACGCCCTCAACGTTTATGGCACGCCATCACAGGTGATTTTTGATAACGGCCCGGAGACAAAGGGCGGACGAATCTTCCGCCTTGAACGACTGGGAATGGACGTCAAGCACTGCAAAGCAAAAGAAGCTCAAGGCAAGCCATTCATCGAGCGCCTGAACAGGTCGCTCAAGGAGGCGCTGCAGCGTCTCGAGGGGTGCACGCGCTTCGAAGGAAAGGATGGCGTTCGCGACCCGGAGGCGTTGGGCGACGAGTTGATGACGGTCGACGCACTCGAGAAGTGGATTGTCCGGTGGCTCTATGAGGACTGGGTCAACAGCCCGCTTGAGCGGCTTTGTTGGGACGAGCTGCTGGTCGATTCGGTCAAAGGTAAGACGCCGCTTGAACGTCTGACTCACCAGACCGAAGAAATGGGGCAGCCCATCACCATGCCGCCGCCGCGTCATGAATGGATGGCCGCACTCTTCGAGCACGAGCTGTGCGCGTTGAACGCCCATACGGGCATCACGCTCAAGCACGGCTTCAGGTACAAGGGCGAAGCCATTTCGTACCTGCTGTCCAAGTATGGCGACCACACGGAACTTCATGTGGTCTACAACCCGGACGATTTCCGTCAGGCGTATGTGTACGAGGGAAGTGACCTTCCACTCGTCACGTTAACGCACGAACACGTTCGACCGGACACACCGGCCTGGACCTTCGCGGAAGCCAAAGCCCGATTCGATGAGGGCATGGACGACTGGGCGGTTCCGCCCGAAAAGGAGCAATTCGAGCGCGACATGGATGAGGCGGTCACCGGAAGCAGAACGACCACCAAGCGCAAGACCCGCGGCAAGCGCGAGGAAAACAAAGAAACCGTGCGGCGTGCCAAAAACAACTCTGCAGTCCAGCGGGCCATCGACCGACCGCTTTCGGCGGCAGCTCCGTTTGGGCCCGCACCTTCGACCAGCCCATCGCCGACGGCGGAAGACATTCTGTCTCACGGCATTTCATACGACGACGCGCCTTTGATGAACATCGTGAACAGAAACACCGGAGAGAAATTGCTGTGACGCCTGCTCAACAACTACGCCTCGATATTGAGGCCTGCGAACTTCCCCATCCCATGTTCGCGGAACACCTCAATGCGCTCAAACGACGCATCGATGACACTCTCGCTGGCTTCGCGCCAAAGATTGTTCGCGTACCCGGTCCGAGCGGTGTGGGCAAATCTTCGCTCATCGCCAACCTGTCGCGAGGCTACCCTGAATCCCGCATCGACGGACGGCGCCACGTACCCGTGCTGGTTGTAGAAGTGCCTGTTGGCGCAACGGCCAAAGTGCTTCCCAAAAGTGTGCTCGGCGCATTAGGCATTCAGGTCCCCGGCAGCATGACGGCCGGCGCAATGTTCGAGCTGATGGTGAAGCAGATACGCCTCGCCGGAACACGTGTCGTGATTTTCGACGAGATATCGCACCTCGTTGACGAAGGGTCGCGGGTGCCTCCGCGTGCGGCCAGCGACTGGCTCAAGACGCTGGCGGACACGCTCGCCTTAACGCTGATTCTCTTCGGCATTCCGCGACTCGAGCGGCTTTTTTCCGCAAACGAACAGTTGCGCCGTCGTGCCTGTCCTGCGCGTAACTTCCTGCCGTACGACGCCACGGATGCTGAGCAGATGACCGCCTACGTTGCGTGCGTCGTCAATTATGCACGCCTGTTCGTGGCAGCAGGTTATCCCATTGACGTGCCGGCCCGCGTGCTGACGCAGCAATGCTACCTGCTCACCGGTGGCCTGATTGGCGTGCTCGCCGACTTCATGGGCGAGTTGGCCAATGTGATTAAAGACGAAGCGCCACGCCCCATTACGTACGCCGACTGCCAGAAGGCACTGGAAGATGTCAGTCATGCGGGGTCACCTCACAGGCTGGCGTTCGAAGGTTCTGGAATCGACGACGCAGGCGTGGAACCGGCGGCGCTGAAGCAGGCATACGTTCATGTCCTGACCAGTAACGCCGCGTCTGTGCCAGTTCGTAAAAAATCAGGAGATAAAAAATGAGCCTCGTTCTCACCTATGCACCGCGCGACGACGAATCTGGGATGGGCTACTACCGACGCCTCTCCGCCGACAATGCGCTTTTCAGTTGGCGGGACCTGGCAAGCACCGCGGGCGTCGAGCGCAATCGCCGCGCTTTGCTGATGCGCACGGTCGACGTGGCCCGTAACCTTGGCGTGGAACCGGCATGGAGCGAATTCACTCGACAACAGGAAGACCTCTGCCGCGAATGGGGACGTCTGCACCGTGCGCAATCTGACGCCGTGTGTCCTGCGTGTCTGGCTGAGTCGCCTTACCTGCGACATCACTGGGAACACACTTATGTCACGGCATGTCCGCAGCATCGCGTACTGCTGGTGGACCAATGCAACGCCTGCGGGAAGCACCTCTCGCCGGAGCGGCTGTACATTGGATTGTGCGAATGCGGTCACGACCTGAGCAGCCTGCCGCGTGTCCCCGCGACCCGCGCGCAGCAGTGGCTATCGGCGCTGATTGCGAGCAATGGCCGCCAATCTTGCAGCATGAAGCCCGCTGTGCACGGCGTCGACATCAATGTGCTGATGAAGGTCATCCGCACGCTCTGCCAATATGCGGACCCGACGCGCCAGACCACCGAGCGCAGCGCAGCATTGCCGAAATTCGTCGCCGAAGCGGTCGAATTTCTCTCGCCGCTCGAAGCCTTGCTCGCCGACTGGCCGACTGGCTTCCAGAATCACGTCGAGCAGCGCATTGCCGCCGGTCGTAAAGATGCCCGCACTCTGAACACGTTGCTCGGCGACTGGTACATCAATCTGCGCAAGCTCTGCCTCGGCACCACTCTCGAACCTCTGCTGCAAATCGTCATCGACGTCGCCGCGCAGAAGTCCGACTGTGTTCTGGGCATGGATTCGGCCAAAGACATCGCCGAAGATGCGACGGGCTACATGCGCGCGCCAGCTGCAGCGAAGACTATTGGCGTCAGCGCTTCACGATTGCGTGACTCGATAGACGCTGGCGAGTGCGAGCACCGTGCGCAACGCACTGGCACCCGCGGCCAGATATTCGAAATTCCGCGCGCTGAGGTTGAGCGCATACAGCGGCAACGCGCCGGATGGATTTCCGACGACGATGCCAGTGAGCTGGCGGGCGTATCACCCATCGTGCTCGAACGCATGAAAACCGGCGGCGTAGTCCGGTCAGACAAGCGCTGGCGCGAAGACCTGATGAAAGGCGGTCCGGTCGAACGTCAATCAGTCCTGGATTTGTATGAGCGTGTGGAACGATGGGCACAGCCCATGGCGGTGGCCGACGATGCGACGCTCACATGGGCGCAACTGACCAGCCGACGTATGGGTGACAGAAGGGCCATCGAGTCGCTGATGCAAGCCATCGCAACTGGCAAAGTGAAAGCTGTCGTGCGCGGCCGGAATCTCGGCGAAATGTCCTTTCTGATGACAGATGTGTCGCAGTATTTCGGCACTCCGCTGCTTGAGGCCGGCATGTCGATTCAGCAACTGGCCAAAGCGACGGGGTGGAAATGGGAGTCCATCTCACACTGGGTGGACGAAGGACTGCTGGCGTCGGAGCTGATTCAAAGACGTGGTCAGACTTGCCGGGTCGTGCTGCCGCACCAGTTGCTGGAGTTCCGGCAAGCCTACGTTCCGCTGGCAGACCTGGCCCGTGCTATGGGCACGAAGTCGTCGGCACTGTCGCGCCTTCTGCCCAGAGTCGAGCTGGTCGGCGCAAAGCAACTGCCAGACGGCGCCATGCGGGGCGGGCTGCTGCGTATCGCCGAGCTCGGACGGCTCGCGGTTATTGGTGCGAGAGAAGGTTACGACCTTTTTGTGCCCGCATCGTCGACGCCATGAACCAGCGAGCGACACGTCGAATGACCGGCATGTCCCGACCGGCGAATCGTGCGCCGGTCGGGACGTGGTCGGGCCCGCACGGAGTGCCGCCAGGTCTCTCCGGCTAAACGAAGCGTATGGCTCTCTACCACCACTAGGAGACTGCGATGCCCATCTGGAAACCGCGCCCCGCATCCGAAATGCCAAGGATTCCGTTGTCTCGATGGCGCATATTCGAGACCGAGGATGGAAGTCGTCATTTCGTTGGCGTGGACATGTTCGACTGGTCCGGTCGCGTCAGTTCCCCGATAGTCGCATTCGACCGCGTTGCCTTACAGGGTACGACAGAGACGGGACGCATTTATGAGCTGATTGGCAGGAAAGGCTCGTCGTTGAATGTTGAATACGTCTGGATAAGGTGGTGCGAAATATATGAGGTGACGTCGTACACCGACGTCACCGACCGCCTGCTTGAGGGAGAAGATGATGACGACGCCACGTGAGCGCACGAAAGCCGTTACCGATACCCGCGAGCTATTACAGATGCTCGCGCGTGCCGACGAAATAACCATCGGCGGTCTTGTCCAGACGGTGGCGCTCGGCTTGCTCAGGCACTATCCGGTCGACAACGATTTGGACGTGTCGAGCGCTGCGTTACCCGAAGTTTGGGGCGCACCCGAACAACGACAACCAGGCTCTACCGGAGCCCCGCTGTGTCAAGGAAACGCCCCTGGCGAGAGCAATACTGACGAAGTTCGTAGCCGAGGAGAAGATGATGGCTGGAAGGCATACGGTTCCTGACGATTTTCCGAGGGCGCCAGCGCCTGGAGTTGTGTCTGGCGCACAGCCCAAGCTCCTGGTGCGAGAGATGGGCGGGCGGTATCACACCGGACTTACAGACGATGAGCTTTGGACACGCTATGACGTGTGCGAGGACCTTGCCGGTCAACTCGCGGAGTACGCGTCGAGAAAGATGTCTGTGCCTGGCCTGTCGCTGGACGACGCGTTGCAGCGGGTTGAAAAAGGTCTGAGCGCGAAAGTCGGCGCCCGTCTGTGGGATTTTTCCCGAGATGAGATGACCTGGCTTATGAAGCGCACGCGTGAGCTACTGCGTGCGGCTGCGAGTGGCAACGGGAGCAGGTGACCGCAATGTCCCGATGTTTCCTGACCCAATCATGGCAAACCGTGAAGCGATTCAGTTGCCTCTCTGAATGGCGACTTCACTTCGCTTCATCACGGAGAAGAATGTCGACCGCGTCGCGATTTGGTTCGGCACCAGCTTCCCGGTTGCGGCAGCCGCGATGTCCTTGGCGACCATGGTCAAGCTGCTGCGCAGATGAGCTTGCCAGAGAACGACATCGACTGATTCCCGAGATGTCTTTGCGATGCGGCAGGCTGACCGCTGCGGGCTGGCTGCCTGACTCCGTGACCGTGCTCCGCCGACGCAAAGGAGGGATATATGTCTTCGGAAAATAATCTGGACCTCAAGATTGCACTTCGGAAGATTCACGAGCTTTCAGTGACAGACGGCGATTTAGGGTTTGCGTACTGGCACGAAGTCGGTAGGCTTCTACGGAGAGCAGGTGACATGCAAGCCGAAATAGATTCCCTCACGAAGGAGTTGGAGCGATGTCGCGCCAAGCTTGCTCGCGATACTGGTTGAACGGTTGTGTCATTCCCCTGTTTTGATTTCCGCATTCTGGTTTATGGGATTGCCTAGTGGTCCCTTGTCTACGTTTCTGCAATCTCCGCAAAAAGGCTCAGCCCTGAGCATCTCTTTGGGTTTGAGTCTCTCCGGGTGGTGAGGCTGAGCCCAGCCCTCCCTACGGCGTATGCCCGGGAAAGCCTTCCACTCAGCTTCACCACCCGTATTGTCACCGGTATGGAGCCGCCTCGCCCGCCAGCCTCTACGCGTCCTCCGGGACGCTAGCTTCGCCATCCCGTTGCCGATATCTCAGACGCTAATCCCCGCAGTCTCGACTTTCCCCTGCGCGCTGCCGGTGGTTCTGCCCCCGTCCACGCAAGCGGCATTGCATCGTGCCACCGAAGCCAACCAGTCGGGTTGGGCGGCCCTCCTGCCCGGCGGCTCGATGACTCGGCGGGCAGGCACGAATGCACTGCAGAACGGTATAAGCGTTCCGATGGCAGAACAAAGGGGAATGGCGCATCAAAGTTTCTTATCGGACCATAAATTGTTATGACCTGACTTCGGAGCTGGGCGAACCTAAGCTATACGTTCCTTTGACTGGACCGAACGCCTAGCGACCATGATTGAGCTCATCGAAGAACAAATCGCCGAACTGGAACTGCGCAAGGCCGCTTACCATGAGGCAGGCCATAAAACGGTCTACGAACGATTCGGTGGTGCTGGTGACGCTGTCGTGTGGAGAAACGAAAGCGGCAATCCGGAGGAGGCAGCGTGGCGCGGGCAATTTCGTCCTCGTACCTGTCCCGAGGAGATGCGAGCCATTGCTCTCGCGTCCGGGTTTTCCTTTCCTGACCTACCTGCGAACTGGAAGGCGCTTGTCGGCGTCGCTGGCATGGTAGCTGAGGAAATTCTGTATGACGGCACGGACGATGCCGGTGTAATTTCCGATGCCCTTCACCAGAGAATCTGGGATGGAGAGGCCTCGGTGTCTGACCTCGCGATGATGGGCATCACGGATATCGAGAGCTATGACCTGTCGGATGAGCTCGTTGAGGAGGCAACGCGGATTTTGCGAGAAGGGTGGCAGGCCGTGCAACAGGAGGCCGAATATCTGATTGAGTCCTCCACCGAGTAGCTTTTCTTCATTGGACTTCGCCTCGATGCGGCGGCGCTCGTCGCACAGCGCGCCTCCCGCGACGTGGACGAAAACCATGTCGCGGGTAATTTAGAGGGCCGCGCTGAATTGCTGCTGGTCCAGCGAAATCGTTGCGATGATGGACTCGAACTCACTCATCAAGTCCGGGTGGCGCTGGCCAACATATTGACGTGCAGATTCGTTTTCAAGGAGCTTGGCCAGGTAGCCTTTCGCAAGCACCAGATTCAGCACGTCCTGCCCGTAAGTCTGCTCCACGAGCTTGTACTGGCCCTGCAGGTTGCTCATTTCGCGTTCCATTTTCGCCATCTGCTCCGGGCTGACGCCGGTGAGTTTGCTTGGCTTCTTTCCTTCAACGAGCAGCGCGGCAGGCGTGGCCACCAACAATGCCTCGGCGTAGGAGACGGTCACATTGTTCGCGGCCACCATCAGCTCGACGCATTCCACCTGCCGTGTCGGCTTCATCTTGCGAATTGCGCGAACCAGCTCCGGCGAGAACTGCCGGTCGCCGAGAAGTTCGGCCGCCTCTGGACACACGCCGTCGAGCAGCGACATCTTTTTTACAATCAGCGATACATCCACGGAAAGAGCCTTCGCCAATCGTTCAGGCGATACGCCTTTGTCGACAACGCGCCTTATCATATAGTGCTCCTGGATTGTCGAAAGGCGATTGACACGGTTGTTATAGGTGTAGCTTTCGTCATCGGTCGCGACAAGACAAGCAACGCGCTCTTGCCCCAGGTCCTGGATAGCGTGCAAGCGTAGATGTCCATCCAGGAGAACATGTTGCCCGGAAGACTGGTCCGCAGCGGTTACAGAGAGCGGCTCGATGAGGCCCACCTCCTCAATGGAGGTCCTTATCTGTTTGTATTTTCGCGATTCGACCACGGGCGCCGGTATCCTGCGCGAAGGCAGGATGTTGCAGACTGGCACTGACAACGGCTCGGGGATGAATCCAAGAGTGACGCCAGTCATGTAACGCTCCCGCTTGGCCAGACGCGTTCGGCAAGATATTTCGGCAGGCTGGCCAGCCCTTCCGCGCGCAGGAGGTTGATGAAGTTCTCATCGGCAAACAGTTGCCTCAATGCACCGACGACAAACAGCAGCCGCTGTTGTGTGAATTCGGCCTTCCTGACCATGGATTTTTGACGTTCCACCTCGCGCTCATATGTGCGTACGAGACTCGATGTCGTCACGGCAGCAGCCTTGCGGGTCATATTACGCGTGGCGCTTCTCCCGAGCGTTTTTCTGCGCTCGATGACACGGCGAGCGTTCATCAACTGCTTGCCCCGCAATTTGCCAGACTCGTAGGCCTCCTGGAGTGCGGCCTGTATTTCAGCGTCATCATCACCGGCGCCGACAATCGTGAGTGCGGCGTTCAGGGGGACGAGGCCTTTCTCCACTGCAACCACGAGTCTCTCTTCTCCTTGATGCAGCAGCGTCAGGATGCCGTGAACATAAGCCGACGTGAGACCTGTTTTTTCGGCGATGACCTTCGGCGCATACCCTTGCTGCTGCAACAGCCGAATGCCGGCAAGCCGTTCGATGGGCCGACACTGTCTGCGCGCGATGTTTTCCGTCAGACTCATGACGAACGCGTCCTCATCGCTGACGCTCACCACGAGGGCGGGAATAGTCGTTTCGCCGAGCGTGCGGAACGCCTTCAGTCGCCCCTCGCCGCACACGAGCAGATATTTTTCGATGCCGCTGGCCGTGGCTCGCGGCGTGACCACGATAGGCTTTTTGAGCCCGATGGTCTTGATGTTGTCGACGATTTCCTTGAAGACGCGACCATTCCGTTCTCGCGGATTGAGAACTTCAATCTGGGAGACGGGGACCATGCGGATTTCACCGGTCTGCTGCCGCGTATTCACGCTACTCTCCTGAGACGGGCGCGTTCCGCCATGCCATAGAGGTAATCCAGCGTATCGAAGCGATAGCTCTCAAACTCGATGGGATTCTGGTCTGCCAGATGGATGCGCGGTTGGCAAAAATCCAGGTGCGGCAACAGGTAATAGTCGAGGGTCGATTCATTCGCCTGGTCGAGCCTCACGGCAACCGTGATGTCCGGCAGCAGGCTGGTATCAAAGCGCACCTTCCAGTGATTGCGGCCATTGTCATGCGCCTGACAGCGCGCGAGCACAATGCAGGCTGTGAACTCATCATTGACCGTCAGCAGGTCGGTCGCCGGGTCGCGCATCACCGAGCCACCCAAATCTGCGATTTTCGTCTCCGTTTGCGCGACGATTTCTGGATGCAAATGCCGGAGGAACCGGTTGGTTTCGATGTAACGATAGTCCCGGCCGGGTGTAAAGCCGACAGTCTGGTAGGCGCGAATCAGGCTTCCGAAGCGGTACACATAGACCGACGTGGAAGGCATGCCATCGGTTTCATCAATCACGACGCCGGACAGAAACCCACGACTTCGGTACAGGTTGCGCAGCCGCTCGATTAGCTCCTCGTTTGAATAGCGACGCGCTCGTGCTCGCATGATGCCCTGAGCGGTGTAGAACGTCTCGCTCGGCACGATTGCCTCGAACGCGCCTTCCTTTCGAATCCACATGTCAGGCGTGTTGGTCACGCGCATCTTCTTCAGCTTGAAAGACACACGGTTGTACACGTTGTTGCCGATGTACTTCTCGTTGGTCAGCACCTCTCGTACCGTGGCTCGAGTCCATTCCCGGTCAAGGTCAGTCCGCACGCGCATGCCGTTCAGACGCGCGGCAATTTCGTATTCATCGAGCGACCCGTCGATAAACCAGTCGTAGATTAGGTTGACGGTTCGCACCTCGCTTTCCGGTCCTGGCATGAGAATTACCCGGTCCGTCTGCAGGCTTTTATGTTCGCCGCGGCGCAGTTCTGTCTTCATGAGACCGTGGTCGTCGACCAGCACGCGGCGCAGTCCATAGCCAGCTGGCCCTCCTTGCCGGAAGCCCATCTCAATCAAGCGGCACTGGCCGGCGAACACCTTCGCCGACAGCTCCCGGCTGTATTCGCCGGCCATGGCCCGCTTTACGCCTTTGACAATGGTCGAGACAGGTGAGCCGTCGTTCTCGAACTGCTCGGCGCAGTACGCAACCTGGATGCCTGCGCGGCGGCAGATGTACTCGTAATACGCGCTCTCGTCGGCGTCCTGGAATCGACCCCATCGACTCACGTCGTAGACGAGGATGACGCAGAAGTCCGCTTTGCCATTGACGACATCTGCGATGAGATTTTGAAGTGCCTGGCGGCCGTCAATTCGAAGACCGCTTTTACCCTCATCGGCATACGTGCGGACGATTTGGAATCCGCGGCGGGCAGCGTAGTCCCGAATCCGGTCGCGCTGATTCTCAGTCGAATACTGCTGATGTTCGGTCGACATGCGCACGTACTCCGCTGCGCGCCCGGCAGACGAACTAGCGACGGCCGGTGCATCCGCGTTATTGAATGACATGCTCCACCCCGCAACTCAGAGACGGACACGCGGCAGGCACCGGACGCGAGTCAGCGTCGGATGCGAGCGTCGCGGCTTCACATCAGGAGGTCGCATTCGAAAGCGAACGGCGACAAGGCAAAGGTAGCAGGCCTGACACCAATGCGTATCAGGTCATCTCTTTGCAATCACGTCGGTGGCGCTATCGGCGCAGACAGCACGGCAATGTGAACCGTCCACGTGTCCATTTTTGCAATTCCGGTGTCGCCCGCGTGCGATAGCAGGTAGAAGCCCGAGCCGAGCGACCGGGGGAGGCGGATGACGTCCATCTTTGCAATTGGCCTGACGCTCCGCCGCGCGTTGCGCAACCGCTGCATGCTGCGGTTGTGCTCTCGATACGCCGGATGGGCAGCTCGATATTCGCGCCAGTAGCCCGAGTGGGCTGCGCGCCATTTCGCTTGGGCGCGGGCCTGGTTGTCTCGATAGTCGCTGTCGTTATGGAGTCGGTTTCTCTGCCAGTCGCGCCGACGGGCGCGCTGGCACGCCTTCGAGGAGCAGTATTTCTGACGGGGAACATGCACCAGCGGCACGAAGGCGTTGCCGCAGGCGAGACGGAGGCGGGGGGATTTCATGCGTGCCCTCCATGTCGGGTTGCGACTGGCGAACGCCGACGCCTCAACCAGCCGTGAAACCACTGGCCCGAAACGGAATAGAGAGGGGCTACCCGGTAATTGCTTCGTTAAACGGCCATCGCCATTAGCTTGTCGCGTTAGTAGGCCAGTCTAAGAAACTTGGACATTTTCTGACCGTCGGTGTGCATCGAAATGGTTCGCTAACGACCGCCCGATGGGTGATGGCGATGGGAGAGCCTCGCCAAGAAGGGAGCTCCTAATCATGCGGACCCAGGCGCGTGGCGAACAATCTCACGCGATGCTTCCCCGAGTCTCATCCGATGCGTCCCACAATCTGCGGCGCCTTATCTGACGGGCCCAAAAATCTCATGTTTTGGGTATCGCTACAGGTGTAGGTTTTCAGAGATAGTGAAAAACGTGTCACTGAGATAAAAATAAATTCTCAGTGTTCGTGAAAAATTGGAGCTTCGTTGTAGCCCGGTCGACTGCCAAGGTCTTCCGGGCTTTTTTATTCTATGACGCCGAAAATCTCCCGACATTAAAGCCTTCGAGCTTTAAAGCATAGAATATTGCCGTTGCACCAGTGAAATCGATCGCGCAATTTTATCGAAAAATATCCATAAATTTCAATGCACTATGTAAAAATTTAGGATTTTAAATTCATGACGGAAAAATCCTGAAATAATTATCGATCACGCGCCGGCAATCAATAAAATAATTTCTTCGTTGAAAAAGATGCTAATTTGAAGCAGGATGGTGCTCGCCTGCCGATTTTGTCGCGCGAAAATCGAGGCTGGAATGTAAAAACGGAGCAAACTCCTTATTAGAAGCTTGCCCCGTTGGTGGGAGCTGACGCTACCCCTGTGGGATCTGCTTGGCGGACGGCCTGCAGGCTGGAAAGAGAAGCTCATCTGTTCAAGGATCGATCCAGTGGCGAAGGAGCAATATTTCCGCGTGCAGGGTGGCCGACACCATGTACTTCATGATGCGCGCGCGAACCGGGCTGCATACCGGCAGCGACGGACCACCGATACACCATCTCACCTGTCGAAGCGCGCTGACGAGATGAGGCATAGTGGCCAAACTGACACGAACGTGGCACTCCGCGTTCAGTTGCGAACGGCCATCAGCAGACGGTGACGACAGACAGCTTCCTCGTCTCGTCGACATCGCACCGGAAGTAACTGCCAACTGTTCGCAAGAACGATACGCTACAGAGGCAGGCGCGCATCAGTGGGTGACGCTCGGAGCGGTTGTTACGCGGCATAAGCCTCGAGACCATGCAGGTTCACAATCTTCCTGGAGCCCTGCGTGCAAGCCATCGACCGGCAGCCACGGCGGGCGCCGGGTCGCGCAAACCACGCTGGGTCGCCTGGTACAGCCGCGTGCCGGACCATCTTTGCGCAGGCTGAGACCGGGGCCTGCACGGACAAGTCAGTGAGAGCGCCTATGGCAACGGCTTCAAACCCAGTTCTCTCAGGAAAGCGTTGTGCTTGTCCTTCGCAGCCGCAATCGCCTTTTCAATCTCCACCAGCTCTTGGTGAGTCTCATCCAGAACAATCTCCGTCTCGTTCACCGCCGTACTGATATAGCGCGAGATGTTCAGGTTGAAATCGTTCTTCTCGATCTCGGCCATCTCCACCTTGCGTGAGTAGCGCGCCTCTTCCTCGCGGAACTGGTAGGTCTTGATGATCTTGGCGATGTGCTCGGGCTTGAGCTGGTTCTGGCGTTTGCCTTTCTCGAAGTGCTCCGGCCCGCTTGCGTTAATGAACAGGACATCGTCCGGCTTCTTGCACTTCTTCAACACCAGGATGCAGACGGGGATGCCAGTGGAATAGAACAGATTGGCGGGCAGGCCGATCACCGTGTCGACGTGCCCGTCCTTCAGCAGCTTGGTGCGAATGCGTTCTTCCGCCCCACCTCGGAACAGCACACCGTGCGGCAGGATGATGGCCATCACGCCTTCGTCTTTGAGGTAGTGGAAGCCGTGCAGCAGGAAAGCGAAGTCGGCAGCGGACTTGGGCGCGAGGCCGTGGCTCTTGAAGCGCACGTCGTCGGCCAGCGCTTCGGTCGGTTCCCAGCGGTAGCTGAAGGGCGGGTTGGCAACGATGGCGTCAAAGCTGGGCTTCTTGGCCGGGTTCTGCTCCCGCATCATGTCCCACTCGTTAAGCAGGGTATCCCCGTGGAAGATCTCGAACTCAGTGTCTTTCACCCCGTGCAACAGCATGTTCATGCGTGCGAGGTTGTAGGTCGTGATGTTCTTTTCCTGGCCGAAGATTCTGCCGATCGTGCCGTTTGCCTTGGCCACTTTCTTGCGCACGTTGAGCAACAGCGAGCCAGAGCCACAGGCAAAGTCCAGCACGCTTTCCAGCCGCTTCTTGGTCCCGGTTTTCGGTTCCTGACTGTCCAGCGTGACGATGGTGGAGAGGATGTCGGAAATCTGCTGCGGGGTGTAGAACTCGCCTGCCTTCTTGCCGGACCCAGCGGCAAACTGGCCTATCAGGTATTCATAGGCATCGCCCAGCGCGTCGATGTCGGTGGAGAACTCCGCCAGTCCTTCGGCGATTTTCTGGATGATGGCGCAGAGCTTAGCGTTCCGGTCGGCGTAGGTTTTGCCGAGCTTCGGGGAACTCAGATCGATCTCGGAGAACAGACCCTGAAACGTGCTCTCGAAGGATTCCGTCTCGATGTACTTGAATCCCGCTTGCAGCGTGTTTAGCAGCTCTGCGTCTTGGGTGCGGGCCAGGTTGGCGATGCTGTTCCAGAGATGCGCGGGCTGAATGACGTAATGCACCTTGCGGCGCATCTGCTTCTCTAACGCCGGGATGTCGTCAGCGTTGTTCGCATACCAGAGCGCCAGCGGCACCTTGCGGATGTCGCTTCCCACATCAGGGTAGTCCCGCCCCAACTCCTTCTTCGCCGCCGTTTCATAATTTTCCGAAAGGTAGCGCAGGAAAAGAAAGGACAGCATGTAGTCGCGGAAGTCGTCCGCATCCATGGCGCCGCGCAGTTGGTCCGCGATGGTCCAGAGGGTCTGGTTGAGTTGCTTTTGTTTGGATTCTTTCATGGGATCGTGGCAGGTGCGGTGGCGGTTACTGCGGGTGCTGCGGCTGGTGTCGGTGTCGGCGCCGTCTCAAGAATGTCAGGCAGGTCAAATTGGAATTTGGTGGTGAAGTCTTCCAGAATGCGCCGGAACAGCTCTTTGTTGTCCTCCCCCATTTCGGTCGGTTCGTGGATGGCGTATTTGCCATGACTGAGGAGGTTCAGTGCGCGATTGTAGAGTGCACGGTCTTCCTCGATGCTCAGCGCCTTAAGGCAGAAGGAGATGTCAGCGTGGCCGAAGAACGATGCCGTTTTTTCCATGATGCTGCGCAGGGCGTTGAAATGGAAGGTGTATAGCTTGCCGGTGCTGGGGGCGGCGGCAAGTTGGAGCTCAGCGAGTGACGCGACGTGATGGAAGAAGGGCGTGTCTTCGGTGGCCCGCAGGGTATATACGCCGTCTCCGTTCGGGCGGTGCAGAAAGTAGCGCTTGTGGGTCACCCTCGACTCGCCCTCTTTTGCTCTGCCAATCTCGTTGCACATCACGTTGAAGAAAAGGGCGTGATGGGACGAGAAAACAACCTTGATGGGCGCGGGAGTGCTGTCCTGGCCTTTGCGGCTCACAGCCCGGCGCAGGAGTTGGGCGAGGTCGCAAGCCACGGCGATGGCGTTGTTGTCGTCCAGTGAAGAGATGGGGTCATCAATGTAGAGATATTTGTTTAATTGATAGGAGACGTGGCCGTCGAGCATCCGCTCGCAAATGGCCATGAAGAGGCACCAAATGAAGATATTTTGCTCGCCACGGGAGATCTTGATGTTCTCGGCTTCACCTTTGCGGAAAGAGACCTTCCATGTCTCGTAGTCAATGTCGAAATCGAAGTCCGCGTAACGGTCGAGGTAGCCCGCGATCGTTTCGTCCAGTGCGAGGTCTTTCAGGCCATTGAAGAAGCTGGAGTTGGGATTGAGCTGAAGCCGCCGGACAGCATCACCGTCTAAATCGTTGTCCCAAGTGAACAAGTCTTCGGTAAAGGCATTGAAGTAGAGGGTGTCGGGAGCGCCGTCGTTCTTGCGCTTCCCCTCGTCCTTAAACTCCATCGACAGCCGCGTCTTGCCCGTGCGGTTGTAGGCATACAGAAGGATGAGATCGACACCGCCCAGATCGTCACGCAGCTTCCTCGCGAGTGTCCTGAGGTTGGTGTACTTGTTGATCTTCGGCTTGGTGCTCATGCGTCAATGCCTTCCGCGGATGGGAAAAGCTGCTGTGTCAGCCCTTTTTTATGGATCGCGAGGGCTTCGAGCTTTTGGGTTTCGGCGCTGATCAGGGCGTCGAAATTACTGAGAATCGAGGCTATTTTTCGTTGCTCTTCAAGTTGCGGGAAATAGACCTCGAGTGTTCCTAATGTCCCGGCATTGACGTTTTTTTGCGCCCCGCCAGCCTCTGCTCCCAACATGAACTTTTTCCCAATAGGAGAGTTTATATATAGACAGAGATAATTTGAATCCAAAATATCAGCTTTGGGGCGAGTTATTAGGGATGTAAAACACTGTGCGTTCTCATAAGACTTGGTAACTACCGCAGACAAACCAGGGTAGCCAGTTCTTACTGTTATGACATCGCCTGCTTTCAATCGTTTATTTTTGTGAGTCGCTTCATAAATCGGATCGATAAATAGAAGGCTAGAATCGTCAATTCCACCCTCCTTAATATTTTGATTCCTTAGCATAGGCACGCCAGTTTCACGATATGCATGAGTGGCTGCACTAGCGATTCCGACCATAATCTTGTCGGCCAAAGCGGCGAGTGGCAAACTTTTCCAACCCTCTTTCCCTTGAAACTCCGGAAGCCGAAGGCTCGGAAATGTTTTGTCTTCGCGGGGGAAAAGCTGCTGCATCAGCCCATTTTTATGGGTCTTGAGCACGCCCACTTTCCGCGCTTGCGCGGCGATCAGCTCGTCCATCGAACTCAAGCACTTGGCGATTTTCTGCTGTTCGGCGAACTTGGGAACACAGATGTCGCCTTTGAGCACATCTGTGTTGTTGACCTTCATGTCGTTCTTCGCGCCCTTCTTTACGAGGGGTTGCAAATAGGCATTGAGGTTGTAGTCCCCGGAAAAGAAGTGATCCAAGTAGATTCCGGAGCAGTTGGCAAAAGGCCGATAGACGGCATACAAAGTCGAAACGATGCCTCGTTTTCCTTTGTTCACTTTGATAATGCCAAAGGGGTTCTTCTTTAGCGGGCTCTTCGTGTAAACAATGTCGCCGGTCTCGACGATATGATAGTCCTTCACGCTTACGCCCGCATACGAGCGGCCCATGAACTCGATCTGATTCACGCACCCGTGCTGGCCAGACACGGATAGGACATCGGCAGGCCCAAATTCAAGACTCCTGTTCCGCTTTTTTGGCTCAAACAACAACTCATTAAGCTTCTTCACCTGCCATTCATCTTCTTTCCGAAACTCCGGAAACCGCAGCTTCGGTATTTGTGCAGGCTTAGCCTCTTCCGCCGTTGCGGTGGCTTTCGTCTTACTGCTCATACGCACTGAGTCCTGAAATGTCGCGGCCACCGGCGCGTTTAGTGAGGAGGGAGTGGAGGTCATCCATGAGGGCGAGTTCGGCCTTGGTGCGGGCTTTCCAGCCGAGGTTGAGTGGGGTCATCAGGTCACTGAGTTGCTCGCCATCGAAGATCATGCGGTCGAGGATGCCGTCCACGAAGCTTTGAAGGGCGGCGGTGGTGAGGCCGTGCTTCGCTGCGATGTTGGCGAGTTCCTTCGAGTTCTTCTCTGCCTTGAAGCGGGTGTAGCCGTCGCGGATGGCGGCCTCAGAGAGGCCTTCGCCGGCCTGGAGTGTGCCGATGTATTCGGCGATGTCGTCGCGCTCGTTCATGAACTTGGCATCGGCGCTGATGAGCCCGATCAGTTCCTCGCGAGTCATCTTGGCCTTGCCGGGCCCCTTGGCGGAGAACTTGGCAATAAGGCCCATGATGTAGTCGTAGTCGATGACGGCGGAAGCGAAGAGGACAAACTCGAAGTCGAGCTGGTCCACGGGGTCATCGTTGCCGGGGCCATCAACTTCCTTGACGTCTTTGCCCTGCTGCGCTCTGAGCTCTTTGGCAGTTTGAAGATACTGGCCTTTGAAGCCGCGCAGGTTTTCATCGGGCAGCACCTGCTCGATGGCGGCCTTGTTGTCTTCGCTGAGGTCGGTGTATTGGTCCAGCTGGGTTTTGAGTCGCTGGACTTCCTTGAAGTGGCTGATGAAGGCGGCGCGGGCCTCGTCGCCCTTCAGGTTGGCTACGGCGGATGGCGTGCAGGCAAGGCCCTGGGACGTCATGAAGTCGTCCAACTTCTGCACTGCGGTCTCCAGCTTCTGGATGACCAAAGGCGCCTTGTCCACGAGCCAGATTTCCCGCGCCTGCTTGTCGGTCTTCTCTCCGGAGAAGAGGGCGATGGCAGCATCGACGGAATCTTGCTGCTGGCGAAAGTCGAGGATGTTGCCGTAAGGCTTGGTGCCATTGAGCACGCGATTGGTGCGGGAGAACGCTTGGATCAAGCCATGGTGCTTGAGGTTCTTGTCCACATAGAGCGTGTTCAGAAATTTGGAATCGAAGCCGGTGAGCAGCATGTCCACCACGATGGTGACGTCGATCTTCTGAGCGGCCGGATAGTCGGCATTGGGCCACTGCTGGTCCTTGATGCGCTGCTGCACATCCTGGTAGTAGAGGTCGAACTCGCTCAAACGATGGTTGGTACCGTAGCGGGCGTTGTAGTCGGCGAGGACGGCCTTGAGCGCAGCTTTCTTGCCCTCGGGATCTTCTTCGTTGTCCACTTGTTCCTGCGGCAGGTCTTCCTGGATCTGCTTGACGTCTGGGTCGCCCTCGGCCGGCGGGGAGAAGACGCAGGCAATGTTCAGCGGCTTGAAATCGGGATCGGCGGCCTGCTTGTCCGCCTGCATGGTCTTGAACAGAGCGTGGTATTCGATGGCGTCGTTGATGGACGCGGTGGCGAGGATAGCGTTGAAGCGGCGCCCGCCGGTGGCTGCATCGTGCTTGGCGAGAATGGCCTCGATGACGGCCTTCTTGGCAATGGCTTCGCCGGGCTTTGGTGGGTTCTTACCCTCGGGCTTGAAGTAGTCGACGTGGAAGCGCAGGACGTTGCCATCCTCGATGGCATGGGTGATGGTGTAGGCGTGGAGCTGCTTGTGGAAGAGCTCCTCGGTGGTCCGATACGAGGCCACCTCACCGTCGATTTTTATGCGACTGGCGTTGCCGTTGGGTCCACCAAATATCGGCGTGCCGGTGAAACCGAAGAGCTGCGCCTTCGGGAAAAATGCTTTGATGGCCTTGTGATTGTCGCCAAACTGCGAACGGTGACATTCGTCGAAGATGAAGACAATGCGCTTGTCCTGCAGTGCTTCGAGCTGTTCTTTGTAGGTGGCCTGGCCGTTTTTGCTGCGCTGCTTATTGCGCTTGCTGTTTTCGTCCAGCGCGAGGCCGAGCTTCTGAATGGTGGTGACGATGACCTTGTCGGCGTAGTCCTCTGAAAGCAGGCGGCGCACGAGGGCGGCGGTGTTGGTGTTTTCTTCGACGCAGCCTTCCTGGAACCTGTTGAATTCCTCCCGTGTTTGGCGGTCGAGGTCCTTCCGGTCCACGACAAACACACACTTGTGAATGTGCTCGTTTTCCTTCAGCAACGTTGAGGTCTTGAAGGAGGTGAGCGTCTTGCCACTGCCCGTGGTATGCCAGATGTAGCCGTTGCCATTGTCTTCGTCGATGCACTTGATGATGTGCTGCACGGCATAGACCTGATAGGGCCGCATGATCATAAGCTTTTGCTCACCTGCAAGCAGCACCATGTAGCGGCTGATGGTGCGGCCGAGGTTGCATTTTCTCAGAAAATGATCGGCGAACTCGTCGAGTTGGGTGATCTTGCGGTTGTCCTCGCCTGCAAACTCATAGATGGGCAGAAAGCGCTCGTCCGCATTGAAGGCAAAGTGGCGGACGTTGTTGTTGGCGAAGTAGTAGGTGCGGTCGCGGTTGCTGACGATGAACAGCTGCATGAAGCAGAGCAGCGTCTTCGTGTAGCCGTTGCCCGGGTCGCGCTTGTAATCGACGATCTGCTCCATTGCCCTGCGTGGATTCACGCCTAGGGTCTTCAGCTCGATCTGCACACAGGGCACGCCGTTGATGAGGATGAGAACGTCGTAGCGATGGTGGCTGTTGTCGGTGTTGATGCGGAGCTGGTGAACGACCTCGAAGTGGTTTTTGCACCAGTCCTTGATGTTCACCAGCGTGTAGTTCAACGGCGTACCGTCGTCGCGGGTGAAGGCGTTGATGCCGCGCAGGGTCTTGGCAGCGGTGTAGACATCCTCGGTAACTATTTCATCCAGGAGCCTGGCGAATTCGGCGTCGGTCAGCGTGACGCGATTGAGTGCCTCGAATTTCTCCCGGAAGTTCCTTTCCAGCGCGGCGCGATCGCGAATTTCGTCGCGGTATTCGTACTTCAAGTTCTGAAGCTTGCCAAGGAGGCCGTATTCGATGTGCTCTTCTTTGACGACGGGGCTCGTTGCTCCGGGCGGCAGATCGTAGGTGAACTTGGATGAAGGCATGAAGGAGGAACGTTCGTAGGCTATGGATCGGAAGGCAATGCGGGTGGCGAGTCGCTATGTATTGTGTCCGTTGGGATGTACTACGCCGACTTATAAGCTAGCCAGTGTGAGGTCCAAATTCCGCTCATTTGTCGCGGGAGGCGTTGACGCGCGGGCTCTGGTCGAGCGCCGACTTCGCAAATCCGTACCCGGTAACGATTTCCTTGCGCGATCGCGCCCCACGGCTCGTCATCTAACGGAAGACTTAGCTCGGTGCCACTCCACGGACGTTTCGAGGATGTGCTCTGGCAGTTGTTTACGCCTTGGCGCTACCAGCCCTCTATTCTAGCCGAGGCAACCTTTCGCCTGCCGGGCGCTTCTCGTCCTGCTGCCGGTTCACGTCGTGCAACGGAAAGTTCAAATAAGAACCTACGCATACCGGCTCTTCGTGCGTCGCTCAACCAGTCCTGCGAACTTGCAATTGAGACACTCGGCCTGTAGGTGGAGGTATGACGCGATCCATGTGTTAGCTCGCGTTGCCGAAATTATTGGCGTTCACCGAATCCTGACCCCGTATTGCGCTCGATGCGTAGCGTCTGTGCCAGAATGCGGCACCCAAAAGATCAAAAAAGAGGAGCAGGGGTCGTGGATGAAAGGAACGTGGACTTGGTACGCCTGACAGTCGAACGTGAACTCGAACGTGTGAGGGCAGAGGTGGCGAGTGCGAAGGCCGAGCTGGAGACTATTAAGGCCAGTCTTACTCAGCAGGTTGCCGACGCGAAGGTGCAGATCGGTGACCAAGCCATGGACAAGATGCAAAAAGTCTTCGCCGAATTCCGGGCTTGGGCGCTGTTCGGGATTGTGCTCTTAGGCGCGGCGGGTGGCTTTAGTGTCTATCAGATCTATACCAGCGCGCGTCAGACCATTGAGTCCAAGATCACCGACTGGCTCTCATTTGATAAAAAGGGCGCGCTGCTCAAAGAGTCCTTGGAGAGCATTCGGATGAGAGTCGTGCTGGACGGCTTCGTGACACGAATCGCGCGTTCGAGTCTATCAGGCAACTACCGTAGTTCAATTGAACTCAGCACTGCGGAGAAGTCTCGGCTTGTGGTGTACATGCTGGACCCAGACACCTCGGAACTGGATTTTCGCGATGGCGCGCGCATTCTCGCTGCCCACCTTGGCCTCTTTTATCCGGGTGTCGACACGAAGATTGATGAGTTGTTATCGAAGACCATGTCGCGTTTTAAGATTGACAGCTATCGGCCGCGCGTATTATTGGAGACGCTCAAGCGCTACCAAGGTGTATACCCTTATGCCGACAGCATCTTAAAAAGTCCGAACGTTCCGAACGACCTTCGCGAAGCCGCCTTTGGTGCCCTCAGCGGGCCCTTTTATGGTGACGACGCATCGAAATATGCAATGGCGGCTCTGCTAACTGAGCAATACGCTCCGTTGGCGGAAGCGGAAGCGAAGGTGATCGTTGATGAAGAGAAGGCAGTCGGCGTAGTCGATAGGTGGCTGGCGACAAAGACTGCGCTAGGTGAAGGCATCGGTGCACGAGTAATGCTTGCGGATAGCCTTGCCACTCACCTCTCCTCCATGAACTTCGACGCCGCCCATCAGAGATGGATAGCGGAACGAACAGCATCATTGCTGGTGTCAGCCATCTCGCAAGGGGCGAAGCTCGACTATGACGATCGCTTCTGGCCACAAGTGACGCTCGGTTTTCGAACCGATGGAACGGCTGGCTTTCGCCAACCTGAGCATTTGTTCGACGACAACAATACGCTGATGCCAGCTATGCTCAAAACCGCGTCATCGGCAGGCATTCCCGCCGAAACCTTTGTTCGGGCACTGACCACCAAAGGGACTCGCGGGGAGGTCTTTGGCCTGAGAGTCATCCTGAATTCGGCCTCTCTGATCGGCGAGACATTTGGTACGGTCAACCCAGCGAGTGTCGCTGGACCTCTGCTGCTCGTTGCTGACGACAAGGCAACCGTCCCGGCCGTCCAGGTCAGCTTCCGTGCAAAGGACGGCCGATGGGTGACTGATCGAGTCAAGTCATTTATTAATTTCTACAGTGCGAATGTGAGTTTCGCGTACGACAAGGCAGTCCTTCAACTGGCCAGAACCCGAAACCTAAACGATCAGATAAATTCGCTTGAGTAACGGCGAGAGCCCGCATTTCGCGAACCGCCGATCGGATCGGAACGGCCGACTCTGTTCGCGTGAAAAACTTTGACTGATATCTGCATTCAACGCCGAGTCCCGATTTTTCACGAATTCTGACAATTCGGGCGGAAATTTTCACGTTCCCCAAAAAATTTAAAAAAAAGGAATTCGTCACGGGAATGAAAAAAGGCTTGCTTTTCAGAGGATCAATTTTTCACTTTCTTTGAGAACCTACAGATGATTTTTAGTCGAGTCGCTGTGAGCGATTTGGCTGGGAATTGGAGACCCACGAGTTGAGAGACTTGTGGGTTTTTTTGTTTTTGGGGCGGGTGGAGTATCGATGGTGATCGTGTTCGTAATTGCGAAGGTCGGGAGTTCGATCCTCCTCCGCTCACTGAAATATCACCGCCTTAGCCTCCCCCACTCCCCAATAAACCGGCGCGACACCCTACGGCATCGCGCCGCCGCTCACCCCTCCACCACCTCCCTCAAAAACCCATCCAACATCCCCACTTCCCCCCAAGGCCGTTTGTACTCCCGACCAACCTCAGCCTCCCCAAGCATCGCTTCGATCAACGCATGAACCGCAGGCCGCCGCGCCCCATACTCCCCTTCTCCGGCGCGCATCTTCACCTCCAGCAACGCATCGACCTCGGCAACCACGTCAGCCTCCCCCACCGTCCCCGCCACAAGATCCGCAAACCGCATCGGCGGCATCCCTAAGCCCATATCGATCCACCGCACAGCCAGCAGCGGCCGCAGCACGTAAAGATACTTCTTGTACCGCACCGTCTCGCCTTGCAGATAGCCGCGAAAATTCTTCTTCGCCATCGAAAGATAATGATGCCGCCCGCGCATCGGCGAAAAGAACGCCTCAGCCATTGACCTCAACCTGGGCGCCCAAAGCACATCCTCGCGATACACAACCGGCGAATCCAGCCACTCCAGCAAGGTCGGATTCGACCGATGCAGCAACTGCAACGCCTTGCGCAACTCCCAGCCGCTCACATCCAGCACATCATCGAGCGGCCGTTCGATCACATCGCGTTGCGGCTCGACTTTCAGATACCACTCACGCCGATGCACATAAACAAAGCGCACGTCATAGTCGCTATCCGGCGAAGCAAAGCCCCACCCCCGACTCCCCGACTCACAGGCAAACAGCACCTTCACCTCATGCTTGCGCTCGATATCGTCGAGTTCCGCGAGCACACGCGCACGCACCTCGGGCTCCACCGGATGAGCACTCCTAACCGTCTCAAGTTTTTCAAAGCCAGCCATAACATTTCCCCACAAGCCCTAAAAAACGCGCAGCCGGCCAAATT
Source organism: Paraburkholderia sp. J94 (assembly GCF_905220285.1). Taxonomy (NCBI): domain Bacteria; kingdom Pseudomonadati; phylum Pseudomonadota; class Betaproteobacteria; order Burkholderiales; family Burkholderiaceae; genus Paraburkholderia; species Paraburkholderia sp. J94. Next base: position 363,622 of record NZ_CAJMZH010000008.1, on the reverse strand, counting down.
CCAGATTCAACCGGCCACGCATCCTCATCCCTTCACACAAACCACCTGCCGCAGCGTATGCACGACTTCCACGAGACTGCGCTGCGCCGCCATCACCGCGTCGATGTCCTTATAAGCCATCGGAATTTCATCAACGACACCCGCATCCTTCCGGCATTCAACGCCCTGCGTAGCCGCCACCTGATCCGCGACCGTGAACCGACGCTTAGCCTCAGTCCGGCTCATCGTCCGCCCGGCACCGTGGCTGCAAGAACAAAAACTCTCCGCATTCCCGAGTCCGCGCACGATAAAACTTTTCGCGCCCATCGACCCCGGAATGATCCCGAGTTGTCCCTTCTGCGCCGACACCGCGCCCTTACGCGTCACGAGCACGTCCTCACCGAAATGCCGCTCGCGCTGCACATAGTTGTGGTGGCAATTCACCGCGTGCCCGTCGATCTCAAACGCCTTCCCGATCGTCGCACGCGCCGCGCCAATCACCGCATCCATCATCGCCTGCCGGTTATGGCGCGCGTAATCCTGCGCCCAGCCCACCGCTTCGACGTAGTCCTCGAAATGCCGACTGCCTTCGTTCAGATACGCGAGATTGCGATCCGGCAGATTCGCCATGTGCTGACGCATATCCTGCTGCGCCAGTTCGATAAACAGACTGCCGATCGCATTGCCCACGCCGCGTGAACCGCTGTGCAGCATGAACCACACGCGCTCGCTTTCATCGAGACACACTTCGATGAAGTGATTCCCGGTGCCGAGCGTACCGAGGTGCGTATAGTGGTTGGTCTTTTCGAGCTTCGGATGCTTCTCGACGATGCGCCTGAAGCCCGGCTCCAACTCCTTCCACATCGCATCGACGTTCGCTGGCGCGCGATTGCCCCATGCGCCCGGATCGCGACGTCCCGGCGCGCGACCATGCGGCACCGCGCGCTCGATCGCGCTACGCAGTCCCGCAAGCGAGTCCGGCAGATCGGCGGCCGTGAGCGTCGTGCGCGCGGCCATCATGCCGCAGCCGATATCCACGCCCACCGCTGCCGGAATAATCGCGCCCTTCGTCGGAATCACGCTGCCGATCGTCGAGCCCTTGCCGAGATGCACGTCCGGCATCACGGCGATATGGCGGAACACGAACGGCATCTGCGCCACGTTGCGCAGTTGCGCGCGCGCTTCGTCCTCGACGGCCACGCCGTGGGTCCACATCTTCACCGGCTTGCCATGCGCCAGTTCCATCACCTGATAATCGAGTTCACTCATTGCTTCACCTGAATGCTTCATTGCGCGAGGCACGGCACGCATGCGCCGCGCCTCGTCGTTCTTTTAACTAGCTATTCGCCGCCGCTCACACCGCCGGCTTGAGGCTCACCAGCCCGTTCAGCACCTGATCGAGGCCGCCGAACACGGAGATGCGATCGATCCGTTCCGCCACGCGCTCAAGCGTTTCCAGCTCCTTGAGCCGCAGCGCGGTCGGGTTCTCTTCCATCACCTTCGCCGTGTTCAGCAGCGAGCGTGTCGCGGCGGTTTCCTCGCGTCGGCGGATCACGTTGGCTTGCGCCGCCTTCTCCGCCTCGACCACCTGCGCGAGGATCGTCTTCATATCGCCCGGCAGCACGATGTCCTTCACGCCGACGCTGCGGATCTCCAGCCCCGAATCCACGAGTCGCGAGCGTACCTGCGCGATCACGACCTCGTCGATCATCTGCTTATCTTCGAGCAATTCATCGAGCGTGCGCGTGCCGACGGCGGCGCGCAGCGCGAATTGCAGCTCGCGATAGAGATGATCGGCGGGTTTCTGCAACTGCCCGAAGGCGCGCAGCACGTCCGCGTAGCACCACGTCGCGGCCAGATTGAGCCGCAGCGAGACCTTGTCGCGTGTGAGGATTTCCTGGCCGCCGACTTCGAGCGCCTGCACACGCAGATCGACGAGTTCAACGGTCACCTCACGCCCGAAACGCCAGAATGCCGCGAGACCGGCGTCGAGCAAACGCTCGATCTTGCCGTCGATCTTCAGCACGCCGACGTGGTACGCCGGCACCTGCGCAATCAGCACGCCGTTCAAGCCGACGATACCGCGCGCACGCAGCGCAGGCTGCATCAGGCGCTTCGTGAGCGTCGCGTCCAGTTCGCCGTTCTGCGCAAAATCCACGCGATCGAGGCGATGCTCGACGAGCCCGCGCCAGTACAGGCGCCGCGTGCCCGGCGGCAGAATCTCGACGAGGACGCCATCCACATAGCGCAGGCCCGCTTCGTCGTCGGCGAGATCCATCGCGACGAAGTGTTCGGCGAGTACATCCTGCGCGTCGCGGCGCAGCCAGTCGGCGAGCGCGGCGTCGGCGAGCGGCGCATCGAGCTGCGCGGTCTGCACCGAGAGGCGCTTGAACGGATCGAACGCGCGGAACACACCCGGTTCCAGCACCTTCACGAAATCGCCTTCGTTCATCAACAGCGCGCGTTCGTTCTTTTTCACTACATGACGCATCCACATATTCGTTGTCCTTATTCTTCGTTCAGGGCCGGCGCGCGCGCGCCGCACGGATCAGGGCGCGACGCGAACGGGTGAGCGGGGCGAAGGGTTCGCACTCGCGGATCGGGCGGCGTCGTGTTGCGTGACGTCGCCGCGTCCGGTTGCGCTGGCCGCTTCGGCCGCCCGGCCATTCGCGCGGCGCCGCAACCGGTGCGACGCGCGGCGGGCCTCGCGGCCCACACCGGCGGGTACTGCTTATCGAGAGACTGTCCTTGCGGACAGCGTTCGAGCGGGATTCGAACCCGCTACCGTCCGGCTTGCGCCGGCTGCTCTACCAGGTCGAGCTATCGAACAGGTGGGCGCTCCGGGAATCGAACCCGAACGCGACGCTCCAGTGCGCGCCCATTCGCCATCGTCTGTCCATGACGGCATGCGCTGCCGCGACGAAGGAACTCGGCGGCGGCGCACCAGCAAGGCTTGTGAACCTTGGCTCGTGGGCCAGCGGGACATCAGGCTGCCTTCTATTTAGCGAGGAGCGTGCCAGTGCCTGCCGTCCGCCTCGAAAAATTTCACAACTCATTGAATTGAAGCGAGAAAAAATTTCGTCTGCGGGCGAGTAGGGTGATCGCCATCGGCAGGTGATCCGCCTGATTTCGATACAATCAGATCGTCACTTATCTTTTTGGATAAACATGCGCAAGACCGTCGCGATCGGATTTCTCGGCACCGTGCTCGATCAAGGCGGCCGCGCGCCGCGCCGCTGGCAGAAGTGGCGGCCGACGATTTCGCTGTGCTCGCAGCCGGACTGGCCGGTCGATCGGCTCGAACTTCTGCATTCGCCCGATTTCGATCGTCTCGCGAACCGCATCAAGGACGACCTCGCGCGGCTCTCGCCGCACACCGAAGTCCGCCTCACGCCGCTCACGATCCGCGACCCATGGGATTTCGAGGAGGTCTACGCGGCGCTGCACGATTACGCGCGCGGCTATCCGTTCGACCTCGATCACGAGGATTACGCGATCCACATCACGACCGGCACGCACGTCGCGCAGATCTGCTGGTTTCTGCTCGCGGAAGCGCGCTATCTGCCCGCGCGGCTCGTACAAACCGCGCCGCCGCAGATGACCGACGAAGGTCCGAGCGGGCCGGGCACGATCTCGGTCATCGATCTCGATCTCTCGCGCTACAACCGCATCGCGCAGCGCTTCACGCGCGAGCGCGACGAAACCGTCTCGTTCCTGAAGGCCGGCATCGCCACGCGCAACGCCCAGTTCAACGCGCTGATCGAGCAACTCGAACGCGTCGCGGTGCGCTCGCGTGCGCCGATGCTGCTGGTCGGCCCGACCGGCGCGGGGAAGTCGTTTCTCGCGAAGCGCATCTACGAACTCAAGCGCGCGCGGCATCGGCTTGCCGGGCCGTTTATCGAGGTCAATTGCGCGACCTTGCGCGGCGATGCGGCCATGTCGACGCTGTTCGGCCACGTGAAGGGCGCGTTCACGGGCGCGCAGACCGCGCGCGCCGGTTTGCTGCGCACGGCGCACGGCGGGCTGCTGTTTCTCGATGAAATCGGCGAACTCGGTCTCGACGAGCAGGCGATGCTGCTCAAGGCGGTCGAGGAAAAGCGCTTTTTCCCGGTCGGCGCGGACAGCGAAGTCACGAGCGATTTCGAACTGATCGCGGGCACGCACCGCGACTTGCGGCAGATGGTGGCGGCGGGCGCGTTTCGCGAGGATCTCTACGCGCGCATCAACCTGTGGACGTACGCGCTGCCTGGACTCGCCGGGCGTCGCGAGGACATCGAGCCGAATCTCGATTTCGAACTCGACCGCTTCGGCCGTGAACAGGGCGAGCAGGTGCGTTTCAACGTCGAAGCGAAGCGGCGCTTTCTGGCGTTCGCGACGTCGCCGCGCGCGGCGTGGGCGGGCAATTTCCGCGAATTGTCGGCGTCGGTGACGCGCATGGCCACGCTGGCCGACGCGGGCCGTATCACCGAAATCATCGCCGAAGAAGAAGTGACGCGGCTCGCGCGCACGTGGACCGATGAGCAGCCTGCGCGCGATCTCGTCGATGCCGCGCTGGGCGAGGGTGCGAGCGAGATCGACCTGTTCGACCGCGTGCAGCTGGAGCGCGTGCTCGACGTTTGCCGCGTGTCGGCGAGTTTGTCGGAGGCGGGGCGCGCGTTGTTCGCGGTATCGCGGCAAAGCAAGAAGCAGCCGAACGACGCGGACCGGCTGCGCAAGTATCTGGCGCGCTTCGGGCTCGACTGGGAACACGTGCGGCGGGCGTTGGCCGTGGAGGGTTGAGCGGCGATTCACGTCGCCGCGATGGCGATCGGCGCATGAACGGAGCCGCCCCCGCAATCTATCCACAGCCTCCTGCGGATAACCCGCGCACAACCCCCATAACATCCGGTGCACGAAACCTGAACAACTCGGCCCCTGGATAAAACAGTGGAAAAGTTGTCAGCAACTGCCTGGGATTGTCCCGTTAACACCCTCAAGGTTATGAATTTTCCACAGCCTTGTTTACTCAATGGTTTTCCGGGGTTATCCACAGAAAACCCAGGGACTTGTTAACTATTACTACGTTTACGTATACATAGATTGAAAAAACCTAAGAGACCGCGCTTCGGAAACGAAAAAGCCGCTGGACAACCTACCCAGCGGCCTCAAAATCCCTGAGCAAGCCATCAAGCCAGCGGAATATAAAGCTCGGTCTTCAGATCCTCGGGCGCGACCTCATCCGGCGTATTCAGATACACCTCGAACGACGGCACCGAAAAGTCCGCGTTGCGCCCAAGCTTCGTCAAGCCCTCGTTGTAAAGCCACATCCACGCTTGCTGCAACCCTTGATACGGGCCCGAATGCAGCAACATCGCGTGCTCGCCGCCGCGCAACTGAAACCTCTCCACCGGCGCGACCACCTGCACATCCCGATCGTGCACGAGCTGCACCGCGGCCTTCGACCTGAGCTTCGATTCGTCGACCGAATTCGGATCGTCGTAATAGATGCCGACCAGCTTCGAGCCCGATGTGCCCACATTCCGCTCGCCGAGCCACTGCGCGAGCGTATAAAACGCGTCGCCGATCTTCATATACGGGCCGATATGGCTTACGGCGAGCAGATCCATCGGATCGAGCTTGAGCAGCTTCACGTCGCGGTCTTGCATGATGTCGTCTCCGGTCGGGCGCGCGAATGCGCGGATGCCGGCCAGGATAGCACCGGCCCCGAAAGACCTCTCGCTACGTGCCGCGGCGCGACGTCACAAACTCACCCGCGTCACCGGATGCGCTTCGAGCCAAGCATTCTCCGCATCGTCATAGAGCCGGGAACGCGTGAGAAAACGCAGCCCGGTCGGCCGTTCGAGCGAAAACATGCCGCCATTGCCCGGCACCGCATCGATGATCAACTGCGTGTGCTGCCAATACTCGAACTGCGACGCGGTCATATAAAACGGCACGCCGCCGATCTCGCCGAGTTGCACATCGGCGTTACCGACCAGAAATTCTCCAGCGGGAAAACACATCGGCGCGCTGCCGTCGCAGCAGCCGCCCGATTGATGAAACAGCAGCGAGCCGTGCTCGCGCGCGAGTTGCTCGATCAGCGCGAGCGCGGCGGGCGTGGCGGTGACGCGTTCGACCATGTCACGGTCTCCTCGAAAAAACGCTCGCCGAACGCCCCACACGGCGCCCGGCGAGCCAGTACCACTCCCGCAATCGGATCAAGACGAGATCAGTGGAAAATCAGAAGAAGCCCAGCGGCTGATCGCTATAGCTGACGAGCAGGTTCTTCGTCTGCTGATAGTGGTCGAGCATCATCTTGTGGTTCTCACGGCCGATGCCGGACTGCTTGTAGCCGCCGAACGCCGCGTGCGCCGGATACGCGTGATAGCAGTTGGTCCACACGCGGCCAGCCTGAATCTCGCGGCCGAAGCGATAGGCGCGCGTACCGTCACGCGTCCAGACGCCCGCGCCGAGGCCGTAGAGCGTGTCGTTGGCGATCTCCAGCGCTTCCTCTTCGGTCTTGAACGTCGTCACCGAGACGACCGGCCCGAAAATTTCCTCCTGGAAGATGCGCATCTTGTTGTGGCCGCGGAACACGGTCGGCTTCACGTAGTAGCCGTCGCCGAGTTCGCCGGCCAGCGCGTTGCGTTCGCCGCCGATCAGGCACTGCGCGCCTTCCTGCTTGCCCAGATCGATATACGACAGGATCTTTTCGAGCTGTTCCTGCGAGGCCTGCGCGCCGATCATCGTCTTCGTATCGAGCGGATGGCCTTGCTGGATCGCCGCCACGCGCTTGATCGCGCGCTCCATGAAGCGGTCGTAGATCTTTTCGTCGATCAGCACGCGCGACGGGCACGTGCACACCTCGCCCTGATTGAGCGCGAACATCGCGAAGCCTTCGAGCGCCTTGTCGAAATAGCTGTCGTCGTGATCGAGCACGTCGGCGAAGAAAATGTTCGGGCTCTTGCCGCCCAGTTCGAGCGTCACCGGAATGATGTTCTGGCTCGCGTACTGCATGATCAGGCGGCCCGTCGTGGTCTCGCCCGTGAAGGCGATCTTGGCGATGCGCTTGTTCGAGGCGAGCGGCTTGCCCGCTTCGAGGCCGAAGCCGTTCACGATGTTGAGCACGCCTGGCGGCAGCAGGTCCTGAATGATCTCGGCGAACACGAGCATCGAGGCGGGCGTCTGTTCGGCGGGCTTGAGCACGACGCAGTTGCCGGCCGCGAGCGCGGGCGCGAGCTTCCAGGCGGCCATCAGGATCGGGAAATTCCACGGAATGATCTGGCCGACCACGCCGAGCGGCTCGTGGAAGTGATAGGCGACCGTGTCGTGATCGATTTCGGAGATGCCGCCTTCCTGCGAGCGCAGGCAGCTCGCGAAATAGCGGAAGTGATCGGCGGACAGCGGAATGTCGGCGGCCAGCGTTTCGCGCAGCGGCTTGCCGTTGTCGATGGTTTCGGCGACGGCGAGCCTGTGCAGGTTCTGCTCGATGCGGTCGGCGATGCGGTTCAGGATATTGGCGCGATCGGTCGGCGCGGTCTTGCCCCAGGCGGTCCTGGCCTTGTGCGCGGCGTCGAGCGCAAGCTCGATGTCGGCTTCGCGCGAGCGCGGAATCGACGTGAACGGATGGCCGGTGATCGGCGAAATGTCGTCGAAATACTCGCCGCCCAGCGGCGCAACCCACTCGCCGCCGATGAAGTTGCCGTATTGCTTCTTGTACGGGAACTCGGTCGTCAGGAACTGCATGTCCGCGTGATTCATCTGCGTGCTCCTCGCTGTGCTCTATCTCGATATGGATGGGCGCGTCAGGCTGGGTGCCGCGCAACCGGTGCTCGTTGATGCCAGAAGCGTGCCAATCGCGATTCGAGGGCGATTCAGGCGTCGGACGAGCGCGCGTGCAGGGCCGCCGCGGCGCGCTTGCGCATACGCGCGGCTGCGGGAACGAACAGCCCGTGAGAACGACGATGAGGACGACAGCAAGGAAGGCGAGGGTGGCGGCGCGGCTGCATTGCGCCGCAACGGCGCAGCGTGGCGCGGGCGCGTTGCTCAAAAACGGAACAGCGCGAGGGAAGCGGCGAGAAAAACAGTGAGGAAAACGCGCCGGAAAGCTCGCGGAATTGCGGCGCGCGAGGCCCGCATGCTGTAGGCTTTGCAGCCGTAACAGCAAGGAGAGTCTGCAATGTCTGAATCTGAATCGTTCGTCTGCCGCAATCAGTCGTGCGGCACGCCGTGGGAGCAAAGCGAAGTGGTCATCAAGAACGAGGGCCAGGGCCCGTTGTTCCGTTGCCCGCTGTGCGGCGCCCGCAACTATCTGGAACAGTTCGAGGACGACGACGGCAACGTCGTCTACGAACAGGTGGATGGCAAGCCGTTCCTTTGAGCCTTTGAGCGGACGCGCGCCTCAGAGAATTTCCGAGGCCAGCGAAATGCCGAAAATGATGCCACCGACGAGACCGAGCGCGCGGCCCACGAGCAGCAGGTTCAGGTCTTCGTCGAGCAGGCTCGGATCGCGCCGCTCCCGCAGCAGCGTGCGATGCAGGATCGGACGCGGGAACAGCAGCAGGGCGGAGATCAGGGCCGGCACCGAAAGCCGGACGAACGCGCTGTAGTGGCGGTCCGACGGAAAATCGAGCCAGACCATCAATACGACGAGCAAGGCGGTGAGAACGCCGCCGATGACCGCGCCGGCGACGAGTTTGTCGGTAGGATGCCCGTGCATGGCAGTAACCTCTGGAGTGTTTTTCGATAGCTCCATGATCTGATGCAGGTCAGAAAAACCCTATCGGAGCAGTCTTAAAACACGCGCGGCACGATGCGGCACCCAATAGCATCGCGCGTGCCCAGCCATGCGGTTTGGCTGGATTTTCGCCCTATCCATTCGGGTAGGCTGGCGTCGCGCTCCGGTCGTCCTACAGTTACGTCATACGATAAGAAACACTGTCGGATACCCGGGGTTCGCCATGACATTCGTTGAACAGGAAATCGCGCACATCGCGCGCGTGATGCCGGCGTCGCTTTCGAGCGACTTCGAAGAGCCGATCATGGACGTCGCCTATTGGCGCAAACGGCTGCACGCCTTGCTCAAGCAGAATCACCTGACACACGTCCAGCTCGCCACCGTCGACACGCTGCTGCGTCAGCTCGACGGTTTCGAGTCGCTCGGCCGCTGGTTGCCGCAGCCGCCGCGCGCGGTGCGCTTTTCGATGAAAGTGAAGGATCGCAGCGCCGACGTATTCGTTTGAGCGCGCGGGACGCGAGCGCGTAGCGGGCCACGGCCGCGCGCGTCAGGCGTCACGGAAATCAGCGCAGAAATGCAAAAAGCCCGGTCAGAAGACCGGGCTTTTCACATGAATTCGCTGGTGGGGCGTGAGTGACTCGAACACTCGACCTACGGATTAAGAGTCCGCTGCTCTACCAACTGAGCTAACGCCCCCAACAGAAGAAAGATTATGCCCTGCCTTTTGAGTCTTGGCAAGTCCTTTTCGCAAATTTCCTAAAAAACTTGCTGGCGGCCTGGAACGGCACGTCGGCGCCTCGCTGAAGCTCCATCGCCGTATCCCGTATTAACGGGACGCGGTACCTCCCGGTATCATGTCGCCACGCTGGCGAGCCCGCTTTCGGTCCGCTTTGGACAGCAAGCCGGCCGTACCGCGCGCCGCCCGCCGGGTCCGTCGAAACGAAGGAATCCGCTGCGCGGCACGCACTCCATAAAAGGCATAAAAGAGACGATGGACGACAAGGCAATCGACGCGCTGCTCGAGCGCGTGCTGGCGCCGTGGGTGAAGGCGCTCGGGTTGAAGCCGCTCGAAGTGACGGAGGACAGCGCCACGCTGCGGCTGCCGTTCTCCGGCGAACTGCGCCACGCGGGCGGCGTGATCTGCGGCCAGGTGTTCATGGCGGCCGCCGACACGGCGATGATCGTCGCGATCGCGGCGGCGCTCGGCGAATTCAAGCCGATGACCACGGTCGCGCTCAACACCAATTTCATGCGAGCGGTGCGCAAGGGCGACGTGAAGGTCACGGCGCGCGTGCTGCGCATGGGCCGCAATCTGGTGTTCGGCGAAATAGAACTCTACGACGAAGACGGCCGGATGGCCGTTCACGCGACCTCGACTTACGCGCTGCTCGACTAAGCTGTCGGATTCAGGACGAATCGAAGACAAGAGGGCGCATGTTCGATCAGGTTGTCTTTGCCGGCGGCGGCAACCGCTGCTGGTGGCAGGCGGGTTTCTGGGACGTCGTCCAGCCGAAGCTGGATCTGCGTCCGCGCGTCATCACGGGCATTTCGGCGGGCGCGGCCACCGCTTGCATGATCTACACGCGCGATTCGCAATGGGTCATGCGCTATTACGAGGAAGCGCTCAAGCACAACAAGCGCAACGCGTACTGGGGCAACCTGCTGCGCAGCGAATCGGTGTTTCCGCACTACCGCATCTATCGGCAGGCGCTGCTCGACATCTACGGGCCGCGCTTCGAGAAACTGCAGGACGCCCCGGAGATCCGCATCGGCGTTTCGCATCTGCCGCGCTGGCTCGGCGCGCGCAGCGCGGTCGCGGCGGGGCTGATCGCGTACAACATCGAAAAGCACATCCGCAAGACGCTGCATCCCACGCTCGGGCGCAAGCTCGGCTTCCATCCTGAATTCGTGACGGCGCAAGCCTGCGCGAGCGTCGACGATCTCGCCGATCTCGTGCTGCAGTCGTCGTGCACGCCGCCGTTCACGCCGGTGCTGCGCCGCAACGGGCGCGCCGTGCTCGATGGCGGCATGGTCGACAACGTGCCGGTCGGCGCGCTCGACGACACGCCCGGGCGCGTGCTCGTGATGGTCACGCGGCTGTATCCGCGTCCGCAGATGTTCGTGGTGAAGCACCGCACGGGCGGCGAAGGCGGGCAAGCGGGCGAACAGCTGCGTTTGTATGTGCAGCCCACGGCCAAGGTGCCGATTTCAAGCTGGGACTACACGAGCCCGCAGCAGATGCAGCACGCGTACAACCTCGGCGCCGAAGACGGCGAGCGCTTTCTCGTTCGTCTGCCGGAGATGTTCGAGGCGGCCGCGCACGCCTGAGCCGGGTCACGCGGACGCATCGACACAGCGCATCGACGCAAAAAAGGCGGCCATCTGGCCGCCTTTTTCTTTATCGCGTGCGCGAATGCCCCGCGCGAAGCTGGCCGCCTTACTTGCGGCGTCCGCCTTGCAGCGCTTCCGGATTCGCGACGTGCGAAAGATCGCCCGCATCGAACGAGAGGATGTTGCGGAAGGCCGCGCCGAAATACAGCTCGTAGCTTTCGCGTTCCACATAGCCGATGTGCGGCGTGCAGATCACGTTTTCCATGCGCAGCAGGCTGTAGCCCTGCAGGATCGGCTCGCTCTCGAACACGTCGATCGCGACCATGCCCGGACGGTTATGCGCGAGCGCGCCGAGCAGCGCGTTCTCTTCGAGCAGTTCCGCGCGGCTCGTGTTGACGAGCAGCGAGGTCGGCTTCATGCGCAACAGGTCTTCCTGCTTGACGATGCCGCGCGTGTCGTCGTGCAGACGCAGATGCAGCGAGAGGATGTCGCTTTCCTCGAACAGCGCTTCGCGGCTGGCGGCGGCTTCGTAGCCGTCGGCGCGCGCGGCTTCGAGCGAATGCTCGCGGCCCCAGATGATCACGCGCATGCCGAAGGCCTTGCCGTAACCGGCCACCAGACGCCCGATCTTGCCGTAACCCCAGATGCCGAGCGTCTGGCCGCGCAGCACCTGGCCAAGACCGAAGTTCGGCGGCATCGCCGAGGTCTTCAGGCCCGATTGCTGCCACGCGCCCTGCTTGAGGTTGGCGACGTACTGCGGAATGCGCCGCTGCGCCGCCATGATGAGCGCCCAGGTGAGTTCGGCGGGCGCGACGGGCGAACCGGTGCCTTCGAGCACCGCGATGCCGCGCTCGGTACAGGCGTCGATGTCGATATGCGGACCGGCCTTGCCCGTCTGGCTGATCATGCGCAGATGCGGGAGCTTGTCGAGCAGTTGCGAGGAGATGCGCGTGCGTTCGCGGATCAGCACGAGCGCTTCGACTTCCGAGAGGCGGCTCGCGAGCTGACCGAGCCCACGTACGGTGTTGTTGAAGACCTTGACCTCGTGATCGGCAAGCAGCGTGAAGCAGTCGAGCTTGCGGACGGCGTCCTGGTAGTCGTCAAGGATGGCAATTTTCATGGCGGCAGAAGTGATAGGCAGCGCACCGTACGTGGCGCGACTCGATGTTCATCTGGTGGTTATCCCACTATGCAGCGTTTGACAGGCTGGTATGAATACGGGGTCGCCTCACGTTGCACCGGTCGCAGCGAAGAAATAGCGCTCGCGGGTATCGCAATTGCTGTTTCTTTCGATGGCGCTCAATGCGGCTGCACGAGGTTTGAACGAGAATTTTTCCCCTTTTATCAGCTTGTCGGGTCGCCGCGCAAGCCGCTTTACAGACGGTTGCGAACCCCTGCTGATTGGACCTTGACGACCTGCACAACTGCGCGGACCGCAGCCCCGGTTTCGCCGTTGAAACGCTTAAAAAAGTGCCTCTCGCACGCAGCGTCGAAAAGGGCCTGAAACGATTTTTTATCAGCCCCTATGGAGACTTTTCGATGAATCATCCCGACTTCCCGGCCCAGGCGGCCACGCAGGCGCCGTCCTGGGTTCGCCACCGGGCACTGGTGGAATGGGTCAAGAAGATCGCAGCGCACACGCAGCCTGAACGCATCGTCTGGTGCGACGGCTCGCAGGAAGAATACGACCGACTGTGCCAGCAGATGGTCGACGCGGGCACGATGCGCCGCCTGAATCCGCAGAAGCGCCCCAACTCGTTTCTCGCCTGCTCCGATCCCTCGGACGTGGCGCGCGTCGAGGATCGCACCTTCATCTGCTCGCAGAAAAAGGAAGACGCGGGTCCGACCAACAACTGGATCGCGCCCGCCGAAATGCGCACGACGCTCGACGGCCTGTTCGCCGGCTCGATGCGCGGCCGCACGATGTACGTCGTGCCGTTCTCGATGGGCCCGCTCGGCTCGCCGATCGCGCATATCGGCGTCGAACTCTCCGATAGCCCTTACGTGGCCGTGAACATGCGCATCATGACGCGCATGGGCCGCGCGGTGTACGACGTGCTCGGCGAAGACGGCCCGTTCGTGCCCTGCGTGCACACCGTGGGCGCGCCGCTGGCGGCGGGCGAGCAGGACGTGGCGTGGCCGTGCAACAAGACCAAGTACATCGTCCATTTCCCGGAAACGCGCGAGATCTGGAGCTATGGCTCGGGCTACGGCGGCAATGCGCTGCTCGGCAAGAAGTGCTTTGCGCTGCGCATCGCCTCGACGATGGGCCGCGACGAAGGCTGGCTCGCCGAGCACATGCTGATTCTCGGCGTGAAGTCGCCGGAAGGCCGCAAGTATCACGTCGCGGCGGCGTTCCCGTCGGCGTGCGGCAAGACCAATTTCGCGATGCTGATTCCGCCGGCCGCCATGAACGGCTGGGAAATCACCACGATCGGCGACGATATCGCCTGGATCAAGCCGGGCGCGGACGGCCGCCTCTACGCCATCAACCCGGAAGCGGGCTATTTCGGCGTGGCGCCGGGCACGAGCGAAAAGACCAACTTCAACGCCATGGCGACGCTCAAGGAGAACGTGATCTTCACGAACGTCGCGCTCACCGACGACGGCGACGTCTGGTGGGAAGGCATGACGGACACGCCGCCCGCGCATCTGATCGACTGGCAGGGCCAGGACTGGACGCCGGAAATCGCGAAGGAAACGGGCCGCAAGGCCGCGCATCCGAACGCGCGCTTCACGGCGCCCGCGTCGCAATGCCCGTCGATCGACGCCGAATGGGAGAACCCGAAGGGCGTCGCCATCGACGCATTCGTGTTCGGCGGCCGCCGCTCGACCACGGTGCCGCTCGTGACCGAGGCGCGCGACTGGACCGAAGGCGTCTACATGGCCGCGACCATGGGCTCGGAAACCACGGCGGCCGCGGCAGGGCAGCAGGGCGTGGTGCGCCGCGATCCGTTCGCGATGCTGCCGTTCTGCGGCTACAACATGGCCGACTACTTCGGCCACTGGCTCGACGTGGGCGGCCGCCTCGAAAAGCTCGGCGCCACGCTGCCGCGCATCTTCTGCGTGAACTGGTTCCGCAAGGGCGACGACGGCAAGTTTGTGTGGCCGGGATTCGGCGAGAACATGCGCGTGCTCGAATGGATGGTGCGCCGCATCGAAGGCAAGGGCGAGGGCGAAGCGCACGCGTTCGGCGTGTCGCCGCGTTATGGCGATCTCGACTGGCGCGGCCTGAACTTCACGCCCGAGCAGTTCGCCCAGGTGATTTCGGTCGATGCCGATGCCTGGCGCGCGGAACTGGCGCTGCATTCGGAGCTGTTCGAAACGCTCGCGCAAGGGCTGCCGCCTTCGCTGCGCGACGCGCGCACGGCACTGGAAGGACGCCTTTGAGCGTGGTTTTTTGCTCAATGTGAGCGCTCACTATCATCGTGAGCGCTCGAAATAAACAAAAAGATCGTCCCCGGACGATCTTTTTTATTTGGGGTCGCAAGTATTCACAAAAAACTGACGAGCAATAAACTGCTTTTAAAGGCGGTTTCTGTTCGCGATGTCTCGATCATTTCGCTGCGATGCGGAAAATTGTTTCTAACGGGGAAACAATAACGCTTGTGATAATGCGTAATCAGTGACAGTAGCGAAAATCTCGAAGAAATTCAGGGCTTCTTAGGCAACTTCTGCACGATTTCTCGTGTCGTAGGAGAATTCGTGGTTTCCTCCGTCGGATTCCGACGGACAGTAACAGGCAGGAGTTGTCTCATGGATCATTTGCAGTCGATGCGAGTTTTCGTCAAGGTGGCTGACCTCGGCAGTTTTGCCCGGGCCGCTTCGGCGATGGATATCTCGAATGCGGTTGCGACGCGTCACGTGGCCGACCTCGAAGGTCGCCTTGGCACGCGTCTGCTCAACCGCACGACCCGCAGCCTTTCCCTCACCGAGTCCGGTCAGGTCTATCTCGAACGCGCGCGCCAGATTCTCGACGAGCTCGAAGACGTCGAGCAGATGGTGGTGGCGCGTAACCACGAGCCCGTCGGCACGCTGCGCATCGTCGCGCCGGTGGTGTTCGGGCTGCACAATCTCGCGCCCGTGCTGCAGACCTATACGCAGCGCTATCCGCAGGTCATCCCCGACGTCACGCTGGTCGACCGCCAGGTCGATCTGGTCGAAGAAGGCTTCGACCTGGGCGTCGTGACCGCGCGCCAGATGCGCAGCGCGAGCATCGTCACGCGCCGCCTCACGACGGGCTGCATGACCGTGTGCGCGACGCCCGCGTATCTGGAAAAGCACGGCACGCCTACGCGCCCCGAGCACCTGATGGAGCATCCGTCGCTGTCGCTGCCCTCGGAATACTGGGGCGACGAGCGCGTGTTCACGGGGCCGGATGGCGAAGTGCGCGTGCGCCCGAGCAACGTGATCGTGGCCAACAATACCGAAATGCTGCGCCAGTTCGCGCTGCTGGGCATGGGCCTCGCGATTCTGCCGAGCTACCTGATCGGCCGCGACATGACGCGCGGACGCCTCGTGCGCCTGCTCGGCGACTACCGTCTGCCGCAGGTCGAGATCAACGTCGCGTACCCGAGCCGCCGCCATTTGCCCGCCAAGGTGCGCACGTTCATCGACCATCTGGTCGAGCACTTCAGCCAGACGCCGAACAGCCAGCTGGGCGAGCAGTGGGTCAAGGACGGTCTCGCGCGCCCGGCCAATGCGCGCAACGGCGCGCCTGAGGCGTTCGACGGCGCGGAGCCGATTTCGGATCTGCTCGACGCTTCGCGTGGCGCGGAAGGCGAGCACAACGGCGCCGACGAGCGCGCGCCGAAGGCGGGCCGCGCTTCGGCCGGTCGCACGCGTTCTTCGGCGATTTCGCCGATTTGATGCGCGTTATGCGTTGATCGTCGGTTAATTTCGGCGATCTATCAGGCAAAAAAAGGCGCGGCTTCGTGAGAAGCTGCGCCTTTTTGTTTGGCGATGCGATGAACAATGCCGCGCGCCGCAAGCCTGAACGGCGCGCGACGCGGGCGATCCGCGCTTAAGAACCCGTCTTGCGCGCGGCAGTCTTCTTCGCCGCGGTCTTGCGTGCGGGCGCAGCCTTCGCGGCCGCCGTCTTGCGGGCCGGCTTGGCGGTTTCTTCCGCGCCTTCGGCGGCATCGTTGGCGGCGTCGGCGCTCGCGGCGGACTTCTTCGCCGCGGTCTTGGCCGCCGTCTTCGCGCTCGGTTCCTTCTTTTCGAACTCGAAGCCGATCTTGCCGTCCGGCTGCTTCACGAGGAAGGCCTTGAAGTTACGTCCCGTGCGCGACGACTTGAAGTTCGTCAGCAGGTCGGTGCGGCCTTCGGTCAGCAGCTTGGCCATCTGCTCGCGCGCGATTTCCTGCTGGAGAATCACCTTGCCCGAGCGGAAGTCGCAGGTCTTCGGATTCGCCACCGAGTTTTCGCAGACGTAGCTCATGCCGTGCTCGAACACGCGGCCCTTGCACTTCGGACACGCGCCGACCGCCTCCTGCTGCGAGAAGTCGGGCGCTTCGCCGTCTTCCGTGCCCTGATCCTGGCCGAAGTCGAATTCGAGCTTGAAGTTCTTGATCTCGTCGTCGAACGACAGCTTGAGGATGGCCGAGAACGGACGGCCCATCTTGCTGCGGAAGCCCGACAGCGGACCGATCGTCTTGTTCTGCAGCAGTTCCTCGACTTCGGGAATCTCGAACTGACGGCCGCCCGGAATCTTCGAAATCGAGAACTCGCACTTCGTACACGCGAAGCGGCGGTAGTTTTCCTTCACCTGACCGCCGCAATTCGGACACGGCGTTTCCAGAGTGGCGTAGTCGCCCGGAATGGTGTCCGAGTCGTATTCCTTCGCGCGCTTGACGATGGTCTGCGTCATGCGGGCGATTTCCTGCATGAACGCGTCGCGCGGAAGCTTGCCGCGCTCCATCTGCGAAAGCTTGTATTCCCACTCGCCCGTGAGTTCCGGCGCGGTCAGTTCCTCCACGCCGAGGCCGCGCAGCAGCGTCATCAGCTGGAATGCCTTGGCCGTGGGAATCAGCTCGCGGCCTTCGCGCACGAGATACTTTTCGCCGAGCAGACCTTCGATGATCGCCGCGCGCGTGGCCGGCGTGCCGAGACCCTTGGCGGCCATCGCCTCGCGCAGTTCTTCGTCGTCGACGAGCTTGCCCGCGCCTTCCATCGCCGAGAGCAGCGTCGCTTCGTTGTAGCGTGCGGGCGGCTTCGTCACGAGCTGGTGCGCGGCGATCTTGTCGGTCTTGACCTTCTCGTCCTTCTTCACCGGCACGAGGTTGGCGTCTTCGCCGCTCGTGTCGCGGCCATAGATCTGCAGCCAGCCCGGCTCGACCATCACCTTGCCTTCGGTCTTGAAGTGATGGCCCGCGACTTCGGTGATACGCGTGGTGACGCGGTATTCCGCCGCCGGGAAGAACACGGCGAGGAAGCGCTTCACGACGAGGTCGTACAGCTTCTGCTCCGGCTCCGACAGATTCTTCGGCGCCTGCAGCGTCGGGATGATTGCGAAGTGGTCGCTGATCTTCGAGTTGTCGAAGATGCGCTTGTTCGGCTTCACCCAACCCTTGTCGAGCGCCTGCTTGGCGAACGGCAGGTAGTTGTTGCTCTCCTTGAGCATCTCCATCGTCTCTTTCACGGTGCTGAGGTAGTCCTCAGGCAGCGCGCGCGAATCGGTACGCGGATAGGTGAGCACCTTGTGCTTTTCGTACAGCGCCTGGGCGAGGCCGAGCGTGTTCTTGGCCGAAAAGCCGAAGCGGCCGTTGGCTTCGCGCTGCAGGCTCGTCAGGTCGAAGAGGGCGGGCGAGAGCTGCGTGGACGGCTTCGACTCTTCCGTGACCGTGCCTTCGCGGCCATGGCAGGCGGCGACGATGGTTTCGGCGGCCGGCACGCTCCAGAGACGCGAGTCGCGCTTTTCAGGATCGTGCTCGTCCTTCTTGAATTTCGGGTCGTACCAGCGGCCTTCGTAGAAGCCGCCCGCGCAGACGAATTCGGCGCGCACTTCCCAGTAATCGCGCGGCACGAAACGGCGGATTTTCTCTTCACGTTCGACGACGATCGAGAGCGTTGGCGTCTGAACGCGACCGACCGTGGTCAGGAAGAAGCCGCCGCCCTTGCTGTTGAAGGCCGTCATGGCGCGCGTGCCGTTGATGCCGACGAGCCAGTCCGCTTCCGAGCGGCAGCGCGCGGCGTCGGCCAGCGGCAGCATGTCGTCGTCGCTGCGCAGGTTCGCGAAGCCGTCGCGGATCGCCTGCTGCGTCATCGACTGGAGCCAGAGGCGCTGCACGGGCTGCTTCGCCTTCGCGTGCTGCGCGATCAGGCGGAAGATCAGTTCGCCCTCGCGCCCCGCGTCGCAGGCGTTGATCAGCTTCGTGACGTCCTTGCGCTTGAGCAGCTTCGTGAGCACCTTGAGCCGCGATTCGCTCTTGGCGATCGGGTTCAGGTCGAAGTGGGGCGGGATGACGGGCAGGTTCGCGAAGCTCCATTTGCCTCGCTTGACCTCGTACTCCTCGGGCGCGGCGATCTCCAGCAGGTGGCCGACCGCCGACGAGAGCACGTAGTCGTCGCTCTCGTAGTACTCGTCATGCTTGGTAAATCCGCCCAGAGCGCGCGCGATGTCGTTCGCGACGGATGGCTTCTCGGCGATGATCAGAGCTTTGGACAT
Organism: Paraburkholderia sp. J94; assembly: GCF_905220285.1. Lineage (NCBI taxonomy): Bacteria > Pseudomonadati > Pseudomonadota > Betaproteobacteria > Burkholderiales > Burkholderiaceae > Paraburkholderia > Paraburkholderia sp. J94. The sequence goes on along the minus strand of NZ_CAJMZH010000008.1, from coordinate 344,930 downwards.
GACTGATTGTGTGTGGGTGTATCCGGTGGGCGCCCCGTCTATGCCAGGTGACTCGCGGTGGCGGGGCCGTCGCGCCCTGGGGGCGCCTCGTTAACGACCGCTTTATAGCACATGGCGCGGCGGTGGCGATTTTCGTGTCATCGGTTGTTGCCGACCGCGCGCCGCTGGCTGCGGCTTTTTCGGGCGCCAATCATAAGGGCGCGGCGCGGCGGCGGGCAAGCGGGCCGTAAGGCGGCGATGTGGCGCAGACGGCGAACCTGAGCGGGCGCAAAGTCAATCGTGAGACCGGCGGCACGGCGCGCTCACAGCGCGTTGCCAACGGGGCGCGATGCGTTTGCGTGCGCGCTGACCGTCACGTGCCGATCAAGCTTGCGTCACGCTTCGAGTAGCGCGGGGCGCAGCTTCGGCGCGTCGGCGACACCCGGCAACGCGGTGAGGTCGGCGAGCATGCGCTCGACCACGGCGCCATGCGGCAGCACCGTGCCGAAGAAGCGCGTGGCGTGGCTGTCTTCGATCAGGATGGTCGGGAAATTTTCCACGTCGAGGTCGTCGAAGCGGTCGGCGTGGGTTTCGATATCGATGTACGCGAAGCAGATCTCGGGATGGGCGTCGGCGATGCGGTCGAAGGTCGCCCGATAGTCGCGACAGGTGCCGCACCACTCGGCGCACAGACACGCGACGAACAGCGTGTCGCGGTCGGCGACGCGCTCGGCGATCTGGTCGGCGTCGGTGTCGAGGTCAAGCGCGGGCATGGTCGTTCCTTGCGTTCTCTTCTATATAGAGGCAATGCGTGGGGCGGTGCATTTGGCGCGAATGTAACACGGCGCGCCGCTAGCAGTGAGACGCCCTCGCGAACCAGCCGCCGGGCAGCGCGCTCACGTGGCCGGCCAGTTCGAGCCGCAGCAGCGTGGCCTGGAGCAGCGCTTCGGCCATGTCGGTGCGTTGCGCGAGGATTTCAAGGGTGGCGGGCGCGTGGCCGAGGGCGGCGAGCAAGGTCCGGGCGTCGGCGTCGAGACGATCGGGTGCTGGCGGACGTGCGGGCGGTTCAGCGTGCGGTGCTGGATCCAGCGGCAAGGCGATCTGGTTTGCGACGCTCGTCGGCGGAGAGCGCGTTGCTTCACTGCCGCGCTTTTCCCGCTTTTTGGCGGGCGCTCGCGAGGTTTTCACTGCTGCCGCCGCCGCCATCGGTGCGATAAAACCCAGCGCCTCAAGCACCTCCTCCGGCGTTTCCACCAACTGCGCCCCCTGCTTGATCAGCCGATGACAACCGCGCGTGAGCGGCGCGTGAATCGAGCCGGGCAGCGCGAACACGTCGCGGCCCATTTCGTTCGCGAGCCGCGCGGTGATGAGCGAGCCCGAGCGCATCGCCGCCTCGATCACGACCACGCCTTCGACGAGCGCCGCGATCACGCCGTTGCGCTGCGGGAAATTGGCCGAGCGCGCGGGCGTGCCGAGCGACGATTCGGAGACGATCGCGCCGTGCGTGGCGATCTGCGCGGCGAGCGCGTGATGCACGGCGGGATAGACGAGATCGGCGCCCGTGCCGATCACCGCAACGGTGCCGCCGCGCTCGTCGAGCGCACCGCGATGCGCGGCCCCATCCACACCGAGCGCGAGCCCCGAAACGACAGTCACTCCTGCCGCCGCGAGCGTGCGGGCAAAGCGCGCTGCGTCCTCGACGGCCTGAGGCGTGGCGCTGCGGCTGCCCACCACCGCGACGCTACGCGCATGCAGCAGGTCCAGCCGGCCCTTCACGTAGAGCAGCGGCGGCGGATCGGTCATCGTCAGCAGGCGCGGCGGATAGGCGGGATCGGCCAGCGTCACGAGCGCGTTGCCGGGCTGCGCGCACCAGTCGCGCACGGCATCGGCCTGCTGCGCGAAACCGGCGGACGGCGCGGCAAGCACGGCCTGCGCCGCCGCGCTGCCCGCCACCGCCGCGAGCGCGTTGAATGGTTGCGCGAGCACCTGCTGCGGCAGGCCGAACGCGCCGAGCAACGCGCGCAGCGCGGCGGGCTTCAGGCCGCGCGCAGTGGCGAGACGCAGCCAGGCATGCAATTCGTCCGCGGCGAGCGGCAACGGCGCCAGCGGCGACGCATCGGGCGACGTAAGTGGCGACGTAAGTGGCGACGTATCTGGCCGCGTAACGGGCGGCAAGGTGTCGAGCATCGGCGATTCTCCCGTGGGCGGGCGAAGCGCAGCCCGTCGTGTTAAAATTTTCACCATCCGAAATTTGTAGGCGGCGCTCATTGAGGCGATCTCTGAGACGCTGCCGCGACGCGCCGCAGCGAGGCATCGCCCTTGCGCGGCCGCGTTGGCCTGTGCGAGTGCGCGAGCGGCGCGGCGCTGGCTGCCCGAGGCGGCCCGCGCATTGAATCCGGCCGTTTTGTCCGTATATCCTCCGTATCCTGTACTGGGCCCGCAAGCTGGCCGAACGGCCAATCCGCGCGCGATCCGCAACATCGGCGCGGCCTGCCGCCCAACGAGAAACCGTGAAATCATGGCTCTACTGAATATTCTTCATTACCCGGACAAGCGCCTGCACAAGGTCGCCAAGCCGGTCGAAGTGGTCAACGACCGCATCCGCAAGCTCGTCGGCGACATGGCCGAGACGATGTACGCGGCGCCGGGCGTCGGCCTCGCCGCGACCCAGGTGGACGTGCACGAGCGCGTCGTGGTGATCGACGTGTCCGATACGCACGACCAGCTGCAGGTGTTCATCAACCCGGAAATCGTCTGGGCGAGCAACGAGCGCGAAGTGCACGAAGAGGGCTGCCTCTCGGTGCCGGGCATCTACGACGAAGTCGAACGCGCCGAGAAAGTGCGCGTGCGCGCCCTCAACGAGAAGGGCGAGAGCTACGAGGTCGACTGCGACGGCCTGCTCGCCGTGTGCATCCAGCACGAGATGGATCACCTGATGGGCAAGGTGTTCGTCGAATATCTCTCGTCGCTCAAGCAGACGCGCATCAAGAGCAAGATGAAGAAGCTCGAACGCGCGATGTAAGCGCCGCGCACGCCCGTCGTGCGCTTCACTGTTTCACCCCGTATTCGCTTGTGCCCATGAGCCACTCTCTTCGCGTGATCTTCGCCGGTACGCCGGAATTCGCCGCCTCGGCGCTCGCCGCCATTCACGAGGCGGGCTTTCCCGTGCCGCTCGTGCTGACCCAGCCCGACCGGCCCGCCGGACGCGGCATGAAACTCCAGGCGAGCCCGGTCAAGCGTTACGCGCAGGAGCATGGCATCGCCGTCGCGCAGCCCACTTCGCTGCGCCGCGCGGGCAAGTACCCGCAGGAAGCCGCCGAGGCGATCGACCTGCTGCGCGCGACGCCGCACGACGTCATGGTGGTGGCCGCCTACGGCCTGATCCTGCCGCAGGAAGTGCTCGACATTCCGACGGACGGCTGCATCAACATTCACGCCTCGATCCTGCCGCGCTGGCGCGGCGCCGCGCCGATCCATCGCGCGATCGAGGCCGGCGACGCCGAGACCGGCATCACGCTGATGCAGATGGACGCGGGCCTCGACACCGGCGCGATGATCTCGGAAGTGCGCACGCCGATCACGCCCACCGACACCACGGCGACGCTGCACGACCGCCTCGCGAATCTGGGCGCGCAACTGGTGGTGGACTGGCTCACGCAGCTCGAGCGCACCGGCCAGTTGCCGCTGACGCCGCAGCCTACCGATGGCGTGACTTACGCCGAAAAAATCGGCAAGCACGAAGCCGCACTCGATTTCCGCCGCCCCGCTGTTGCGCTCGCGCGCCAGATTCGCGCGTTCGACCCGTTCCCGGGCGGCGCGGCCACGCTCGACGGCGCGCAGCTCAAGCTGTGGGCCGCCGAACCGGCCGACGGCGTGACGCTGCCCGAAGGCGCCGCGCCGGGCCAGATTCTCGACGTTTCGCCCGCCGGCGTGGTGGTGGCGTCCGGCGAAGGCGCGCTGCGCCTCACGCAGTTGCAAAAGCCGGGCGGCAAGCGCCTGCCCGCGCGCGAATTCCTGGCCGGCATGCCGCTTACGGCGGGCCAGCGCTTCGCGTTGCCCGACACCTCCGCAGCGTAAATTCGGGCGCGTTCGCGCGCCAGTCATCCGTTCGGCCAGGTGACGCGCGCCACGCCGCGCGCGTTAGAATCGGTGGTCGCTTCGCGTCCCGTGCGAGTCCCGCGCGGCTGCGTTCGTGCGCTATTTCTTCATCGTTTTGGCAGAGACAGTCATGTTCGGCATCACCCATTTCGGCTTCTTCGTGGTCGCGGTTTTTCTCCTGAACGTCACGCCCGGCCCGGACACCGCGTACATCGTCGGCCGCAGCGTCGCGCAGGGCCGCAGCGCCGGCCTGGTGTCGGCGCTCGGTATCTCGGCGGGCTGCTGCGTGCACGCGCTCGCCTGCGCGTTCGGTCTCACGGCGCTGCTGGCGGCGTCGGCCACCGCGTTCACGGTCATCAAGCTGGTGGGGGCCTGCTATCTGGTCTATCTCGGCGTGCGCCTGATCTTTGCAAAAAGCGAAGCCAAGGCCGCCGCGGCTCAAGCCAACGAGCCGCGTTCGGCCGCGCCGCGTCCGCTGCGCCAGCTGTTCCTCTCGGGCTTCTGGACCAACGTGCTGAACCCGAAGGTCGTGCTGTTCTTCGTCTCGTTCTTCCCGCAGTTCGTGAGCGTGACGAGCCCGTACAAGGTGCTCGCGTTCCTCACGCTCGGCGCGGTGTTCGTGCTGATGAGCTGGGTCTGGAACAGCTTCGTCGCCTGGATCGCGGGCAGCGTCACGCAGCGCGTCTCCGGCAAGCCGGGTATCAAGAAGTGGCTCGACCGCACGGTTGGCTCGGCGTTCGTCGGGCTTGGTGTGAAGCTGGCCACCACCACGCGCTGAGCGCACGCACCGGCTTCGGGGCGCTCGCTCGCGCGCCGGTTTGCCCGCGCGCGGAGATTGAATTTTTCGCACCCGCCCATATCTAACAGATCGCTTACAATGCGCTCGCTGCCGCGACCTGTCCCTCAGGGAAAGTCGAGCGGCGGGCGTCCAACGATTTGATCCCCACTGGGTGAAGGAGCACAGCACATGTTCAACTGGGTCAAGACCGCGATGTTGATGGCCGCGATTACGGCCCTGTTCATCGCGATTGGCGGTTTGATCGGCGGGCGCAGCGGCATGATGTTCGCGCTCGTGATCGCGCTCGGCATGAACTTCTTCTCGTACTGGTTCTCGGACAAGATGGTTCTGCGCATGTACAACGCGCAGGAAGTCGACGAGACCACGGCGCCGCAGTTCTACCGCATGGTCCGCGATCTGGCCGCGCGCGCGAATCTGCCGATGCCGCGCGTCTACCTCATCAACGAAGACGCGCCCAACGCGTTCGCCACGGGCCGCAATCCCGAGCACGCTGCGGTGGCGGCCACCACGGGCATTCTGCGCGTGCTGTCCGAGCGCGAGATGCGCGGGGTGATGGCGCACGAACTCGCGCACGTGAAGCACCGCGACATTCTCATTTCGACGATCTCGGCCACCATGGCCGGCGCGATTTCGGCGCTCGCCAATTTCGCGATGATCTTCGGCGGCCGCGACGAGAACGGCCGTCCGACCAACCCCATTGCGGGCATCGCCGTCGCTTTGCTGGCGCCGATCGCGGGCGCGCTGATCCAGATGGCCATTTCGCGCGCGCGCGAATTCGAGGCCGACCGCGGCGGCGCGGAAATTTCGGGCGATCCGCAGGCGCTGGCGTCGGCGCTCGACAAGATCCATCGCTACGCGCAGGGCATTCCGTTCGCCGCAGCCGAGCAGCATCCGGCCACCGCGCAGATGATGATCATGAATCCGCTTTCGGGCGGCGGCATCCAGAATCTGTTCAGCACGCACCCGGCCACGGAAGAACGCATCCGCCGTCTGATGGAGATGGCGTCGGGCCAGCGCTAAGCCGGGCGCGTTCGCGCGCAATCACGAAAAACGCCTCTTTTGAGGCGTTTTTTTATGCCTGCGAGATCCCGATGTGCGGCGGCGGGCTCCTGTGGCCGAGCTTGCGCAAGGCGCGCTGACGCATCGAGATGGCGAGAAAGAGACCGTAGACGCTCAGGATCCACATCAGGTCGAGGAAGAGGAAGACATGCGTGAGCCGCGACATGAACCACGCCGCCGCGAACGCAACCGGCACGACGTAGGCGATCACACGTTGAGCGCGATCCTCGGGCCGCGTGCTCTGGAACAGCGAGATATAGCAGCACGCGAACAGCGCGCCGATGTCGTATTCCTTCAAACGCGGATTCAGGATGATCGCGAAGGCGATCACGTAGAACAGCTTCCCCGATACGTCGTTGAACGCCAGCGTGCGCGGCTCGCGCAGCGGATTGATCCCATAAAGGAATAGCGCGACGACGATGGCTTCGTGGATCAGCACGTCCTCGATCGCCGAGAGGCTCTCGACGCGCTGTTGCAGGATGCCTGAGAGCACGAGGCCGGAGTCGTGCTGCGTGATCACTTGCCAGCGCAGGCGGGTTTCGAACGCGGCCCACAACTGCGGCTCCAGCAGCATTTGCGCGGCGTCCACGCACGCGACGCAAATCGGGATGGCGAAGAAGTAGCGGATGCCGTTCGGCAGAAACAGGAACACGAGCGCGTAAGCCGCGAAGTAAATCTTGATCGACGCGAACAGCACGATGACCAGCGCGGCCACGGCATAGCCGAGCACTGCGCGGCGCTCGCTGCGCGACGCCGAGTACAGCAGCGCGACGATCAGCAGGTGCGAAAAGATCGCGAAATTGGCCGTGAGCAGCGCACCCACGCCGGCGCCGCCCGCGAGAAAGCCCACGGTGGCGGGCCAGACGAAGTCCGACTTGCGCACGCTATAGACCACGTACGCGAGCGTCGCGAGGGTGAACAGCAGATAGACGGTGAGAAACGGCACCTTCGCAAGCAGATTCAGGAAGATCGGCGGATAGACCAGCGGAAACTCGGAGGCGGGCACGCCGTACGGGTCGCCGCCCTGGTTGAAACGCATGAGCGCGGCGCTATAGCTGCTGTAGTCCCAGAATGGCGCGAGCAGCTTTTGGGGGCCTTGCCCGAGCACCGCGAACACCACGACGCCGACCAGGAACACGAGATCGAATTTTTTCCCGAACAGTTTCATGGCGGCCTTCACGGGTCGTGGCGGGGGCGCTTGCCATTTTGCAGCGGAATCTCAGGCGAAATCGGCGGTTCTCTAGTGCTCGACCGCCGCGCTTTACCCGTCCTTCCCGCGTCCCCTGTGCCGCATGATCAGCGTTGCGCCCACGCCACGCTACAATGGCTTGCTTGTGATTTGCTTATGCTCGTACGCCGCACCACGCGGCTCGGATCCGGTTTTCCCATGACATCCAGCCATTCCCGCCGCCCGTCCGGCAAAGCCGGCCAGACTCGCGCAGGCCGTTCCACGCGTTCCGCTTCGCCCGCCCGGCAGTCCGGCGCGCCAGCGGCGCTGCCGCCCGTGCATCTGGCCCCCGACTCGCTCGGCTTCGCGCTCGATCAGGCCGCGCAAGCCGTCGGCGCGGTGCGGGCCGGCGCGGCGTTGCCCGCCGCACTGTCGAGCGTGTTCGCCTCGTTGCCGCACGAGCTGGCCTCGGTCGCGCGCGGCGCGGTGCAGGACATCGCATACCGTACGATGCGCCGCCTCGGCACGGTCGACTGGCTGATCAAGCAGCGCGTGAGCAAGGCGCCGCCGGCCCATGTGACGAACCTGCTGGCCTGCGCGTTCGCCCTGCTCGTCGACGACGAGGCGCACGCCGCCTACACGCCGTTCACGGTCGTCGATCAGGCCGTGCGCGCGGTCGGCGCGCGCCGCGAAACCGGTTTTGCGAAGGGACTCGTGAACGCCGTGCTGCGCGGTTTCCTGCGCGAGCGCGAACAGGCGCTGGCCGCCGCGCAAGCCGACGAAGTCGCGCGCTGGAACTATCCGCAATGGTGGATCGACGCGGTGCGCCGAGCGTGGCCCGCGCAATGGGAAGCGATTCTCGCCACGGGCAACACGCACGGTCCGCTCACGCTGCGCGTGAACGCGCGCCGCACGAGCGCCGCCGACTACGTGCAGCGCCTCGCCGACGAAAACATCGCCGCGACGCAGATCGGCACGCACGCCGTGCGGCTGGCCGCGCCGCTGCCCGTCGATCGCATTCCGGGCTTTTTCGCGGGCGATGTGTCCGTGCAGGACGCGGGCGCGCAGATCGCGGCAGACATCCTCGGCGTGCGCGACGGCATGCGCGTGCTCGATGCGTGCGCGGCGCCCGGCGGCAAGAGCGGCCATCTGCTCGAACTCGCCGACATCGACCTGATCGCATTGGAGAGCGACGCGTCGCGCGCGTCGCGCATCGGCGAAAACTTCACGCGTCTCGGCTTCGCGCAGGACGATGCCGCGCATCCGCTGCGCCACGCGCGCGTGGTGATTGGCGACGCGGGCGAGCCGCAAGCGTGGTTCGACGATGAAGGCGACGGCCAGTTGTTCGACCGCATTCTCGCCGACGTGCCGTGCTCGGCCTCGGGCATCGTGCGGCGTCATCCCGATATTCGCTGGCTGCGCCGCGCGAGCGACATCGCCGCGCTCGCGCAGGAGCAGCGCCGCATCGTCGAGGCGCTGTGGGGTTTGCTCAAGCCCGGCGGCGAACTGCTCTACGTGACCTGCTCGCTGTTCCCCGAGGAAGGCGAGGCGCAGGCGGCCTGGTTTGAAAGCAGCCACGCGGATGCGGTACGATTGGACGCGCCGGGGCAACTGTTGCCCGCTGCGGCCGACGGCGCGCCGGCCGATCGCCCCGCAGATCACGACGGATTCTTCTACGCGCGCTTCCAGAAACGGTGACCATCAAACGCTTCTTCCCGCTGCGCTTCGCGGCCCTGCTCTGGGTCGCGTTGTTCTTTGGCTTCATGGCCGCCGCGCCGGCGCGCGCCGATTCGATCTCGGTGCAGCGCGCCTCGTTGCAGGCCGACGGTTCCGGCTGGAGCCTCGACGCCCGCTTCGATTTCGATCTCAACAGCAGCCTGGAAGACGCGGTCAACAAGGGCATTCCGCTCTACTTCACCACCGATTTCGAACTCACGCGCCCGCGCTGGTACTGGTTCGACGAACAACCCGTGAGCGTGTCGCAAAGCATTCGCCTCTCGTTTCAGCCGCTCACGCGCGAATACCGCGTATCGAGCGGCGGTCTCCAGCTCGGCTTTTCGACGCTGGCGGATGCGCTCGCGGTCATCAAGCACGTCACGTCGTGGCACGTGATCGAGCGTAACCAGGTGCATCCGGGCGAGACCTACACGGCTTCGGTGCGCATGCAGCTCGACGTCGCGCTCATGCCCAAGCCTTTCCAGATCGACGCGGTCAACAACCGCGACTGGAACCTTGCTTCCGACTGGAAGCGCTTCAGCTTCACGGTGACCGAACGTGCTAAATAACGTGCGCCGCGCCACCGGAGGCAGTGTCAGCAGCTTCGTCGTCCGACTGCTGGTGTCGACGGTCGCGTTCACCGCCGCGCTGCTGCTCGTGCTGCTCGCCGCCGCGAGCGCCAACACCGAATTCTTCGACCGCTACTACGGCTGGCTTTACGCGGCCAATATCGGCGTCGCGATCGTCTTCATGTCGGTGGTCACGGCGCTCGTCATCGTGATCGTCGTGCGTTTGCGGCGCGGCAAGTTCGGCACGCGATTACTCGCCAAGCTCGCGTTCTTCTTCGCGCTCGTGGGCGTGGTGCCGGGCGGCATCATCTACATCGTCTCGTATCAGTTCGTGTCGCGCTCGATCGAATCGTGGTTCGACGTGAACGTGGAAACCGCGCTCACGGCGGGCCTCAATCTCGGGCGCGGCATGCTCGACGCTTCGCTGTCCGACCTGCAAACCAAGGCGCGTCTGATGGCCGAGCAGATCGCGAGCGGCGACGCCGCGGGCACGACGCTCACGCTGCTGCGCGCGCGCGACCAGTTCGGCGTGCAGGACGCGACCATCGTCGAGCCGGTGCGCAGCATGTCGGGCGCGGCGCCGGACATGCACGTGGTCGCGCAGGCGTCGAGCAACTTCTCCTCGCTGATGCCGGCCGACTTGCCCACCACGCTGATGATCGATCAGGCGCGCGGGCGCGGCTACGCGGCGATCGAAGGCGAAGTCGACGGCGATCCGCATCTGCATGGCCCGAAGGGCGCGTTGCGGCTGCGCGTGGTCACGCGCATCCCCGATGGCAACACGACCGATCTACAACCCGCCGAACGCTTCCTGCAGCTCGAACAGCCGGTGCCCGCCGCGCTCGCGCGCAACGCCGACGCCGTGCAGCGCGCCTATCGCGAGTACCAGGAAAAGGCGCTCGGCCGCACGGGCCTGCGCAAGATGTACATCGGCACGCTCACGCTCGCGCTGTTCCTCGCGACTTTCGTCGCGATGATGCTCGCGCTCGCGCTCGGCAACCAGCTCGCGCGGCCGCTGTTCCTGCTCGCGCAGGGCACGAAGGAAGTGGCCGAGGGCGACTACACGCCGAAGCGCGAAATCAAGTCGCGCGACGAACTGGGCTTCCTCACGCAGTCGTTCAACGCGATGACGCGTCAGCTTTCCGAGGCGCGCCAGGCCGTGGAGAAGAACCGCGTCGCGCTCGAACATTCGAAGGCGTATCTCGAAAGCATCCTCGCGAATCTCACGGCAGGCGTGTTCGTGTTCGACCGTCAGTTCCGCCTGACCACGGCGAACCCCGGTGCGGAACGCATCTTCCGTCATCCGTTCCAGACGCAGGTGGGCTTGCCGATCGATCATGTGGCCGCGCTCGGCGACTTCGCGGCGATGGTGCGCAAGGCCTTCGCCGATCAGGAAGCGTCGCGCATGGGCGGCGACAACGGCGGCGTCGATCGCGGCCACTGGCAGCAGCAGTTCTCGGTGCCCGTGCCGGGCGAGACCGATCCGCTGACGCTGCTCGTGCGCGGCGCGCGGCTCGTCTCCGACACGGGCCGCGACGCGGGCGACATGCAGACCTCGGGCTACGTCGTGGTGTTCGACGACATCTCCGACGTGATCTCCGCGCAGCGCTCGGTCGCATGGGGCGAAGTCGCGCGGCGTCTCGCGCACGAGATCAAGAATCCGCTCACGCCGATTCAGCTGTCCGCCGAGCGCCTGCAAATGAAGCTCTCGGACAAGCTCGCGCCCTCGGACGCCGAAGTGCTCAAGCGCGGCGCGACCACCATCGTCAATCAGGTCGCGGCCATGAAGCAGATGGTCGACAACTTCCGCGACTATGCGCGCACGCCGCCGGCGGTGCTCGCGAGCCTGCAGCTGAACGAACTCGTGAGCGAAGTGCTCACGCTTTACGGCGCGGAAGAAGGCAAGAGCGCGATCAAGGTCGAGCTCTCTTCGTTGCCCGTGATACGCGGCGACGCGACACAATTGCGCCAGGTCATCCACAACCTCCTGCAGAATGCGCAGGACGCCGTGGCCGATGTGGCGCAGCCGCGTGTGACGCTCGAAACGCGGGCCGTAGAATACGGCGATGCGGATGCAGAGGGCCACACGCGCGTCGCGGTGCGGCTCACGGTCTCGGACAATGGTCCGGGTTTTCCGGCACGCATCCTCACGCGTGCCTTTGAACCCTACGTGACGACCAAGGCCAAAGGAACAGGACTCGGGCTTGCGATGGTCAAGAAGATCGTCGACGAGCACGGCGCGCGCATCGACATTCGCAATCGCATGAAAGCGGGCGATGTGATAGAAGGCGCGCAGATATCGATTCTCTTTCTCCAGCTCGCCGATGACGTCGACCCGGACGCCAACGGAAACGCACGTTCAAGCGTTACAGCTGAGCAGGGATCAAAAGCAACAGTGCAGACAAGGGCAGCGTAAATGGCAACCATCCTGGTGGTAGACGATGAAATGGGCATCCGGGAATTGCTCTCGGAGATCCTCAGCGACGAGGGACACGTCGTGGAGCTCGCGGAGGACGCGCAACAGGCGCGGGAATTCCGTCAGCGTCAGGTGCCTGACCTGGTGCTGCTCGATATCTGGATGCCCGACACCGACGGCGTTACGCTGCTCAAGGAGTGGGCCGCGCAAGGCCAGCTCTCGATGCCGGTCATCATGATGTCGGGACACGCGACCATCGACACGGCGGTCGAGGCGACCAAGATCGGCGCGCTCAACTTCCTCGAAAAGCCGATCGCGCTGCAGAAGCTGCTGAAGGCGGTCGAGCAGGGTCTCGCGCGCGGCACCGCCGCGCCGGTGCCGGCCGGGGGCGCGCCTGGCGCGAAGCCGGTGGCGGGCGGCCCGGCCGTGGTGGCCTCGGCGGCGGCGCTGCCGGTGCTGGGAGCGGACGGCGTGGCGGGCGTCAGCATGGCGCAGACGGCTTCGATCTCGTTCGACATTCCGTTGCGCGACGCGCGCGACGCGTTCGAGCGCGCGTACTTCGAATATCACCTCGCGCGCGAGAACGGCAGCATGACGCGCGTGGCCGAGAAAACCGGTCTGGAGCGCACGCACCTGTATCGCAAGCTCAAGCAGCTGGGCGTCGACCTCGGCAAGAGCAAGGGCGAATAACGCGACCGCCCCGGCTGCTGGCTTCGTGCCCGCCCTTTTTCAGAATCTTTTGAGAAAGGGCTTGCGCAACGCTGGAAAGCTCTCTATAATTTCCCTTCTTCGTTGGCCCGGTAGCTCAGTTGGTAGAGCAGCGGATTGAAAATCCGCGTGTCGTTGGTTCGATTCCGACCCAGGCCACCAGAATGCAGAGCCCCAGGAGATCGTACGATTCCTGGGGCTTTTTCATTGGAGGGCGCGAATCGCCCGGCGTGATTGTGGTCTGTGCGGTTGCACGATGTGCACAGAGCGCGCAGAGACGCACGATCTGCGCCTCGGGCAGACGCCAGCGCGCGCAATCAGGGCTAATGAGCGGTATAAAGTGGCGCCGATACCCCTCGGGAGGGCGCGCCCTATACTGCATGGGCCGGCGCCGGATCGAGCCGGTCCGCCCGGCGGGTTTCGACAGCTTGCGACCGCGCGGAACCTCACACACGGAGTTTCACGGTGACTCGAACAGAAACCAGGAACGGCGCGCTCGTGCTGTTTTCCGGCGGCCAGGACTCGGCAACGTGCCTCGCCTGGGCGCTCGACCGCTACGATACCGTCGAGACGCTCGGCTTCGATTACGGCCAGCGTCATCGCGTCGAACTGGAATGCCGTGAGGGCTTTCGCGCCGCGGTCGCGAGCACGTTCCCCGAGTGGGGCCAGCGCCTCGGCGACGATCACACGATCGACCTCTCCGTGCTCGGCTCGATCAGCGACACCGCCATGACGCGCGAAATCGAGATCGAAACGGCCGCGAACGGCCTGCCGAACACCTTCGTGCCGGGCCGCAACCTGATGTTCATGCAGATCGCCGCCGCGATCGCGTATCGACGCGGGCTCAAGGTGCTCGTCGGCGGCATGTGCGAGACGGATTTTTCGGGCTATCCCGACTGCCGCGACGACACCATGAAGGCGCTGCAGGTCGCGCTCAATCTGGGCATGGACAGCCGCTTCGTGCTGGAAACGCCGCTCATGTGGCTCGACAAGGCCGACACGTGGCGTCTGGCCGAAACGCTCGGCGGCGAAGCGCTCGTCGAGCTGGTGCGCGTGGAAACGCATACCTGCTACGTCGGCGAGCGCGCCGAGCTGCACGCATGGGGCTTTGGCTGCGGCGAATGCCCGGCATGCAAGCTGCGCAAGCGCGGCTACGAGGCTTATCTCGCGGGCGAGAACGTAACGGAAGCGCCGGTCTGATCCGACGACGGGCGCGCGCCGCGCAGGCAGTGCTCTAACAGACTGCGCGGCATTTGGAACGCGGCAAGAGCGAAGCGGCGCACGGGCGGCGCGCCTCGCGACGCGACGAGCGAGCTGAAAAGCTCGATGAGCGCCCGCCATCATGACGGCTCCCCACGAGCCCCGAGTCGATATCAGGCAGCAGCATGACTTACGCGGTAAAGGAAATTTTCTACACGTTGCAGGGCGAAGGCGCGAACGCCGGGCGTCCGGCCGTGTTCTGCCGGTTCGCCGGCTGCAATCTGTGGTCGGGCCGCGAGGAAGATCGCGAGTCGGCGCAATGCCGTTTCTGCGACACGGATTTCGTCGGCACCGACGGTGAGAACGGCGGCAAATTCCGCACGCCCGAGGAACTGGTCGCGAAGATCGCGTCGCTGTGGCCCGAAGGCGAGAACAACCGCTTCGTGGTCTGCACGGGCGGCGAGCCCATGTTGCAGATCGACCCGCCTTTCGTCGATGCGCTGCACGCGGCGGGCTTCGAGATCGCCATCGAAACCAACGGCTCGCTGCCGGTGCTCGACACCATCGACTGGATCTGCGTGAGCCCGAAGGCCGACGCGCCGCTCGTGGTCACCAAAGGCAACGAGCTCAAGGTCGTGGTGCCGCAGGACAACCAGCGTCTGGCCGACTACGCGAAGCTCGATTTCGAGTATTTTCTCGTGCAGCCGATGGACGGTCCGTCGCGCGACCTGAACACGAAGCTCGCCATCGACTGGTGCAAGCGTCATCCGCAATGGCGCCTCTCGATGCAGACGCACAAGTACCTGAACATTCCCTGAATTTGCCCCGGAAGCGCCGTGCTGACGATCACCCGAAAACTCGAATTCGACGCGGGTCACCGCATCCCCGACCACCGCAGCCAGTGCCGTAACCTGCACGGCCATCGCTACGTGCTCGAAATCACGCTGCAGGGCGACACCGTCGAGACGGAAGGCGCGCCCGACCGCGGCATGGTGATGGATTTCGCCGATGTGAAGTCGCTCGCGAACCAGCATCTCGTCGATCTGTGGGACCACGCGTTCCTCGTCTTCGAAGGCGACACGCAGGTGCGCGGCTTCCTCGAAACGCTGCCGGGCCACAAGACCGTCGTGATCGACCGCATCCCGACCGTGGAAAATCTCGCGGCCATCGCGTTCGAGATCCTCGCCAACGTGTACGACGCGCATTACGGCGTGAACCTGCAGCTGCACAAGGTGCGCCTGTACGAAACGCCCAACTGCTGGGCCGAAGTCGTCCGCGACTGATTTTCCGCTGATCCTCCGCTGATCTCCGCCGGCGCCCGCGCGCGCCGCGCAAGACGGGTTTTCCGTCCGTCCCCGCCTACTTTTGTCGCGGTATGATCGCTCCGGCAAGGCCTGCGCAGCTCGCGCGGCCCGACAACACAACGGAGCGAGACTTGCCGGCTGCCGCGCCGCCGGGCCACGAGGCCCGCGCGTGACGCGCGCATCGCGCACGCTCGCCGGGAGCACGGCGATGAGTACCTTCACCAATCCCCTCAAGGAACGCCTCAAGGACGGCGAGCCGCTGTATGGGCTATGGCTGTCGATGGGCAGCGAAACGGCCGCCGAAGCGCTCGCGCACGCCGGCTTCGACTGGCTGCTGATCGACATGGAGCACACGCCCAACGACAGCGGCGACACCATCGCGCAACTGCGCGCGATCGCGGCGGCGCATCTGCCGACCGAGCCCGTGGTGCGCGTGGCGGCGAACGAGCCGTGGCTCGTCAAGCACGTGCTCGACGCGGGCGCGCGCACGGTGATGTTCCCGAATATTGCCTCGGCGGCCGAAGCGGCGCGCGCGGTGAGCACCACGCGCTATCCCGACGCGCAGTCGCCGGACGGTCAGCGCGGCGTCGCGGGCGTGGTGCGCGCGGCGGCCTACGGCATGCGGCGCGACTATCTGCACGGCGCGAATGCGCAGATCGCCACGCTCGTGCAGATCGAATCGGCGGCGGCGCTGGCCGAGGTCGAGCAGATCGCGGCGGTGCCGGGCGTCGATTGCCTGTTCGTCGGGCCTGCGGATCTCGCGGCGAGCCTCGGCCATCTCGGCGACTCGAAGCACCCGGACGTGGTGGCCGCGATGACGCGCATCGTCGCCGCGGCGCGTGCTGCGGGCGTGGCGGCGGGCATCTTCGCGATGGACGCGGCGCAGGCGAAGCAGTATCGCGAGATGGGTTTCTCGTTTATCGCGCTGGCCGCCGACGTGATCTGGCTCGTGCGCGCCACGCGCCAGGCCTTGCAGGAGGCGCGCTCATGAGGCGTCCGAAGGGATGGGGCGAGTGTGCGGCGCGGATCGCGTTGGCGACGTCGGTGATGCTCGCGGTGTCTTGCTTCGGCAGCGCGGCGTTCGCGGCCGATAACGGTGCGAAGGTGGAAGCGAAGCAGGACGCGAAGCAGGACGCGAAGCAGGACGTGAAGCCCGCCACAAAATCCGCAGCAAAGCCCGCGATTTCAACCGCCGCAGCGGGCGCCGAAGACGATCCGCAGACGGCCAGCGCCGTCGCCGACTACAACGCGGGCAATCTCGCGGCCGCGCGCAAGGAGTTCCAGGCCGCGGCGGCGCGCGGCAACCGGCTCGCCGAATTCAACTACGCGATGATGCTCGTGAACGGCGAGGGCGGTCCCGCCGATGTGAGCGAAGGCCGCAAGTGGCTGCGCAAGGCCGCCGACGCGAACATGTCCCACGCGCAATACGTGTACGGAAAAATGTACGACGACGGTGACTTCGTCGAGCGCAATCCGGTGGAGGCGCATCAGTGGTTCCTGAAGGCCGCGAAGCAGGGCCACGTGCAGGCCGAACTCGCGCTCGCGAACCAGTTCCTCGACGGACGCGGCACCACGCGCGACAACAAGCAGGCGTTCTACTGGTACAAGAAGGCGGCCGAGGGCGGCGACATGACCGCGCAATACGTGACCGGCTCGTTCTACGAACGCGGCGGCGACGGCGTGCCGAAGAACCTCAACGTCGCGCGCGCGTACTACGCGGCGGCGGCGGCGCAGGGCGATCCGGTGGCGCGCCTCAAGTTTCAGCAGTTGAGCGAGCAATTGATGAAGTCCGCGCCCGCGCAGCCGCAGTGAAGTCGTCGTGAATCCACGCTAATTCGCGCCCAGAAATGACAAACGCGCCGGTGAGAACCGGCGCGTTTTGCTTTCTGCGTTTTTTGCGGTGCGATCAGCTTTGCATCAACCGCTTCTGGCGCCCGACGCTCATGATCAGCCCGATCGCGATGCCGAGCGTCGTCAGCGCGGTGCCGCCGTAGCTCATGAACGGCAGCGGCACGCCCACCACGGGCAGGATGCCGCTCACCATGCCGATGTTCACGAACGCGTAGGTGAAAAACGCCATCGTCAGCGAACCGGCCAGTAATCGCCCGAACAGCGTCGCGCCGTTGGCCGCGATATAGAGCCCGCGCGCGATCAGACACATGTAGAGCGTGAGCAGCACGATGCCGCCCGCCATGCCGAATTCTTCCGAGAACACCGCGAAAATGAAGTCGGTGTGCTTCTCGGGGATGAACTCCAGGTGCGACTGCGTGCCCTTGAGCCAGCCCTTGCCGAGCGGCCCGCCCGAGCCGATCGCGATCACGGCCTGAATCGTGTGGAAACCCTTGCCGAGCGGGTCGGAGGTCGGGTCGAGCAGCGTGCAGATGCGGTGCTTCTGGTAGTCGTGCATCAGCGGCCAGTTGACCTGCGGCTGGCAGATCTTGTCCTGGAACGCCGCGATCGAGGCCACCGCGATCACGCCCGCGATCAGCACCGGCACGATCAGCTTGAACGAGAGCCCCGCGAAATAAATCACGAACACGCCCGAGGCGAACACCAGCACGGCGGTGCCGAGGTCGGGCTGCTTGGCGATCAGGGCGACCGGCACGAGCAGGATCGCGAAACCCACCACGAAGTCGTACCAGCGCGTGACGCCCTCGCGGCGCTGGTAATACCAGGCGAGCATCAGCGGCGTGGCGATCTTGAGAATCTCCGACGGCTGAATGACCACGCCCACGTTGATCCAGCGTTTCGCGCCCTTGCGGGTGAGCCCGAATAGCGCGACCGCGATCAGTAACGCGATGCCGAAGGTGTAGATCGGCACCGCGAAACGCATCAGCGTATTGGGCGGCACGTTGGCGAGCACCCACATCAGCACGAAGGTGAGCATGATGTTGCGCAGCTGGTCTTCGACGCGGCCCGGCACATCGAGACTCGCGCTGTACAGCGTGACGATGCCCACGCACAGCAGCAGAAACACCGTGAGCGCGAGCGGGCGATCGAAGCCCAGGAACATCTTGCGCAGCGTGTCGAGCACGGCGCGCTTGTCGATCTTGTCGAACTGGAGGAGAGGCATGGTGTGTCCTTACTCGTCGGCGTTGCCCGTGGCGGCCTTGGGCGGCGGCGCGAGCGTGGCGTTGCCGGACTCGCCCGCATGGCGGCGCGGACGATGCGGGCCGGGGCCGAAATGGCGCGGCAGCGAGGCGGCGGCGGGACGCGCGGCGGCGCCGTCGTCGGCGACCGAGGTGCCGCCGTTCACGGCGTCGGCGCTATTGACGCTATCGGCGTTCGTGCCGGTGCCTGCGCTGTTGCCCGCGCTATTGCCTGCATTGGCGCGCGGGCTGGCGGTGTTGCCGGGCGCGGCGGGTTTGGCTTGCGGCGCGGCCGGCGCGCGCGCGCCGCTCGCGGCGGAGGCGTTCGACGCCGTCTCGGCGCTGGCGGCAGCCGAAGCCGCCGCAGCGGCCGATGCCGCTTCAGCCGCCGACGCCGCGCCGGGGAAGGGCAGCGGCGTGAAGCCTGCGGCCACCTTCACGCTCGACACGGGCGCGCTGGCGGGCGCGGCAGCCGAAGCGCCGCTCGCGCCCGAGGCGGCGGCAGCGCCGGATGCACCCGCGGCGCCCGCGACACCCGACGCCTCTTGCGCCTCGCCGCCGATCACGGGCGCGGACGCGTCCTGCGTCGCCGACGCGGCAGCGGCCACGGCCGCCTGTTCCGCACCCGGCTTCAGGCGGTCGACGAGCCAGTAATCGAGCACGCGGCGCGCGATCGGACCCGCCGACTGCGCACCCCAGCCGCCGTTTTCGACGATCAGCGCGAGCGCGATCGTGGGCTTGTCGGCGGGCGCGAAGGCCGTGAACAGCGCGTGGTCGCGCAGATGCTCGGCGACCGCGTGCGCCTGATACTTCGCGCCTTGCAGCGAGTACACCTGCGCCGTGCCGGTCTTGCCCGCCGAGGTGTACGGAGCGTTGCGGAACAGCTGATACGCGGTGCCCGACGGGTTCATCGTCACGTTTTCCATGCCGCGCTTCACGACGTCGATATCGGCCTGCTTCACGTCGAGCCGTCCGCTTTCGGCGGGCACGGTCAGATGTTCGGCCTTCGTGATCGGGTTCTCGATGGCCTTCACGAGGTGAGGCTTCATCAGAATGCCGTTATCGGCGAGCGTGGCCGTGGCGTGCGCGAGTTGCAGGATCGTGAACGAGTTGTAGCCCTGACCGATGCCGAGGCTGACGGTCTCGCCTTCGTACCACTTCTGCTGCTCGGGCTTGCGATAGGCCTTCCTCTTCCATTCGGTCGAGGGCAGGATGCCGCGCGCCTCGCCCGAAATGTCGATGCCGGTGAGCTGGCCGAAGCCCAGCGGCTTCATGAAGTTGGCGATGGCATCCACGCCCAGGTCGTGCGCGAGCATGAAGAAGTAGGTGTCGTTCGACACCATGATCGCCTTGTTCATGTCGACCCAGCCCTGGCCGGAGCGCACGTCGTTGTTGAAGCGGTGGCCGCCGAACATGTAGTAGCCCGGGTCCGAGAAACCCCATTGCGGCGTGCGCTTGTGCAGCGTGAGCGCGGCGAGCGCCATGAACGGCTTGTAGGTCGAGCCCGGCGGATAGGTGCCGTGCAGCGGACGGTTGAGCAGCGGGTGATCGGGCGAGTTGTTGAGTTCGTCCCAGGTTTGCTGGTCGATGCCGTCGACGAACGAATTCGGATCGAAGCTCGGCGCGGAAACGAAAGCGAGAATGTCGCCCGTCGACGGCTCGATCGCCACGAGCGCGCCGCGCTTGCCCGCGAAAGCCTGCTCGGCCACCTGCTGCAAGCCGATATCGATCGACAGCACGAGGTTGTTGCCCGGCGTGGCCTGGGTGCGCGAGAGCGTGCGCACCGGGCGGCCGCCCGCCGTCACTTCCACTTCCTCGAAGCCGGTCAGGCCGTGCAGCTCGGTTTCGTAGCTCTGCTCGACGCCGATCTTGCCGATGTAATCGGTGCCGTTGTAGTTGTTCGCATCGAGACGCGGATCGTAATGCTCGGGATCGCTGTCGTTCTTGTCGCTCATGTCGTCGATCCGTTCCTGGTCGCGCTGCGAGATGCGGCCGATATAGCCGATCACGTGCGCGGCCGTCGGACCGAGCGGGTATTGGCGGAACAGGCGCGCGCGCACTTCCACGCCGGGGAAGCGGAAGCGCTGCGCGGTGAAGCGTGCGACTTCGTCGTCGGTGAGGCGCGTGCGGATCGGCAGGCTCTCGAAGTTCTTCGAATCTTCGAGCAGCTTCTTAAAGCGGCGGCGGTCGCGCGCGTCGATCGGGATCACGGTCGAAAGCTGGTCGATCGTGTTGTCGAGCGTATCGGTGAGCTTCGACGGCGTGATTTCGAGCGTGTACGCGGAGTAGTTCTTCGCGAGCACGACGCCGTTGCGGTCGGTGATGATGCCGCGGTTCGGCACGATCGGCGCGACCGAGATGCGGTTTTCGTCCGCTTGCAGCGAGTATTTGCTGTGGTTCCAGACCTGCAGATAGAGGAAACGGAACGCGATCAGCCCGAAGCAGACGAACACGAACAGGCCCGCCGCCGCAACGCGCAGGCGGAACTTCGTGAGCTGCTGCTGAGTGTCCTTGAATTCGGTCATGCGATCAGGCGACGAGGCCCGCGCCTCGCGCGAGCGCTGCGGCGGGCCGGTAAGAAGAGTGAGTCATCGGGCGTCTTGCAACGGCGAGCGGCGCGCGGCCGCTCAGATGGGCCGCGTGTCGTCGGGATCGACGGGGCGGCGCTGCGGCAGCAGCAGCAGCACGCTCGTGACCGGCCACAGCACGGCCTCCACGAAACCGCTGATCAGATAGCCCCAGCCGGGGAACGACGCGCCCATCAACAGGCGGATCACGAACGGCACGACCTGCGCGCCCACGAGCAGCGGCGTGACGGCGAACATCTGCAGGCCGATCGACATCCACAGCACGCGGCGGTGGATCGTGATCGCGCCGAACGAGAGCAGCGTGTAGGCCAGCGCGTGTTCGCCGAGCAGATTGGCGTTGTGCACGTCCATCAGCAGGCCGAGGCAGAACGCGATGCCCATGCCGACCTTGCGCGGCTGATGGATGTTCCAGAACAGCAGCACGAGCGCGACGAAGTCGGGCACGCCGGGCAGCTTGCCCCACGGCAGCAGGTTCAGCAGGAACGCCGCCGCGAGACTGAACGCGATGAAGTACGGATTGACCGGTTGAAGAATGTATTGCGGACGCGGCATCAGTGACTGCCCCCTTGTGCGGCAGGCTTGGCCGGCGCGGGTGCCGGCGATTTCGCAGGCGCGGGCGCGGGTGCTGACGATTTCGCGGGCGCGGTGTTGCTCGTGGCGGCCGCCGCACTTGCGCCCGCGCCGGCGTTGGCGGCGGGCTTGGTGTCGGCTTTCTTGTCAGCGCCCTTGGCGGCCTTCTTCTTCGCTTCCTTGGCTTCCTTCGCGGCTTCGGCGGCAGCGGCATCGGCGGCTTCCACCGGATTCGGCGGCAGTTGCGCCGTGACATGCAGCACCAGCACCTGACGCGCGCCGCGCACGGCCGCGAGCGGCACGCACACCACGCGCGCGAAGGCCGTATCGGCCTGCTTGTCGACGCGCAGCACCTTCGCGACCGGCAGACCTTGCGGATACACGCCGTCGAGGCCGCTCGTGACGAGTTCGTCGCCGGCCTGCACGTCGGCGCTGATCGGCACGAAACGCAGATCGAGCAGATCGCCGCGCGCCGTGCCGTAAATCACGCTGCGCAGGCCCGTGCGGACGATTTCCACCGGCACGGCCTGATCCTTGTCGGTCACGAGCGTGACTTCGGATTGCATCGGGAACACGCGGGTGATCTGGCCGATCACGCCGTCTTCGGTCACCACGGGCGAGCCGTTCTGCACGCCCTGTTGCGAGCCGCCGCCGATCACGACCTTCTGCGTGAACGGATCGCGCGTGTCGTACTGGATTTCAGCGGGCGTGGTCTGCGCGCCGATGCGCTGCGACAGTTGCAGCAGCGCGCGCAGATGCGTGTTTTCCGCCGCGAGCGAGGCCGCCTCGTTGGCTTGCTGGGCGAGCTGGAGATTGCGCGTGTGCAGCTGCGTGTTGTCCTGACGCAGCGAGGCGCTCGTGACCGCGAGGTCGGCGGCGCCCATGAACAGGTCGCGCGGCACAAGCGCGGCGCGCTGCAACGGATAGAGGCCCGCGCCGAGCACGCCGCGCACGACTTCGAGCGTCTTGAAGCGGGCGTCGGAGACGAGCAGCGCGATCGACAGCACGACGAAGAACAGCAGTCGTGCGAGTGCCGATGGGCCTTGTTTGAACAGAGGCGGCGGACTGTATTCCATGGTCGGCGCCGGGGGCGTGAGCGGTTCGGTGAAACTAACGGTGAAACTGGCGGCGCGACGGCCGGGCCGTGAAGCGCGGCGCGAACGCCGCCTCAACACGGGCGGCGCGAACGGCACGGTCAGCGCGGACGGTGGAACGGGGCAGGGGCTGCCGCCACCGAACCGTCAACCGAGCGACAGTTTCACCCACTGCGGCGCGATAAGTCGCACCAGATGCGGCGCCAGATGTGACACCACATTCAGCGCCAGGTTCCAGAGCTGGGGCGCCGGATCGCAAATGCGCCGTTGCGCCCGCAGCGTAGGGCTGCACGCTTACTCGTACGAGAAGATGCTGCCGAGCTTGTCCATGCGCTCGAGCGCCATGCCCGAACCGCGCACGACGCAGGTGAGCGGATCTTCCGCCACCAGCACCGGCAGGCCCGTTTCTTCGGCCAGCAGACGGTCGAGGTCGCGCAGCAGCGCGCCGCCGCCCGTGAGCATCATGCCGCGCTCGGCGATGTCGGCGCCCAGTTCCGGCGGCGTTTGTTCCAGCGCGATCTTCACCGACGACACGATCTGGTTCAGCGGATCGGTGAGCGCTTCGAGGATTTCGTTGCTCGAAATCGTGAAGCTGCGCGGAATGCCTTCCGACAGGTTGCGGCCCTTGACTTCCATTTCCTTGACTTCGGAACCCGGGAAGGCCGAACCGATTTCCTTCTTGATGGCTTCGGCCGTTTGCTCGCCGATCAGCATGCCGTAGTTGCGGCGGATGTAGTTGACGATGGCTTCGTCGAACTTGTCGCCGCCCACGCGCACCGAACCCTTGTAGACGATGCCGCCCAGCGAGATCACGCCCACTTCGGTCGTGCCGCCGCCGATGTCGACGACCATCGAGCCCGTGGCTTCCGAAACCGGCAGGCCGGCGCCGATTGCCGCGGCCATCGGTTCTTCGATCAGGTAGACCTGCGAGGCGCCCGCGCCGTGCGCGGCTTCCTTGATCGCGCGGCGCTCGACCTGGGTCGAACCGCAGGGCACGCAGATGATGATGCGCGGCGACGGCGAGAACATGCGCGATTCGTGTGCAGTCTTGATGAACTGCTTGATCATCTGCTCGGTGACGGTGAAGTCGGCGATCACGCCGTCCTTCATCGGGCGGATGGCCTCGATGTTGCCCGGCACCTTGCCGAGCATCTGCTTGGCTTCCTTGCCGACTGCCTGAATGGTCTTTTTGCCGTTCGGGCCGCCTTCCTGGCGGATGGACACGACCGAGGGTTCGTCGAGGACGATGCCCTTGCCGCGCATGTAGATCAGGGTGTTGGCGGTGCCGAGGTCGATCGCGAGATCGTTGGAGAAGTAGCTACGCAGAAAACCGAACATTCAAAAATCCTGTCTCGCTGGTGGCCGACCTGTGGGACGAGCGGGTCACGGGCGGCAGCGGAAAAAATAACAGCCTCAGGACGGGCGGAAAGTGCCGCCGCGAGGAGCCTGAAACTGCGGGAATGGTGACCGGAGGCAACCCCGTTGCGCGCCTGCTGAGCACAAATTGCTGCGATCAGGGTTGAAAGGCGGGCGCAAGGCGGTCCGGGTTTGAGTCGAACGCGTAATGATACCTTATAATTTTGCCTGTTTTGCAGGATCCGAAGGTCAGTTTTTGACCGCGTCGAAGCTTTCTTCCACTGCCGGATCCGGCGCGATAAACCGCTGTTGCAGCACCGAATTTTCCGCACTGCTTCAGCCTCATTTTTTCCGGTGACCGCATGGCCCTGACCCTGACCGATGTGAAGCGCATCGCGCATCTCGCGCGCCTCGAACTGGCCGAAGCCGAGGCTGGCAATACGCTCGAGCGCCTGAATAACTTCTTCGGGCTCGTCGAGCAGATGCAGGCCGTGGATACCACGGGCATCGCGCCGCTCGCGCACCCGATCGAGCAGATCGAGGATGTCGCGCTGCGCCTGCGCGAGGACGCCGTGACCGAAACCGTGGACCGCGACGCCTTCCAGCGTCCCGCGCCCGCGGTGCAGGACGGACTGTACCTCGTTCCGCGCGTGATTGAGTAAACACGCTGGCATTTAGCGTCAATTTCGAAGAAATCCGAGTTATCGGACTTTAACTTCGCGGACTTTAACTTCGCGGACAGTCAGTTCCGCGAACGGCGGCACACCCGAAAGGCCGGGCGCGAGGCGCACCGGCGCGCAGCGCCCTCGCGGCGCGGCACGGAATGCGAAGCGCCGCCACGTTCTTCCAGGAATCACGCAATGCATGACAAAAGCTTGACCGAACTGCGCGCCGCGCTGGCTGCGAAGGAGTGCTCCGCAGTCGAACTGGCCCAGCATTTTCTGGGCCGGATTGAGGCGCATCAAGACCTGAACGCTTTCGTCGACGTCAATCCCGACGCGACGCTCGCCCAGGCCAAGGCCGCCGACGCGTTGCTGCATTCGGGCCACGCAGGCCCGCTCGCCGGCATTCCGCTCGCGCACAAGGACGTGTTCGTCACGCGCGGCTGGCGCTCGACGGCCGGCTCGAAGATGCTTGCAAACTATGTGAGCCCGTTCGACGCCACCGTGGTCGAGCGCCTCGAGCGCGCGGGCATGGTGACGCTCGGCAAGACCAACATGGACGAATTCGCGATGGGCTCGTCCAACGAGAACTCGCACTTCGGCGCCGTCAAGAACCCGTGGGACAAGAACGCGGTGCCGGGCGGCTCGTCGGGCGGTTCGGCCGCCGCCGTGGCCGCGCGTCTCGCGCCCGCCGCAACGGGCACCGACACCGGCGGCTCGATCCGTCAGCCCGCGTCGTTCACCGGCATCACGGGCATCAAGCCCACGTATGGCCGCGTGTCGCGCTACGGCATGATCGCGTTCGCCTCGTCGCTCGACCAGGGCGGTCCGATGGCGCAGAGCGCCGCCGACTGCGCGCTGCTGCTCAATGCGATGGCCGGTTTCGACGAGCGCGACTCGACGAGCCTCACGCGCGACGACGAAGACTACACGCGTCACCTCGGCCAGCAGTGGGGCGCGAACGCGAGCGCCGACAAGCCGCTCGCGGGCCTGCGCATCGGTCTGCCGAAGGAATACTTCGGCGCGGGCCTCGCCGACGACGTGCGCGCCAGCATCGACGCCGCGCTCAAGACCTACGAGTCGCTGGGCGCGACGCTCGTCGAAGTCACGCTGCCCAAGACCGAACTGTCGATTCCCGTTTATTACGTGATCGCGCCGGCGGAAGCCTCGTCGAACCTCTCGCGTTTCGACGGCGTGCGCTTCGGCCATCGCGCGGACCAGTACACCGACCTGCTCGACATGTACAAGAAGTCGCGCGCGGAAGGCTTCGGCCCCGAAGTGAAGCGCCGCATTCTGGTGGGCACTTACGTGCTTTCGCACGGCTACTACGACGCGTACTACCTGCAAGCTCAGAAGATCCGACGCATCATTGCGCAGGACTTCCAGGAAGCGTTCAAGCAGTGCGACGTCATCATGGGTCCGGTCGCGCCGAGCGTGGCGTGGGATCTGGGCGCGAAGGGCGACGATCCGCTGCAGATGTACCTCGCGGACATCTACACGCTGTCGACCAGCCTCGCGGGCCTGCCCGGCATGAGCGTGCCGTGCGGCTTCGGCGCGGGCGCGAACGCGCAACGTCCGGTCGGTCTGCAGATCGTCGGCAACTATTTCAACGAGGCCCGCATGCTGCAGGTCGCCGACGCTTTCCAGCGCGCGACCGACTGGCATCGCAAGGCGCCGGCAGGGGTGTGAACATGGCAACACAATGGGAAGTCGTTATCGGTCTTGAGACGCACGCGCAGCTGTCGACGGTCTCCAAGATCTTCTCGGGCGCTTCGACGCAATTCGGCGCGGCGCCCAACACGCAGGCCTGCCCCGTCGATCTCGCGCTGCCGGGCGTGCTGCCGGTGATGAACCGCGGCGCTGTCGAACGCGCGATCCAGTTCGGCCTCGCGATCGGCTCGACGATCGCGCCGCGCAGCATCTTCGCGCGCAAGAATTACTTCTACCCGGATCTGCCGAAGGGCTATCAGATCAGCCAGTACGAGATTCCGGTCGTGCAGGGCGGTCAGATCACGATCCAGGTTCCGGCCAACGAAAAGGCCGGCAAGGAAGCCTACGAGAAGACCGTCAACCTCACGCGCGCGCATCTGGAAGAAGACGCGGGCAAGTCGCTGCACGAAGACTTCGCGGGCATGACGGGCATCGACCTGAACCGCGCGGGCACGCCGCTGCTCGAAATCGTCACGGAACCTGAAATGCGCAGCGCGGCGGAAGCCGTGGCCTACGCGAAGGCGCTGCACACGCTGGTCGTGTGGCTCGGCATCTGCGACGGCAACATGCAGGAAGGTTCGTTCCGCTGCGACGCGAACGTGTCGGTGCGTCCGGTCGGTCAGAAGGAATTCGGCACGCGCGCCGAAATCAAGAACCTGAACTCGTTCCGCTTCCTCGAAGAAGCCATCCAGTACGAAGTGCGTCGTCAGATCGAGCTGATCGAAGACGGCGGCACGGTGGTGCAGGAAACGCGCCTCTACGACCCGGACAAGCGCGAAACGCGTTCGATGCGCAGCAAGGAAGACGCGCACGATTACCGCTATTTCCCCGACCCCGACCTGATGCCGCTCGTGATCGACGCGGCGTGGGTCGAGCGCGTGAAGGGCGAGATGCCGGAACTGCCGGAATCGATGCAGGCGCGCTTCGTCGAGCAGTACGGCCTGACCGCGTACGACGCGAACGTGCTGACGTCGAGCAAGGCGATGGCCGCGTACTTCGAGGCCGTGGTCGCGAAGGCCGGCGCCGCGCAGGCGAAGGCCGCCGCGAACTGGCTGATGGGCGAAGTCTCGTCGCAGCTGAACCGCGAAGACCTGGGAATCGGCGAGTCGCCGGTTTCGGCCGCGCAGCTGGCGCTGCTGCTCGCGCGCATCGCCGACGGCACGATCTCGAACAAGATCGCCAAGGAAGTGTTCCAGGCGATGTGGGACGAGAAGGCCACCGACGAAGCCGCGGCCGACCGCATCATCGACGCGAAGGGTCTCAAGCAGATTTCGGATACCGGCGCGCTCGAAGCGATCATCGACGAGGTGCTCGCCGCGAACCCGAAGTCGGTCGAGGAATTCCGCGCGGGCAAGGAAAAGGCGTTCAACGCGCTGATCGGCCAGGCGATGAAGGCCACGAAGGGCAAGGCCAATCCGCAGCAGGTCAACGAGCTGCTCAAGAAGAAGCTCGGCTGATCGTCTTGCGGCCTGTCGGCTGAAACGCGGGCGCACGGGCGGATCGAATCGCCCTGCGCCCGCGCCTGTCTTGACGACGCGTCTGTCACGGCGCACGAATCCAGCAGCGGTCACCCGAACCACGAGGAGAGCAGAGCATGGCGAAGTCACCGTCCCCGTCCCCGAGTCTCGACGATTACCGCGTGCCGTACTTCGGCGACAAGAAAGCCGACAAGTTTTCGCTGACCGATTTCGATCCGTCCGCCAAGCCGTTTTCCACGGGCAGCAAGGAAGGCGACCGCGACCATCTCACCGAGGTCGGCGAGAAGATCGACGTGCAGCAGGAACGCCTGCATGCGCAGCGTCACGACCGCGTGCTGCTGGTCCTGCAAGGCATGGACACGAGCGGCAAGGACGGCACGATCCGCGGCGTGTTCCACGAAGTCGATCCGCTCGGCCTGCGCATCGTGGCGTTTCGCGCGCCCACGCCCATCGAGGCGTCGCGCGACTTTCTCTGGCGCGTGCATCTGCAGGTGCCGGGCGCGGGCGAGCTGGCGATCTTCAACCGCAGCCATTACGAGGACGTGCTGGTGCCGCGCGTGCTCGGCCAGATCGACGCGGACGAATGCGAGCGCCGCTACGCGCAGATCCGCGACTTCGAGCGCATGCTCGCCGAGACCGGCACGACCATCATCAAGTGCATGCTGCACATCTCGAAGGACGAGCAGAAGCGCCGCATCCAGGCGCGCATCGACGATCCCACGAAGCACTGGAAGTTCGATGTCTCCGACCTCGAAGCGCGCAAGCATTGGGACGCGTATCAGGCTGCGTATCACGACGCGCTCGCGGCCACGTCCACCGACTACGCGCCGTGGTACGTGATTCCCGCCGACTCGAAAACGCATCGCAACGTGATGGTGGCCGAGCTGCTGCTGCGTCTGATGGACGGCCTCAAGCTCGAATTTCCGCCCGCCAAACCCGAACTCAACGGCATGAAGATCGAGTGAACTCGACTGAGCGCCCGCAACGCCAACAACGCAAACTTCAAGGAAACACAACATGCTGCGTGTGATCACCGCGAACCTCAACGGCATCCGCTCGGCGGCGAAGAAAGGCTTCTTCGAATGGTTCGGCGACCAGAAAGCCGACGTGCTCTGCGTGCAGGAAATCAAGTGCTCGCAGGACGACATGACGCCCGAATTCCTCGCGCCGCACGACTTCAAGGGCTATTTCCAGCACGCGGTGAAGAAGGGCTATAGCGGCGCGGGCGTCTACACGCGCCACGAGCCGGACGACGTGATCATCGGCTTCGGCAGCGAGGAATTCGACGCCGAAGGCCGCTACGTGGAAGCGCGCTTCGGCAAGCTTTCCGTTATTTCGGTGTACGTGCCGTCGGGTTCGAGCGGCGAGGAGCGCCAGGCCGCCAAGTACCGCTTCATGGACGCGTTCATGCCGCATCTGGCCGAACTCAGCCGCGAGCGCGAAGTGGTCGTATGCGGCGACGTGAACATCGTCCACAAGGAAATCGACATCAAGAACTGGAAGGGCAACCAGAAGAACTCCGGCTGCCTGCCCGAAGAACGCGCGTGGCTCACGCAGCTGTTCGACGACGTGGGTTACGTGGACGTGTTCCGCACGCTCGACCAGCGTCCCGAGCAGTACACGTGGTGGAGCAACCGCGGCCAGGCGTACGCGAAGAACGTGGGTTGGCGTATCGATTACCAGATCGCCACGCCGGGCATCGCGGCGACGGCGAAAGACGTGTCGGTGTTCAAGGAGATCAAGTTCAGCGACCACGCGCCGCTGACGATCGACTACGACTGGAAGATGAAGAAGTAAGCGCGCGTCGTTACGCGATTGTCGTTAATCGCGGGCAAAAAAATGGGCGCTTCGGCGCCCATTTCGTTTTGCAGATGCAGAGGATCACGCGGATCAAGCGCGCGCCGCGCTCAAGGCGACGCCACCACCTTGCGCTTCTGCACCGCCGGCATGCCCTCGTAATCGGGCAGTGCAGCGAGCGGCTTGCCGATGGCCTTGGCGTAGAGCGGCATCATGTCGGCCAGACGCTTGGCGATGTCGGCGCGCCGCGCGGGCGTGTACGGATGCACGTAGATGAAGCCCTGATCGCGATCGGCGCGCGTGACCATCGCGAGCTTGTCCCAGAGCGTGAGCGCGGCGCGCGGATCGAAGCCCGCGCGCGCGGCGATGTCGCTGCCGATCACGTCGGCTTCGGTTTCGTCGGCGCGGCCATAGTGCATCTCGACGAGCCGCGAGCCGATGCCGAGCGGGAACATGCCGAGATCCGCGAGACCGAACAATTGCGGCACTGCGCCCGATTCGATCTGCGCGGCCTGCTGTTCGCCGAGGCGCTCGCGCACGTGCTCGCGCACCGCATGCGCGATCTCGTGGCCGAGCAGCATGCCGAGTTCGTTGTCGTTGAGCTTCACGCGGTCGAGCAGGCCGCCGTACACGACGATCTTGCCGCCCGGCAGGCAATACATGCGGATGTCGGGCGAGCGCACCACGGCCACTTCCCACTTCCACGATTTGACGCGGTCGCTCCACTTGAGCGCGTAGGGCGCGAGCTTGTCGACGAGCTGGCGCACGTGCTGCACGTGCGGATCGCTATCGGGATAGAGGCGGTTCGAATGGGCCGCGCCGCGCACGATCTCGTTGTATTCGGCGGTGGCCTGCGCTTCGAGCATCGGCGACGGAATCAGGTTGCGGAACACCGCGATGTTGCCGAAGCGGACCACGCGGCCGGTGTTCGGCGCGCCGTTTTGCGCGCTGCCCGATGTGACGTTCGGCGCGGCGCTGCCCGCGCTGGCGCCAGCCGATGCGCCGCTGGTCGCCGCGCCCGCCGAGGCGTTCGGCTCCGCTGCCGGCATGGACGTGGCGCTGGCCGAGTTCGCGGCGGGATTCTCCGCGGCGTGCGCCGCCTGGCCGAAACTCGCCTGCAGCGCGGCGGCGAGCGTCAGCGCGAGCGCGCGCAGCGCGGTGCGAAGGTGTGGACGCTGTCGATCCGCCGCGCCGCGCGCATCGCTTCCTCCCGGACGGCATGGCGTCGATCGGGAAGCGAAAACTGCTGGCTGAAGCGGGGTCACGACCGGTTTCTCCACGGGGCGATACGAATGAGCAGGAGCATACCCGGTACGGCGAGCAGCGTGCAGACGACGAAGTAATCGAACCAGCCAATTTTAGCGACGACATAACCGCTTGCGGCGGACGCGAGCGTGCGCGGAATCGAGGCGAGGCTCGTGAACAGCGCGAACTGCGTGGCGGTGTAGCGCGGATCGGTGGTGCTGGCGATATAGGCCGTGAACGCGGCGAGCGTGAGCCCGGTCGCGAAGGTCTCGAAGCCGTAGACGAGCGCGAGCGCCACCGCGCGCGGATCGAGCGTGAGCTGCGTATGCGCGCCGAACACGCTCGTGACCTGCGCAACGCCGTGGCTCACCGCGACCACCACGTCGTAGATCGCCGCGAGCGAGGGCGAGCCCGGCCCGAGCTGCGCGAGCCACGCGAAGCCGAGCGTCGAGACCATCTGCAGGAAACCGAAAATCCACAGGCCGCGCCCGATGCCGATCTTCACCAGCGCGATGCCGCCGAGAATGCCGCCCGCGAGACTCGCGCCGAACGCGGTCATCTTGGCGATCACGCCGATCTCGGTGCGCGAATAGCCGATGTCGAGAAAGAACGACGTCGAGAGCGTGGTCGCCATCGTGTCGCCGAGCTTG
Organism: Paraburkholderia sp. J94; assembly: GCF_905220285.1. Classification (NCBI taxonomy): domain Bacteria; kingdom Pseudomonadati; phylum Pseudomonadota; class Betaproteobacteria; order Burkholderiales; family Burkholderiaceae; genus Paraburkholderia; species Paraburkholderia sp. J94. Next base: position 313,675 of record NZ_CAJMZH010000008.1, on the reverse strand, counting down.
TAGAGGAAGATGAACGCGAGCACGAACAGCGCGGCGGCGAGGCCGTCGCGGTTCACGAATTCGGCGAACGGCTGCACGATGGCTTCGCGCAGATTCTTCGGCGGCGCGCCGTGAATCTCGGGTTCCGTCACGACGAGCGAGAGGATCATGCCCGGAATCATGAACGCGGCCGTGACCACGAACACCGTGCTCCACGGCAGATGATCGGAGAGGATCAGCGCGAGCGAGCCGGGCACGAGCGCCGCGATCTTGTACGCGTTCACGTGGACCGCGTTGCCCAGACCCTGTTCGGTGTCCTTGAGCAGTTCGCGCCGGTAGGCGTCGACCGAAATGTCCTGGCTCGCGCCGAAGAACGCGACCAGCGCGGTGAGCGCGGCGACGGTCCAGATCGAGTCTTTCGGGGAGACGAAACCGAGCGCGGCGATCGCGCCCGCCACGAGAATCTGCGTGACCAGCATCCAGCCGCGCCGACGGCCCGGCTTCCAGCCCGGCAGGCGCGGCACGTAGCGGTCCATCAGCGGCGCCCAGACGAATTTCCACGTATAGGGAAACTGGATCAGCGCGAAGAGGCCGATTTCCTTGAGATTGACGCCCTCGGAGCGCAGCCACGCCTGCACGAGATAGACGAGCGTGAACAGCGGCAGCCCCGAGGTGAAGCCCAGAAACACGCAGATCAGCATGTGCCGGTTCAGGTACGCGCGCCAGCCCGGATGATCCTCGTGAGCGTCGACGTCGTGCGCCTCGTGGGCGTCGTGCGCTTCGTGCAGTTGCGCTGCGGGCGCGTGGCGCGCCTCGTTTGCGTCCTGAGTGGTGGCCTCTTGGGGCGGATTCGGCATGTCGTCGGGCGGCGGCGCGGGTGTGTCGGGAAGGATTCGGCGAGAAACGCGCGGCGCCGGTCCCGGCGTCAGCGCTTCTTCACGCGATAGACCGCAAGACTACCACGCCAGTTCACACCCCATCGAACGGTCTGGCCCCCGTGCAGCACGGCGCGATCGAGAATTTCGATGCCGACTTCGGGCGCGAGCGCCTCGAAATCCTTTACCGTGAGCACGCGCACGTTCGGCGTGTTGTGCCATTGGTAGGGCAGTGACTTCGAGACCGGCATGCGTCCGCGCAGCACCGAAAGCCGATGCGGCCAGTAGCCGAAATTCGGGAACGAGACGATGCACTCCTTGCCCACGCGCGCGGTCTCGCGCAGGATCGCGGCGGTCTGGTGAATCGTCTGCAGCGTCTGCGAAAGAATCGCGAAATCAAAACTCGCGTCTTCGAACAGGCGCAGGCCGTCTTCCAGATTCTGCTGGACCACGTTGATGCCGTTCTTCGTCGAGGCGAGCACGCCCGCGTCGTTGATCTCGATGCCGTAGCCCGTGCACTCCAGCTCCTCGCCGAGCAGCGAGAGCAGCGCGCCGTCGCCGCAGCCGAGGTCGAGCACGCTCGAACGAGGCTCGATCCAGCGCGCGATGGTGCGAAAGTCGGGACGGGCGGAAAGACTGTCGAAAGCGCTCTGGTTCATGCGCCCACCTCAGCAGCAATGCGTTCGTAATAGGCGCGCACGACGTTGTGATAGCGCGCGTCGTCGAGCAGGAAGGCGTCGTGGCCGTGCGGCGCGTCGATCTCCGCGTAGGTCACCTGACGTTTGTGGTCGAGCAACGCCTTCACGAGTTCGCGCGAACGCGCGGGCGCGAAACGCCAGTCGGTCGAGAAGCTCGCCACGAAGTACTTCGCTTTCGTGTGCGCGAGCGCGCGGGTCAGATCGCCGTCGAAGGTGCGCGCGGGATCGAAGTAATCGAGCGCGCGCGTGATCAGCAGATAGGTGTTGGCGTCGAAGTAGTCGGCGAACTTGTCGCCCTGATAGCGCAGATACGACTCCACTTCGAACTCCACGTCGAAGTTGAAGTTGTACTCGTTCTGCGCGCCCTCGGCGCGACGCAGCGCGCGGCCGAATTTCTCGGCCATGTCGTCGTCGGAGAGATAGGTGATGTGGCCGATCATGCGCGCCACGCGCAGGCCGCGCCTGGGCTTCACGTTATGCGCGTAGTAGTCGCCGCCGTGGAAATCCGGGTCGGAGAGGATCGACGAGCGCGCCACTTCGTTGAACGCGATGTTCTGCGCGGAGAGCTTGGGCGTCGAGGCGATCACCAGACAGTGGCCGAGGCGGTCCGGGTAGCGCAGGCTCCAGGCCAGCGCCTGCATGCCGCCGAGGCTGCCACCCATCACCGCCGCGAACTTCTCGATGCCGAAGCGATCGGCCACGCGCGCCTGCGCGTCGACCCAGTCTTCCACGGTGACGACGGGAAATTTCGCGCCCCACGGCTTGCCCGTGGCGGGATCGATGCTCATCGGGCCGGTCGAGCCGAAGCACGAGCCCAGATTGTTCACGCCGATCACGAAGAAGCGGTTGGTGTCGAGCGGCTTGCCCGGCCCGACCATGTTGTCCCACCAGCCGACGTCCTTGGGGTTGTCCGCGTAGACGCCCGCGACGTGATGCGACGCATTGAGCGCGTGACAGACGAGCACCGCGTTGCTGCGCGCGGCATTGAGCGTGCCGTAGGTCTCGACCACGAGGTCGTACCCGGCCAGCGCCGTGCCGTTCTGCAGTTGCAGGGGCTCGTCGAAATGCAGTGTTTGAGGAGCGACGATGCCGATCGATTCCATTCGTTCCGCCTGTGTTTTTCGGGCGGCTAAACGGTGTCGGCGAGCGCGGAGTGCGAAAGAGTTGGCGCAGCTGACGACCTCTTTAGCCGCATTTATATCGAACTCCGCCGGACCCATGTCCCGGGAGTTCACGCGCCCGCAATCGAGTCAGCAAATCGGCGCGTGGGTGAAGCAAGTGAACGCAGAGTATAACGGAAAACGCTGGCGTCAATGCGGCGGACGGGCGGCTGCAGGAGCGGCGGCGCGCGAGGCCGCCGCCCGCGTGCCGCCGGGCTCACGCAAGCTCAGACGCCGTGCGGATGCGCATTGCGCCAGCGTCGCAGCCCGAAGGCGGCGACGATCATCAGGATGCCGTAGAGGACGGCGTAAGCGGCGATCACCCAGATCAGCGAGAGTGCGCCCGCGCCCGGAAACATGACGATGAAGAAGCCCACGGCCGCCGACAGCAGTCCCGAGAGGCCGACCGCCCACGGATGCGCGATCGCGCGGCGGTACTGGAACGCGTAGATGATTTCGAAGATGCCGACCGCGAGCGCCCAGAAGCCGATGATCATCACGAGCACGATGGCCGTTTCGCCGGGCCAGAAGAACGCCACGAGGCCCGCGATCACGCCGATCAGGCCGACCACGACGTAGGCCCAGCGCCGCGTGCCGCCGCCGCGCGCGCCGTAGAGCAGCGCGAAGGCGCCGTCGACGATCGCGTAGGCGCCCCAGACGATGGCGAGCGTGATGACGGTGAAACCCGGCCACATGAAGGCGAGCACGCCGAACACGATGGCGGCGATGCCGCGCGCGAGCAGCCAGCCCCAATGGGCGGACAGTCCCGCGAGGATGGGCAGGGCGGCCGGGGGAATCGGCGGAATGGAGGAAGTCGGGCGGACGTCGGGTCGGTTCATGCGTGCTTCTCCTTGCGAAAGGAAGCGAAGCGCACGGCCGCGCTGGGCGAAACGACGCGCCCGGACCTGCCGACAACACCGGAAAAGCCCGCCTCGCCGCGAAAAGGACGAACAAGGACGAAAAAAGACGAAACGGGCGGGCGCGGCCGCGCTACTGAAGAATCACGCGAATCTGTTCGTCGGCGTGCTCGCTGGGCGAGCGCGTGAAGCCGCTTTGCGCGTAACGGTGCCAGCAGCCGATCACGTAGCGCACCACCAGATTCGCGCGCACTGCCGGATCGTAACCCTTTGGCGCCGCCGCTGCGCCGGGGTTGTCCGCCGCGCTTTCCGCGAGTTCGGCGATGCCCACGCGCAGGCACTGGCGCAGCGTGGCCTCGATGCGGTCGAGCATCTGGTTCACGCGTTCGGCGAGGCGTTCGTGCTCGCCCACCAGCGCCTCGCAGGTCAGCACGCGCGTCATGCCCGCGTTTTTCGCCGAGAACTGGACCAGCATCAAGGCGATGGCGCGGGCCTGGAGCACGCCGCTCGGCTCCTTCGCGACGATCTGGTTCACGAGCGCGAACAGGGTCTGCTCGATGAAGTCGATCAGCCCTTCGTACATCTGCGCCTTGCTCGCGAAATGGCGATACAGCGCCGCTTCGGAGACGCCGAGCTTCGCCGCGAGCGCGGCGGTGGTGATCTTCTCGCCGCGCGGCGCTTCCAGCATGGAGGCGAGCGTCTGGAGAATGTGCACGCGGCGCTCGCCCGGCTTCGGACGGCTGGCGCGGCGCGGCGGTGCATCGGGTGAGTCCGGTGATTCTGCTGCTACGACTGCGTCACGCGTTTCGGTCGGCTGCATGAATGTCGCCCCTGAGTCCGGCTCGCGGCCCGTGGCGAGGCCGCCGGGCCGTCGAATCTTGCGGTGTGTTGTGCGTCTGGATGCGTGCCGACTCCCGCGCTCGCTCCAGATTCGTGTGCTGCGTGCTGCACGGCGCGCCCGTGGTCCGTCGGGCGCGTCGGTCGTGATGTGCTGATGTGCTGATGTGCGTTAGCGCGTTCAGCCGCGCGGTTCGTCGCGCAACTGCCCGCGCAGTTGCCCACGCAGTTGCCCACGCAGTTGCCCAGTACGCAGGCCGCGTCCCAGCGATTTTAGCGAACGAATGCGATGGTCGACATAGTGAGGCCGTCCGCCCCGCGCGAGCGCGACGGGCAGATGGCCGGTGATCCATACCGTCTGGATGCCGAGGCGCCGGTAGCGCTTCAGATGCCCGCGCGTGTCCTCGACGAGAATGGCGTCCTCGAAGGCGACGCCGATGTCGCGCAGCGTCTTGCGCAGCATCGACGCATCGGGCTTGGCGCGCCAGCGCTCGCGCGTGCGCATGTGTTCGATGGCGAGCACGCGCTCGAAGATCCGCTCGATGCCGAGCGCGCCGAGCACCGCGTGCGCGTAGTCGGTCGGGCCATTGGTCAGCACGATCTTGCGGCCGGGCAGCGCGCGCAGGATGCGTGCGAGGCCGCGTTCGGCGTGCAGCATGGCGGGCAGATCGTCGAAGGTATGGACGACCTTGAGGAAGTCGTGCGGGTCGATCGCGTGATGACGGAGCAGGCCGAGCAGCGCCGCGCCGTAGCGGTGCGTGTAACTCGTGCGCAGATGGTTAGCGACGTCGCGGCTCACGCCGAGCGAGTCGATGATGTACTGCGTCATGCCGCGGTTGATGGCGGGAAAGACCGCGCGCGACGCGCCGTGGAGCGTGTTGTCGAGGTCGAACAGCCAGACCGGTCGATGCGCGGCGCGCGTCGGCCGACGGCGCGGCGGGCTGCGACGGGTGCGGATGGCGTTCATCGAAGCAAAACGGGGGGAGACAGCACAGGCGGCGCGTCCAGCGCCGCCTGCGCAGAGGGGGGCTAGTGGGAGCGGATCATCGTGCCGAACGGCTGTTCGGTCAAAATCTCCAGCAGCACCGAATGCTCGATCCGCCCATCGATGATGTGCACGGACCGCACGCCGCTCTTGGCCGCGTCGAGCGCCGACGAAATCTTCGGCAGCATCCCACCCGAAATCGTGCCGTCCTCAAACAGCGCATCGATCTCACGCGCCGAAAGATCGGTCAGCAGATTGCCCGACTTGTCCATCACGCCGGGGATGTTCGTCATCATCACGAGCTTCTCGGCGTTGAGCACGACCGCAAGCTTGCCGGCCACGAGGTCGGCATTGATGTTGTACGACAGACCATCCTCACCGAAACCAATCGGCGAAATCACCGGAATAAACGCGTCGTCCTGAAGCGCCTTCACGACGGCCGGGTTGATCGCCTCGACTTCGCCCACCTGGCCGATGTCGATGTACTGACCCGGGTTGTCGCGGTCCGGCATCATCAGCTTGCGCGCGTGGATCAGGCCGCCGTCCTTGCCGGTGAGGCCGACCGCGTGGCCGCCGAAATGGTTGATCAGCGTGACGATGTCCTGCTGCACCTCGCCGCCGAGCACCCACTCGACGACTTCCATGGTTTCCTCGTCCGTGACGCGCATGCCCTGGATGAAGGTACCTTGCTTGCCGATCTTCTTGAGCGCCGTGTCGATCTGCGGGCCGCCGCCGTGCACGATGACCGGGTTGATGCCCACGAGCTTCAGCAGGATCACGTCGCGCGCGAAGCCTTGCTTGAGCCGCTCCTCGGTCATGGCGTTGCCGCCGTATTTGATGACCACGGTCTTACCGTGGTACTGACGGATATAGGGCAGCGCTTCAGCCAGGATTTCGGCTTTCAGGGTGGGCGCGATCTGCGTGAGGTCGATGGGCTCGGACATGGCGGCGGAGACTGGACAGAAAACGGGACAAAAACGAGACGGAAAGCGCGGGAAGGATCCGGCGAAACCGGCCGCGCGGGTCAAACAGGCCGAATTGTACAGGACTGGCGCGGCGCAACAGGGTTTGCGGCAGGGTTTTCGCGAGGGTGCGCGGCGGTGCGGCGTAGTCGATGGCTGGGGCGGGAAATCGGGAAAGATATACTGATTTCGCAGGGATTATTGGTGAAATATCCTGCGTTTCGGCGATTGCGCGGTAGCGTGCAGATGAAAATAGGCGAGCGCGGACGCGTGCGGCGTTGTCTGCATCCAACGCGCAGGAACACCGCCCGGCGCCGCGCCGCACTGTGGCATCATTTCCTTACCGCCGACGCCGGCTCACGAGGAGCGCGCCATGACCGCCTCCAAGCCCCACGCCGCCAAGCAGGGCGCGGCCCGGGGCGCAACTTCGGACGCGAAATCGGATGTGAAATCAGCCGAACTTCGCGATGCGACGCGCAGCGTCCGCTGCCCGCGCTGCGGCAGCCGCTTCGACTGCGGCCGCCACGCCGAGCCGTTCGACTGCTGGTGCAAGTCGATGCCCGCGCTGCCGGCGAGCCAGCTCGATCCGCGCGGCCGCTGTCTGTGCCCCGAATGCCTCGCCGCTGCCGTCGCGACGGGCCATGTGCCGGCTGGCGGGCCGCAGGACGGCTGAATCGCCGCTGAGCGTCGCGCTTGCCCCTTACGCGCCGGCCGCCTCGCGAGATTCGCGCGCGAGCGCCGCCAGATCGGCGCTCACCGCGTCGAGTACCGGCGTCCAGTCGCGGAACTGCTTCTGCCGATACAACGTGGTGTTCGGATACCACGGGCTGTCACGGCGATCGAGCTGCCAGACCCAATGCGGATTCACGTCGAGCAGCACCCACGCGCGCTTGCCGAGCGCGCCCGCCAGATGCGCCGCCGACGTGCACACCGAAATCACCAGATCCAGCCCGTCGACGAAGGCTGCGGTTTCGTCGAAGTTCGGCCATTCGGCGCTGTAGTCGGCGATGGCGAAGCCCGCCGCGCGCGCCGCCTCGACATCGGCTTGCGCGCCCGGCTGCAGCGAGTAGAACGCGACGTCGGACGCCATGCCCGCGAACGCCTGCGCGAAACGTTCGAGCCCGACGCGCCGATACGGATTGCGCTGATGCGTGAGGCTGCCGGTCCACGCGAGGCCGACCTTCAGTCGACGCGGACCGGCGTCGGCCGCGAGCCGCTCGCGCCAGTACGCGGCGCGCGCCGGGTCGGCCGTGAGATAGCCGGTCGGGCCGGGAAGGGTGTCGTCGCGGGTATCGAAGAGGAACGGCAGGCTCAGCAGCGACACTTCGCAGTCGTGCGGCGGCAGCGCTTCGACCGGGCCGCCCGAGCAATAGAGATCGACCTGGCCGGCGAAGCTGCGCGAGAGCAGCGCGCCCATTTGCGGAAACGAATTCCAGACCAGCTTGCCGCCTTCGCGATGCACGCGCTCGGCGAGCATCGGCACGTAACGCGCGAATTGCAGCAGGTCGCCCATGCCCTGTTCGCCCCAAAGCAGCAGCGTGCGTCCGGCGAGCGGTTCGCCGTGCCATTGCGGCTTCGCAAACGCGGGCCGCCCCGACGCAAGTTCGCGCGAACCTCGCCAGCGCAGTTCGTGGCCGGCCCAGCCCTCGGCATAGTCGCCGCGCAAGAGCTGCAGGATCGCCAGATTGAAACGCGACGAGGCTTCGTTGGGCGCATACTCGCAGGCGGCGCGCGCCGCGCGCTCCGCTTCGTCCCAGTCTTGCGCTTCCTTGCACACCATCGCGTAGTTGTTGATCGCGAGCGGGTCGTGCGGCGCGAGCGCGAGGGCGCGACGGGCTGCGTCATGAGGTCGCGCAAGATCGGTGTCGGTCGGGCGCAGCAACGCGAGATTGATCCACGCGCGGCTGTTGCCGGGGTCGGCCGCGACGGCATCTTCGAGCAGCCGATCAACCTCGCCTCTCTCTGATTTGATAAGCATCAAAGAGATTGCAAGATTGTTGCGAAGATTTGGAAACGTCGGGTCGATTGCCAGCGCGCGGCGGTATGGTTCGACGGCATCGGCGTGACGATTGGCGAATTGCAGCGCGAGTCCGGCGGCGAATTGCGCCGTCACGCGAGCGGGCGCGAGACGCGCCGCGGCCAGCGCGAACCGCAGTGCGGCAGGCGCTTTGGCGGGTTCCTGCACCTGGGCCGCGATGCGCATCAGCGCGTCGTCGTCGAGTGAGAGCAGGGTCGCGCGCGCCTTCGTCAACAGCGCGTGCGCTTCGTTTTCCGCCTCGCGGTCAGCAGCCGGCGCCGGGTCCGTTCGCGCGGCGGCATCGACGAAATCGAGAAAGAGATTCCACATTGGCGGAAGCAAATTGTGGGCGTCCGTTTGCATAGGTTTATCGGCCTTAGATGAATAACGCGGCTTCAGGCAAATCTATTTCGAGCAGATTCGACTATGAGCAATATTCAAACAAAGCTGCTCAGGTTAAGGAATCGGACAAGTACGAACAGGTAAACTGACAGCATGCATCGAATAACCGTCAGTGCTAGCGTCAATCTCAGCCATCTGTTCTGGCTGCGCAGTCTCGCCATCATCGGCCAGCTCTGCACGATTGCGTTCGTACAATTTTTCTTCGGCGTGCAACTGCCGCTGCCTGCCATGCTGTTCGTGATCGCCCTCGAAGTGGCGTTCAACGGCGTGACCTGGCTGCGCGTCACGCAGGATCGTCCCGAGTCCAATCTCGAACTGTTCGGCCAGATCTGGGTCGACCTCGGCGCGCTCTCGGCGCTGCTGTTTCTCTCGGGCGGCACCACCAATCCGTTTGTCTCGCTCTATCTGCCCTCGCTCGCCATCGCGGCGGCCGTGCTGCCGTGGTATCTCACGGCGTGGCTCGCGTGCTTCGCGGTGGCCTGCTACGTGCTGCTCGGTTTCGACAACGTCCCGCTCAATCTCGACAACCCGTCGAACCTGTTCGACTACTACCGCGCGGGCACGTGGGTGAACTTCATGGTGAGCGTGGCGCTCATCGTCTGGTTCGTGGCGCGCATGTCGCGAGCGCTGCGCCAGCGCGAGAACGCGCTCGCCGACGCCCAGCAGCGCCTCCTGCGCGACGAACGCGCGGTCGCGCTCGGCGTGCAGGCGGCCACGGTTGCGCACGAGATCGGTACGCCGCTCTCCACGATTTCCATGCTGACCGAAGAGTTGCGCGACATCGCGCGCACGGACAAGGGCCTCGCGCCCTACGGCGCCGACCTCGAACTGCTCGACAGGCAGATCACGCTCTGCACCTCGGCGCTCGCGCGTCTGCGCAGCCGTGCGTCGTCGGCGGGCAGCCGTCAGCCCGTGGGCGAATGGCTCGATCCGTTCGTCGAGCAGTGGCGTCTGCGCCAACCGCACGTGAAGTTCGAACTGCTCGGCGAGCCGCCTGCGGACCTCTGCCTCGAAGACACCGTGGCGGTCGGCCAGATCCTCACCATTTTGCTCGACAACGCCGCGCGCGCGAGCCGCGATTTCGTTTCGCTGCGCGCGTACCCATCGCCGCGCGTGGCGGGCTTCATCGATTTCGAAGTCTGCGACGCGGGGCCGGGCATTCCGGCGTCGCTGCGCGCCTCGCTGGGCGCCGCGCCCGTGGAGAGCACCCAGGGCGGCCACGGCGTGGGGCTGTATCTGGCGTTTTCGTCGGCGGCGCGGCTGGGCGGTTCGATCGAACTGACCGACGCGGCGGCGGGCGGCGCGGCGTCCGAAGGCGGCGCAGCCGAAGGGAGCAGTGGAGCAGTCGCAGCACATGCTGCGGCCGCGGTGGGCGGCGGCACGCGCGCGCGCAAGGCGCGCGGGACGCGTGCGGTGCTCCGGGTGCCCGTGAAAACGGGCGACCAGGCACAGGCGCCGGCATCGCCGGGCGAGACGGACCAGGCTGCGGGCTCGCGCGATGGCGCGGCGGCCAAGGGTTCGGATATTGAATCAGGCGAGGGGCCGGCCCGGCCCGACGCGGCCTAAACAACACGGAGAAAGTGGCATGAGCGATATGAATTTTCTGGTGATCGACGACGACGAAGTCTTCTCCGACATCCTGGCGCGAGGCCTCACGCGGCGCGGCTATCAGGTCCAGCAGGCGCACAACGCCGACGAGGCGGTGCGTTTCGCCAACCAGCAGAAGTTCTCGCAGATCACCGTCGACCTGCATCTGGGCAACGACTCGGGTCTCTCGCTGATCGCACCGCTGCGCGACCTGCAGCCCGACGCGCGCATGCTCGTGCTCACGGGCTACGCGAGCATCGCCACGGCGGTGCAGGCGGTGAAGGACGGCGCGGACAACTATCTGGCCAAGCCCGCGAACGTCGAAATGATTCTGTCGGCACTGCAAAGCGACGCGAGCGCGCTGCAAGCCGAAGCGGCCATCGAGCATCCCACGCCGCTGTCGGTCGCGCGTCTCGAATGGGAGCACATCCAGCGCGTGCTGGCCGAGCACGGCGGCAACATCTCCGCCACGGCGCGCGCGCTCAACATGCACCGCCGCACGTTGCAGCGCAAGCTCGCGAAGCGCCCGGTCAAGCAGTAACGCCGCCGCCATGAAAAAAGCCCTGCATTGCAGGGCTTTTTTTGTTGGCGAGGCGCGCGGCCGTTACAGCACGTAGCGCGACAGATCTTCATCCTGCGCGACTTCGCCGAGCGCCTTGTCGACATACGCGGCGTCGATCGTCACGCTCTGGCCCGCATGGTTGCCGGCCGCGAACGACACGTCTTCCAGCAGCTTTTCGATGACCGTGTAAAGGCGGCGCGCGCCGATATTCTCGGTCTTCTCGTTGACCGAGTAGGCGATTTCCGCGAGGCGGCGAATGCCGTCTTCCGCGAAATCGAGCTGCACGTCTTCGGTCGCGAGCAGCGCCTGATACTGCTTGACGAGGCTCGCGTCGGTCGAGACCAGAATCGCTTCGAAGTCCTTCACGGAGAGCGATTCGAGTTCCACGCGGATCGGGAAACGGCCTTGCAGTTCGGGGATCAGATCGCTCGGCTTCGACAGATGGAACGCCCCGCTCGCGATGAACAGGATGTGATCGGTCTTGATCATCCCGTACTTCGTGTTGATGGTGGTGCCTTCCACGAGCGGCAGCAGATCGCGCTGCACGCCCTGGCGCGAGACTTCGCCGCCACCGCTGCCTTCGTTGTTGCGCGACGCGATCTTGTCGATTTCGTCGAGGAACACGATGCCGTTCTGCTCGACGTTCTGCACGGCCTTCTGCTTGACCTCTTCGTCATTGAGCATCTTGGCCGCTTCTTCGTCGGTGATCAGCTTGAGCGCTTCCTTGACCTTCACCTTGCGGCGCGTTTTCTTGCCGCCGCCCAGATTGGCGAACATCGAGCGGATCTGCTCGGTCATGTCTTCCATGCCCGGCGGCCCCATGATGTCCATGCCGGCTTGCGGCATCTCAACGTCGAGTTCGATTTCCTTGTCGTCGAGCTGGCCTTCGCGCAGGCGCTTGCGGAAGGTCTGGCGCGTGGCATTGTCGCCGCCTTCGGCCGGGGCCGCCGCGTCGGACGTACCGAAGCCGACCGGGCGCGCGCCCGGCAGCAGGATGTCGAGAATGCGGTCTTCGGCCTGATCGGTGGCCTTGCTGCGCACCTTGCGCATTTCCGTTTCGCGGGTCTGCTTGACGGCGATTTCGATCAGATCGCGCACGATGCTGTCGACGTCGCGGCCCACATAGCCCACTTCGGTGAACTTGGTGGCTTCGATCTTGATGAAGGGCGCGTCGGCGAGCTTCGCCAGACGGCGCGCGATTTCGGTCTTGCCGACGCCCGTCGGCCCGATCATGAGAATGTTCTTCGGCGTGATTTCCTGGCGCAGCGGGTCGGCGACCTGCTGGCGGCGCCAGCGGTTGCGCAGCGCGACGGCCACGGCCTTCTTCGCTTTCGCCTGGCCGATGATGTGCTTGTCGAGTTCCGAGACGATCTCGGCGGGGGTCATGGTGCTCATCCTGATTCCTTCTCGTCGGTTCGGTCTGGGTACGCTTACTCGATCGTCTCGATCACGCGGTTGTGATTCGTGTAGATACACATGTCGCCCGCGATTTCGAGCGACTTTTCGACGATCTCGCGCGGCGAGAGGTCGGTGTTCAGCACGAGCGCGCGGGCCGCGGCCTGCGCATACGCGCCGCCCGAACCGATCGCGCAGATGCCTTCTTCGGGATCGAGCACGTCGCCGTTACCGGTGATGACGAGCGTGGTGGTGGCGTCGGCGGCGATCAGCATCGCTTCGAGACGGCGCAACATGCGGTCGGTGCGCCAGTCTTTCGCGAGTTCGACGGCCGCGCGGGTGAGATTGCCCTGATGCTTTTCGAGCTTGGCTTCGAAGCGGTCGAGCAGCGAGAACGCGTCGGCGGTGCCGCCGGCGAAGCCGACCATCACCTTGCCGCCGTAGATGCGCCGGACCTTCTTCGCGCCACCCTTCATGACGATGTTGCCGAGGGTGACCTGACCGTCGCCGCCGAGGGCGACCTTGTCGCCGCGTCGCACGGATACGATGGTCGTGCCGTGATATTGCTCCATGTGCGTTCCTTTTTACCGTTGATGCCAGCGTGTTGCGTGGACTTCGCGCGGCGGCATGCGCGCCGCGCCTGCGGATCCGGTTACGCGCCGTACGCGGCGCGAGGCGCGCGAGCGGGCGTGTCGGTAGAAGTTTAGGGCGGCGGCGGGCAGTTCAAGGTCTGACAGCGCAGAAAAGCCGCGACGGCGTTTGCGGCGGTGCGCACACGCGGGGCAGAGGAGAGAAAGGGGGGAGCAAATGAAAAAGCGCACGGGACTCCGTGCGCTTCGAAAGAAGGCAGTCGATCGGCACGCGCCGCGAGGCGGCGCCGGCGGCCAATCAGTCGCCGAACAGCTTCTGGCGCAGTTCGCGGCGCTCTTGCGCTTCGAGCGAGAGCGTGGCGGTCGGGCGCGCGAGCAGACGCGGGATGCCGATCGGCTCGCCCGTTTCCTCGCACCAGCCGTAGTCGCCGGAGTCGATGCGCGCGAGCGACTGCTGCACCTTCTTCAGCAGCTTGCGCTCGCGGTCGCGCGTGCGCAGTTCGAGCGCGTGCTCTTCTTCGATCGTCGCGCGGTCGGCCGGATCGGGAACGATCACGGTTTCGCGCAGATTCTCGGTGGTCTGGCCCGCATTGCGGAGGATTTCCGCCTGCAGCTGTTCGAGCCGGTTCTTGAAGAAGGCGAGCTGATCCTCGTTCATGTAATCCTTGTCGCTCATCTTCAGGATTTCGGCTTCGGTCAAGAGTCGTTTCGTCGTCATCTGGCTTGCTTCTTCAATGAGTGAGGCAAAACTGGCACATCTTGCCTGCACTTGGGTGTTGCCCGCAGTGGCTGACACCACGATTGCGCGCGCTGATTGCGCGCCAAACTGCGCGCCGGCGGGCACGGACGATGCATTGTCGGTGACGCCTTAGCGCCGCTGCGGGGCCGAACTCCTCTGGAAACCGTTCTTCAGATGCTCCTGAGGCATATTTCGTACCGGCTGCGCGCTGCGACGCGATGCGCGGCCGGGGAGGCGCGTTTTTCCGGGATAGCCTGTCAGGCCATGTCCGGGTGGCGCCCTGTATTCCAGTGGGGCCGTATTGTAACCGAACCGCAAACTCGCGCTGTAAGCGGGAAATCCCTGCGTCGGCGGCTTTCGTCTGCGCTCGATATCCAGAAAATATAACGCGCCAATCGTGAAAAAGCGATGGTCGGGTACGTTATTTGACGCCTTATGCGTGAATCGTCGCGAGAAAGGCGGCTTTAAGGCCGTTGTGCGCCGCTTTTCGTGTGCTTCGAGTCGGTTTTAGTCCGTTGCGCGCCAGTTTTGTGCCAGCTTCGGGCCAGTTTCGACGTGGGCCTCAAGGCGTGTTTCAAAACCGCGATCGTGGCGCGCGCAAACAAAAACGCCCGGCGCGAAGCCGGGCGTGATGCGGCGCGCACGACGAAAACGCCGTGCCGGAGTCCGTGCTTACTTCACGAGACAGGCGTCGAGGCCGTCGGTGATCAGATCCTGCGGCAGTTCGATGCCGATGAACACCATCTTGCTGGTCTTCTTCTCGATCGGCAGCCACTTGGCCGCGAGGTCGCTGCCCATCATCTGGTGCACGCCCTGGAACACCACCTTGCGGTCCACGCCCTTCATGTAGAGCACGCCCTTGTAGCGCAGCAGGCGCTCGCCGTAGATCTGCAGGATGCCGCCGAGGAAGTCTTCGAGGCGGTTCGGATCGAACGGCTTGTCGCTGCGGTAGACGAACGACTTGATCTTGTCGTCGTGATGCGCGTGGTGATGGTTGTGATGGCCGTGGTCGTGGCCTTCGTGCGTGCACTTGCCGTGATCGTGATCGCAATCGGCGTGGTCGCCGTGATCGTGATGATCGTGCGCGTGGTCGTGCTCGTCTTCGGCGAGGAAGTCCGGGTCGATTTCGAGCTTGGCGTTCAGGTTGAAGCCACGCAGATCGAACACTTCCTTGATGTCGGTTTCGCCGAAATTCACCTGGCGCACCTGCGCCTTCGGGTTCATGTGCAGCACGCGGTGACGCAGGTCGGCGACTTCCTTCTCATCGACGAGGTCGGCCTTCGTGATGAACAGGCGATCGGCGAAACCGACCTGGCGCTGCACCACTTCGTGCTCGTCGAGCTGCTTGTTGCCGTGCTTGGCGTCGACCAGCGTGATGATCGCGTCGAGCAGGAATTCGTCGGCGATCTCGTTATCCATGAAGAAGGTCTGCGCGACCGGACCCGGATTCGCGAGGCCCGTGGTCTCGATCACAACGCGCTCGAAGTCGAGCTTGCCGTCGCGCTTTTGCTGCGCGAGGTCGGCGAGTACGCGCGAGAGGTCGCCGCGGATCGTGCAGCAGATGCAGCCGTTGCTCATCTGGATGATCTGCTCGTTGCTGTCCTGCACGAGAATTTCGTTGTCGATATTCTCTTCGCCGAACTCGTTCTCGATCACGGCGATCTTCATGCCGTGGTTTTCGCCGAGGATGCGCTTGAGCAGCGTGGTCTTGCCGCTGCCGAGGAAGCCGGTCAGGATCGTGACGGGAATCATGCTGTTTGCCATGCTTTTTGCCTGGTAAGTGTCTCGTGTGGGCGCGGCGCCGCGCGGACGCCCGCGTGCCGGAGTCTCGCGGTGTTACAACATAACTATCTATTGAAACATATCTGCGGCGAGGGCGCTGGCGCGGCTTCGAATCGGGGTCGAAACCGCATCGAGGCTGCCATTAAAGCGCCGCTAAGCGCCGCTCGCGAACTCAAGCGCAGATAAGGCCGCCTCAGGCGATTTGCAACAGCAGACCCTTCAGATACTCGCCTTCCGGGAACGCCGTGAGCAGCGGATGATCGACGCCCGCGCCGAGGCGCTTGACGATGCGCGCATCGACCTTCGCATCGGCGGCCGCGCCCGCGACGATCTTCTGGAACAGCTCCGCGTCGATCGCGCCCGAGCACGAGTACGTGAACAGCAGGCCGCCCGGACGCAGCAGCTTGAAACCGGTCAGATTGATGTCCTTGTAGGCGCGCGCGGCGCGGTCCACGTGCTCGCGCGACGCCGCGAACTTGGGCGGATCGAGCACCACGAGGTCGAAGCGCTCGCCTTCCTCGTGCAGTCGGCGCAGCGTCTTGAAGGCGTCGGCGTCGAGCCAGGTCGCGCGGTCGGCGTCGAAGCCGTTGGCCTGCACGTTCTTTTGCGCCGTGTTCAGCGCCTCGCCCGACGAGTCGATCGACACCACGCGCTTCGCGCCGCCCTTCATCGCCGCGAGCGAGAAGCCGCCCGTGTAGCAGAAGCAGTTGAGCACGTCGCGGTCTTGCGCCCAGGTCTGCACGAGCGCGCGGTTGTCGCGCTGATCGACGTAGAAGCCGGTCTTGTGGCCGTTGCGCACGTCGACGTGATAGCGCACGCCGTTCTCGCTCGCAATGATCGTCTCGGGCGGTTCGTCGCCGGCGAGCAGGCCGGTGATCTGTTCGAGCCCTTCCTTGTCGCGGATCGAGACGTCCGAGCGCTCGTAGACATTCGGGCAGCCGGTGACCGAGGTCAGCGCGTTGACGATGGCGTCCTTCCACGCCTCGACGCCGGCCGCCATGAACTGGCAGACGAGCTGGCCGCGCGCGTTCTGCGCGACATCTTCGGTGTACCAGTCGACGATCAGGCCGGGCAGGCCGTCGGCCTCGCCGAAGATCAGGCGCACGGCGCCGGTGTCGCGCACCATCGCCTGACGATGGGCGAGCGCGCGCTGCACGCGGCGCTTGAAGAACGCGTGATCGATGGGTTCGTTTTCGTCGAAGCTCCAGACGCGCGCGCGGATCTGCGAATGCGGGCTGTAGGCGGCGCGCGCGAGGAAGCGGCCGTCGTGGGCGCGCACGATCACCGTGGCGCCGGACGCGGGCTTGCCTTCGACGCGCTCGATCGCGTTCGCGTAGACCCACGGATGGCGGCGCAGCAGGGATTTTTCTTTCGACGGCTTGAGGGTGACGATATTCATGATGGCTTCGCTAAAGGTGATGCGGCGGCGGGCGTTGCGCCTGCCGCTTGCGGGCGCGCCGCGTGGTCGTTGAGGATCACGCGCGCGCCGGAGTTTCTGGACCGGCCGAGCCGGAGGTGCCAATCGCCGCCTAGTCCCGCTTTTTCGCGCGTGGATGGGCGGTGTCGTAGACCTTGGCGAGATGCTGGAAATCGAGCGACGTGTAGACCTGTGTGGCCGAAATGCTCGCATGGCCCAGCAGTTCCTGCACCGCGCGCAGATCGCCGCTCGATTGCAGCAGGTGCGTGGCGAACGAGTGCCGCAGCACGTGCGGATGGACGTTCGCCGGAATGCCCGCCGCGAGCGCCGCGCGCTTGACGCGCTCGCGCACCACGCCGGGCGCCATGCGGTTGCCGCGCACGGAGATAAAGAGCGGCGCGTCGTCGTGCTTGATCCACGAATCGCGCACCGCGAGCCAGGCGTCGAGCGCGGCGAGCGCCTTGCTGCCCACCGGCACGATGCGATGGCGGTTGCCCTTGCCGTGCACTTCGACTTCGGCGGCGTCGCGCTTGAACCAGCTCGCCGACTCGTAGCCGTCGCGGCGGATATAGCGCACGTCGAGCCCGACCAGTTCCGCGAGGCGCAGGCCCGACGAGTAGAACAGTTCGAGCATCGCGTGATCGCGCAGCGCTTCGATGCTGTCCGCGCCGGTGCTGGCGGGCGGCGGCGCTTCCATGAGGCGCGTGGCGTCGTCGACGGAGAGCGCCTTCGGCAGCGTCTTCGCGCGCTTGGGCGCGCGCACGGCCGCCACGGGATTCGCGTCGAGGTCGACGCGTCCCGCGTACCAGCGGTAGAACGCGCGCCACGCCGACAGCCGATGCGCGATCGAGCGCGCCGCGAGCCCGCCCGCGTGCGCGCGCGCAACTGCGCCGCGCACCTCGGCGGCTTCGACGCGTTCGAGCGGCCGGCCGTTGGCGAGCTTCTTCAGCTCGTCGAGTTCGTGCGCGTAGGCGCGCAGCGTGTGTGCCGACAGGCGGCGCACGTGCTCTAGCTCGGCGAGGTAGTCGGCGATCGGATCGGACGCGTTCACGGCTTCAGTGCGGTTGCGGTGCGGTTGCAGCGCGGCCGCGTCAGTGCGGCAGCAGGCGCGAGAGCGCCGAGCTTGCGAGCGTGCCGATCTGGCGCAGGAAATCGGTCGCCATGCCGTCGTGGAAGCGGCGCGGATCGGGCGAACCCATCACGATCAGGCCGAAGGCGTCGCCGCTCGGATCGTCCTCTTCTTCGTTCGCGCGGCGGCGCAGCGCGACGATCGCGACCGACTGCGGCGGCTGCTCCTCGCCTTCCGCGCCGGGCGCGGCGGCGAGCCATTGCGCGGCTTCGAAGCCGGTGTTCGCGCCGCAGTACGGCACGTCGAGGCTGTTGGCGAAGAGGCGCACTTCCTCGCCCGTGTGCTTCGCGAAGCTCGCTTGCGCGTAGGCGTCGGCGACGTCCCAGACGCGCAGCGCCGCGAGCGGCACGTCGAATTCGGCACGCAGTTGCCCGGCGATCGTGCGCGGCAGCGCGTGCGGATCGCGCTCGGCGACGACCTGCGAGGTCCAGCGCACGAATCGCGCGGCGATGCTGTCGTTCTCGTGGCCGTAGCGCAGCAGCTCGGCCAGACGCAGTTCGAGATGCTTGTTCTTTTCGCGCAGCATTTCCATCTGGCGCTCTTGCAGCGACACGGCGGCCTTGCCGTGCGGATTGCCGAGCTTGATCGTCGCCAGCAACTCGGCGTGCTCGACGAAGAAATCAGGGTGGGCGAGCAGATAGTCGGCGACTTCGCGATCGTTCATGTTGTAGGCGCTTTCGGTGAAGAAGCGGCGCGCGGCGGCGCGCCATGCGTGATGCGATGCTGCGGTGTTGCTGCGTGGTTACTGCTGATGAGTGATGCGTGTTCCCGCTGCGCCTCAAACGAAGTCGATCGGGCGCGCGCGGGTTCGGGCAAACTCGCGCCGACTCAGACGGTCAGCTCGATTTCGCCTTCGAAGACGGTCGTGGCCGGACCGGCCATAAAGAGCGCCGAGCTTTCGTCGCGCGCGCCGTTCCAGTCGATCGTGAGCGTGCCGCCGTGCGTGTGGACCTTCACGGGCGAGTCGAGCAGGCCGCGGCGAATGCCCGCCGCCACTGCCGCGCACGCGCCCGTGCCACACGCGAGCGTCTCGCCCGCGCCGCGCTCGAACACGCGCAGACGCACTTCGTTGCGCGACACGATTTCCATGAAGCCGGCGTTGACCTTGTTCGGGAAGCGCGGATGCGTTTCGACGAGCGGACCTTCGGCGAGCACCGGATACGCTTCGACGTTCTCGACCACCTGCACCGCGTGCGGATTGCCCATCGACACCGCGGAGATCCAGCGCGTCTGGCCGTTCACGTCGATCGGCCAGAGCGTGTCGTTGCCTTCGCGACGGCCGTCGAGACCGCTCGCGTCGAAGGGCACGCGCGCCGGTTCGAAGATCGGGCTGCTCATGTCGACCACGACTTCACCGTTCGGCTGCATGACGAGCGTGAGGACGCCGTTCTGCACCTGCACGCGGATGCTGTCCGCGCTCGTGAGCCGGCGATCACGCACGAATTTCACGAAGCAGCGCGCGCCGTTGCCGCAATGCTCGACCTCGCCGCCGTCGCAATTGAAGATGCGATAGCGGAAGTCGACGCCGTCGATCGTCGGCTTTTCGACCAGCAGCAGCTGATCGGCGCCCACGCCGAAGTGGCGGTCGGCCAGCGCGCGCACGCGCTCGGGCGTGAGCGCGAGGTCTTCGGTGTAGCCGTCGAGCACGACGAAGTCGTTGCCCGCGCCGTGCATCTTGGTGAATTTGAGTTTCAAGATATTGCAGGCCATCGTTTGACCTGTACTCGATGAGTAGACGCTGATACCAATGTCCCACTAATCCGTCACGCGATCTGCGAGCGGGACCCGACCGCGGATCATACATGCTTTAGAGGTCCGAGTCGTAGGCGATCGGGAGGGTGACGGCCTCCTTCGCGTCTCGATTGTACTCCTTGCCCTCAACAGCAAGTTTCCCATTGGATTTGCCAAGCTCAGTCGAATTTTAACTTCGTTAGAAGATGTGGTCTGAGGGGTTTGGGGATTAACTTTGGGGCGAGATATTAATATCTCAGGTTGATTTGTGACGAAATGTTGTTGATTTATGTGGGGCGGGCGACGTGCTATGAGGTCATATTGAAGTACTCGAATACAAGATAATTCTTAAATCCCGCTTGGAGGATCCCCTGGTGTCGGAGTGTTGATGGACTTTGCTAGCTTGTTATGGCGTTTCTCTGAGCTCGGTGCATCGATTATTTCGACATGATAAACGCGTATCTTTGTTAGATGGCGGTGGATTGTCGCCAAATAAAGATATTTGTAGCCCCATTCAGTTAGTTTTCCTAAATTAATAAATTGGTGAATAAAATGAAATTTCCGAATTGGCCGTGCTTTGCAGAGCAAACCTTGGGGGATATTCAACAACCTTTGCTATCTGGAAAAGTGAATTATTGGACTGGCAGCCGAGGAATGGAGTTTGAAGAAAACTTCGCCAGTTGGGCGGGGTCTGAAATGGCGATAGCCTGTAACTCAGGCACGTCAGCAGTACATATTGCTTTGGGGGCATTGAATATTGGTCCAGGGGATGAGGTGATTGTCCCCTCATATACATTCATTGCGACGTCATTTGCGGTGCTGCAGGCTGGTGCAATTCCAGTATTTTGTGACACAACAGACGATCACACAATTGATCCTTCGAAGATAAGGTCGCTGATAAGCGGCCGCACTAAAGCGATTATCGTGGTCCATTTGTATGGTGTGGTGTGCGATATGGATCCCATTTTAGACATCGCACGGAAATTTAATTTGAAGGTAATTGAAGATGCTGCCCAATGTTTGGGAGGGAAATATAAGGGGAGGGCAGTCGGGACAATCGGTGATGTTGGAACATTCAGCTTCTGTCAGGGAAAGCATTTCACGACGGGTGGCGAGGGCGGCATGGTAATAACCAGCGATAGTGATTTGGGTTGGGAATGTCGCGCTTTTCGCGATCATGGTTTCGATGTGCGCAGGAAATTTGATCTCTTAGCCCTCGAAGAGGTGTCGTGGCATGTACACAACAGGGTGGGCTTTAACTATCGCATGACTGAGATTCAATCAATTATCGGAATTAATGAGTTAAAGCGCTTCGATGGCTGGAATATGGTGCGTCGAAGGAAGTTTGCTCATATCTACGACACTATGTTGGCGGCCATTCCTGAGATTAGTAAGCTCCCGTTTGATAGTGGCGATAGAGAAAATGCTTACTGGTTATATCCAATTATTTTAAATCTCGAAAACTTAGACTGCATCGCCGAAGATATTTTGCGTGATTTGAAGATCGCAGGTGCACCCGCGTTCAAGATACAGTGGCCGGAGGCCTATGGAGAAAAGGCATTTCGGGAACTTAGGGGGTTCGGAAGCGTTAATTTTCCGTTTCATTCTGAAGAGTATACCTCTCCCGATTCGGTTAATTATCGGGATGTGGTATGTGAGGTCGCCCGTTCGCTTCTTCCCCGCACAATTAGCCTTTATCTGCATCCTAGCTGGAATGAAGAACATATTGTCTTTTGTGCAGAAAAATTAATTGAAGTTCTACGAAGACATCGCGTGTAACCGCGAGTTTTCAATTATTTGTTTATTAATTTTTTGAATGTGAGGAAGTGTGAAAAATTATCTTAGAAGCTGGAATGAAGACGGTTACATAGTTTTGCCTAAGGTTGTACCAATGGAGCAGGTAGGGCGCACTGTTGATGCAATATTTGAATTCCTGGAAATGGATCCACTTCGTGCGGATACTTGGTATGACCCTCTAATTCGCAATCGTTCCGGGATAGACAAAATGGGGCGGATACCGTTTTATCATCACCAAACTCTTTGGGATAACAGGCAAAACGAGCTTATTTATCAGATTTATCGGGAATTATTTTCAGATGATGATTTATTGGTTAGCGTTGATCGTGTTAATTTAAACCCTCCGGTCACCGATAATTGGGTTTATGAGGGGTTTGTTCATTGGGATTTCGAGGTCGCGAAACGCCCATCGGTTTTCAAGCCACAAGGTCTCCTTTGTTTAAGCGACGATAATGGTGATGCGGGAGGGTTTCAATGCGTACCAGGTTTCCATTTAATTATCGATGATTGGCTATCCAGGCAACCGCCTGATTACAATTCTCGATTTCCCGATGTGACGGGAATGGAAATAAAAAATATTAATCTCCGGGCGGGTGACTTTGTTATTTTTCATGGTGCGTTGCCTCATGGTAATCGCCCAAATCGGTCAAAAAAGCCTAGGCTCGCGCAGTACTTCACTATGTTTCCTGAGCGAGATATTAGTGCTCGTGAGCGACGTGATCGTATTGAGGCTTACAGATGTGGACTGCCAACCACTTCGATAACCGGAAAACCATTTCCAGTTATGAAAGAGAAGTCGCAGGATACTTCTGAAATAAAATTATCAGAAATTGGAAGAAAATTATTGGGAATCTGAAATTTTTATCATAAAAAGGTTTTCGATGAATCAATTTCGCAAGAAAGGCGCGGACATTTCCATCATTCTTCCCCGCTATAACGAAAGCTCTGCGGTAATGCTGTCGACAATTAGAAAAATAAATGAAATAAGACGGCATTGCGACGTGCAATTGATAATTGTTAATGATTGTTCTGTGAATGATTATTATGATATTCAGATGCGCGAGATCCGCGGGATGGACGAAGGCGTGACTTTGATTTCCAATGGAGGGAATTTCGGCAAAGGTTATAGCGTAAGGCGTGGTGTAGACCTTGCTAGTGGAAATTTCATATTTTATTCCGATATTGATTTTCCCGTTGGCGTTGATGATTTTCTTGTGGCCTACAAGCGGATGCGTGATAACGCCGTCGATATGATAATCGGGGAGCGATATTCCTTAAACTCTATTCGCGCAAATTCGTATCGTTCGGTTGGAAGTCGAGTATTTTTGAAATTGTACAATAAATTATTTGATTCTTCTATTCTCGATACGCAGTGCCCGTTCAAAATATTTAAATGTGAGGTCGCGAAGGAAATATTTGCAAATCAGCGTCTTAATGGTTATGCATTTGATGCGGAAATTTTGTATCTCGCCAAAATTTTTCGGAGAAAAATTGGTCAAATCTCGATAAATTGGCAGGATACGCGGGAGAATTGGCGCTTTATAAAAACGTCGGTTAATTATGGAAAAATGATATTTGATCTTCTGTTTGTGAGGATGTATTGGGGTGTAAAGGGAGGTTTATTGAATATGGGGGTAAATTCGGGAGGGGAGAGGTGATTTCAATTAATGCGAAATCGATTCTTCTGGATATGGATGGCACCTTAATCCAGTCAATAGATGATGTTGAGCTTGTTTGGCGTCTTTGGTGCGAATTTCATAATATCAATCTGCAGGACGTTCTGAAGATTTGCCACGGTGTCCGTTCTCGAGATGTTATTGAAAAAGTGGCACCTCATCTCGATCCGATAAATGAGATTCAGCGACTTGATAATCTGGAAATCAAGTACTCGAAATCAATATGCAGTGTAATCGGTGCATCGGATTTTTTGAGCGGGTTAGGCGGAAGTCCTTGGGCGCTCGTGACATCGGCTAGTCGAAAGGTCGCGTTGCATCGAATGAATTTTTGCAACTTGCCGCTACCAAAGATTCTTATCTCGTCAGAGAGTGTTGTTCAAGGCAAACCGTCTCCAGAACCTTATCTAAATGCTGCACGGAGATTGCAAATGCACCCGCAAGAATGTCTTGTATTTGAGGACGCCGCTGCTGGGATTGAAAGTGCTTTAACGGCGGGTTGCAAAGTAGTACAAGTGGGCATGTTTGGGCCGGATATCCCAGGTATCGAGGCAAGAATCGCGGACTGGCGACAAGTGACGCTTAATGCACAAACAGGCAGTTTGAGCGTTACGGTTGCATCGCTTGCTTCGCGGCGCAACATTGGCTAATGGTCCTGAAGAGTTACGTCGAAATTTTCGACGTAACTCTTCATCGCATTCGACGTCGGAAATAAATCTTCAGCGACGCTAACTATTTACGGCGATTTTTCGTCGCAAGTATCGTGCTGTCGATCGCCTCTTAGTACACACTCGGTTCGCCGTCCGGCCGCGTCTTGAAGCGCTTGTGGACCCAGTAATACTGCTCGGGAATGCGCGGAATCTGCTCCTCGAGGAAGGCGTTCATGCGGCGCGCGTCTTCTTCGTCGTTACCCGTGGGGTAATTGTCCCAAGGTTTGAAGATTTTCAGCCGATAACCTTTGTAATTGGGCAGCACCTCGCCGATGAACGGCACGACCTGCGCATGGCCCACTTTCGCGAGACGCCCGACCGCCGTGAGCGTGCACGCGGGCACGCCGAAGAAGGGCACGAAGGTCGAGTTGCGCATGCCGTAGTCCATGTCGGCGCCGAGCATCACGGGTTTCCTGTCGCGCAGCCAGCGCAGCACGGCGCGCGCGCTGTCCGCGCGGCTCACCATTTCGGCGCCGAAGCGGCTGCGGCCGGCCTTCGCGGCGGCCTCGAATTCGGGGTTCGAGAACGGCTGATACAGCGAGCCGCAGGGGCGATGCAGCGAGTAGTTGAGGAACATCGAACCCGCCTCGATGCCGACGAAATGCAGGCCGAGGAACAGCGTGGGCGGCAGGTCGGGATCGGTGAGATCGACTTCGCTGTCGAGCTGGATGAGCTTTTCGAGCTTCTTCGCCGAGCCGAACCACTGGACGCTGCGCTCCATATAGCTGCGGATGGCCTGGCGGAAATGCTTGCCGGCCACGTCCTCGCGCTTTTCGTCGCTCCATTCGGGGAAGCACAGGCGCAGGTTGGTGTGCACGACGCGCTTGCGGCGGCTCGGGATCTGATAAAGCAGCCAGCCGAGGCCGTCGCCGAGACGCGCGACGAAACCATAGGGCAGGATCGCGAACAGTTTGAGCAGACCGATGGCGAAACGGGAGCCTAGCTTGCCGAGCATGATGCGGCTCCCATGAGTGAAATGAACGAACTGGAGAAGGCGATTGACAACACGCGCGGCGACTCTGCGACAAATTAGGGAAGTCGCTATAATACGGGCTTCGCCGAGTTAACTGACAACTTGCGGGGCGAAGCCGGTTTGCCGCACATCGTTCAATCGACCGATCTGCAGGCCCACCGGTCAGGTAATCCGCTAAAGCGTCGCCGCTTCGAGGCCCGAAGCTGGCAACGTGAGTACCACCGTCACCAGCTACAAGGAGCCTTACACGTGGCAAACGACTATTTCTTCACCTCCGAATCCGTTTCGGAAGGCCATCCGGACAAGGTCGCCGACCAGATCTCGGACGCGATCCTCGACGCCATCCTCACGCAGGACAAATACTCGCGCGTTGCAGCGGAAACGCTCTGCAACACGGGTCTCGTCGTGCTCGCCGGTGAAATCACCACGACGGCCAACGTCGATTACATCCAGGTCGCGCGCGACACGATCAAGCGCATCGGCTACGACAACACCGACTACGGCATCGACTACCGCGGTTGCGCGGTGCTCGTCGCCTACGACAAGCAGTCGCCGGACATCGCTCAAGGCGTGGACCGCGCGCACGACAACAACCTCGATCAAGGTGCAGGCGACCAGGGCCTGATGTTCGGCTATGCGTGCGACGAAACGCCCGAGCTGATGCCCCTGCCGATCCACCTTTCGCACCGCCTGGTCGAGCGCCAGTCGAACCTGCGCCGCGACGGCCGTCTGCCCTGGCTGCGCCCGGACGCGAAGTCGCAGGTTACCGTGCGCTACGTCGACGGCAAGCCGCACGCGATCGACACGGTCGTGCTGTCCACGCAGCATTCGCCGGACATCGACCTCGGCACGCTGCGCGAAGCCGTGATCGAAGAAGTCATCAAGCCGGTGCTGCCGGCCGACCTGATCAAGGGCGACATCAAGTTCCTCGTGAACCCGACCGGCCGTTTCGTGATCGGTGGCCCGCAAGGCGACTGCGGTCTCACGGGCCGCAAGATCATCGTCGACACGTACGGCGGCGCGGCTCCGCACGGCGGCGGCGCGTTCTCGGGCAAGGATCCGTCGAAGGTCGACCGCTCGGCGGCCTACGCCGGCCGTTACGTCGCGAAGAACATCGTGGCCGCCGGCCTCGCGTCGCGCTGCCTGATCCAGGTTTCGTACGCGATCGGCGTGGCCGAGCCGACCTCGGTCATGGTCAACACGTTCGGCACCGGCAAGGTCTCGGACGCGACTATCACGAAGCTCGTGCGCGAACACTTCGACCTGCGTCCGAAGGGCATCATCCAGATGCTCGACCTGCTGCGTCCGATCTACGAAAAGACCGCTGCTTACGGCCACTTTGGCCGCGAAGAGCCGGAATTCTCGTGGGAAGCCACCGACAAGGCGCTCGCGCTGGCCGAAGCGGCCGGCACGGAACCGGTCGTCGCGCTGGCGTAAGCACGCCGTCGTTCGATGCCGCGCCAGCGGCGTCGGACGCACATGAAAAACCCCGCAGGGCTCGCGCCTGTGCGGGGTTTTTTGTTTTTAGCGCGGATCGAGCGCGGATTTCAGCGCATCGCGAAGCCGAACCAGCCCTCGCTGCTCGCGCCCATGCGGCGCGGCCGGCGCGTGTTGCGCGCCGTGTGGACGGTCGAGGGCGCGGCGAGCGTGCGCAGCGTCGTGTTCGGACGATAGAGCAGCGTGCGCAGCGAGAAGTGGCGCGAACCGGCGCGCTGACGCAGCACCGAGAAGAACGCGTGGAACCAGGCGCGCATGCCGTCGACGGGCCGCGCTTCGCGCACATGCTGGGCGAGCGCGCGCGTGCGCGCGGCGTGATGGCGCAGCGCGCGCACGACGTGGCGGCGGGGGCGCGCTGCCTTCAGCGCGGCGCGAGTCATACGGCGGGTATCGAAAAGGGTATCCATGGTGTGTGTGGAATCAGGTTCGGTTTGCGCCTCGCGCGACATGATGCTTCGAGCACCAAACGTGCCTGTTTGCGAGGGAGTCACGATAGCGGAATTCGCGCGGCGCAACGCGGGGCGTGCGCAGGGCGTAAAGATGAGCGCCGGGATCGGCCGGGAGAGGCGAGCGCCTTGCTGGGCAAGGCCTGGCTGGCGGTCCGTCCGCGCATTGGAGGTGAAGTGCGATGAAACTGCATGCGCGCAGACTACACGCGAATCGTGACGCCAGAAAGTCGGTTAATACCCGCGTGTGCTCAAGAAAGAGGCATGTCATCGCGCCCTTTCTCGCCATCGCGGTGCGTGTGCGCCATCGGCGTGCTCCGCGCTTGTCCGCCGTTTATCCGCCGTTTATCCGCCGTTTGTTCGACGTTTGTTCGACGCGTGAGCGGGATTTCGTGCGCACTCACATCATCCAGATGGCTAACGCTTGCCTCCGCGCAAGCCCGCACGCTTTACAATCGAACGATCGGCGCGCGCTGGGGCCAGCAGGCCTCGCGGCGCCGCCGCTGCGCACGTCGCGCGTCATCGGAGCCGCTTCGGTGCGCAGCCTTCGCAGGCCTCGAATAACGGAAGTCTCATGTCAGTTCACTCAAAGAAAGAACAGGTGCAGGCGCTGCGCGAGCGCGGCTTCGTGATCGTGCCGGGCCTCGTCGCGCCCGAGCGTTGCGACGAACTCAAGCGCATCGCGCAGGAGCAGTTGAAGGCGGCGCAGGCGCCCGTCGAATTCGAAGCCGACCTGCGCTATCCGGGCGCGCCGGACTCGAAGGACGCGCCGGGCGGCCATACGGTGCGGCGTCTGCTCGACGCTTACGGGCGTCATCCGCAATTCGCCGCGTGGGCCACGTCGCCCGAGATCGCGGGCTGGATGGAGCTCTATTTCGGCGAGGAGCCGGTGCTCTCGCGTGTGCATCACAACTGCATGATGACCAAGCATCCCGCGTACGGCAGCCTCACGGGCTGGCATCGCGACGTGCGCTACTGGTCGTTCGAGCGCGACGATCTCGTTTCCGTGTGGCTCGCGCTCGGGCCGGAAACGGTCGAGAACGGCGGGCTGTGGTTCGTGCCGGGCTCGCATACGGCGCCGTTCACGTCGTCGAGTTTCGATGCCGCGAAGTTCTTCCGTTCCGACGTGCCCGAGAATCAGGCGTGGATCGAGCAGGCCATCTCGCCTACGCTGCAAAAGGGCGACGTGGTGTTCTTCCACTGCAACACGCTGCATTCGGCGGGCCAGAATCAGAGCGAGGACGTGAAGTTTTCGCTCGTCTACACGTATCACGGCGCGAGCAACGTGCCGCTGCCGGGTTCGCGTTCGGCGTCGAAGCCCGAGGTGAAGCTGGTTTGACGTTGCGAAGCCGGCGATAAGAAACGGGCGCGTGCATGGCGCGCATCACGCATCGCGCCCGTGGTGCAGCAGCGCCTGGCAACAGCGCCTGGCAACAGCGCCTGGCAACAGCGCCTGGCAACAGCGCCTGGCAACAGCGCCTGGCAACAGCGCCTGGCAACAGCGCCTAGCGGCGGCGTCCGCTGAGCGCGAGACCGCTGATGCCCGCAATGGTCGCGGCCACGCCGGCTATGATCAGCGTCATCGTGCGGTCGGTGGGCGCGCCCGTCACGAGGCGCGAAACGTCGTTCGAGAACGAGTGAAACGACTGGCCGCCGAAGTACAGCAGCACCACGCCGCAGGCGATCAGCGCGAACGAAACCGCTTTCATCATAAGAGACCTCCCGGGGGTTGGACGGACGCCGCAGTGTAGGCGAGCCGCGCGGCGGCGTCCATGTTCGCATCCCACATGATGGGCCTCTGCACGCATCGCGCGGATTGGCTAACATGGCAGCCCGCGCGGTGTGTCGAGCGGGGCGCAAACCGCTGCTGGAGCGGCGTTCGCGCCCATCTAGCGCCGCCGCTGGACTTCCTGAAAACCTGTTCTCGTCGAGGATTCAAACGATGGCCTACGAAGCAGCTGCTGAACGCTATTCGGAGATGCAATACCGCTTTTGCGGCAAGTCTGGACTCAAGCTGCCGGCGCTCTCGCTCGGCCTGTGGCACAACTTCGGCGACACCACGCCGATTTCGACGCAGCGTGACATCCTGCGCACGGCCTTCGACCTCGGCATCACGCACTTCGACCTGGCAAACAACTACGGCCCGCCGTACGGCAGCGCCGAAACCAATTTCGGCCGCATTTTCAAGGACGATTTCCGCCCGTACCGCGACGAGCTGCTGATCTCGTCGAAGGCTGGCTGGGACATGTGGCCGGGTCCGTACGGCCAGGGCGGCGGCTCGCGCAAGTACGTGCTCGCGAGCCTCGACCAGAGCCTGCAGCGCATGGGCCTCGATTACGTCGACATCTTCTATTCGCATCGTTTCGACGTGGAAACGCCGCTCGAAGAAACCGCCGGCGCGCTCGCCACGGCCGTGCAGCAGGGCAAGGCGCTCTATGTGGGCATCTCGTCGTATTCGGCGCAGAAGACGCGTGAAATGGCGAAGCTGCTGGCCGAATACAAGGTGCCGCTGCTGATCCATCAGCCCTCGTACAACCTGCTCAACCGCTGGATCGAGCACGACCTGCTCGACACGCTCGAAGACATCGGCACCGGCAGCATCGCGTTCACGCCGCTCGCGCAGGGCCTGCTCACGAACAAGTATCTGAACGGCGTGCCGGAAGACGCGCGCGTGAACCGTCCGGGCGGCGGCTCGCTCAAGAGCGAGCACCTGAGCGGGCAGAACATCGAGCACGTGCGCAAGCTCAACGATCTCGCGCAGCGCCGTGGCCAGAGCCTCGCGCAGATGGCGATCGCGTGGACGCTGCGCGGCGGCCGCGTGACCTCGGCGCTGATCGGCGCGAGCCGCGCGGAGCAGGTGCGCGAGAACGTCGCCGCACTGAAGAACCTCGAATTCTCGGCGGAGGAACTGGCCGAGATCGATCGCTACGCGACCGAAGGCGGCGTGAATCTGTGGGAAAAGCCGTCGACCGATCAGCACATCTGATCGTGCGCGCCTGCTTCGCGGGCGCTTGACGCAGCACCCTCGCGCCTCGCTTTCTGCGAGGCGTTTTTTATTCGGCACCGGTGATGTCACGCGAGCGCTGTAATGCGCGGTGACGAGGCTTGCGGCGCTGAAGGCCGCGCGTCCTGGGACTGTCATGGAGCGCTGCTAACGTCGCGGCAGTCTTTGCACTGAGGATTGCCGATGGAGTCGACGAGCGCCGTGCGCACCCTGGGCGAGTTGCCTGCTGCGCCGCCTGCTGTTCAACGCGATGTACCACCTGGTGTACCGCCCGCCGTCAAGCCTTCCACCGCGCCGCGCGCGTCCGCCCGGACGGCCACGCGGCGTGCGCCCGATCTGCGCGCCAACGCCGCGCTCATCGCCGCCGCCACGCTCGCGCTCGCGTATCAACTGTTCGGTTTGCCGCTGCTGCTGCGCGCGGCGGGCGGGCCGTCCTTCGCGCTGATGGCGACGCTCGTGCCGGTCGTGCTCGCCACGCCGATCCACTGGGGCTTGATTCACGAAGGCATCCACGGGCAATTGCTGCGCTCGCGGCGCGCCAACGAGATCGTCGCGCGGCTGCTGGCGATCGGCATGGCGATGCCGTTCGACGCCGTGCGTTTCGGACACCTGATGCATCACCGCTTCACGCGCGAGGCCTTCGATCGTCCCGATGTCGACGATGCGCGCGGCCCGCGCTGGCTGCGCCGCCTCGCGTGGTACGTGCGGCTGCTCGGCGGGCTGTATGTGGGCGAACTGCTCGTGCCGCTGCTCGCGTTCGTGCCGGTGCGTCTCGCGCACGCGCTGGTCGCGCGCGGCGTGGGCACGCCCGGAGAAAGCGCGAGCGCCGAGGACGTGCAGGTGCAGCGTCTCTTCGTGAATCACGCGACCGATCCGCAGAAGCGTCGTCGCGCGCGGCGCGACTGGCTCGGTTCGCTGGCGCTGTATGCGTGCGCGTTCGCGCTGTACGGGAAGGCGTGGCCGGTGCTCGTGGCAGCGATGTTCGCGCGCGGCCTGTGGCTCTCGCTCGCCGATAACCTGCCGCATTACGGCGTCGCGCTCGACGAGCCGGGGCGCTCGCGCGACTTTCGGGTGCCGCGCGTGATCGGCGTGTTGCTGATGAACCATCATCTGCATCGGCAACATCATCTGCATCCGACGCTGCCGTGGGTTGCGCTGCCGGTGCTCGCTAACGCCGAATATGCCGATGTCGACGATCACGGCGACGCCGCGCGCGCGCAGACGCGCGAGCCGTACTGGCGCGCGGCGCTGCGTCAGCTCAAGGGATTGCAGCCGGGAGTCGGTGCGGGCGGTGCGCGCTGAAAACGCGCGGCGCGCGCGTCATCGGCACGCACGCGAAGGCGCGGCGCAATGCACCTGAGCGCGCCTGAACGCACTCAAGCGCACTCAAGCGTACTCAAGCGTACTCAAGCGCCATCAGGCACGCTCAACAAGCACGCGAAACACGCGGAACCCCCAAAAGCCCGCGCGTCCCGCACCGCCTGGATCGCTGCGATGCGCTACATCAGCACAGGCAGCGTTTCGACCAGCGCGACCGCGACCATTGCGCCGATCAGCGCGCCGATCACGCGCAAGGTGTTGTGCCGGAATTCGGTCGCGCAGGGCAAGGCGCCGAGAAAGAGCGCGCCGGCGAGGGCCATCGGGATGATCATCACGAAATCGCCGATCGTGAAATATCCTTGCATGCTCGTCTCCTTTTTTCGTGGGGCGGCAGGGCGCGGCGCGTTCAATCGAGGTTTCTTCTATCGCACGGTGTGCGGCGCTGCGGCTGCGGGCCTGAATCGAGTATAGGTGAGGCTTGCAAACCGGACGCCTCGCGAGCGAGCCGCGTGTGCGCCGCCGCACAGCCGCGCAGGCCCGCGTGGCGGGACTTGGCGGCGTCGCGGCCCACGCCGTGCGGCGCGTGCACGCAGCGCCTTCAGGTTACGAACAGCTTTCGAATCGATGCGGGGTGCTTCAAATACCGCTTAAAACGCCACCGAGGCGCCACCTGAAACGCCGCATTTGAGCGATCACGCCGCTCCGTCGCGTTCCCGTGCGCGCAGCACGCACGCCAGCGCCAGACCTGCCACGAGCAGCACGGCGACCAGACTCGCGACGCCGCCCCAGCCCCAGCCGGCCCAGAAGTGGCCGCCCACCGAACCCATGATGCTCGAACCCAGGTAATAGGCGAGCAAGTAGAGTGCCGCGGCCTGGCCCTTCGCTTCGCGCGCGAGGCGGCCGACCCAGCCGCTCGCCACTGCGTGGCCCGCGAAGAAGCCGATCGTCAGGCATGCGATGCCCGCGGCGATGGCGTACAGCGGCGTGAACATCGTCAGCACGACGCCCGCGAGCATCAGCGCGAGGCTCGCGATCAGCACACGTCCGCGTCCGAAGGTGTCGGCCATGCGGCCCGACCACGGCGAGGCCACCACGCCGGTCAGATAGACGAGAAAGATTGCGCCGATGGCCGCCTGGCTCATGCTGTACGGCGGCGCGATCAGCCGGTAGCCGATGTAGTTGTAGAGCGTGACGAAGCTGCCCATCAGCACGAAACCCATCACGAACAGCACGGGCAGGCCGGGCCGTCCGAAGTGGCGCATGAGCGCCGCGCGGTGATGCGAGAAGCCGAGCCCGCGCTTGGGCACGAAATGGCGCGACGGCGGCAGCAGCGAGCGGAACGCGAACATCGAGCAGAGCCCCAGCACGCCGATCACGGCCACGGCCACGCGCCAGCCGAACAGGTCGGTGCAGATGCCGGTGATCACACGTCCGGCCATGCCGCCGATGGCGGTGCCGCCCACATAGAGGCCCATCGAGAGGCCGAGGCCCTCCGGGTGCATTTCCTCGGCGAGCCAGGCCATCGCGACCGCGGGCACGCCGCCGAGCGCGATGCCTTCGAGCGTGCGCAGCACGAGCAGCGTCTGCCAGTGGGGCACGAACGCGACGGCGAGCGTCAGCAGCGACGAGGCCGTCAGCGAGGCCGTCATCATGGTGCGTCGGCTCCAGCCTTCGGAGAAGAAGCCCGCGACGAAGATCGCGCCCGCGAGCGCGGCCGTGGAAAACGACAGCGAGAGGCTGCTTTGCGCCGGGCTCACGCCGAAGGTCTGCGAAAACGCGGGCAGCAGCGGCTGCACGCAGTAGAGCAGCGAGAACGTGGCGTAGCCCGCGAACAGCAGCGCGAGGCTCGCGCGCCAGAAGGCGGGCGTGCCGCGCTCGATATAGGGAAGGGTCGCGCTGGGAGAAGCGGCGGAGGCGCTGCTGGGCGCGGTCTTGCGGTCGGCGCCCGGTGATGCGGTCACGACTGGAACTCCTGCGGAAAATGGCAAAGGCGCAACGATACGCCTGTTGCACGATCCGTGCCGCGCCGATTTGCAGTGCGCG
Source organism: Paraburkholderia sp. J94 (assembly GCF_905220285.1). Taxonomy (NCBI): domain Bacteria; kingdom Pseudomonadati; phylum Pseudomonadota; class Betaproteobacteria; order Burkholderiales; family Burkholderiaceae; genus Paraburkholderia; species Paraburkholderia sp. J94. The sequence goes on along the minus strand of NZ_CAJMZH010000008.1, from coordinate 280,508 downwards.
GCGCGCGGCGCGCGGTGCGCTTTGCGAAAGCGTCAGTCGTGCGAAACAGCGGGCGGGGCGGCGTTCGTCGTTGCGTGCGCCGTTGCGTCTGTCGTTGCGTGGGCAACCGAAGCGGACGCGGGCGTTGCGCCATCGACCGAAGCCAGCGCCACCGCGTTCCAGCCGCCGCCCAGCGCTTTCACGAGCGCGACGCTCGCCGCGAGCCGCCGACGCGCGATCGTCACCGCCTCGCGCTCGTTCGAGAGTGCCGTGGTTTGCGCCACCACCACATCGAGATACGTGATCGCGCCGTTCTTGTAGCGATCCTCGACGATTGCGAGCGTGCGCTTCGCGGCATCCACGGCGCGGTCCTGCGCCACCGCTTCCTGTTCGAGCACGCGCAGCGCCGCGAGGTTGTCCTCGACCTGGCCGAACGCGTCGAGCACGGTTTGCCGATACTGCGCGACGCTGGCGTCGTACTGCGCGCGCGCCTCGTTGCGCACCGCCTCGCGTCCGCCGAAGTCGAGCAGCGTGCCCGCGAGCGCCGGGCCGAGCGACCAGAAGCGCGCGGGCGCGACGAGCCACTGGCTGTAGTTGGTCGCCTCCAGGCCGCCTGTGACCGCGAGCATCAGGCTCGGGAAGAACGCGGCCGTGGCCACGCCCACCTGCGCGTTGGCGGCGGCCACGCGGCGCTCGGCGGCGGCGATGTCGGGGCGGCGCTCCAGCAGCGTCGACGGCACGCCAGGCGGCGACGCGAACGGCTGCGCCGACAGCGGCGCGCCGGGCAGCGCGGCGAGCGTGAACGTGGAAGGCGGCTGCCCGACGAGAATCGCGATGGCGTGTTCGAGCTGCGCGCGCTGCACGCCGAGATCGATCGCCTGCGCTTCGGTGGTCTGCAACTGCGTCTGCGCCTGGCCGACGTCGGCGTCGGTGGCGATGCCGCCGTCGTAGCGATGCTGCGTGAGCGCGAGCGACTCGCGATAGGCAGCGAGCGTGTCGTCAAGCAGGCGGCGCTCGCGGTCGATGCCTCGTAGTTCGAAGTAATCGGTTGCGAGTTCGGCCTGCATCGAGAGCAGCACGGCCTGCATGTCGGCGGCGCTCGCCTGCGCGTTGGCGCGCGCGCTTTCGACGCTGCGCGCCACGCGTCCCCAGACGTCGGGTTCCCAGGTGGCGTCGAGGCCCACGCTGTAGTCGTTGATCGTGCGCCCGGCCTTCGAGGTGTAGGCGAGGTTTTCCGAAGTGCGCGTGCGCGAAAAACCGGCGCCGGCCGTCACGACCGGAAAGAAGCTGGAGCGCTGCTGCGCGACGTTCGCGCGCGCCGCGCGAAAGCGCGCCTGCGCGGCCTGCACGTTCTGATTGGCTTCGCCGACGCGCGTTTCCAGCGCGTCGAGCTGGGCGTCGCCGTAAATCTGCCACCACGCGCCGCGCGACGCGGCGTCGGCGGGCTGGGCGGGCGTCCAGCCGGTGTTGTCGAGTTCTGTGGCGTCGACTTCCTTATACGTAGCAGCAACGTCCGCCGTCGGGCGCACGTAGTCGGGGCCGACCTTGCAGCCCGCGACGAGCGCGCTCAGCGGAACCATCCACGCGGCCATGGACGCGGCGCGCGCCGCGAGATTGAACACGCGCCGCGTCATGATCCTTCCGCCTCCGAACCGGCGGGTTGGGCTGGCTTGGTGTTCGCCTTCGGCGCGACGATCCGCACGGGCGTCCCGTCGACGATCGAATCCTGCGGATTGACGATCACGCGCGCCTGCGCATCGAGCCCGTCGGCGACCGCCACGCGCGTGCCGAAGTCGGTGCCGAGCGTGACTTTCACGAGCTTCACGCGCGCGTTCGCGTCGACGGTCGCGACCATCACGCCGTGCGGGCGGAACAGAAACGCGTTGCCGGGCAGCGTGAGCGGCGTCGCCTCGCCGTCGAGCGCGAAATGCACCTGCGCGTAGGCGCCGGGCAGCAGCGCGCCGCTGGCATTGTTCACGTCGACTTCGACGAGCATCGTGCGCTGCTGCGGATCGACCGCGCCCGCCGTGCGCGCGATCACGCCCGGATAGCGCGCGCCCTGCGTTTCGTTGAGCGTCAGATACGCGTGCGCGCCGGGCTTGATCTGCTGTGCGTAGGCTTGCGGCACGTTTGCGTAGACGCGCAGCCGGTCGGCCTGCGCCACGTGAAAAAGCTCCTTCTGCGGACCGCCCGAACTGCCCGCGTCGATCAGCGCGCCGACGTCCACGTTGCGCGCCGTGACGATGCCGTCGAACGGCGACGTCACGCGCTGATACGACTGCAACTGCGTGAGCCGCGACACGTTGAAACGCGCCGCATCGAGCGTGGCTTTCTTCGCGAGCATGTCGCCGACTTTCTCGTCGGTTTCCTGCTTCGAGACCGAGCGGTTTTGCAGCATCTGCGTCCAGCGGTCGGCCGTGGTTTTCGCGAGCGCGTAGTTCGCTTCGGCGTTCGCGAGATCGGCGCGCGCGGCGCGCAATTGATCGTCGACTTCGGGCGCGTCGATTTCCGCGAGCAGCTGGCCCGCCTTCACGTGTGCGCCGATATCGGCGGTCCACTTGCGCAGATAGCCGTTGGTGCGCGCGTAGATCGGCGTGTCGAGAAAGGCCTGCACGTTGCCGGGCAGCACGAGGTCGAGCGCGTGCGCCGAACGCTGCGGCGAGACCACCTGCACGCTGAGCACGCTGGCCCGTTGCGCGTCTTTTTCGAGCGCCGCGTGCGCGCTATGTCGCGACCAGATGCCTTGCGCCGCGAGCGCGATCACGACGAGCACCGCAAGCGCGAACGGCCAGCGCCGCGCGCGGCGAGTTTCGCCAGGTTCGCGGGAATCGGGAGGCGGCGCTTCAGCGTGCATGGTCGATCCGCGTGAAAGAGAGAAGGGATGAGGTCATCATGGTTTCGGTACGACGTGTTCGATGGCGCGTTGGCGACGTGCGCCGAGCTGGCGATAGACGAGCGAAAACACCACGGGCACGAACACCAGCGTGGCGAGCGTGCCCACGAGCAGGCCGCCGATCACGGCGCGTCCGAGCGGCGCGTTCTGCTCGCCGCCTTCGCCGAGCCCGAGCGCCATCGGCACCATGCCGATCACCATCGCGAGCGCGGTCATCAGCACGGGACGAAAGCGCGTGTAGCCCGCTTCGATGGCGGCGCGCGCGGCGTCGCCATGCTCGCGCAACTGTTCGCGCGCGAAGCTGATGACGAGAATCGAGTTCGCCGTGGCGATGCCGATGCACATGATCGCGCCCGTGAGCGCGGGAATGGACAGCGTGGTGTGCGTGAGGAACAGCATCCAGACGATGCCCGCGAGCGCGCCCGGCAGCGCCGTGATGATGATGAACGGATCGAGCCACGACTGGAAATTCACCACGATCAGCAGATAGACGAGCACGATCGCGAACACGAGTCCGCCGAATAGTCCGGAGAACGAATCGTTCATCGTCTGCACCTGGCCGCGCAGCACGATGGCCGATCCCTTGGGCAGATCGGCGCGCGCGTCGTCGATGATCTTGCGGATGTCGTCGGAGACCGCGCCGAGATCGCGGCCGTCGGCGCTGCCGTAAATGTCGATCGCGGTCTGCGCGTTGTAGTGCGAGACCACGGCCTCGCCGGACTCGCGCCGCATGCTCGCGAGCGCGCCGAGAATATTGCTGCGGCCGTTCGCGGTGAGCGGAATGTTGGCGAGCGACTGTAGCGAATCGATCGTGTATTGCGGCGCTTCCGTGACCACGTTGTAGCTCACGCCGTTCATCGGATTGAGCCAGAACGTGGGCGTGGTCTGCTGGCTGCCCGAGAGCGTGATGAGCAGATCGCTCGCCACGTCCTTCTGCGTGAAGCCCGCCTGTTGCGCGCGCGTGCGGTCCACGTCGATGAAGATGCGCGGCAGGTCGGCGGGCTGCTGGATGCGCGCATCGGCGAGACCGGGCACGCTGCGCAGTTTCGCGAGCAGGCGCGCGGCGAAGGCGCGGTTGGCCGTGGCGTCGCGGCCCGTGATCTGCACGTCGATCGGCGCGGGCATGCCGAAGTTCAGCGTCTGGCTCACGATATCGGCGGGCAGAAACGCGAACTGCACGCCGGGGAATTCGTCGTTGAGCGCGCGGCGCAGTTCGCGCACGTAGTCGGCGGTCGGGCGATGGTCTTCGTTCAGCGAGATCAGCACGTCGGCGTCCGAGGTGCCGATGGTGCCCGTGTTGCTGTACGAGAGATTGATGCCCGACACCGGCAGCCCGATGTTGTCGATGATCGAATGCAGCTCGCGCGGCGGAATCAGTGCGCGAATGCGCGCGTCGACGCGATCGGTGAGCACCGCGGTTTCCTCCACGCGCATGCCGGTCTTCGCGCGCAGATGCAGCGCGATGGTGCCCGCGTCGACTTGCGGAAAGAAGTCGCGGCCGAGAAACGGCATCAGCAGCAGCGAGGCGCCGCAGCAGACGAGAAAGAGCGTGACGAAGCTCACCGGACGCGCGACGCGCGCCGCAAGAAACGCGCGATAGTGCACGCGCGTGCGCTCGAAGCCGCGCTCGAACGCGAGGTGCACGCGCATGAACGGATTGCGCGTGCCTTCGCGATGAAAGTCCTCGCTCTTGTGATGCTGGCGCAGCAGGTATTTCGCGAGCGTCGGCACCAGCGTGCGCGAGAAGAAATACGAGGCGAGCATCGCGAATACCACGGCTTCCGCGAGCGGAATGAACAGATAGTGCGCGACGCCCGTGAGCAGGAACATCGGCACGAACACGATGCAGATCGAGAGCGTCGACACCAGCGTGGGAATCGCGATCTGATGCGCGCCGTCGAGAATCGCCTGTTCGAGCGTCTTGCCCTGTTCGAGCTGCTGGCTGATGTTTTCGATCGCGACCGTGGCGTCGTCCACGAGAATGCCGACCGCGAGCGCGAGGCCGCCGAGCGTCATGATGTTGATGGTTTCGCCGAGCGCCGCGAGCGCGATGATCGAGGTGATCATCGAGAGCGGAATCGACACGGCGATGATCAGCGTCGCGCGCCAGTTGCCGAGAAACAGCAGGATCATCAGCGCGGTGAGCGCGGCGGCGATCAGCGCCTCGCGCAGCACGCCCGTAATCGAGGCGCGCACGAACAGCGACTGGTCCGCGACCGGATCGATGTTCAGCGACGGCGGCACGAGGTTGCGCAGCTGCGGCATCATCGCCTTGATACGGTCGACGATATCGAGCGTCGACGTGTTGCCGCTCTTGTTGATCGTGAGCAGCGCGGCGCGCTGGCCGTCCACGCGCACGATGTTGGTCTGCGGCACGAAGCCGTCGCGCACGTGCGCCACGTCGCGCAGATAAATCGTGCCGTTCGCCGTGGTTTTCACGGGAATGTCATTGAGACCGGCGAGGGTATCGGGACTCGCATTCATCAGCACCGAATACTCGGTCGCGCCGATCTTCGCGGTGCCCGACGGCAGGATCAGGTTCTGCGTGCTGATCGCGCTGACCACGTCCATCGGCGAGAGATTGTGCTGCTGCAATTCGCGCTGGTCGATGTCGACCATGATCTGCCGCTGCTTGCCGCCATACGGCAGCGGCGCGCTCGCGCCGGGCACGGTGGCGAGCTGGGTCTTCAGGAAGTTGTTGCCGTAGTCGAACAGCTCCTGCTCGGTGAGCTGCGCGGAAGACAGCGAGAGCCGCAGGATCGGCACGGTCGAGGCGTTGTAGCGCAGGATCGACGGCGGCGTGATGCCGGGCGGCAGCTGGCGCAATTGCGTCTGCGAGAGCGCGGTCACTTCGGCGAGCGCTTCCTGCACGTTCGCGTGCGGCTGGAAGAAGATCTTCACGACCGCGATGCCGTTGAGCGAAGTCGATTCGGTGTGCTCGATGTCGTTGACGGCCACCGAGAGACCGCGCTCGTAGTTGAGTGCGATGCGCCGCGACATCTCGTCGGCGGGCAGGCCCGTGTAGGTCCAGATGACCGAGAGCACGGGGATGTCGATATTCGGGAAGATGTCCGTGGGCGTGCGCACGATCGTCAGAGGTCCGACGATCAGCAGCAGCAATGCGAGCACGACGAACGTATACGGGCGCTTGAGTGCGAGCCGGACGATCCACATGGAACGGCGATTCCTTCGCTCTGGGGCGATGCGCCGCGCCGTGGCGTTTCGGGCGGCGGATGTTTATCCGATTGATCCGATCGCTATCGGGGTGCTCGGTGGCGGCTCGCCGGGCGGCGCGCCGTTTGTCTCCTTGGGACTGGACTATAGCGCCTGAGCGCGCCCGTGTGCAGGGGTTGCTTCATTCGTGCGCGTCGCCGACGGCCGCGCGATGGCGCGCAACGCCGTGCCGGAAAGGCGAAAAGACAGGCGCGGATTCACCATCTGGTACAGTCAGCGTTTCGTAAGTGGCGCGGATTGATGAATGATTCGCGCTCGATTGGCGCCTGATTCACGCGCGAATCGTGCTGGATCGACGTGTCGGATCGATGCGTTGGCGACGCAACGGCCGTTCGCGCGGCGCGCGCTGGATTGGCCGAACAGCGCCATGGAATGCGCTGTATTCGACGCTGCACGAACACGCGCGGCGTGCGAAAGTAGTGCGAAATGACCAGCATGCCTGTCTTTGACGGGCTTCGCCATTGTTCGGCCCCCCTATTTTTTTGCTTTGCGGGCGTGCCCAAACAGGCAACAATGGGGAAACCGGTGGGTGCAAGCGGGCCGCCGGAGCAGGTTGGATGCATGCGCAACCTGGTGGTGTGCGCAGCGGTTTTTGTCAGTACACTGACCGGCTTTTCCTGCGAGAAAGCCGGCAATGGGAACGGGGAAACATCATGCAAATCGGTTCTATCGTCCGCACCGTCCATATCGCCGTGCCTAACGGGGCACGCGGCATCGTGCAACGTATTCTCGGCGACATGGCCATGGTCACGTGGTACACCGGCGAGCCCGGCGCGTCGAAAGAGCTCAATACCGAGCCCTTTTTTCTCGAAGACCTGATCGACACGGGCGAGCACGTCATGCCCGCCGGCGCGAAGGTGCATTGAGCCTCGCGGGGCGGCTTGCGCCTGCCTGCGCCTGCTCGCGTCCGCTCTCCACGCTGTTCACGCCGTCCACGCTGCACACGTCCTTCCTCGAAGCGGGGCTCGTCCCCGCTGCCTGCCTGAGCGCCCGGTTTAACGTTTGACTGCGAGGCTGCGCGCCGCACACGGCGCGCGCGGCCACGGCAATCCGGGTCGGCTTGCGATCCGCTTTCGGCGCGCGTCAAATCCCGCGTTTGCGGCTCGCCGCCGCGCCCCGCACGATGCACAATGCGGGGATGAACGACGATACCTCCTTCCCCTCCGACGACCCGCAATCGGCAGAATCGGCACACGCCGGCGCGCAGCCCGCGCCGTACGCGCGCCTGACGCCCGAGTGCGTGCTCGACGCCGTCGACAGCGTGCTGATGCCCGCGGGCGAGCGTACCGATGGCCGCATGCTCGCGCTCAACAGCTACGAAAACCGCGTCTATCAGGTCGGCGTCGAGGACGTGCAGCCGCTGGTGGCGAAGTTCTATCGGCCCGAGCGCTGGAGCGACGAAGCGATTCTCGAAGAACACGCCTTCGTGGCCGACCTCGCCGCGCGCGAGATTCCGGCCGTGCCCGCGCGCGTGCTGGAGGGCCGTTCGCTGCATGAATTCGAGGGTTTCCGCTTCGCGCTGTTCGAGCGGCGCGGTGGCCGCGCGCCCGAACTCGACCGCAGCGACGTGCTCGAATGGATCGGCCGATTCATCGGACGGATTCACGCCGTGGGCGCGACGCAGCCGTATCGCGCGCGGCCGTCGATCGACATTCAAAGCTATGGCTACGAGCCGCGCGACTGGCTGATCGAGCACGACTTCGTGCCCGCCGACGTGCGCAGTGCGTGGCAGACCGCGATCGGACTCGCGCTCGAAGGCGTCGAGGCGGCGTTCGAGCGCGCGGGCGACGTGCGCCAGTTGCGTCTGCATGGCGACTGCCATCCGAGCAACGTGCTCTGGACCGACGCGGGTCCGCATTTCGTCGACTTCGACGACAGCCGCATGGGTCCCGCCGTGCAGGATCTCTGGCTGCTGCTGCCCGGCGACCGCGAAGGCGCGTCGCGCGCGCTCGCCGATCTGCTCGCGGGCTACGAAGATTTCAGCGAGTTCGATCCGCGCGAGCTGCATCTGATCGAAGCGCTGCGCACGCTGCGTCTGATTCACTATTCGGCGTGGCTCGCGCGCCGCTGGCACGATCCCGCGTTCCCGGCTGCGTTTCCGTGGTTCAACACGCAGCGCTACTGGGAGGAGCGCATTCTCGAATTGCGCGAGCAGATCGGCGCGATGCAGGAAGGGCCGCTCTGGCCGGTTTGAAGCTCGCGGTTAATCCGCGCCGGGATTGGATATCGCATCGGGCGGCGCATCGGGCATCGTTCCGGGTATGGATGCCGGTTTCGATGCGGGCTTCACGATCAACTGCGCGCGCAGGTCGCGCGCCATCGTTTCGAAGGCCGGGCGCATCTGCGTGAAGTCGTCGGCGCTACAGACGTCGCTCGCGAAATGCGTGCGCCCGGTGCGCGTCACGCGCAGCACGTTCGCCTGCGCGTCGAGCCGATACTGCGAGCGGTAATCGACGAACGCGTTGCCCGTCTGTTGCGGCGACGGCACGTCGAGCACGCGCAGGCTCGCGGGCAGCGCGATGCGCGCGCGCTCGGTCACCTCCACGTTGCGGCACACGAACGGCTGCGTGCGGCGCGTTTCGCCGAGCCAGTAGCGCAGATTCGCGTCGAGCCCGCCCACGAGGCTCGTGAGCGTCGGCACCGGCGTGGTCATCTGCGGATCGACGAAACTGTCGAGCGTGCCCGTCAGCGTGACGACGAGCGGCCCGCCTGTGGCGTCGAGCGGACTCGACGCGAGCGTGGCGCTGCCGCGCAGATTCGCGTTGCGCAATTCCCATTGCAGCGATTCCTCGCGTTGCGCGGGCGTTTGCAGACGTAGCACGCTGCGCGTCTGCTCGGCGGCCCAGCCTTCCGATTGCAGCCGATAAACGAAGCGCGCCGAGCCGTCGGGCGCGACGGTGATGTCGAGATCGCTGTCGCGCTGGGTGATGGCGGTGGCGGGCGTGCTCATCAGCGTGCCGTCGCCGGCCAGCACGGTCTGACGGTTCATGTCGGTCGACGGCAGATAGCCGAACTCGACGTTGCTCGCGGTGGAGTCGGCGAACATCTGCAAATCGGGCAGCCACGTGATGACGTGATTGATCACGCCGAAGCCGGGCACGGCGGGCAGCGTGTAGATCGTGCCGCTGTTGAGCAGCGCGGGCGTGTTGCGCACGCCCACGGCGTCGAGCAGCGCGCCGTAGAGCGCGACGTGATCCTTGCAGTCGCCGTAGCGGTTCGCGAGCACCTCGCTCACGCGGTGCGGCACGATCTCGCCGCGGCCGATGTTCATCGCCACGTAGCGGATATTGCGGCGCACCCAGTCGTAGAGCGTCTGTGCTTTCGCGCGCTCGGAGGTGTCGCGCGCGGTGAGCGTCTGCGCGAGCTGCACCACAGCGGGGTCGCGCGCGCTCGCGTCGATGGCGGCCTCGCGATAGACGCGCGCGAACGCCGCGTAGTCGGGGAAGGTGGAGACCATCAGCCGGTCGCCGTAGCTTACGTAGGAAACCGAACCATATTCGAGGCGGCCGAAACTGCTCTTGTCGTAGCGGAATTCGTAGCGCGTGCGGCCGTGCGCGGTCACTGGTTGGATCGACGTGAAGCCGCGTGCGTCGGCGTAAAGCGGCACGCTGGCGGGCAGGTCGTAGATCACACGGAAATGGTGCGTGGGCGCCATGTCGGGCGGCGTGAAGTCGCTGAACCAGCCGGGCACGAGCGGCACGCGCTGGGTCTTGCGCCACGTGAGATGCACGCGCGCGCCGGGCTCGACGGCGGGGAACACGATCACCTTGTCCTGCACGTCCTGGAACATCGGCGCGTCGAACGAACGCACTTCCTGGACGTCGCGGATCTGGTCGGGACGCACGTCGTGGCGGCCGCCCCGGGCGTCCTCGGTCCACGCTTCGAGAATCTCGACGTGCGCCATCTCGCGGTTGAACCACACGTAATACTGGCCCGCGCGCGCGATGCCCGCCTCGGTGTTCACGCGCAGCGTGAGCGTGTCGGTCTTGGTGTACGAGCCGTCGGCGTTGATGACGAAGGTCTGGGTTTCCGCCTCGTTGGTGTAGGGCGCCTGGCTCGCCGAACCGGATGTCGAAGCCGGAGCCGAAACCGGCGCGCCGGCCGTCGCGAGAACGGCGCTCGCGCCCGCTTCGAACGGCGCGCGCAATTCGGCCGCGCGCGTGCCGCCAGGCGCCGCGAGCAGGGCAAGGCAAATAACGAGGACGTAGCGCATGGCGGCCTTCTCGGGGGCTTCGCTGCGGTTGAGGGGGATTGCCTGCTTGTGCTTGTCGGTTGTGCTTGTCTGGTGCCCTTGCTGGTCTCTTCTTTGCCGCCCTGGCGTGTTTGCGCGCCACCCCTCACTTAAAAGTCATGCTATTCGCTTGTCAAGCGGCGCCCCCGCACAAGCGAGCGGATGGCCGCACGGCGGGTTTCGTCGCGGGCCGGCTTTCGAATATGTAATAATAACTATTCTCATTTGTAAGCTTGGCTGCGGCGCATGGCGCGGCGCCGTGTCTGGAGTTTTGCCGTGAATGCCCGTCTCGACGATGCCGCGATCGAATCGCCTCCCGTCCGTTCCGCTGTCAACGCGTCTGCCCAACCTTCAGCCCAACCGTCCGCGCAACCGCTGAACGCCGCCGATCTGGCCGCGCGTCGCCAGCGTTCGCGCCGCGCGACCTTCATCAAATGGCTGCGCAAGGTGCACGGCTGGGTGGGCCTGTGGGGTGCAGTGTTGGGCCTGCTGTTCGGCGTAACCGGTTTCCTGCTGAACCATCGCGCCGGGCCGATGAAGATCTCGTCGGGCGCGCAGCAGGTCAAGGAGATGCAGGTGGCGCTGCCCGAGGAACGGCCGCAGTCGCCCGAGGCGCTCGCGCACTGGCTGCAGCGCGAGCTCGCGTTCGACGGCAAGCCCGGCAAGATCCGCCGCGAGAAGGCGCATCCGGTCGCGTGGGGCGATCGCAGCGTGGTGCAGCCCGAATCGTGGCAATTCGCGCTGATGGGGCCGCGCCAGAGCCTCGCCGTCGAGTACTGGGTGGGCAACACCACGGTCTCGGTGCGGCGCACGCAGAGCGCCTTCTTCGCCACGCTCAACAATCTGCATCGCGGCGTGGGCATGGGGATCGGCTGGGTGCTGCTGATGGACACCATCGCGGGCAGCCTGATCCTGCTCTCGCTGACCGGCGTGCTGCTGTGGACCGAACTGAACAAGCGCCGCACGATCGGCGTGGTGTTGGTCGCCGGTTCGGTGGCCGCCGCGTTCGCCGTCGGGTTGCTTTGACGCCACGGATCGCTAACGATTAACCCTGAGCCGCGCGGCGTCGACGCGGCTCGAATCACCCTCGGCCCGCGCTCGCAGGGCCGCAGTCAAGCGCTTTTGTTCGCTCTCCTGTCCTCCGTCATGGGCCTGTTCGGCCCATATGCATTTCTGTCTCATATTGCCAACACTCGCGCTGGGCACTAACGTTCGGGCGTGCCGAACTTTCGGCATGTAAGCGCTTCGTGCGTGCACGCAGGAAAACCATCGCTACGGGGACCCATTCAGCGATTGCCGGCCGCCTTCGAGGCGGCGCAGGCACGTGTGCGCACGACATGACGGACATAGCTTCCCAAGGAGACCGACCAATGAGCAGCGTTGCGGATTCGACGCGCGGCACCGCACCCGCACCCTTCTTCTCTAAGGAGGCCACCATTGCACCGCCCGGCTTTTCACGCTGGATGGTGCCGCCCGCCGCGCTTGCGGTGCATCTGTGCATCGGGCAGGCGTACGCCTTTTCGGTGTTCAACTCGCCGCTGACGAAGGTGATCGGCGTGACGCAGTCGTCGCCGGACGACTGGACGCTCACCTCGCTCGGCTGGATCTTCTCGCTCGCGATCGTGTTCCTCGGCCTGTCCGCCGCGTTCGGCGGCAAGTGGCTCGAACGCGTCGGCCCGCGCCGCACGATGTTCACGGCGGCCTGCTGCTTCGGCGGCGGCTTCCTCGTCTCGGCGCTCGGCGTCTATCTGCATCAGATCGTGCTGCTGTATCTCGGCTATGGCGTGATCGGCGGCATCGGGCTGGGCCTCGGCTACGTCTCGCCGGTTTCGACGCTGATCCGCTGGTTCCCGGACCGCCGCGGCATGGCGACCGGCCTCGCGATCATGGGCTTCGGCGGCGGCGCGATGATCGCCGCACCGCTCTCCGTGATGCTGATGAAGCACTTTTCGAGCGACACGAGCGTGGGCGTCGCGCAGACCTTCGTGGTGCTGGGCATCGCCTATTTCATTTCGATGACGATCGGCTCGATCGCGATCCGCGTGCCCGCGCCGGGCTGGCAGCCCGCAGGCTGGACGCCGCCCGCGACGAGCGGCAAGCTGGTTTCGCGCTCGCACGTGCATATCGACCAGGCGCTCAAGACGCCGCAGTTCTACCTGATCTGGCTGGTGCTGTTCCTGAACGTGACGGCCGGCATCGGCATTCTCGGCCAGGCGTCGGTGATGATCCAGGAAAGCTTCAAGGACACCGTGACGGCGGGCGCCGCAGCGGGCTTCGTCGGCCTGCTCTCGCTTTTCAACATGGGCGGACGTTTCGTCTGGGCCTCGGCGTCGGACTGGGTCGGCCGCAAGAACACGTACTTCATCTTCTTCGTGTTCGGCGCGGTGCTCTACTACGCGGTGCCGCAGTTCGCGCAGAGCGGCAACATCGTGTTCTTCGTGCTCGCGTACTGCCTGATCCTCTCGATGTACGGCGGCGGCTTCTCGACCGTGCCCGCGTATCTCGCGGACATGTTCGGCACGGCTTTCGTCGGCGGCATTCACGGCCGTCTGCTGACCGCATGGGCGGCGGCGGGCGTGGCGGGTCCGGTGCTCGTGAACTACGTGCGCGCCTACCAGGTGGCGCATGGCGTGGCGAAGGCCGATGCCTACACGATGACCGTGCACATCATGGCTTCGCTGCTGGTGGTGGGTTTCCTCTGCAACCTGCTGGTGCGCCGCGTCGACGAGAAGCATCACATGAGCGACGCGCAACTCGCGGCCGCCGGTAAATAAGGAGTCGACCATCATGACGAACGCAACCGTGCAAACCGCGAAGTCCTCGAACAAGGCGCTGATGGCCGTGTTCTGGCTCTACGTGCTGGTGCCGCTCGTGTGGGGCGTGACCAACACGCTCGCGCAGGCGATGAAGCTGTTCGGCTAAAGCGCCGATCGCGACATAAGCGCGACACGACAACGATGACAAGCGCCCGCCAAGGGCGCGAAATCCGCAGCACCCTACGGGCCGCCGGCGCAAGCCAGCGGCCCGTTTTTCATGCGCGCGTGCGCCTCACACGTGACACGATCCCGCGCTGGCGGCCTGCTCGCGCGCGGCCTTCGCGCCTTCCACCTGGAGGATCGTCGGCAGCGAGACACCGTTCTTCGCAGCCGTCACTTCCGCGAGAATCGACACGGCGATCTCCGGCGGCGTGCGGCTGCCGATATAGATGCCCACCGGCCCGTGCAGCCGCGCGAGTTCCGCGTCGCTGAGATCGAATTCCTTGAGCCGCTCGCGCCGCGCCGCGTTGTTGCGCCGCGAGCCCAGCGCGCCCACGTAGAACGCGGGCGTCTTGAGCGCTTCCATCAGCGCGAGGTCGTCGAGCTTCGGGTCGTGCGTGAGCGCGATCACGGCGCAGCGTTCGTCGAGCTTCATGTCGAGCACGGTGTCGTCGGGCATGGTGCGCACGAGCGTCGTGCCGGGCACGTCCCAGACGTCGGTGTATTCCTCGCGCGGGTCGCACACGGTCACCTGATAGTCGAGCCCAACCCCGATCTGGCAGAGATAGCGCGAGAGCTGCCCCGCGCCGATCACGAGCATGCGGTAGCGCGGGCCGTGAATGGTGAGCAGACGGCGTTCGTCGAAATCGATGCCGTCGGTGGCGCTCGCGGGACCGAGCGTGGCTTGGCCGCTCGCGATGTCGAGCGTGCGCGCGACGAGTTCGCCGCGCTCCACCGCGTCGAGCAGCGTGCGGATGCCGGACGCCGCGCTGAGCGGTTCGAGCACGAGCTGGATCGTGCCGCCGCAGGGCAGGCCGAAGCGGTGCGCCTCTTCGGCGCTGATGCCGTATTTCACGGTTTCGGGCTTCGTGATGTGGACGCCTTCGCGGCGCACGCGGTCGATCAGATCGTCCTCGATGCAGCCGCCGGAGACCGAGCCGGCCACGAGGCCGTCGTCGCGCACGACGAGCATCGCGCCTTCGGGACGCGGCGACGAGCCCCACGTCTTCACCACCGTCACCAGCAAGGCGCGGTGGCCTTCGTCCAGCCAGCGAACGCTGGATTTCAGGACTTCGAGATCCACGCTGTCCATGATCGTTTCCTCTTTTGCGTTTCCTCGCCGCTCGCCGATGGGTCGTCGGCGCTTGCGGCTTCCGTATTCGTGTTCGCCGCCTCGCCGGGCGCGGCGCTTTCGTTGGCTTGCGCGTTCGCATCGCCACTCGCATTGCCTCCGAGCTGCTCGCCGAAGCGCTTGAAGAACTCGGCGGCGATCTTGCGCGCGGCGCCGTCGACGAGCCGCGAGCCGATCTGCGCGAGCTTGCCGCCGACCTGCGCGCTGGCGGTGTAGCTGAGCGTGGTGGCGTCGTCGCCGGCGGGTTCGAGCGTCACGCGCGCGTCGCCCTTGCCGAAGCCCGCTGCGCCGCCCTGGCCTTCGAACTGGATCGTATAGCTGCGCGGCGCGTCGATATCGGCGAGCTGCATGCGGCCTTTGAAGCGCGCCTTCACCGGCCCGACGGCGGCGGTCAGCGCGACAGCATACGCGTTTTCTCCGTCGGCCTCGATGCTCTCGCAGCCCGGAATGCACGCCTTCAGGATGGCCGTGTCGTTGAGCGCTTCCCACGCGCGCTGCTGCGGCACCGGCAGCGAGTGGGTTTCGGTCAGCTCCATCGTGTGGCTCCTTGATGTGGGGCGCGCGGCGGCGGCGCCTCG
Organism: Paraburkholderia sp. J94; assembly: GCF_905220285.1. Lineage (NCBI taxonomy): Bacteria > Pseudomonadati > Pseudomonadota > Betaproteobacteria > Burkholderiales > Burkholderiaceae > Paraburkholderia > Paraburkholderia sp. J94. The sequence continues at coordinate 265,486 of NZ_CAJMZH010000008.1, read as the reverse complement.
CGCAGGCTGCGCCCGAGCGCGTCGAGGCAGTCGAGGTTGTGGACCGGATAGTGCGCGTCGACGTGCGGCAGCATCGCCTGCACGCCGCGCGCTTTCGGTGCGAAATCGCGGTAACGCAGCAGCGGATTGAGCCAGATGATGCGATGCGCGAAGCGGTGCAGGCGCGCCATTTCGTCGTCGAGCGCGGCGGTGGCGTCGTGGTCGAGACCGTCGGTGACCATCAGCACCGTGGCGCGGCCGCCGAGCATGCGGCGCGCCCAGCGCCGGTTGAATTCCGCGAGCGTCGCGCCGATGCGCGTGCCGCCCGACCAGTCGGCGACCTGCGCGGCGAGTTGCGCGAGCGCGATATCGGGATCGCGTTCGCGCAGCGCGCGCGTGGCGTAAGTGAGGCGCGTGCCGAACAGGAACACCTGCAGGCGTTCGCGCGACTGCAGCAGCGCGTGGCAGAAGTAGAGCACGGCGCGCGAGTAGGCGCTCATCGACCCGGAGATGTCGAGCAGCAGCACGAGCGGCAGCTTGCGCTCGACGGGCGCGCGGTATTTCCACGCGGTCCAGTCGCCGCCCGAGCGCACGGCGTGGCGCGCGCTCGCGCGCAGATCGGCGTGCGTGCCGCGCGACGAAGTTTTGAGTCGCCGCGTGCGCCCGGTCGCGAGCGGCAGGCGGCGCGCGCGGATCAGATGGCGCAGCGTGCGCCATTCGTCGGCGGTGAGCGTGTCGAAGTCGCGATGACGCAGCCGCTCCTCGGCGCTGAACGTGGCGTGCGCGCGCAGTTCGTGCTGCTCGTGCGTTGTGGGCGGCGGCGTGCCCGCGCGCGCGGCGGGCCGTGCCGCGAGCGCATCGGCGAGACGGTTGTTGCGGCGTGGCGGCGGCAGGCCGCCGCGCACCTTCGGCAGCAGCAGCGCGCGCAGCTTGCCTTCCCAGTCGGGATCGCGCCAGAACAGCGCGAACGCGGCGTCGAACAACTCGCGCTCGTCGGGCGCGGCGGTTAGCAGGGCGGCCAGCGCCGCGCGCACGTCGTCGCGGCGCGCGAGGTCGATGAAGGTGAGCGCCTCGATCGCCTCGGCGGCGCGCGCGCCGGACATCGGCAAGCCCGCGCCGCGCAGCACGCGCACGAAGTGCACGACGTTGCGCGCGAGCATGGGCGGGCCGTCGTGGACGTCCGACGCTTGAGAAGCCGCAGCGAAGACGGGCGGGCGCGGCATCGGCATTACTCCGCGAGCGCGAGCGTCTCGGCGATCCGCTGCGCGTCGAGCCGCGCGAGATCGTCCTGATACTTGAGCAGCACGCCGAGCGTGTCCTGCACCGATTGCGGATCGAGTTCGGTCACGGACAGCGCGTGCAGCGCGCGGCACCAGTCGATGGTTTCGGCGATGCCCGGCGCCTTGAACAGATCCATCGTGCGCAACTGATGCACGAAGGCGACGGCGCGGCGTTGCAGATCGGCCGAGGTCTCGCTCGCGCGCGCCGCGACGATCGCGAGTTCGCGCGCGCGCTCGGGATAGCCGAGCCATTGATAGAGGCAGCGCCGCTTGAGCGCGTCATGCACCTCGCGCGTGCGGTTCGACGTGATGACGACGAGCGGCGGCACGCTCGCGCGCACCGTGCCGTATTCGGGGATCGATACCTGGAAGTCCGAAAGAAGCTCCAGCAGGAAGGCTTCGAACGGTTCGTCGGCGCGGTCGATTTCGTCGATCAGCAGCACGCGGCGCGCGCCGGGATGATGCGGATCGGCCTGGAGCGCCTGTAGCAGCGGGCGCTTGAGCAGGAATTCGTCGCGATAGAGCGTGTCGCTGCGCGGCGTTTCGCCCGCGGCTTCGGCGAGGCGCAGCGCCATGATCTGACGCGGATAGTCCCATTCGTAGAGCGCGCTCGCGGTGTCGAGACCTTCGTAGCATTGCAGGCGCAGCAGCGTCGTGCCCGAGAGCGCGGCGGCGGCTTTCGCCAGCTCGGTCTTGCCCACGCCCGGCTCGCCTTCGAGAAAGAGCGGGCGCTGCATCTTGAGCGCGAGAAAGAGCGCCGTGGCCAGTTCGCGGCTCGCGAAATAGCCCTGCGCTTCGAGTTGCGCGAGCGTGTCGTCGATGGTGGCGGGGAGCATGGCGGGCCTTTGACTGCGCGTGCGATTTCCGTGATGGCGACGAAACACCCGCGTCCGCTCGCGCACGACTTCGCGCGAACGGACGCCGATGCGGCTGATGCGCCTAATCGCGCAATGAGTCGCGCAACTGATCGCGCAACTAAGCGAGCGCCTTCGTCACTGCGCGCGCCGCGAGCACCGGTATCAGGTGCGCCCGATATTCGGGGCTCGCGTGCAGATCGGCGTTCAAGCCCTCCGCGCCGATCGTCACCGCGCGCGCCGCTTGCGCCGTGAAGCTCGCCGTGAGCGCTGTTTCAAGCGCGGCCGCACGAAACACCGACGCCGCCGCGCCCGTCACGGCCACGCGCACGCCCGTGGCGAACTGCGCCACGAACACGCCCGTCAGCGCGAAGTGCGAGGCCGGATTGCGAAACTTTTCGTAGGCCGAACGTTCCGGCACCGGAAACTCGACGGCCACGATCAGCTCGTCGGGTTCGAGCGCGGTCTCGTACATGCCGAGGAAAAAGTCGTCGGCGGCGATGCGTCGCCGGTCCGTCACCACCGTCGCGCCGAGACCGAGCACGGCGGCGGGATAGTCGGCGGCCGGATCGTCGTTGGCGAGCGAGCCGCCGAGCGTGCCGAGCGCGCGCACCTGGCGGTCGCCGATATGCGCGGCCAGTTGCGCGAGGCCCGGCAGCGCGTTCTGGACTTGCGCGTTCGCGGCCACGTCGGCATGGCAGACTGCCGCGCCGATCTTGACCACCTTGCCGTCGACCTGGATCGTCTTCAGCTCGGGAATGCGCGTGACGTCGACGAGCGTGGACGGCTGCGCGAGCCGCAGCTTCATCGCCGCGAGCAGGCTCTGGCCGCCCGCGAGAAATTTGGCGTCCGCGTCGGCGGCGATGGCTTTCACGGCGCCTTGCGCGTCGCCCGCGCGCTGGTATTCGAATGCGTACATGGTGCGCCTCCGCTCAAGGTTGCTGCGACGTGGAAGATGAAGCCGCCTGCATCGCCTGCCACACGCGATGTGGCGTGGCGGGCATCTGCAGGTCCTTCACGCCGAGCGGCGCGAGCGCGTCGAGAATCGCGTTGATGACGGCGGGCGGCGAGCCGATCGCGCCCGCCTCGCCGCAGCCCTTCACGCCGAGCGGATTGTGCGTGCAGGGCGTGCCTTTCGCGGTCTCCACGTTGAACGAGGGCACGTCGCTCGCGTGTGGCATCGCGTAGTCCATGTACGAGCCGGAGAGCAACTGGCCGCTATCGGTGTCGTAGACACAGCGCTCCAGCATCGCCTGGCCGATGCCCTGGCCGAGCCCGCCGTGCACCTGGCCTTCGACGATCATCGGATTGATGACGTTGCCGAAGTCGTCGACGGCGGTGAAGCGCTGGATGCGCGTCTCGCCGGTATCGGGATCGACTTCCACTTCGCAGAGGTACGCGCCCGACGGATAGGTGAAGTTGGTCGGGTCGTAGAAGGCGCTTTCGTCGAGCCCCGGTTCGAGCGTCTCCAGCGGATAGTTGTGCGGCACGTAGGCCGCGAGCGAGATTTCGGCGAAGGTCTTGCTGCGGTCGGTGCCCGCGACGCGGAACACGCCGTCGGCGAATTCGATGTCTTCCACGCCCGCTTCGAGCATGTGCGCCGCGATCTTCTTCGCCTTCGCCTCGATCTTGTCGAGCGCCTTCATGATCGCCGAGCCGCCCACCGCGATCGAGCGCGAGCCATACGTGCCCATGCCGAACGGAATGCGCGCGGTGTCGCCGTGCACGATTTCGATCTGCTCGATCGGCACGCCGAGGCGGTCGGCGACCACCTGCGCGAAGGTCGTTTCATGCCCCTGGCCGTGGCTGTGCGAGCCGGTGAAGACCGTCACCGAGCCGGTCGGATTCACGCGGATCTCGCCCGCTTCGAACAGGCCCGCGCGCGCACCGAGCGCGCCCGCGATGTTCGACGGCGCGAGGCCGCAGGCCTCGATGTAGCACGAGTAGCCGAGGCCGCGCAGTTTGCCTTGCGCCTTCGATGCGTCGCGCCGGGCGGGGAAGCCCTTCACGTCGGCGATTTCCAGCGCGCGCGAGAGGCAGGCTTCGTAGTCGCCGGTGTCGTAGGTGAGGCCCACGGGCGTGGCGTACGGGAAGCTCGTGATGAAGTTGCGGCGGCGGATGTCGGCGGGATCGATCTGCATCTCGCGCGCGGCGGTCTCGACCAGACGCTCGACCACGTAGGTCGCCTCGGGGCGTCCCGCGCCGCGATACGCGTCGACGGGCACCGTGTTCGTGAACACGGCCTTCACCTCCGCGTAGATCGCGGGCGTGGCGTACTGGCCCGCGAGCAGCGTGGCGTAGAGGATGGTCGGCACGCTCGACGCGAAGGTCGAGAGATACGCGCCCATGTTCGCCGTGGTGTGCACGCGCATCGCGAGGAACTTGCCGTCCTTGTCGAGCGCGAGTTCGGCCTTCGTCACATGATCGCGGCCGTGCGCGTCGGAGACGAAGGACTCGCTGCGCTCGGCGGTCCATTTCACCGGACGGCGGATCTGCTTCGAGGCCCACGTGAGCGCCACGTCCTCGGCGTAGAGGAAGATCTTCGAGCCGAAGCCGCCGCCCACGTCGGGCGCGACGATGCGCAGCTTCGTTTCCGGCAGCCCGAGCACGAACGCGGCCATCAGCAGACGCTCGACGTGCGGATTCTGGTTCGCCACGTAGACCGTGTAGCTGTCGTCGTGCTGCGCGTAGCTCGCGTTGACGGCGCGCGGCTCGATCGCGTTCGGCACCAGCCGGTTGTTGACGATGTCGAGCGTGGTGACGTGCGCGGCCTGGGCGAAGGCGGCGTCGGTGGCCGCCTTGTCGCCGTGGCCCCAGGTGTAGCAGGTGTTGTTCGGCACGCTGTCGTGCACGAGCGGCTGGCCGTCGTCGGCGGCGCGGGCCGTGTCGACGATGGCGGGCAGCTCTTCGTAATCGACATCGATGAGTTCGGCGGCGTCCTTCGCTTCCTTCAACGATTCGGCGATCACGAGCGCGACCTGGTCGCCCACGTGCAGCGCCTTCTCGTGCGCGATCACGGGATGCGGCGGCTCGTGCATCGGCGAGCCGTCGATGCTGTGGATCAGCCAGCCGCACGGCAGGCCGCCCACGCTGGCGGCGGCCACGTCCGCGCCGGTGAACACGGCCACCACGCCGGGCGCGGCTTTCGCGGCGCTCGTATCGATGCTGCGGATGCGCGCGTGCGCGTGCGGCGAGCGCACGAACACGGCGAAAGTCTGCTGGGGAAGGACGACGTCGTCGGTGTACTGGCCCGCGCCGGTGAGGAAGCGATAGTCTTCCTTGCGCTTCACCGAGGCGCCGATCATGCGCGGCTGGGAGTCGGGTGCGTTCATGGCGGCCTCCCTCGTCAAGCCGCCGAAGCGGTGGCGGGTTGCGCGGCGCCTTGCTCCGCGGCCTGCATCGCTGCGGCGCCCTGGACCACGGCCTTCACGATGTTGTGATAGCCCGTGCAGCGGCACAGATTGCCGTCGAGGTTCGCGCGCACGTCCGCTTCGGTGAGGCCCGGACACGAGTCCGCGAGCGCCACCGCGCTCATCACCATGCCGGGCGTGCAGAAGCCGCATTGCAGGCCGTGGCAGTCGCGGAAGGCGGCCTGCATCGGATGCATCGCGCCGTTGGCGGCGAGGCCTTCGATGGTCGTCACGTTCATGCCGTCGCACTGCACGGCGAGCGTGTTGCACGATTTGACCGCGCGGCCGTTCAGATGCACGGTGCAGGCGCCGCATTGGGCCGTGTCGCAGCCGACGTGCGTGCCGGTGAGGCGCCGCTGCTCGCGCAGGAACTGGACCAGAAGCGTGTGAGGTTCGATCTCGGCGGTCACGGGCTGGCCGTTGACCGTGAGGCTGAGGCTGATCGCCATGAACTGTCTCCTTTCGCCCCGGACCGACGCGCGCGCATCGCGCCCGGGTTCCACACTCGGTGAGGATCGGATACCGGCCTGGCCCCGCATTCACCACTTGCCCCGCGATGCCGCCTGCGATCTTTCGTCCGGCGCGCCAGAAAGCGCGAAGGGTGCGAGGACGCACCTGCCGCGCGGCGCGGATTCGGCGCGCGCGGCCAGGACGAAAGCGGGGACGAGGGTCCGGCTGGTGCTGTGTTGTTCAGTGTCTGGGATGCGTGCTGCGTTGCTGCTGCTGTGTTGCCGATGCGTTGCTGCTGTACTGCCGTTCCACTGGCTGACGCGATGATGCTCGGCACAGTAAAGCACACTTTGCCGTTTTACGCTGCGCGGGCTTTTACTCGCCATTCGCGGCGTTTTTCGGCGATTTTCCGCGTGTTTTCGACGTTTTTTGCACTGCGGCTGTTTTGTGCGCGCGCATGAAAAACGGCCCGTTCGGACAAGCCGGAACGGGCCGTTGCAGCGCAGCGAAAGCGCGCCGTGTAGTGCGCCGTGAAGCGCGTGTGCTTACTGTTCGTGCGGCTGATGCGCGAGGCGCGAATGGCGGCGCGAGTAGCCGAAGTAAATCGCCATGCCGATCAGCAGCCAGACGACGAACGCGATCCACGTGACGCGCGCGAGGTTCAGCATCAGGAACAGGCACGAGCCGACGGCGAGAATCGGCACCACCGGCACGCCGGGGCAGCGGAACGCGCGCGGCAGATGCGGGTGCGTCTTGCGCAGCACGAGCACGGCGATCGACACCATCGAGAACGCGGCGAGCGTGCCGATGTTGATCAGCTCGGCGAGCACGTTCAGCGGCACGAGCGCGCCGATCAGGCCGAAGAAGATGCCCACGAGCCAGGTCGTGAAGAACGGCGTGGCGAAACGCGGATGCACCTTCGAGAGCTTCGCGGGCAGCAGGCCGTCGCGCGACATCGCGTAGATGATGCGGGTCTGGCCGTAGCTCATCACGAGAATCACGGTGAGCATGCCGAGCACGGCGCCCAGATCGATGAAGCCCGCGACCCACGGCTGGCCCGCCACCTGTAGCGCGTACGAGACCGGGTGGCCGATGTTGGCGAACTGCGCCGACGGCACGATGCCCGTGACCACGGCGGCGACCGCCACGTAGAGCACCGCGCAGACGGCCAGCGAGGCGATGATGCCGGCGGGCAGATCGCGCTTCGGATTTTTCACTTCCTCGGCGGCGGACGAGACCGCATCGAAGCCGATGAAGGCGAAGAACATCACCGCGGCCGCGCCGAACACGCCGTTCCAGCCGTTGGGCATGAACGGATGCCAGTTCTCGGGCGTGACGTGGAACGCGCCCACGGCGATCACGAGCAGCACGACCGTGACCTTGATCGCGACCATGATGTTGTTGATGCGCGTCGATTCGCGCACGCCGATCGCGAGCAGCGCCGTGATGCCCATCATCACGAGGAAGGCGGGCAGGTTGAACAGCGTGTGCACGCCCGGCACCGCGCCCGGCGCGGCCGTGAGCGCGGCGGGCAGATGCACGCCGAAGCCGCCGAGCAGCGATTGCAGATAGCCCGACCAGCCGACCGAGACCGCCGAGCTGGCGAGGCCGTATTCGAGCATCAGATCCCAGCCGATGATCCATGCGATCAGCTCGCCGAGCGTAGCGTACGAATAGGTGTAGATCGAGCCGGCGACCGGAATCGTCGAGGCGAATTCGGCGTACGAGAGCGCCGCGAAGCAGCAGGCCACGGCGGCGATCAGGAACGAGACCATCAGCGCGGGGCCGGCCTGCACGGCGCCGGTGCCGGTCAGCACGAAAATGCCGGTGCCGATGATCGCGCCGATGCCGAGGAAGGTGAGGTCCAGAGCGCCGAGGGCCTTCTTCAGGCCGGCGCCCTGCGCGCTCGCCTTCAGCATGTGTTCGACGTTCTTCTTGCGAAAGAGGGACATTTGGCGGGGAACTCCAGGTAGAACGCGCGGGGCGCCGATCGGATGGGATCGCGCCCGCGTGCCGTATGTCGGGGAAACCTGTAATTTTATCCGATTGCGGTGTCGGAACCTGCTCAATCGGGTCGGAAGCGGCTCAGAAGCCGCCCGAAGGCGCGGTCGATTCCGCCGCAAACGGTCGCGGGCGCGCGCGATCCTTGCCGGGGCATCGGCGAATCGGCGAATTCATTACTGAATCAAGGGCTTATGGCGAGAAGCCTGCCTGAGTGCGGCTGTGCGCGCTGGAACGTGGAGGCGTGCGGCGGGCGCGGCGCGGTGCGGTGAGCGCGGGGTGCGGCAAGCCGCCGCCGCACCTCGGTGGCGAATCCGCGCCGCTCAGAAGCTCGCGGTCGGCGCGAGATCGACGAGCTGGTTGCTCATCGCGTAGAAGGTCAGCTCGGCGTTGTTGTTGAGCTTCATCTTTTCGAGCAGGCGCGTGCGGTAGACGCTGACCGTCTTCACCGAAAGCGAGAGCGTGTGCGCGATGTCGGTCAGGCGCTTGCCCGAGGCGAGCATGCAGAGCGTCTGATACTCGCGGTCCGAAAGCTTCTCGTGCGGCAGCTGCTCGGCGTCGACCAGCACGTAGTCGGCGAGCGCTTCGGCCATCGCCGGGCTCACGTACTTGCGGCCGCTCGCGACCTGCTGGATCGCGGCCGTCATCTGCGCGGCATCCACGGTCTTCGACAGATAGCCCGACGCGCCGGCCTTCAGCGCGCGCACCGCGTATTGATCCTCGCGATACATCGAGAACATCAGCACCGGCACGCGCGGCGCCTTTTTCTTCGCGCGCTTGAGCACTTCGATGCCGCTCATGTCGGGCAGCGAGATGTCGAGCAGGACCACGTCGCAGGCGTGGCGCGCGAGCGCGACGAGCGCCTCGCTGCCGGTCTGCGCTTCGATCACTTCGGTGGCGATGCCGCGGTCGATCAGCAGCTGGCGCACGCCCTGGCGCACCACGGCGTGATCGTCGACGAGCAGGATGCGCAGGGTCATGAGCGGGCGTCCCAGGCTGAATTCTGAAGGGAGGTCGGGGCGGCGGCCGGGTCGGCGCTCGCGCCCGTGCAGAGCGTGTCCCAGACGAAGCGCGCTTCCACGGTCGTGCCGGGGCGTGGCTGGCCCGGCTGCGCCGTGGCGGCGCGCAGCGTGCCGCCGAACGCGGCGCAGCGCTCGCGCATGCCGGAGACGCCGTAGTAGCTGCGGCTGGCGGCGCCGTGGGCGTCGTCGCGCGCGTGCTGGGTGTGCGGGGTGTCCTGCTGGCGGCTCTGGCGCTTCACGCGCCGTGCGGCTTCGCGCGACAGGCCCACGCCGTCGTCGGTGACGGTGAGGATCAGCTCGCGTTCGGTGCTGTCGAGGCGCACTTCGACGTGCGCCGCCTGGGCGTGGCGCGCGACGTTGGTGAGCGCTTCCTGGGCGACGCGGAACACGGCCAGCGCGGCCTCGGCGGGCAGCGCCGCGAGGCGCGCGTCGCAGCTGCCGCCGGCGAAGCGCGCGCTCAGACCGGTGCGCGAGGCGAAGCCGCGCGTCCAGCGCTTGAGCGCCGTCGCGAGGCCCGCGTCCAGTTCGGGCGCGTGCAGGCCGTCGAGCACGTGGCGCACGGCGTTGGCGGCGTCGTCGAGCGAGCGGGCGACCAGCGCGAGCGCGTCGGCGCATTGCGGCGGCGCGTCGGCGGGCAGCCAGGTGTAGACGTTGGCGATGGCGAAACGGGTGGCGGCGAGTTCGGCGCCCACGCTGTCGTGCAGCTCGCGCGCGAGGCGATGGCGCGCCGCCTCGTCGGCATGCACGCGCGCGGCGCCCGCCGCAACAATCTGCCGCTGCACGCGCGCGATGGCGTCGAGCGCGGCGCGTGCGCCGTCGGCGTTGGCCAGCAAGGAGAGGCCGCCGCCCGCGTGGCTGGCGCGCGCCGCGGGCGCGTCCGCGCCAGGCGCGCACGCGTTGCCCGCGGCGTAAATCGACGTATCCATCCTTCCCCCGTAGAGGAACCGGTCCCGCGTGGTTCCCTGCTCTGCGCCTGTCGGCCCGGCGGTCCCGTCGCGTCGGAAAGCGGGACCCCGAATAGCTCGGCGCAGCGTAACGAAATTTACATCCGGTAACAACCTGACGAGACTCTGTCAGGCGTGCCGAAGTGGCCGATGTTGCGCCGCGATATTATCCCAAAAAAAGAAAAAATACAGTCGGGAAAGGCTTTAGCGGCGAAACCTGAGAGCTGGCATGAAGTCCGGCCCGGGTGCGATTCTCCGATTTCTGTCAGAAAAACACTGACAAGAAAGCTACGCGAATTCGGCGAAAAATGTAACTGCCAAGCTAGTTTATGCGCAGTGCTGTTGCGTGCAAACCGCGAAAAAAAACCGGAGCGCGAGGCTCCGGTTCTTTGTGGGGCGCTGCGGCCTTTCGCCGCTGCCGTCGACGCAATCAGCCGACGAATGCCTTTTCGATCACGTAGTGACCCGGCTCGTTGTTGCTGCCTTCCTTCAGGCCGGCCTTTTCGAGGAGTTCGACCGTGTCGCGCAGCATGTGCGTGCTGCCGCAGAGCATGATGCGGTCGCGTTCCGGCGTGAATCCCGGCAGGTCGAGGTCGGCGAACAGCTTGCCGGTGTCGATCAGCTCGGTGATGCGGCCGCGGTTGTCGAACACTTCGCGCGTGACGGTCGGGTAGTAGACCAGCTTTTCGCGGACGATCTCGCCCAGGTACTCGTGCTCGCGCAGTTCTTCGGTGATGAACTCCTTGTACGCGAGTTCATCGACGAAACGGCAGGTGTGCGTGAGGACGATCTTGTCGAAGCGGTCGTAAATGTCCGGGTCCTTGATGATCGACATGAACGGCGCGAGGCCCGTGCCGGTCGAGAGCATCCACAGCACCTTGCCGGGCAGCAGGTTGTCGGCCACCAGCGTGCCGACGGGCTTCTTGCCGATCAGCACCTTGTCGCCGACCTTCAGATGCTGAAGGCGCGACGTGAGCGGGCCGTCCGGCACCTTGATGCTCAGGAATTCGAGGTGTTCCTCGTAGTTCGCGCTCGCGAGCGAGTAGGCGCGCATCAGCGGCTTGCCGTCCACTTCGAGGCCGACCATCGTGAACTGGCCGTTGTCGAAACGCAGGGCCTGGTCGCGCGTGCAGGTGAAGCTGAAAAGCGTGTCGGTCCAGTGATGGACGCTCAGAACGGTTTCTTCGGTGTGTTTGCTCATGGTTCCTGATGATGCGAAACGAGGTCCGCCGGACGGGGCGTTCCTTCCGGCCGTGCATGACGGTGCATGACTGGCCCGGTATGACGATGCGCGGCGCGCGGCTCGGACATCCGGTTGCTACGCGGTATGCCGCTGCGAGCCCGCAGCCTCGATGCGAACGAGGCGCAATCCGCCATTTTACCGCGTGCGCGCCTCGTGGGCGGCGCCGCGTCGCAAGGGGCGGGTGGCCCGCGTGAGGCGAGGCATCGTGCTGGCGCCCGCACGCGCGCGGCGTGGCGGGTGACGCTGGCAATCGCCTGGCAATCGACTGGCCATCGCTTGGCATTTCCGGCGTTGGCTGGCAATCGACTGAAATCGGCGGGCGCTGGCGGCGCCGTGGCGCGCCGGGCCGAATTTGACCCGATTTAGTCCGGTTTCGATTCGATTCGAAGCGAATCCGGCCGTCCTGCCCGTTCCGCCGGGAGCGGGCGCGCTTGCCGCGAGCGGCGCGCGTCGTGAACGAGGCGCGCCTGCGAATGTTCGCCCCAGATGATACCGGAACGTCTGACAGGCCGCACCATTGACCCTGATGGCGGGGCAGATTCGCGACGGTCTAGAGACCGCTTGAAACCGCTCAGGATGCCTCAGCAGACGTTGGCGGGTTTTAGCGGACGTCGCTGCTTTTCAGCGGTTGATCGGCGGTTGATCGGCGGTCGATCAGCGGTTGATCAGCGGTCGGCGGCGAGCTTGGCGGCGAGACCGATCAGCGCCGTGCCGCAGAACGCATCGATCGGGCGGCGCAGGCGCTGATAGCCGCGCTGCGTGCGTTGATCGGCGAACAGCAGCGCGAGGCCCGCGTGCCAGCCGAACGACATCGTCGCCACCAGCGCGAGCGCCGCGCCGTAGAACCACGTCGGCGGATGCGCGGGAAAGACCGCCGCGAACACGCTGGTCCAGAACACGCAGGATTTCGGGTTGGTCAGGCAGGTGAGAAAGCCCGCGCGCCAGGTGCGCAGCCACGCGCGGCGGTCGGGCGGCGGCAGCGGTGCAACGGGAGCGCTGGACGCGGCGGGCTGCGATGCGGTGTCGCGGCGCATGCCCGCGCGCAGCAGCTTGAGGCCGAACCACAGCAGATACAGCGCGCCGCCGATACGCACGCCCTGATAGAGCCAGTCGATGTGCTGAAGCACGGCGGCGAAGCCGAGCATCGCGAGCGCGGCCCAGAGCGTGGAGCCCGTGCCGACACCGAACGCCGACGCAATGCCGAGACCGCGCCGCCCGGCGAGCGAAAGCTGCGTCACCATGAAGAAGTTCGGGCCGGGGCTGATGAGCGCGAACAGGTAGACGACGGCGATCTGGAGCAGGGTGGCGAGGTGATGCACGCGAGGCCTCGGAAGCGGAAAACGCACCATCGAGGCGCGCGACGCGACATATTAACGCGCTTGCTTCGCAGACCCTGGGAAGTTTTTCGACTGTCGCGCGCGTGCCGCGCTGGCGGTTCGCCCCGCACGCGACCGACGCGCCGACGCGACCGACGCCCCGTCTCGCGTCACTCCAGCCGCAGCCGCGCCATATAAGGCAGGTGATCGGAGAGCCACGCCGTTTCCTGCGGCGGCGTGATCAGCTCGACGGGCTGGAGGCCGCGCACGAACATCTTGTCGAGCGCGAGCGCGGGCGAGAACGCCGGGAACGTGCGCGCGGGCTCGCCGAGCAGCGTCGCCACTTCCTGCAGGCCGTGTTCGGCGAACAGCGGCACCGAGTCGTTGCGCCAGTCGTTGAAGTCGCCCGCGAGCACGAGCGGTCCTTGCGGCGCTTCCTTGGCGATCCAGTGGGCGATCCAGTGCATCTGCTTGAGGCGCGCGCTGCGCGTGAGCGCGAGGTGCGCGCACAGCAGCGTCACCTGCTGGCCGGCCACGCTCGCGCGCGCGACCAGCAGGCCGCGCCGCTCGAAGCGATGCGCGGAGATGTCCCAGCGTCCGCCCAGATCGAGCGGATGCGGCGACAGAATGGCGTTGCCGTGCCGCCACGACGGCTTGAACACATTCGGCCCGAGCGCGATCTGCAATTCGAGCGCGTGGGCGATTTCGGTGGCCTGGCATTCCCAGACATCCTCGATCGGATCGCCGAGCGGCGCGCCGAAGGTGGAGGCGAGCACCGGCTGCGGCAGACGCCGCGCCATCGCTTCCTGAAGGAACCAGGCGTCGGCGTGGGTCGACTGGACCCAGCGCCGCATGGCTTCCCAGGCCTGAAAGCCAAGCGGTGAGCGGCCCTTGTGCAGGTTCCAGCTCACCGCGACGAAGTCCCCGGCGTGGGCCGGGTCCATGTCGATGAGAGGTTGTTCGAGATTTCGCATGCGTGTGTTGCCGAGTGTTGCTACGCGTTCTGAGGCGGGGATGAGGCGGCAGCCGAAGGGGGGGCCGAAGGGGGGCGCCGCGCTCCGGTTCGTGGCGACCGGCGCGCCGTCAGGGCCCCGCGGCGGGCGGCGCGAGGTTCGCGCGCACGCGGTAGACGAGCTTGGGATCGTGATCGACGATCGGCCAGCTCACCCACTGGCCGGCGGGCACGTTCAGGCCCGGATGGCTCGCGTTGACCTGGCGCGGCTGCGGCGGCAGCTTGCAGCCGTCGGTCGTTTTCGGCGCGACGTTGTTTTCCAGCGTTTCCTGGGCGTCGATGGCGAGCACCACGCCGCTGGCGTTGGCTTGCAGCGGCGAGACCGTGATCGTGCGTTGCAGGTCGATGCTGCCCGCGGGCTGATCCTTGCAGCCCACGTTGTGCGTGACGACCTTGTGGTGCGTGTCCGTGCGCGCCTGGCCGACCGTGGTCGAGCCCTCGAAACTGTCGATCTTCTGGCCGTCGCGGTCCACTTCCAGCGTCCAGTTGACGACGCCTTGCGGCGCGAGCGGCGCAGCCGAAGCGGACGCGGCGGGCGCAGCCGATGCAGCGGACGCGGGCAACGTGCCCGATGCGCCCGATGCGGCCGCCGTGGGCGCGGGATTCGTCACCGTAATCGACGCGGCGACCGGCGGCGGCGCGGTTTGCGCGGTTTGTTGGGCCTGCGCGTTCGCAGCCAGCGCGCAGGCGGCGACGAGTGCGGCGCTCAGGCCGTTCTTCCATAACGTCATCTCGACAGGCTCCATGCTCGGCAGGGTTCGTTATGACCTTCGATCCTATACCGGGTTCGCGAACACCGCGCTTGCGGCCGCCGGATTCTGGCGCCATCGCGCGGCTTTTCCGATGCTCTCCAGCGTCCCGGTGCGCGCGGCGACCCCCGTATTTCCTTGATGTGGGGACAAGGGCGGCGCGTTTCCATCGCTAATTACGAGAAAACTGTTACAGCAAATGGAGTGCCGGAGCCGCCGTTCAAAATCGATTCGACCCCGCTCAACCTGGCCCCGATAACCCTGCCGCTGCCCATGTACGCCAGCGCGCCTTCGCCATGCACGCGCGCCGATGCCGTCCGGCGCGCGGCGTACAATTTTTGGACAAGCTCGGAGCGAGCGGGAGGCGGACGCAGCGTCATGGACCAGATCGAATGTGTGGTGATCGGCGCGGGCGTGGTCGGCCTCGCCGTGGCGCGCGCGCTGGCGGCGCGCGGACGCGAGGTGATCGTGCTGGAGGCCGCCGACGCCATCGGCACCAGCACCAGTTCGCGCAACAGCGAGGTGATTCACGCGGGCCTCTACTATCCGCGCGGCTCGCTGAAGGCGTCGCTGTGCGTGCGCGGGCGCGAGATGCTCTACGACTACTGCGCGTCGCGCAACGTCGCGCACGCGCGCTGCGGCAAGCTGCTGGTCGCCACCGCGCCCGCGCAGATCCCGCAACTGGAGGCGATCCTCGCGCGCGGCAAGGAAAACGGCGTGTTCGACCTCACGCGCATTACCGGCTCGGAGGCGCTCGCGCTCGAACCGGCGCTCGAATGCGTGGCGGCCGTGTATTCGCCGCAGACGGGCATCGTCGACAGCCATCAGCTGATGCTCGCGCTGCAAGGCGACGCCGAGCGCGACGGCGCGGTGATCGCGCTGAAGTCGCCGGTCGAGTCGATCGACGCGAGTCCGAACGGCTTCGTGATCCGCACCGGCGGCGACGCGCCCACGGCGATCCGCGCCGCCGCGCTCGTCAACAGCGCGGGGCTGCACGCGACGCGGCTCGCCAAACGCATTCGCGGTCTCGATCCGCGCCACATTCCGCCGCTCTATCTCGCGCGCGGCAATTACTTCAGTGTGACGGGGCGCGTGCCGTTTTCGCGGCTCATCTATCCGATGCCGAACGAGGCGGGGCTGGGCGTGCATCTGACGCTCGATCTGGGCGGCCAGGCGCGCTTCGGTCCCGACGTCGAATGGATCGAGTCGATCGATTACGACGTCGATCCGCGTCGCGCCGACGCCTTCTACGCGCAGATCCGCAGCTACTGGCCCGCGCTGCCCGACGGCGCGCTGCAGCCCGCCTACGCGGGCATTCGTCCGAAGCTCTCGGGTCCGGGCGAGCCCGCCGCCGACTTCGTGATCCAGGGCGGCGCCTCGCATGGCGTGCGCGGGCTCGTGAACCTGTTCGGCATCGAGTCGCCGGGGCTCACGGCGTCGCTCGCGATCGCGCAGCGCGTGTGCGAGATGACCGGACCCGGTTGATGGCGCGGCGCGCAGGGTTGCGATGATGCGCGTCTCTTATCTCCAGCATTGCAGGCTCACGCGGCGCGGCATCGTTGCTATGCTTCTCGCGCGCCGTCGTCAGAACGGCGTTGCCCACAATACTGGAGTAAGTCCCATGAAATCGTCCCGCCGCAGCTTTCTGATCACGAGCCTTGGCGTCGCCACGACCGTTGCGCTGTCGCGCCAGGCCTTCGCCGATGCGCCGAAGGCGTCCGAATCCGATCCCACTTCGCAGGCGCTCGGCTACAAGCTCGACGCTACCAAGGTCGACAAGGCCAAGTTCGCGAAGTACGCCGCCGGCCAGGATTGCAGCAACTGCACGTTCTACCAGGGCAAGGCCACCGACGCGTTCGCGCCGTGCCCGATGTTCGGCGGCAAGCAGGTCGCGGGCAAGGGCTGGTGCAGCGCCTATAACAAGAAGGCTTAAGCGCTTTTCGCGGCACTCAGGCCAAACGCGGCGCGCGAATCTAGACGCGCGCCATCAGCAGAGGCGGACGCTTGCCGAACCACGGCCGCGCCGCCTCCAGCTGCGCGGCGAGGCGCAGCAGCAACGCGTCGTGGTTCTCGCGCGCCGCGAACTGCACGCCGATCGGCAGGCCGCGCGCATTCCACATGAGCGGCACCGTCATCGCCGGCTGCCCGGTCATGTTGAAGATCTCGGTGCAGCCCGCCCACGCGAACGCCTTGTTCGCGGCTTCCGTCAGCAGTTTCCTCATCAGCGCCTCGACCGGCATCGCGGTGACGGCGCGCATCTGCAAGCGCTCCGACTGCGTGGGCTTCAGTTCGCCGATCTTCACGGGCGGCCTCGCGAGCGACGCGCACAGGATCACGTCGAAGCGTTTCATCAGATCGTCGAAGCGCGCCGTGATGCGCTGCTGCTCCTCGAGCGCGGCGGGCAGTTCGCGCTCGCCGAACTTGCGGCCGATGTGCGCCATCGCCCACGTCGAAATCTCGAAGTCCTGGCGGCGCGGCTTGATGCCCGTGATGCTGTCGGCGTTCAGCACGTATTGCTCGGCGACGATCGACCAGATCATCAGGAAGGCTTCGCGTGTGGCCGTGAAATCCATGCCCAGTTCGATCGGCTCGACGATATGGCCGAGCGAAGACAGCAGCTTCGCGGCGTCGTCGAGCGCGTCGCGCGCGTCGGGCGAGAGCACGTCGGCGAACAGCGGATCGGTGATGTAGGCGATGGCCAGCGGCTTGCCGCCGCCGAGCGGCGCGCGCGCGGCCGCGAGAAAGCTGCCCGGCGCGCCGGGCGCGAGACCGGGATCGCCTGCGAGCAGATCGAGCATCAGCGCGCTGTCACGCACGCTGCGCGAAATCGCGAGATCGACGCCCAGTTCGCCGGGCGGGCGCGCCAGATCCGTGGTCGGCTGGTTGCCGCGCGAGGGCTTGAAGCCGAACAGGCCGCAGCACGAGGCCGGAATGCGGATCGAGCCGCCGCCGTCGGATGCGTGCGCGAGCGGCAGGATGCCGGCCGCGACCGCCGCCGCCGCGCCGCCGCTCGAACCGCCGGGCGTGTGATCGAGATTCCACGGATTGCGGCACGGGCCGAACAGCTCGGGCTCGGTGTAGGGCATCTGCCCGAGTTCGGGCGCGCTGGTCTTGCCGAAGATGTTCAGGCCCGCCGCGCGGATGCGCTGGACCACGGGCGCGTCGGCGGCCGGAATGTAATGGCGATAGTGGCGGCTGCCGAGCGTCATGCGCAAGCCGGCGACGGCCGCGCCCAGATCCTTGACGAGAAACGGCACGCCCGCGAGCGGACCTTGCGCGAGCGCATCGACGCCGTCGCCGTCGCGCTCGATGCGCTGGGCGCGTTTGCGCGCGCTGTCGTAGTCCTTGAGCACGATCGCGTTGATCGCGGGATTGGCGGCCTCGGCGCGCGCGATGGCGGTGTCGAGCAATTCGCGCGCGCTCACGTCGCGGCGCTGCACGAGTTCGGCGAGGCCGATGGCGTCGTATTCCAGATAGTCGGACTGCAAGGCGCGCGCTCCCGGTTGGCGTCGTGAGTGAAGTCGGCGGATATCGGCCATGGCCGGGCTGACGCATCGCCCCAAAAGAAAAACGGCCATTGCAGCGATTCTGCCGCAATGGCCGTCATCAGGCGATGGATGCGATCGAAGCGATCGAATCCGTCGCGCCGATCAGCGAGGCTCGCTTAGAGAGGCTCGCTCAGAGATGCTCGGCGAGGAAGCTCAGCGTGCGGCCGTGCGCGAGCACCGACGCGTTCTGGTTGTACGACGCGCGCACCGAGCAGTTGAAGCCGTGATCGGCGCCCGGGTAGATATAGACGTCGGCGTTGTCGCGGCCCGCGAAACGCTCCTTCACCTGGCCGACCTGATCGAGCGGAATGCCGTGATCGAGTTCGCCGTAGTGGAACAGGATCGGCTGCTTGATCTTGTCGGCGAGATCGAGCTGCGTGTGGATGCCGCCGCCGTAGTACGACACGGCCGCGTCGACCGAGCCGTTGCCCGCCGCCATATACGCGAGACGGCCGCCGAGGCAGTAGCCGATGGCCGCGACCTTGCCCGTGCACTCGGGCAGCTTGCGCAGCGTGTCGGCGGTCGCCGCGATGTCCTGCACGACGAGGTTGAAATCGGTGGCCTTCATCAGCTCGATGCCGCGGTCGCGGTCGGCGCCCGTGTATTCGAGTTCGACGCGCGGCGCGCTGCGCCAGAAGATGTCCGGCGCGATCGCGACGTAGCCGTCGAGCGCATATTGCTCGACCACGTCACGGATATGGCCGTTCACGCCGAAGATCTCCTGGATGATGACGATGCCGGGGCCCTTGCCGCCTTTGGGCAGGGCGAGATAGGCGCCGAAGCTGTCTTTGCCGGCGGGAATATCGATCCATCGAGTCGTTACGCTCACGTTGCTCTCCTTCTTCGCGAATGGGGTGCGGCCAGGTTCGTGCGGCCCGGGCCGTTAAAACGGGGAGCCAGTTTGCCATAGGCGCGACTCAGTCTGCAGCGTGCGTCGTTTGCGCAAGCGGATCGTAATATTTTCGCCGATTAGCGGTGAGGGTTTGGGCGAACTCCGCGCGCGTCCATCCATGCGCGGACAACATCAATCCCATTCGCCATTGACCCGCATGGATGACCGAAACGGTTCCCCTGTTTGTTCAATTCCGTTGTCATCCGCGCGTCATCAATTAAACGAAGGCTGACTTTAAAGACGCGCATATAGCGAGGAATCCGAACTCATTTTCGCGCGATGAAAATGCGCAAACGTTGGCCTCTCCCGGCGCTTGAAGATTCATTGTCGTCAAGCAGTCAAAAATACCGTCTGCCTAACTCGCCAAAAATCTCAAAAAAATATTCGGGCGCACCCTGGAAGGGGCTTTCTAAAGGATTGCAAACATATTTTGAAAGCCTTGCGGAGCAAGGCGCAGCGGGCTTTTTGAGGATTTCGCGCGGGGCTCCGGTGAAAACCTATTGGTACTCGCCCCGATATCTGAAAAAAGTCCCCCAAATTAATTTGATCACCTACACTTGCGCGCAAGTATGGTGCGCGAACGCTGTCACAAACGGCATTCGAAACCATACTGGCCAGGTGCATCAAGGATGCATCCTGCGTGGTCGTCCGACGGGGAGCGACACGTTCGGGGCGCGGGGGCACAGGGCGATTACGTTGCTTTTGGGTTCGAAACTGGAGACTTACATGAATATCAAGCTTCACAAGCTGTTGCCGATCAGCGCCGCAGCCATGCTGTTCGCGTCGTTCGCAACGGTGGCGAGCGCCGACGTCACGGTCAAGATTGGCCACGTTGCGCCGTTGACGGGCGGGATCGCTCACCTGGGCAAAGACAACGAAAACGGCGCGCGTCTCGCAGTCGAAGAGATCAACGCGAAGGGTCTGACGATCGGCGGCCAGAAGGTCACGCTCGCACTCGACGCGCAGGACGACGCGGCCGACCCGCGTACGGCCACGCAGGTCGCCCAGAAGCTCGTCGACGACAAGGTCGTGGCAGTCGTTGGCCACCTGAACTCGGGCACGTCGATTCCGGCTTCGAAGATCTATAGCGATGCGGGCATCGTGCAGATCTCGCCGTCGGCAACGAATCCGGCGTACACGCAACAGGGCTTCAAGACGACGTATCGCGTGGTGGCGACGGACGCGCAGCAAGGTCCGGCACTCGCGAACTACGCGTCCAAGAGCCTGAAGGTCAAGAGCGTCGCGATCGTCGACGACTCGACGGCTTATGGCCAGGGTCTCGCGAACGAATTCGAGAAGACCGCCAAGGCGCTCGGCATGAACGTGCTGTCGCATGACGCGACGAACGACAAGGCCGTCGACTTCCGCGCGATTCTCACGAAGATCAAGGGCGAAAACCCCGACGCGATCATGTACGGCGGCATGGACGCCACGGGCGGCCCGTTCGCCAAGCAAGCCAAGCAGCTTGGCCTGCGCGCGAAGGTGCTCGCGGGTGACGGCGTCTGTACCGACAAGCTGGCCGACCTCGCCGGCGACGCGACCGACAACATCGTGTGCTCGGAAGCGGGCATGGCGCTCGAAAAGATGCCGGGCGGCAAGGAATTCGAAGCGAAGTTCGAGAAGCGCTTCGGCCAGCCGATCCAGATCTACGCGCCGTTCACGTATGACGCGGTGTACATCATCGTCGACGCGATGAAGCGCGCGAACTCGACCGATCCGGCCAAGATCCTCGCCGCAATGCCGACGACGGACTACAAGGGCGTGATCGGCGAGACGACCTTCGACTCGAAGGGCGACCTCAAGCACGGCGTGATCTCGCTGTACAACTACAAGTCGGGCAAGAAGTCGCTGCTCGACGTGGTGAAGATGTAAGAGCCATGCGCACGGCGCGGCCTTCGGGCGGCGCCGCGTGACGTGCTGTTCATCGATCATCGATCATCGATGAAAAAAGCCCGCGGGTCTTTGGACTCGCGGGCTTTTTGTTTTGAGGCGGCGGAGCGCGCCTAGCGATCTTCGCGCGTATGCCACAGACGCAGAATATAGATCGTCGACTGCTGGATCTCGTAGCGCATTTCGTAGTGGCCGACGAGCAGGCGGCGCACTTCGCGCGGCTCGAATTCAAACAGTTTCTCGCCGATGCGCGGATTGGCGATCAGCAGATTGGGCGCTTCGACGAGCGAGCGGACGAGACGCGCGGCCGCAGGCTGGTTGACCGGGGCAAGGAAGTCATAGAGCCGCGTCAGGTCCGAGAGGCCCTTGCCGGTCCATTTCAATTCCATCAGCGCGGCGCCGGCAGCGGTTGATCCGTAGTCAGACTATCGGCCCAGGCTCGCACCGCCTGGTGGTCGATGACGTGGCCGGCATCGACGTCGGCGAGCGCTTCGCGCGTCAGCCGCTCGCGTTCTTCTTCCTGATCGATCCACGCCGAGAGCGCCTGCTTGACGATCCACGCGGGCGAACGCTCGAGGCGTTCGGCCAACTGGTCGACTTTCTCGGCGAGCGGCATGGGCACGTTTGCGGTCAGCGTGCGGGTTTCAGCTTGTGTCATGGGCAACTCCCCATCAGAGAATCCATCTTCGATCATACCGAACCCCGGCGCTGGCGACGCGCGCGCACGTCGGCGCGCCAGTCGCAACATTTGATCGCACAAAAGTCGCGATGCTGCCGCACGGCTCAAATCCCCAGCCTTCTCAACACCTTCGGCGCGGCGAACGCCACCAGCGCGGCGCACAGCGCGACCACCGACAGCCCGACGGTGAGATTCGTCACCTGCGTAATGCCGCCGATCACCACCGGCCCGAACAGCAGCCCGAAATACGCGATGCCCGCGACGTGCGCGAGCCCTTCGGCCGCGTGGATGCCCTTCACGCGCGCGGCGGCCGCGAACAGCACCGGCATCATGTTCGCGAGGCCGAGGCCCATCAGCGTGAAACCCGTGAGCGCGGTGAACGAGAACGGCAGCAGCAGCGCGCCGATCATGCCCGCGCAGGCGAGCGACGCGCTCACCATCACGAGTTGCGGCGCACCGAAACGCGCGCGCACGGCGTCGCCGGCGAAGCGCGCGATCGCCATCCCGCCCGAGAACGCCGCGTAGGCGGCGCTCGCGAGCGCGGGCGTCGAGAGCACCACGTCGCGCATGTAGACGGTCGCCCAGTCGTACATCGCGCCTTCGGCGATCAGGGCGATCAGCGCGATTGCGCCGAGCGCCCACAGCGCGGGCGTGCGCCAGCGGTTGCCGGTTTTCGCGTGCTCGCCATGCGCGGCATGCGGCACGTGCGGCAGCACGGCCGGGCACGAGACGGCCAGCACCAGCGCGGCCAGCGCCGACGCCAGCAGCAGATGCAGCGCGGGCGCCATGCCGCGCGCGAGCAGCGCGCCGCCGATCGCCGCGCCCGCCATGCCGCCCAGGCTGAACATGCCGTGCAGCCCCGACATGATCGGCTTGCCGACGGCTTCCTCGACGGCGCTCGCCTCGGCGTTCATCGCGACGTCGAGCGTGGCCATGCCGATGCCGAACGCCGCGAGCACGACGATCAGCATCCAGTAGTACGGCACGACGAGAATCAGCGCGCCGCAGACGCTCATCGTGATGCCGCCCGCGAAGCAGGCGCGGCGCGAGCCCACGCGCGCGATCCACGTGCCGATCGAGGTCATCGCGGCAATCGAGCCGCCCGCCACCGCAAACAGCGCATACGAGAGCATGGCGGCGTTCAGGTGGAACTTGTCGCGCACCGTCGGCACGTGCACGCCCCACGAGGCGTACATCATCCCGGCGACGAAAAAGAGCGCCATGGTCGCGATACGGGCGCGATGACGCCTGGCGGCGGGCAGGGCGCGATGGACGGCGGCGGGCTGCGCGTGGAGCGCGGGATCGGTGGCGTGGTTGGACACTGGAAAATTCCGGCGGAGGGTGGCGGCTATCTATAGAAAGGGCGGCAGGCTGCGGCAATAAGCCGTCTGAAAGCCAGGCGATGATTTTAGCCAACGCGCGCGCAGGCTGCTCGCCGCGCCGTGGCCTGCTCTAATAGTGGAATCGTGGAACGCGCCGCCGCTGTTTTTACCTCGCGCTTTCCACTTATTAACATTGATTGCCGCCGCCGCCCGGCAAACCCATCGTCCGAGGACACCGCCGTGAAGATTCCCGCTCATGCCCCGCTGCATCTGCTGCATCAGGTGTCCGTCGGCGCGCTCGCCACGCACGCGCGCGAGCCGCACGGCTTTCCGTATCCGACGCTGCTGCCGTTCGCCGTCGACGCGCGGCACCGGCCCGTGATCCTCGTGAGCCGCCTCGCCGAGCACACGCGCAATCTGCAAGGCGATCCGCGCGCGGGGCTGCTGATCGCGCAGTCGGGGCCGCTTTCCGGCCAGGCGGGGCAGGCCGGCTCGCGCGGCGAGGACGCGCTGAGCGCGGCGCGCATGACGCTGCTCGGCCTGTTCGAGCCCACCGATGCCGACGCGCAATCGCCGCTCGCGCGCCGCTATCTGCGCTATCAGCCCGACGCCGCGCGTTATCTCGAACTCGGCGACTTCACGTTCTGGGTGATGCACGTCGAGCGCCTGCGCTATATCGGCGGTTTCGGCGCGATGGGCTGGCTCGACGGCAACGACATCGACGAACTCGAACCGCTCGCCGCCGGGGACGAAGACGCGCTGATCGACGCCTTCGAGGCGCATCCCGCGCGCCGTGCCGGACTCGAATTGCTGGGCGTGGACCGTTATGGCGCCGATCTCACCGTGGATGGACTGCGTACACGCTTCGTTTTCGAGGAACCGCAAACCGATACGCCATCCTTGCATGCTGTGCTAATCGACTGCATTGAGCGCCATGCCACCTGAATAATCCTTCTAACTGCGTGCCGCCGCGTGTGGGATTTTGTCGATTGTTGCGATGCGCCATTGTCAGATAAATAGGGCATCAGACGAAAAGTTCTCATGGCATGAAATGTTTTGCGAATTCTTACCATTTAATTTTCATAAGCTGCCAGTTGTGTGAATCGGAATTATCTGGAAAAAGCGGCATTCAGTAAAAATACTGATTTGCATGCAATGAAAGCGTCTTTATGACTTGCGGCGGCGCAGAACACTTCGAAATCTGTTTTAATTATTTTTATTGCGCGCGCTTTTCCGGGGATTCATTTCTGTGTTAATCTCGCCTCCAATTTCCGAGGCGAATCACCTGTCAATCGGCATACTGGCGCAAGATCGGTAGCCATTATCAACGAACCATCAAGGCACCTTTACTCATGTCGTCATACAAGGAACTTCTCGCACAGCGAGAGAAGCTGGAGCAGCAGATTGAAGAGGCGAAGGCGCGTGAATATGCCGAAGTCCTCGACGAAATCAAGCAGAAAATGGCCGATTACGGCATTACGCTCGCCGAACTCGGCGGCGGCCGTGCAGCGGGCAAGGCAGCGAAGCAAGCCAGCCGCTCGCGCGCCAGCGTCGCGCCGAAATACCGCGATCCCGACAGCGGCAGCACGTGGTCGGGCCGCGGCAAGCCGCCGCGCTGGATCGCCGGCAAGGATCGCGAGAAATTCCTGATCCAGAAGTAAATCGCCTGAAAGTGGTTCAAGGGCGGACCATAAAGTCCGCCGGCCAGAAAAGCCGCGCAGTCACGGGGAATGACGCGCGGCTTTTTTGTAGTCGTTTATGTCGCCTTCCTTACGTATTCTTACGTTCCGTTTCACTATTCTGATTCGTCAATCGCCCTGCCTGGCGGATTAAGCCATGCCGCATTGAATAGGCACGCCGACTTCATATCCTGAATGCGAATGCGACGCCTTCTCGTAGTCGCCTGATTTAAAAGAAGAATCCAGGGTTATCTCCAATTAGGGACGGCATCGCCATTACAATCGCGATATTCTGACCTCGCTGTTCCAGACATGGCTTCCTCTGTCGCCGAGACGTTTTCCGATAAACAGCGCGTGGCGCGCAAGACCACGCTGGTCAGTGTCGCCCTCAATGCGGTGCTGGTGGTGCTGCAAATCATCGTCGGCGTGATTGCGCATTCGCAGGCATTGATCGCGGACGGCGTCCATTCGCTTTCCGATCTGGTCTCGGATTTCGTCGTGCTCATCGCGAATCGCCATAGCGGCGCAAAGCCGGACGCCGATCACAATTACGGCCACAGCCGTTATGAAACCGTCGCTTCATTATTTCTCGGCGCCATATTGATTACGGTCGGCGTGGCGATGCTCGCGCGCGCCGGCACGCGTATCGCGAATCTCGACGATATTCCGCCCGTGCATGCGAGCGCGCTTGCGGTGGCGGTGCTCGTGCTGATTTCGAAGGAAGGGCTGTTCCGCTACATGCTGCGCGAGGCGCAGCGCGTGCGCTCGGCCATGCTGATCGCGAACGCGTGGCATGCGCGTTCGGACGCGGCGTCGTCGCTGGTGGTGGCGCTCGGCATCGTCGGCAGCTTGATGGGCGTGCGGCTGCTCGATCCGATCGCGGCGGCCATCGTCGGCTTCATGGTCGCGCGCATGGGCTGGGTGTTCGGCTGGGACGCGCTCCAGGATCTCTCCGACCGCGCGCTCGACGAGGCCGCCACGGCCGATCTGCGCGCGCTGCTGCTGTCCACGCCGGGCGTGCTCGACGTGCATGAGATGCGCACGCGCAAGACCGGCGACCTCGCGCTGGTCGACGCGCATATTCTTGTCGATCCGCTGATTTCCGTGTCCGAGGGGCATTACATCGCCGAGATGGCGCGCGAGCGCGTGCTCACCGATGCCCGCGTGCTCGACGCGCTGATCCACGTCGATCCCGAGGACGACATGCTCGCGCGCTCGGTCGCGAGCCTGCCGCCGCGCGACCGGGTGGCCGCGGCGCTGCGCGAGGCGCTGGCGGCGCGCGGCGTGGCGGTGGAGTCGGTGACGCTGCACTATCTGAGCACGGGCCTCGAAATCCAGGCCGTGATCGCACCGGGCGGCGAGGCGCGCGCGCTCGACGCCGCCGATCTCGACGCGCTCAGGCGCGAACTCGGCGCGAGCCGGCTGGAAGCGGTGCAGTCGCTTGGCGGGCGCGCCTGAGGTTTAACGGCGCTTTAACCGGGCGCGACTAATCTGTGAAGCTCACTATGAAGCGGGCTAAAAGCGGACTTTAAAGCGAACCGCGCAGCAGACCGGCAAGCGCCATTGCGGCGCGCTCAAAGCGGCAACTGCGTATCGAACTTGATTTCGCGCAGCACGACGCTCGTGCGCACCTGGGCGACCGCGGGGATGCGGAAGATGCGTTCGTGCAGGAAAGTGTCGTAGGACTTGATGTCGGGCGCGACGATCTTGAGGATGTAATCCGACTCGCCCGTGGTGCTGTAGCACTCGGTCACTTCGGGGCAGGTGGCGATCTCGCGCTCGAACGCTTCGACGCCGCCTTCCGTGTGACGCGTGAGGTGGATATGCGCGAGCGCGCAGACATGCAGGCCGAGCTTCTCGCGATCGAGCAGCGCCGTGTAGCGCTGGATCACGCCCGACTGCTCCATGTCCTTGATGCGGCGCCAGCACGGCGTGCTGGACAGGCCCACCTGATCGGAGATTTCCTGCACCGAGCGGCGCGCGTCGAGCTGCAGCAGGCGCAGGATCTTCTGGGAGAAGGTATCGAGTGTCAAATGCGCCTCCATGTGCGTCGCCGGATTCCCAAATGGTAGAGGCCGGGAAAACGAAACGCAATGCAAACCGCAGATGACGAGGGAATTTCCCTAAGTTAGTGCTCAGGCGGCGGTATTTTGCCCCGACGCGTCCCCTTCTGCGACCGTCGCGGCGGCCTGCTGCGCGCGCAGGTCGGCCAGCATGTTGCAGAACAGGGCGCCTTGCTCGATGGCGTCGTCGAGCGCGACGTGCGTGTGCGGGTGATCGTCGAACCAGTGCTTCGGAAAGCGCGGCTTGATGCACTTGCGGTACGGCAGGCCGGTCATCGCGAACGCCAGCGTCTTGATGTCGAGCGCCGACCACGAGAACGGGCAGCGCCCCGCGAAACGCATCATGTACCAGAACATGAAGGTGAAATCGAAGCCCGCCGGCATCGCCACGAACACGGGCTTGCCGGGCAGCTTCTCCACCCATTCGACGTAGGCCACGAGCGCGGCGGCCGGGTCTTGCAGATCGGTGCGGCAGGCGGCCCACGCCTCGGGCTGCGTTTCCCACCAGGCGGCCTGCACCGGATGCGGCGCGGCGCCTTCGAGCGTGGCGAGATTCGCCGAGAAGGTGGCGATCAGGCGCTTGTCGGCCGTGTAGGCCGCCGACGCGAAACTCAGCATCGAATGGGGACCGGGGATCGGACCGTCGGCCTCGACATCGGTGCTGACGTAAATTTCCTCTATGGCTGCTTGATTCATCGCTTCGCTTGGTTGATTCGCTTCGTTGGGTGCATCGATCGTTCGGCGGCTGCGGTCGTCTCCGCAGTCGTTCCCGCGGTCGTTCCCGCAGTCGTCCCCGCAGTCGTTCCCGTGGTCGTTCCCGCAGTCGTCCCCGCAGTCGTTCCCGTGGTCATCTCCGCCATCAGCCCCACTGCGCCTGGCCCGTCGCGCCGGGCACGCCATCTGCGACATAGGGATTCGAGCGGCGCTCCTCGCCGAACGTCGACACCGGACCGTGGCCCGGCACGAACGTGACGTCGTCGCCGAGCGGCCAGAGCTTTTCGCGGATCGAGCGGATCAGGTCCGCGTGATTGCCGCGCGGAAAGTCGGTGCGGCCGATCGAACCGGCGAACAGCACGTCGCCGACCAGCGCGAGCCGGTGCGGCCGGCTGAAGAACACCACGTGGCCCGGCGTGTGCCCGGGGCAGTGATAGACCTCCATCTCCTCGTCGCCGAAACGCACGGTTTCGCCATTGGCGAGCCAGCGATCCGGCTCGAACGCCTGCGCGTGACCGAAGCCGAAGCGCACGCTCTGTTCCGGCAATTGATCGATCCAGAAGCGTTCGTCTTCCTGCGGGCCTTCGATGGGCACGCCGAACTTGTCGGCCAGCGCCTTCGCGCCCGCGCAGTGATCGAGGTGGCCGTGCGTGAGCAGGACCTTTTCGAGCTGCACGCCCTGGTTCGCGATCTCGGCTTCGATGCGTTCGAGGTCGCCGCCGGGATCGACGACGGCGGCGCGGTTCGTCGCTTCGCAGACGAGCAGCGAGCAGTTTTGCTGGAACGGCGTGACGGGAATCAGCGTGACTTTCATGCGCTAACGCGGGGATGGAGTGTTGTGGGGCGGCTGGGCGCATCGCGCGGCGCGGGCGGTGAGCAAGACGGACTGAAACGTACCGAAACGTCGCTCACCTTCGCGGCGGCACGCTGCGCCGGCCAAAGATTCGATTGTACCGGCGTCCCCGGAGCGCCGCCGAGGGCGCGCTGCGATCGGCTGAATCCCTTGTCAGACAAGGGATCGAGGTGTGTCGGAAGATCGTCCTTTATTACACCAATGGTGAGAAATGATCAGGTTTTCGATAGGAAACGGATGACAAGAATAAGTTTTGGGTATAATGCGACCCATCAAGCACGTTTCACGTGCATTCACTGGGCGATGTGACCCGCGGTAAAAAATGGGTCGCGAATACATCGCCGTCAAGCAGTGCCGTCCTTCGAGGCCAGCTCACCAGGCTGCCTTACAAGACGGCAAATCAGGTGCCGATCCGTTCGGCACCGCACGTCTTGCCCAGCCAGGCGCCGCGCGCCTGCCACGGACTTGCTGCCGTGACGCTGGGTGGGGCCTACGCCGCCGTTCCTGTGCGCCGTGTGTATCCGGCGCGCCTGAATGCAGCCCATCGCGTTCGATGGCGGCATGTGGGGTCTGGTCAGGCTGCCGGGGACAGGTTGCGCCAGACGTGAAAGAAAACCAGCGGTAGCGGCTCAGGAGCTGCATCCGGGTATCGGCTTTCGTCCGTTTTTCACGGACGGGGAGTCCTTTTACCTGCGACCGCCGAGGCTATCCGGCAACGCGCAACCAAGGCGCGGGACGGCCTCGAAACGTGATGACTAGCTTATGAAACTCGGACTTTCTCGACGACGATTCGGGAGTCTCGCAGCCGTGTCCGTGCTGGCCGGTTGTGCCATGCCGCCTGGCCCGCAGGACCAGGCGCAGGGCAACGCGCTCAGCACCAGGGACGCGCACACTGCGTTCGCCACGCCGCAGAGCTACGGCTCCGCGCTGGCCGCGCTGCCTGCTTCGGGCGCGAACAAGGACAAGTCGCTCGCCGACGCTCAGCCGATCGACGACGACAGCCCGGACGTCGGCTCGTTCCACCAGACCGGCCGCGCCTCGTGGTACGGCCGTGCGTTCCACGGCCGCAAGACCGCGAGCGGCGAGCGCTTCAATATGGAGGCGCTGACCGCCGCGCACCGCACGCTGCCGCTCGGCTCGTACGTGCGCGTGAGCGTGCCCTCGACCTCGAAGTGGGTCGTGGTGAAGATCAACGACCGTGGCCCGTACGCACGCGGCCGCGTGATCGACCTGTCGTATGCGGCCGCGAAGATGCTCGGCCTGCAGTACGCGGGCACCGCCAAGGTGAAGATCGAAGGCCTGTCGCGTCAGGAAGCGAAGGCCGCGCAAGCGGAAATGCTGGCCGCCAACTCGAACGCGAGCGGCGAGCGCTGATCCTCCGCGGGGTTGGTCCGCGAGTTTGTCCAGGATTCTGTCTGTGTTGGCGCGTGGCGCGCACCGGGCGGGATCCGCGAACTGAACCGCCGATTGAATCCGCTGATCGAATCCGCAGGCTGAATCCGCACCGGTCACCCGACCTGGTCCCGATTCCGGCACAAACAAGAAGGGCCGCACGCTCACGCGTTGCGGCCCTTCTGCTTTTCAGGCGACTCTGCGATGGCGGCTCAGTCCGCCTCGTCTTCCTCTTCGTCGCCTTCCCCGTCTTCGTTCTTCAGTTCGAGCGCGCGCGCGTAGAGCGTGTTGCGCGACGCGCCCGTGAGCGCCGCCGCGAGCTTCGCCGCGCCCTTCACCGGCACTTCCTGCAAGAGCAGGCGCAGCAGCGCGTCGTGATTCTCCTCGCCCGATGTCTGCGCGGGCGCGCCTTCCACCACCAGCACGAACTCGCCGCGTTGACGATTCGCATCCTCGGCCAGCCACGTTGGCCCTTCGGCCAGGGTGCCGCGCCACAGCGCTTCATGTAGCTTGGTCAACTCGCGGGCGATGAGAATCCGGCGCGCGGGGCCGAACGCATCGGCGAGCGCCTGCACCGTCTCCACGATGCGGTGCGGCGCTTCGTAAAACACCATCGCGTGCGCATGCGCGCCGAGCGGCTGCAACGCGCTCGCGCGCTGCTTCGCCTTGGGCGGCAGGAAACCGAAAAACGTGAACGTCGAGACCCAGTCGCCCGCCACGCTCAGGGCGGTCGCGAGCGCGCTGGCGCCCGGCATCGGCACGACCTGGAAGCCGGCTTCGCGCACGGCGTCCACGAGTTTCGCGCCGGGGTCGGAAATGCCGGGCGTGCCCGCGTCGGACACGCAGGCCACGCGTTCGCCCGCGCGCAGATGCTCGATCACGCGCTGCGCCGCCTCGCGCTCGTTGTGCTCGTGCACGGCGATCATCGGCTTCGAGATGCCGTAGCGCGCGAGCAGCTGGCCCGTGTTGCGCGTGTCCTCGGCGGCGATGCGGTCGACGAGGCCGAGCACGTGCAGCGCGCGCAGCGTGATGTCGGCGGTGTTGCCGATCGGCGTCGCCACGACATAGAGCGTGGCGGCGGGATAGTGCTGGGCCTGGGCGAGTTCGAAGGGGGACGAGAGGGACGTCATGACACGGAACGCGCGAACGCAAGCAAAGAGGCCGACATTGTGCCATGTGGGGCAGGCCGCAGCGCCGCCGCAAGCGGAACGCGGCGCCTGCGAAGGCGACAACTTTTCTGTGGCGGGCCGGTCGAATGCCGGAACGCGCGCGGACCTTCGCGCGGAGAACGAGCGTGGTGCTTCGAAGGCAGATGATGTTTTGAAGGCACGCGAGGTGCGCGAGGCACGCGATGCTTCAACGCCACGCGAGGCGCACGCCGCGATGTCGCGCGCAGACGAACGCCGTGCCCGCCGCGAGACCGGCGCGCGTTTCGAGCAGCACGCGCTCGTTTATCTGCAACGTCAGCGGCTCGTGCTGGTGGCGCGCAACGTGCATTGCCGCGGCGGCGAACTCGACCTCGTGATGCGCGATCGCGACGGCACGCTGGTGTTCGTCGAAGTGCGCGCCCGTGCGCGACGCAGTTACGGCGGCGCGGCGGCGAGCGTGGGCTGGCACAAGCGGCAGCGTCTGCTGCTCGCGGCGCGCGACTATCTCGCGGCGCGCGCGCAGGCGCAGGAAGCGATGCCGAGCGCGTGCCGTTTCGACGTGGTGACGTTCGAAGGCGGGCGTCTCACCTGGCTGCGCGATGCGTTTCGCGCCGACGATGAATGAGTCGATCAGTGAGCAGCGAAAGAGCGCACGCCAATCAGCCCAACGCGCGCGCGACTCGCAAGCAGGTGAAAAAAGCCGCGAAAGAAGCCGCGAAAAAAGCAGCAAAAAGCGCGAAAATCGCGCGCATCGAAAAAGAACGCCGGAAGACAACGCGCGCGATTGCGCTAAACTTGCGGCACGCCGCAACCCAGCGGAAATTTTGCGATACCCGCAGTACAGATTAGAGAGTCGATGTCCGTCGAACGCATTCAACAGCACTTTCGCGATAGCGCAGCGCTCCAGCTCGCCGCGATGGAAACCCTGGCGGTGCCGATTGCCGCCGCGGTCGATACCATGTTCGCCGCGCTGGCGAACAGCAACAAGATCCTCGCTTGCGGCAACGGCGGTTCGGCCGCCGCGGCCCAGCAATTCGCCGCCGAACTGATCGGCCGCTTCGAGCGCGAGCGTCCGGGCCTGCCCGCGCTTGCGCTCACCACCGACGCTTCGGTGCTCACCGCCGTCGCGAACGATTACGCGTACGAGCAGGTGTTCGCGAAGCAGGTGCGCGCGCTCGGCCATCCCGGCGACGTGCTGCTCGCGATCACCACGTCGGGCAATTCGGCGAACGTGCTGGCGGCCATCGAGGAAGCGCACGAGCGCGAAATGATCGTGATCGCGCTGACCGGCAAGAACGGCGGCCAGATCAACGGCGCGCTCGCCGACACCGACATTCAGCTGTGCGTGCCGTCCGAGCGGACTGCGCGCATTCAGGAAGTTCACCTGTTGACGATCCACTGCCTGTGCGACGGCATCGACGCGATGCTGCTGGGCGACGACTGACACCCGAAGGACGAAGGAGAGGCACTTGATGATCAGAACCGGCATGACGCGCGCGCTGGCACGGACCACGCTGACGATCGGCTTCGCGGCTTCGCTGTGCGCGAGCCTGCAAGGCTGTTTTCTCGCGCTCGCGGGCGCGGCGGGCGGCACGGCGCTCGTGGCGACCGACCGACGCACGGTGGGCTCGCAGACCGAGGACCGCGAGATCCAGGTGAAGGCGCTCTCGAACGTGACCAATGCGCTGCCCGAGACCGCGCACATCAACGTCGCTGTGTTCAATCAGCGTGTGCTGCTGACCGGCGAAGTGCCCGACGAAGCGTCGAAGCAGAAGGCCGAGAGCATCGCGCGCGGCGTCACGAACGTGGAATCGGTCGTCAACGAACTGGCGGTCATGCCGGCGAGCTCGTTCTCGTCGCGCGCCAACGACTCGTATCTCGAAGGGCGCGTGAAGGCCGAACTGGTCGCGTACAAGAACATCTCGGCGAACAACTTCAAGGTCGTGGCCGAGCGCGGCAACATCTATCTGATGGGCCTCGTGACGCCGGAGGAAGGCCGCATCGGCGCCGACGCGTCGAGCACGGTGATGGGCGTTTCGCAGGTCGTGAAGTGCTATCAGTACATCAGCCCGCAGCAGGCGGTGGCCGCGAACACGTCGGCCGCGTCGAACCCGCAGGCACCCGCCGCGACGGCCGATGCGCCGACCGTGGGCGCCGTGCCGGATTCGGGCGTGAGCGCGCGTCCGATCGACCAGCAGGCGCCCGCGCCCGTGACGGAGTCCGCGCCGCGCTCGTCCAGCAGCGGAGCGACGATGTGATGATGGGTCGTACCGTGGTGGAAATTCGACGTGGCGTGATGGGGTTGGCAGTGGCCGTGGCGGGCGTGGCCGCAACGCTGGGCACGGCGCCGGCATTCGCGGCCGGCGATGGCCAGGCCATCGCCCGCAGCAACGCGTGCATGGGTTGTCATGCGGTCGATCGCCGGCTCGTGGGGCCGTCGTTCAAGGACATCGCTGCGAAATACAAGGGCGATGCGAGCGCGCAGGCCAAGCTCGAAAAGAAGGTGCGTGACGGCGGCGCGGGCGTGTGGGGCGCGATTCCGATGCCTTCGCATCCCGCGATGAGCGCCAACGACATTCACGATGTCGTGGCCTGGATCCTGGTCGGGTCGCCTTCGAAATAGTTTTGCGCCAGCTCAAATTTGACGCTTGGCACAAGCAAATTTAGCTGTGCTAGAATCATTTTCGTTGTGGGGGGGTAGCTCAGCTGGGAGAGCGTCGCGTTCGCAATGCGAAGGTCGGGAGTTCGATCCTCCTCCTCTCCACCAAACGAATTCAAAGGGTTACAGGTGCTTGCCTGTAACCCTTTTTCGTTTCTGGCGCGGGTTTCGGTATGCGCTTCGACACACGCTTGCGGCGCGCTACGCGCGAGCCTCCGCTTCCACCAGCAAGGTCAGCAGCGCCAGCGCTTCCTGCCATCCGAGATAGCACGCCTCGAGCGGAATTGCTTCAGGAATCCCTTCCTGCGTCACCTCCATCTCCGTGCCGCAAAACACCTCGCGCAGTTCGACCGTGGTGTGCATCACGCCAGGCAGATTCGGATCGTCGAAGGACGCTGAATACTTGAGCCGCGCACCGGGCACCAGCTCCAGATACTCGCCGCCGAACGCATGGCTCGCGCCCGTCGCGAAGTGCGTGAAGGACATCCGATAGCGTCCGCCGACCACGGCATCGAGCTCATGCACGGTGGCTGTGAAGCCATGCGGCGGCAGCCATTTCGCGAGCGCGGCGGCATCGAGAAACGCGCGATACACGCGCTCGGGCGCGGCGCGCAACACGCGATGATGGCGCACGGTGTTCGTCGGCATGGGGTTCCTCCGTTTGGCAATCGGGGCATCGGTTCATCCCATTCTAGGCGACGGGTCGCGCGGTGCCGTGTTGGCGGCCGCGCATCGCCTACACTTGATCCATCACCGGGCCACCAGCCCGGCACACCCCGGAGAAGGGAGGCCATCATGTCCGCCGCCGAACAGCCGACGCCCATTCCCTCGACCCAAAAAGTCGACTACGAAGGCTTCGAAATCCACATCAAGTCGATGCCCGCGGATGCCGGCGGCGCGCGCTACACCTACACCGCGTATGTCTGCCATCCGGGCGCGAATGCTGCGCTGCCGGGCCACACGGTCCCGTATCACCCCGACGGCGACGAAACTTTCCGCAGCGATCAGGACGCGAAGGACGAAGCCACGCACGTCGGTAAAAGCATCATCGATGGCACGCATCCCGATCTGTCGGTGCTGGGGTTGGTGACGCAGGGGTTTTGAGCGGCATTGGACGTGGTTGCGGCAGGGGGCTGAATCGCAACTAACAGCCGCGGCGTGTGCGTTGCCACAGGTGCGTGCAGGCGTGTCCAGGTCCGTCCCACGCGTCGAGCGACGCGCGGCGGACTTCGGACGAGACAGGCCTTACTCTGTGTGCCGCACGCCGCACGCCGCACGCCGCACGCCGCACGCCATACGCGATACGCGATTCGCCATCGCCATCGCCATCGCCATACGCCATACGCCATACGCCGCACGCCGCACGCCGCACGCCATACCCCGTACTACATAAGCCATACCCCATCCACCCACACCGGTCCCCACAACCCCCGGACCGCGCCGCTGCTACCATCGACGCTTCCCATCACCTTCCCGCCGCCCAATGCTCGCGCTCAAGCTCACGCTCGTTCCGCTGTTTCTGCTGTTCGTGTCGATGTCGGGCAAGCGTTGGGGGCCGAAGATAGCCGGCTGGCTCGCGGGGCTGCCCGTCGTCGCGGGGCCGATTCTCTGGCTGCTGACGATGGAGCACGGCGCGGCGTTCGGCGCGCGCGCCGCGACGCTCTCGCTCTACGCAATCCTCGCGTCCGAATCGTTCAATTTCGCCTATGCGTGGACCTGCCGTGGCGGGGCGACCGGCGCGCGTCCGTGGTGGCTAGCGTTGAGCGCGGGCCTGGCCGCGTGGTTCGCCGCGGCCTGCCTGCTCGCGCAATTGCCGGTGTCCTGGC
The DNA here is from genome assembly GCF_905220285.1 of Paraburkholderia sp. J94. Taxonomy (NCBI): domain Bacteria; kingdom Pseudomonadati; phylum Pseudomonadota; class Betaproteobacteria; order Burkholderiales; family Burkholderiaceae; genus Paraburkholderia; species Paraburkholderia sp. J94. The sequence continues at coordinate 230,561 of NZ_CAJMZH010000008.1, read as the reverse complement.
CGTGGGCGCTTGGCGCGGCGCTCGCCGCCACGCTGTTCGGTCAGACCTTCTTGCCGCGCAGCACGGCGGTCGCCGCGGGCGCGCCGCTCACACGCACCGATCTCGCCACACGCATGATCGCGGGCGCCGCGCTCACGCTGGCCGTCACGACGCTGTCGGCGCGTCTCGGACCCGCGTGGAGCGGGCTGTTCGCCGTGTTTCCCTTGCTCGGCAGCGTGCTGGCGGTGTCGTCGCATCGCGCGCACGGCGCGCCGTTCGTAATCGCGCTGCTGCGCGGCATGGTGCTCGGGCGTTTCGGCTTCGCGGCGTTCTGTCTTGCGCTGACGCTCGGGCTCGCGCGTCAGCCGACGGCGCTCGCGTTCGTCGAGGCGTCGCTGATCGCCATGCTGGTTCAGGTCGCGAGCGCGCGCATCGCGCGTTTGGGGCGCCCGCCCGCGCATCCTCGCGACGAGGCCCACACGAATGCCATCGCGGCCGACTGATCCACCGATCGGCTAAAGCACACAAAGGGAAAAAGCGAGGCGCTGCGATTCGCATCCCCGGAACGCAGACGCGAACCGGAGCGCGGGAAGAGGAAAAAGGCCCGGACGCCGAAGAGCCCGGGCAAGCCGCCGGATTTCCGGCGACGGAGGTTGCTGCAGACGCCTCGCATGAGCTGCGCGGCGCCGATGTCTGGGTATGTCGATATCGAAACTGCGCCCGGTATCGCGGCCGAAGCGCCGATCGCGCAACGACCGACGGGCCCGCGCTCGAAACGAATCGAGCGCGGGCCCGTCTGCGTGCTCAGGCGGCGAGCCGTCTCAGGGACGGCAGGACGCCGGATCGCACGGAATCACTGGCCGAAATAAACCGGCTTGATGTTCGGCTGCGCGTGGCTGCCGGCTTGCGTCGAACCGTTGGTCGATGCGCCGTAGGCCGTGGCTTCAGCCGTGGCGTTCTGTTGCGCGACGCGCGCTTGCGCGGCTTGCAGGTCTTCCGGGTAGTACGGGCTCGACAGGCCCGGGCGATAGCCGGCCTTTTCGAGCTGCACGAGTTCGGCGCGCACCTGAGCGCGGGTCAGCGGCTGGTTCGTGCTCTGTTGAGCGAACGAGAGCGCGGGAGCGGCGAGAACGGTAGCAGCGAGTGCTGCAGCAATCAGGGACTTCATGGTCAACAACCTCCAAAGATTATGTTTCGGACCGTAACAATCGTCTTGCTCGATCCGTTGATGTGACTTTATTGCAGTGCACTTCAAAGATAAATATTGAGATGTGGCAAACATCGTTGCGGGAAATGAGATAGTCGAGCGTATTTCGGTGCCAGATCGGCGATATTTCATCGGATTCCCTGCGCGCAATGCAACGAAAGCGTGCCGCCTGCGCTCCGGCCTTTTCGGTGAGGCAAAATAGTGCGCATCCGGTCGTGCACTGCAGCGACGGCCCCATCCCTATCCCCATGCCGTTCGAAACCGGCATCGCTCAAGGAGAGCCACATGAAAAACGCACTCGGCCGCCAGGCGCTGATCGCCGCCGCGCTCGCGGGTCTCGCGACGGCGGGCGTCGCGCACGCGGACGATACCGTCAACTGCTACGGCGTCGCCAAGGCCGGCAAGAACGATTGCTCCAGCAAGACCGGCGTGCACGACTGCGCGGGCCAGGCCAAGGTCGATCACGACAAGGGCGACTTCAAGACCATGCCGAAGGGCACCTGCGAAAAGCTCGGCGGCACGCCGGAGCAATAAGGTGCGCTGGACCGCGAAGCCGGCGTGCGGCGTCGGCATCGGCTTGCGGCATGCGCATTACGGCGCGTTCATGCGGGCGTCGGCGGGTGAGGGCGATGGCGTCGATGGCGCGGAAGGTGCGGAAGGTGCGGAAGGTGCGAATAGGGCCGATTGGCTCGAAGTCCACAGCGAGAATTATTTCGGCGACGGCGGCTACGATCTGCACGTGCTGGAGACGCTGCGCCGCGACTGGCCTGTGAGTTTGCACGGCGTGGGCCTCGGACTCGGCAGCGCCGCGCCGCTCGACGAATCTCACCTCGCGCGTCTGACGCGTCTCGTTGAGCGCATCGAACCGGCGCTCGTTTCCGAGCATCTGTGCTGGGGCGCGACGCCGCATGCGGCGCTGCACGATCTGTTGCCGATGCCGCTGACTCAAGCCTCGCTCGATCACCTGTGCGCGCGCGTCGCGCGTCTGCAGGACGTATTGCGCCGCCGCGTGCTGATCGAAAACGTCTCGACCTACGTGCGTTTTCGCGGCGACGCCTACGGCGAGACCGCGTTCCTCGCGGAGCTGGCGCGGCGCACCGGCTGCGGCGTGCTGCTCGACGTGAACAATCTCTATGTGAACGCGCACAATCACGGCGAAGACGCGCTCGACGCGATGGCCGCGCTGCCGCGCGAGGCGGTCGGCGAACTGCATCTCGCGGGGCATCGCGTGACGCCCGCCGCCGTGATCGACGATCACGGCTCGCGCGTCGCGCCCGAAGTGTGGGCGCTGTACGAAGCGGCGTTGCAGCGCTTCGGCGCGGTGCCGACCTTGATCGAATGGGACACCGACGTGCCGCCGCTCGACATCCTGCTCGACGAGGCGCGCATCGCGCGCGAGCACATGATGCGTGGCGAAAGCGATGCGCACGCGCATACCGAATTGCCTGCAACGGTGCGCCCATGAGTACGCCCATGAGTACACCGATGAGCGCCGACCGCCCCGACGCCGATATCGACCCCGACACCCCGCTGGCCTCGCTGCAAGCGGCGTTCGCCGACGCGCTCGACGATCCCGCCGCCGACGCTGCGCTCGCGGCGCATCTGCGCGCGTGCCATGGCACGCATGAGGTGAGCGCCGCGCGTCTCGGCCTCTATCGCGGCAACGTGCGCGCGGCGCGCCGTCATGCGCTTGCGAGCGCGTATCCCGTGCTCGCCGCGCTCACGGGCGACGCGTATTTCGACGCGCTCGCGCTCGCCTACGCGCGTGCGCATCCGTCGCGCGACGCCGATCTGAACCGCTTCGGCGCGGCGCTGCCCGAGTTCGTCGAGCGCTACGAAAGCGACGCGCGTTACGCGTATTTCGGCGATGTCGCGCGCCTCGAATGGGCGCTGCATCGCGCGGCCTATGCCGCCGACGCCACGCCGCTGAGCGCCGCGCAATGGCAGGCGATCGGCGCCGAACGTCTGATGGGCGCGCGGCTTGCGCTGCATCCCGCATGCACGGCGTTGGCCTCGCGTTTTGCCGCGCTGGCGATCTGGCGCGCGCATCAGCGAGACCCGCATGAACCTGCGCGCGAACATGAACCCGCGCAGAACGCAGCATGGCCCGAGCGCATCGACGAACCGGGCTGGATGCTCGTGGTGCGCCCGCGCTGGCATGCGCAGCCGCTCGCGCAGACGCACGCCGCGCACGCAGCGTTCGTGGCGCTGCAACACGGCGCGACGCTCGACGAAGCGCTCGAACGCGCGTTCGCCATCGACGCCGGTTTCGATTTCGCCGCGCAATGGCGCATCTGGATCGAGACGGGCGCGGTGACGGGTCTGCGCGATCCGGCACGAATCGACTAGCGGCTAGCGCACACAAAACCGCTTGTTTTGCGGCGCGAAACAGAAGCAAAGGAATCCGAACCAAGATCCAAAGGCAAACGCGGCGCTCGATTGTTCAGTCGATACAAAAAAGCCCGCGCGCGTGCAGCACAACGTACCGCGCCATGCGCGGCAAACCCCACACGCGGCGCGAATCGCGGACTACACTCGATTGCAAACGGCCTCGCCCGCGCGCCACACCGCCATGATGACCCGCCGACCGAACGTGATGATCGTCATCAGCATCGTGCTGGCCGCCGTGCTCACGGCGGTGGCGGGCTGGGTCATGGCGCAGATGCGCGAGGACGCGCTCGCGAGCGCGCGCGCCTCCGCCTACAACATGGCGCTGCTGTTCGAGCGCGATACGGCGCGCAATCTGGAGATCTACGAGCTTTCGCTGCAGGCCGTGATCGATGCGCTCGACGATCCGCGCCTCGCCGCGCTGCCCGACGACATCCGCCACAACGTGCTGTTCGACCGCTCGGCCACGGCGCAACATCTCGGCGTGATCCTCGTGACGAACGAGGCCGGCGACGTGATCTTCGACTCGCGCGCCTCGCCGCCGCGCGAGGTCAACGTCGCGGACCGCGATTACTTTCTCGTGCAGCGCGACTCGCCGCGGATGGGGCTCTACGTGAGCCGTCCGTTCATTCCGCGCGACGGCCCGGCCAACGCCACCATCGGCCTGAGCCGCCGCATCTCGAAGCCCGACGGTTCGTTCGCGGGCGTGGTGGTCGGCACCATGCGGCTCGACTATTTCCGGCAATTGATGAGCGGCGTGGAGATTGGCGCGAACGGCGTGGTCACGCTCGCGCTCGCCGACGGCACGCTGCTGATGCGCCGCCCCTACGCGCCCGCGATGATCGGCAAGAGTCTCGCCGATTCGGCGCTGCTCCATCGCTTCGAGCACGTCGAGGCGGGCGGGTTTTTCGGCGTCGGGCCGCTCGACGGCGTGCGGCGCTGGTTCGCGTTCCGGCGCGTCGACGGCTATCCGCTGGTGTTCAGCGTCGCGGTGGCGGCGGGCGACATCTATACGGAATGGCGAGCGCGGGCGTGGATCATCGGCTCGCTGACGGCGCTGCTCGACGTGTCGCTGATCGCGCTCGCGATGGTGCTTACGCGACAGTTGCGCCGCCGCGTGCTGCTGGAGGACGAACTGCGCGCGCTCGCGGGCACCGACGCGCTCACGGCGCTCGCCAACCGCCGCGCCTTCGAGGCGCGCGCCGATCACGAGTGGCTGCGCGCGCGGCGCTCGGGCCAGCCGCTCGCGGTGATGATGATCGACGTCGACCGCTTCAAGCGCTTCAACGACCGCTATGGACACGCGGCCGGCGACGGCGCGCTCGCGGCGGTGGCGCGCGCGATCGGCGCGCACGCGCGGCGGCCCGGCGACTGCGCGGCGCGTTACGGCGGCGAGGAATTCGTGCTGCTGCTGCCCGAGACCAGCGCGGCGCAGGCGCTCGCCCACGCCGAGCGGCTGCGCGCCGCGCTCGAGGCGCTGGCCGTGCCGCACGAGGACAGCCCCAACGGCGTGCTGACGGCGAGCGTCGGCGTGGCGAGCACCTCGGAGCGCGGCTTCGAGAACTGGCGCGCGCTGATCGAGGCCGCCGACGCCGCGCTCTACACGGCCAAGCGCGCGGGCCGCAACCGCGTGGCCGTCTGGCAGCCGAGCGTCGCGCGCGAGCCGCAGGACGCCGGGCCGGATCTTTGAGCCCTCCGTGAGTATGTGATCGACGTCAAATATTACCCGGGTGATATTGCATCGATTAATTTACCCGGGTAATATTCGCTGCGTGAATCGAACGGAGAAAGCGATATGGCAGCGGCTCAACACACTCAATCCACGGCGGCGCACGGCGTCACGGCTTTTGCGGGCACGCGTCTGCTCGCGCGCGGCACGCCGCTCGACGTGGCGCTCGCGGTGAAGGCGGAACTGGAGCGCGGCGACGCGGCGTCGGTGCTGGTGTTCGACGACCGCGACGCGCGTCCGGTCGAATTCGATCTGCGCGGTCGTCCCGCCGACGTGGCCGCGCGCCTCGCCGCCGACGCCGCGTGGCAGGCGCGCTCGCAGGAAGGCGCGCAGTCCGGCGAAGATTCCGGCGACACCGAACCCGCCGACGACGCGCCGCGCGGACGCGGCCGTCCGAAGCTCGGCGTGGTGGCGCGCGAGGTTACGCTGCTGCCGCGTCACTGGGACTGGCTGGCGGCGCAGCCGGGCGGCGCGTCGGTGGTGTTGCGCAAGCTGGTGGAAACGGCGCGGCTCGCGGGCGAGGAGAAGCATCGCGTGCGCGCCTCGCGCGAGGCGGTGCACCGTTTCATGACGGCGCTGGCGGGCAATCTGCCGGGCTACGAGGAAGCGTTGCGGGCGCTTTACGCGGGCGAGCGCGCGCGATTCGAGGCGTGGAGCGTGGACTGGCCCGAAGGCGTGCGGGACTATGTGCGCGAACTCGCGCAGGATGCGTTCGCCTGACGCCGTGCGCGGCTTGCTGCCCGCCCGATGCTGCATGCAGGCCGCGAAAATCCGACGCACAAAAAAAACCGCTCAGGCCAGAACGGCATGAGCGGGAAGTCGGAGAGTTTACAACTTACAACCTCTGCATGAACTGTCATGGGGTCACGCAGAGACTTCAGTCTATGCGTGGCGTATCTCGCTCGATATAGGATTAGTCCGAAACTCTTATCGGAGCGAGGCGAGCGATCGACCACGAACTCAGGCGCGAGTCCGCCGCCCGCGCCTGTTTCGTCCGGCCCACATGCGCGGATGCCCGCCTTGCCACGCCGATTGCGGCTCCGTACACTCGCGCCTGATTTCCATCAAGGGCATCAGCGAATCCGCGGCGTGCACGCACGCCCGAACCGGTTCGCGCCCCGTTCCGATAAACAGAATCCGATCCGGCCCGCGCCGCGCTCGCCCCGTCGTGCGAGGTGTGCAAGGTGCGCCGGCCCATCACGGCACAAGAGGAGCTCCCGATGTCCGATTCCTATTTCCCACGCTGGCGCGCGCAGACGGGCGTCAAAACCGTCGTCGCGCCCGACGAGCGTCTCGCCTGGCCGCAGATGTTCGCGATGGGCGTGCAGCACGTCGTCGCCATGTTCGGCTCGACGGTGCTCGCGCCGCTGCTCATGGGCTTCGATCCCAACCTCTGCATCTTCATGTCGGGCATCGGCACGCTGCTGTTCTTCGTGGTCGTGGGCGGGCGCGTGCCGAGCTATCTCGGTTCGAGCTTCGCGTTCATCGGCCTCGTGATCGCGGCCACCGGCTATAGCGGCCACGGCGCGAATCCGAACATTCCCGTCGCGCTCGGCGGCATCATCGCGTGCGGCGTGGTCTATGCGCTGATCGGCGTGCTGGTCTCGGCCATCGGCACCAAGTGGATCGAGACGCTCATGCCGCCGGTCGTGACCGGCGCGATCGTCTGCGTGATCGGCCTGAATCTCGCGCCGATCGCCGTGAAGGGCGTGAGCGGCTCGCAGTTCGATTCGTGGATGGCGCTCGTCACGGTGCTGTGCGTGGGCGGCGTGGCCGTGTTCACGCGCGGCATGCTGCAACGCCTGCTGATTCTCGTCGGCCTGATGATCGCCTACGCGATCTACGCGGTCGTGACCAACGGCATGGGCCTCGGCAAGCCGATCGACTTTTCGATCGTCGCGAACGCCGCGTGGTTCGGCATGCCGAAGTTCAGCGCGCCCGTGTTCGATCCGCACGCGATGACGCTGCTCGTGCCGGTCGCCGTGATTCTCGTCGCGGAAAATCTCGGCCACATCAAGGCCGTCTCGGCGATGACGGGCCACAACCTCGACCGCTACGTGGGCCGCGCGTTCATCGGCGACGGCCTCGCGACCATCGTCTCGGGTTTCGCGGGCGGCACGGGCGTGACGACCTACGCGGAAAACATCGGCGTGATGGCCGTCACCAAGATCTACTCGACGCTGGTGTTCGCGATTGCCGCGCTGATCGCGCTCGTGCTCGGCTTCTCGCCGAAGTTCGGCGCGGTGATCCAGACGATTCCGGGCCCGGTGCTCGGCGGCGTGTCGATCGTCGTGTTCGGTCTGATCGCGGTGACGGGCGCGCGCATCTGGGTCGTCAACAAGGTCGACTTCTCGGACAACCGCAATCTGATCGTCGCGGCCGTCACGCTGGTGCTCGGCGCGGGCGACTTCTCGCTCAAGCTCGGCGACTTCGGTCTGGGCGGCATCGGCACCGCGACGTTCGGCGCGATCGTGCTCTACGCGCTGCTGCGCAAGAAGCCGGCGCAGGAAGCGGCGGTTTGATCGGCGCGCTTCGCTTGCACTAAGCAACCCGCCTCGCGCGGGCATAAAAAAACGCGACGGCCCGAAAGGACGTCGCGTTTTTTATTGGGCTGCGGGGATCCGCTTCAGCCGCCTCAGCCTCGATTGCGTCCGCGCGTGGTGATCGCCGTTTCCGTGAGATCGACTTCGCGCATCAGCTTCGCGAGCGTTTCGTCGTTGATCGTCTGCTTGTTGCGCAGTTCGAGCAGCGTGGCGCGTTCGGCGCGCATGGCCGCGAGCCGCATCTGCAATTCGAGCGATTCGGCTTCGCGCGCGTGCTTGCTCAGATCGCGGTCGGCGTCGAGCGTCGCGAGGCGGCGGCGATAGGTGTCCATGACGCGCGCCGTGGTGTCGGCGGCGTAGGCGGACTGCGATTCGTTCATGTCCTCGGTCGCGGTTTCGTGCAGCGCATCGACGGCGCGGATCGCGGCCTGCGCGGCCTGCACGCGCGCGGCGCGTTCCTCGGCCACGTGCGCCGGATGCGCGCCGCGCCGCACGCCGCGCAACAGCAACGGCAAGCCGACGATCGCCACCAGCAGCGACGCGAGGATCACGCCCGTCGCGATGAAGATGGCGCTGTCGCGGCCCGGCAGCGGCTTGCCGCTCGCGAGCGCGACGGGCAGCGAGAGCACGCCCGCGAGCGTGACCGCGCCGCGCACGCCCGCAACCGTGGTGATCGCAACGGTGCGCAGGCCCGGCACCGCATTGGTCACGCCGTGACGCGCCGCGCCGCGGCTAGCCACCCAGCGCAGCAGCCAGACCCAGCCGAAGCGCATCGCGTAGAGCGCGATCAGCACCGCGCCGATATAGCCGAGCAGACGCAGCATCTGCACGTTGCTCGTGTGATGCGCGTCGAGCAGCGCCTTGCCGAGAATGCCCGGGAATTGCAGGCCGAGCAGCGTGAACACCATGCCGTTGAACACGAACTCGATCATCGACCACGTGCTGGTCGCGCGCACGCGCGCCGACACCGGCCCCATGTGCGCGACGCTCGTGTAATTCATCATCATCCCGGCGGCCACGGCGGCGAGCACGCCCGAGACTTCGAGATGTTCCGCAAACAGGTAGGCCGCGAACGGAATCAGCAAGGTCATGACGACGCCCGGCGCGGGGTCGCCGTCGGCATCGACATTGAGAAAGCGCGACGACATGAAGCTGAAGAACCAGCCGATCGCCGCGCCCACCGCGAGGCCGCCCGCCGCGATCAGAAAGAAGCTCAGCGTAGCCTGGCGCAGCGAGAACACGCCCGTGAGCGCCGCCGCCACCGCGAACTTGAGCGCGACGAGGCCGGAGGCGTCGTTCATCAGCGCTTCGCCTTCGAGGATGTGCATGAGCTGCGCGGGAATCTTGTCCTTGCCGGCGATGGCCGAGAGCGCGACGGCGTCGGTGGGCGAGAGCACGGCGGCGAGCGCGAAGGCGACCGGCAGCGAGATCTGCGGCACCAGCCAGTGCACGAAATAGCCCACGGACACCACCGTCAGCAGCACGAGGCCGAGCGCGAGCAGCAGGATCGCGCGGCGCTGCATGAAGAATTCGCGCTTGGGCATGCGCCAGCCGTCGGCGAACAGCAGAGGCGGAATGAACAGCGCCATGAAGACGTCGGGATCGAACGTCACGTGCGGATTGATGCGCGGGAACGTCAGCAGCGCGCCGATGGCGATCTGTAGCAGCGGCAAGGGCAGCTTGATGGGCAACAGCCGCACGATGATTCCCGAAAGGGCCACGGCGAGGAGCAGAATAAGAACGGTGAAAATGGTTTCCATCGATGAGCGGCAAGACGAGCAGGGATGGGAGGGCGCGCGGTGCGTCCCCCATTCATCCGTTTAGTGCGGAACGTGCCGCGGAGCGCGGCGAACGATGCGATGCATGCCTGACGAGGCAGGCGGCGGTTGGCGGTAAGTGTAGCGTGTGCGCGGCCGCATGCGCCGCGAAGCGTGCAAGCCACTTGTAGGGCAAGCTCGGCGACAGGGCCGGCATGCACGATTCTGGTGCGCGCGGGGACGCATCATGCCCGCCGCGCGCGCACGCGCACGGTGCGCGGTGCAGGCTTCGATGCAAGGCGGGTCGCAGCGTGCGCACGGACCTTGCTTTATCGCCTGCCAACGACGCAACGCATCGGCCGCCGGTACGCACGCCCGCGGCGATCAACTTGCGCGAAGAGGAAGGCATGATCACAGAGCAGCAGGACAAGATGGCCGCGGCGCCGCACGGTTTCACCCTGAGCGTCTCGTCGGGTCTCCAGCGCTATAGCGCGCAACATGGCGAGCTTGCGCTCACCAGTGTGTTTCAACCGGTTTTCAGCCTGTCGCACATGCGTGCGGTCGGCTACGAAGGGCTTTTGCGCGCGCACGACGCGCTCGACCGGCCCGTTTCGCCGCTCGACGTGTTCGGCGCGGCCGCGCGCGTCGGCGAGGCGTTGCAGGTCGACCGGCTCGCCCAGGGGCTGCATCTGGAGAACTTCTCGCTGCTCGGCGCCGAGCGCGAGTGGCTGTTTCTCAACGTGCATCCGGGCACGCTGATCGAGCCGTATCACGCGGCGGCGCTGCTCGCGAATCTGCGTCGGCTCGGTTTGCCGCCGCGCCGCGTCGTGCTCGAAGTGCTCGAAGCCGAGGCCACCGATCTCGACGCGCTCGCGCACGCCGTCGCCGAATTCCGCGAACGCGGCTTCCTGATCGCGCTCGACGACTTCGGCGCCGGTCACGTCGATATCGGCCGCGTGTGGCAACTGAATCCCGACATCGTGAAGCTCGACCGCATCATGCTGATGCACGCCGCGCATCGCGCCGACATGGCCGCGACGCTGCCCGCGCTCGTCACGCTGCTGCACGAGGCGGGCAAGCTCGTGCTGATCGAGGGCGTGGAGACGGAGCACGAGGCGCAGATCGCGCTCGCCTGCAACGCCGACTTCGTGCAGGGCTTTTTCTTCGCGCGTCCGGCGCCGGGTTTGACCGACGCCACGCACGCGCAGAACGTGATCGCCGAAGCGACGGAGCGTTATCGCGAGCAGACCGAAGCGCGCGAGCGCGGCACCACGAGCCGTCTCGCGCCGTATGTGCGCGCGTTCGAGCGCGCGGCGGAGCGGCTGACCGCGGGCGAGCCGCTCGAAGAGGTGTGCTGGAATTTTCTCGCGCTCGATCACGCGGCGCGCTGCTTTTTGCTCGATGCGAGCGGGCGTCAGGCGGGCCGCAACGTCGTGCTGCGCGTCGATCGCGCGGAGCAGGGCGCGCGCTTTCTGCCGCTCGACGACGCGCAGGGCGCGAACTGGCTGCGCCGGCCGTACTTCCGCGCGGCGCTGGTCGCGCCCGGACGCGTGCATGTGACGTCGCCGTATCTGTCGATCAACGAGGCGCTGCCGTGCGTGACGCTTTCGATGGCCGTGCAGGTCGGCGACCGCCTGTGCGTGCTGTGCGGCGACGTCGACTGGATGGCGGAAGAACTGGCCTGAGCGCTTCTATCACGTCGATAAAAGCGAAAACGGCGCGAGCCCTTGCAAGCCCGCGCCGTTCGCATGATGCGATTTCACCCCTGAAAACAGGGCTTATTTCGCGACGACCACCGGAATGCCGCGCAGTGCGCCCGCGCCCTTGAACGCGGCGAGCGCCTCATTGACGGCCGCGCTCGTCTTCACGTCGATGCCCAGACGCGCCGCGAGTTCGCGCTCGCCGCGCTTGACCGACGCGAGGTTCGCGAGCTTCACGTGACCGTAGCCGCGCACGCGCTGATGCAGGCTGGCGAACTTCGCGAGATCGGCGGCGCTGTCCGCCGTCACATGCGCGTGTTGAATCAGCACGCCGCGCAGCGTGGCCTCGTAGTCGTCGGCGAGCGCGCGTTCCATACGGCGTTCGAGCGTGTGGCCGAACGGATCGAACCACGTGCCGCGCACGCCGCGCCCCTTCGCGAGCAGCGCGAGCGCGCGCCAGAGCCATTGGCCGAACTGCATCTTGCGCGGCGGCTGGCCGTGCTTTTCGCGTGCGATCAGCGGCGGCGCGAGATTGAACTTCACCGTGAAGTCGCTGCCCGCCTGGCCTTCGAACTGCGCTTCGAGCGCGGCGCGGAAGGCCGGATCGGCGTGCAGGCGCGCGACTTCGTATTCGTCCTTCACCGCGAGCAGCTTGTAGAACGTGGCCGCGACCGCGCGCGCGAGCGCCTGATCCGCCGATTTGTCGGCCTGACGCGCGGCGTCGGTCAGTGCGCGATAGCGCTTCGCGTAGCCCGCGCCGCCATAGGCGAGCAGACGCGTTTCGCGGTCCGCGATCAGTTCGTCGAGCGTTTGCGTGAGTTGGCGCGCGGCGAGCTTCGCGTCGCGGGCTTGATTCGCGCGCTGATTGTCGAACGTTTTGAGCGCTTCCAGCGCGGCCGGATCGGCGGCGGCGAGACGGCCGATCGAGAACGCGAACAGATTCGCCTGCACGGCCACGTTGTTCAACTCGATCGCGCGCGTGAGCGCCGCGAGCGACACCGGCACGAGACCGAGCTGCCACGCGAAACCGAGCATCAGAATGTTCGCGCCGATCGTGTCGCCGAGATAACGTTGCGCGAGCGCCTGCGCATCGCAGCTTGAAAGCGGATCTTGCGTGGTCGTCGCGCCGTTCGTCGCCGCGTGGCGCATCTTCGCGAGCAGCGCGTCGGCGTGCAGATTCGCGTCGGGGTTCTGCACGAACGACGCGTTCGGAATCGCATGCGTGTTCACGACGATGCGCGTGCGGTCGTGGCGCACCGTTTGCAGCGCGTCGGCGCTCGCGCCCACCACCATGTCGCAGGCGAGCAGCAAGTCGGCCTGCTGCGTGTCGATGCGCACCTGGTTGAGCAGCGCGTCGGTGGCCGCGAAACGCACAAACGACAGCACCGATCCGCCCTTTTGCGCGAAGCCCATGAAATCGAGCACCGAAGCGCTCTTGCCTTCCAGATGCGCGGCCATGCTGATGAGCGCGCCCACCGTCACGACGCCCGTGCCGCCCACGCCGGTCACGAGGATGTCGTAGGGCGCGTTGTCGAGATGCGTCGACGGCATCGGCAAGGCGTTCACGCGCGCGGCCAGCGCCTGCGGATCGAACGCGGCGCCCGCGGCCTTCTTGAGCTTGCCGCCCTCGATCGTGACGAAGCTCGGGCAAAAGCCGTTCACGCACGAATAGTCCTTGTTGCACGACGACTGGTCGATGCGGCGCTTGCGGCCCAGTTCGGTTTCCACCGGCTCGACCGAGAGGCAATTCGATTGCACGCCGCAATCGCCGCAGCCTTCGCAGACTTCCTCGTTGATGAAGAGACGCTTGTCCGGGTCGGGGAATTCGCCCTTCTTGCGGCGGCGGCGCTTTTCGGCGGCGCAGGTCTGGTCGTAGATCAGCACGGTCACGCCGGGCGTTTCGCGCAGTTCGCGCTGCACGGCGTCGAGTTCGCTGCGGTGATGGAAGGTCGTGCCCTTCGGAAACTGGCCGTGATGGCCGTCGTATTTCTCGGGCTCGTCGCTCACGACCACGAAGCGCGAGACGCCTTCGGCTTCCACCTGACGCGCGATCTGCGGCACGGAGATGCTGCCGTCGACGGGCTGGCCGCCCGTCATCGCCACGGCGTCGTTATAGAGGATCTTGTAGGTGATGTTGGCCTTCGCGGCGACGGCCTGGCGAATCGCAAGGATGCCTGAATGAAAGTAGGTGCCGTCGCCGAGATTCTGAAACACGTGGCGCGTCTTCGTGAACATCGAATGCGCGGCCCAGTCGACGCCTTCGCCGCCCATCTGGATCAGGCCGGTGGTGTCGCGCTCCATCCACGAAGCCATGAAGTGACAGCCGATGCCCGCTTGCGCGATCGAGCCTTCAGGCACTTTCGTCGAGGTGTTGTGCGGGCAGCCCGAGCAGAAGTAGGGCGTGCGCTTCACGGCATCGGCGACATTCGAGAGGATTTGCGGCGCGACCAGATCGACCACGCGCTCGCGGCGGTCGAGCATCGGCTTGTGCTTCGCGAGCCACGCGGCGAACACCGGCAGGATGCGCGAGGGCCGCAGCTCGCCGAGTTCGGAGAGCAGCAGCGTGCCGTCTTCCGCGTGCTTGCCGATCACGGCCGGGCGCGCGCCTTCCTTGCGGTTGTAGAGATGATCCTTGATCTGCTGCTCGATCACGGGGCCTTTTTCCTCGATCACGAGCACGTCGCTGAGACCCGAAACGAAGGCGTCGATGCGCGACATCTCCAGCGGAAACGAGAGCCCGACCTTGTAGATGCGCACGCCCGCCTGTTCGAGATCGTGAACGGTGAGGTCGAGCCGGCGCAGCGCTTCCATCAGGTCGAGATGCGCCTTGCCGCAGGTGACGATGCCCACGTTCGCGTGCGGGCTCGGCGCGATCCATTTGTCGATGCTGTTCGCGCGCGCGAAGTGGCGCACGGCGTCGAGCTTGGCCGCGAGACGCTGCTCGATCGCGAGGCTCGGCAGATCGGGCCAGCGGTTGTGCAGGCCGCCGGGCGGCGGCGTGAAAGCTGCATCCGCATCGGCGGGTTCGGGCGCTTGCCAGTCGGTCTTGAGCGCGTCGAGATCGACGGTCGAGCCCGACTCCACGGTTTCCGAGATCGCCTTGTAGCCGACCCACGCGCCCGAGTAGCGCGAGAGCGCCCAGCCGTAGAGGCCGAATTCGAGCATGTCCGCGACGTTCGACGGATTCACCACGGGCATGTGCCAGGCCATCAGCGCGAAGTCGCTCTGATGCGGCATCGACGACGACACGCAGCCGTGATCGTCGCCCGCCACCACGAGCACGCCGCCGTGCGGCGACGAGCCGTAGGCGTTGCCGTGCTTGAGCGCGTCGCCCGCGCGGTCGACGCCGGGGCCTTTGCCGTACCACATCGCGAACACGCCTTCGACGGTGCGTTCGGCGTCGGCTTCCACGCGCTGCGTGCCGAGCACGGCCGTGCCGCCCAGTTCCTCGTTGATGGCGGGCAGGAAGCGCACGTCGGCGGCTTCGAGCAGTTTCTTCGCCTTCCACGCCTGCTGGTCGACCATGCCGAGCGGCGAGCCGCGATAGCCGCTGATGAAGCCCGCCGTGTTCAGGCCGTGCGCGCGGTCGAGCGCGCGCTGCATGAGCGCGAGGCGGATCAGCGCCTGGGTGCCGGTCAGGAAGATGCGGCCGCGCGTGGCGGTGAGGTTGTCGGTGAGCTGGTAATCGGCGAGGGGCGGCGAAGCAGGAATGTCGCCAAACGCGGGACGCGCGGTCATGGGGGAAGTCTCCGTTCTTGTGTCGCGAGCGCTGCGTCTGTGCGTCTTTGAATGCGCTCGCTGAAGACTCCATTTTTTCTCGCCAATAGCGGAAGTTTTTTGCTAACTCCGTGGGCGCGTTCGTTGAATGCGCCAAAGCCTGCTCGCGATGTCGCGCTTTGGAGGGAAATTCTCTTTCGTCGCGTGTCGGGCGTGCGATGCGTGGCCGAACGTGCGGTTGGATTCAGATCACGTGCGGTCCGTCGGGCCGGGTCTGATCGAAGGGGGTGACATCGTGAAAGTGCGCGTAGTCCATGCGGCTCACACCGCCCGTGTCGCTCATCAGATCGACGTAACGCTGGCCGAAACGCACCTGGCCGTCCGACCAGATGTAGCGCGCCTGCATGGTCTGCGCGGTCGATTCGTCCGAGCCCTCGATCACGACGTGCAGCGTGGCGGCCTGCTGCGCGAGCGACTCGGCCGTGGCGCCGTGCAGCGGGCTGGTTTCGTCGATCACGTGCATCAGGTTCCAGCCGAGCGTGAACAGCGGGTGCTGGTCGCGCACGAGCTTGAGGTCGTAGATGCGCCGCGCGGTGTAGCCGTCCGACGAGGTCTCGATGCGGATCAGGCGCAGCTTCGCGCTGGCTTCGGCGATCACGTTCTGACGCGCGTTGGCGGCGCGCGCCATCAGCGTCATGCGGCCTTCGATCGGATGCACGACCACTTGGCGCGCGAACAGGATCTTCGCGCGCGGCCGCGAGAAACGCGCGAACACGAGGCCGGTCGCGAGCGCGATGCTCGACATGCCGACGAAGATCTCGAAGGTGGCGACGATGTGCGCGTAGAGCGTCTGCGGATGCATGTCGCCGTAGCCGACCGTCGCGAGCGTTTCGACGCTGAAGAAGAACGCGCCCGTGAAGCCGTGCGGATACTGGTTGGCGATGGGCGCCGTGCCGAGCTGGTAGAGGCAGGCGAAGAACGCGTTGGCGACCACGAACAGTGCCGCGAGCGAGGCGAAGAAGGTGGGCCAGCGCATGGTGAGCGCCGTGTGATAGAGGTCCTGCCAGCCGTGCAGCGGCATGCCGTAGACGAGCACTTCGCGCGAGCCGATATGGAGGCGGCGCGGTGCGGGGCCGCGCGGGCTGGCGGGATGGTTCGCGGCGCGCGTGCCGGCGCTGCCTCGGCGCTTGCGGTCGTCGTCGGTGGCGGCGTGTGCGCCAGCGTGGGCGGCGGCTTGTGCGGCTTCCTCGTTCGCGCTGCCCTCCGGCGAATCGGGCGTCATGGCGGTCCTTCAGGGTCGGAATGGCGAGAGCGTAGCAACGCCGCGCGGGGCCGACAAGCGCGATCCGTGCGGCGAGGCGTGGGGGCGTTCGGGTGGGGTTGAAGACTGCGTGGGAAGGTGAGGCTGGGAAGTCGGCGCGTCGGCGGGTCGATGAACATGAATGCGACGCGCGCGGACACGCCGCGCGTGGCGACGCGTCGATGCGCGCGGGTGCGAGCGTGCGGTGCCGCGCACGCAACCCGCGCTGCCGCACGTTTAACGCGACACGCGACACGCGGCACGCACGCGCTTCACCCGCGCGTGCGTCGCGTCGATGCCCGCCGCCGCTCACGCGACGGCTTGCGGCTCACGCCAAACGCAAACCGCAAACCGCAAGCCGCAAACCGCCTACGGAAACGCGTGCGGCTTCGGAATGCCCGCGCCGTGCTCGATGTCGGCGATGGCCTGGCGATGCGCGGCGTCGATCGCTTCGGCGCTTTGCGGAAAGCCCGCGTTGCCGCCGATCGTGATCCACGGCTGCACGGCTGTGTCGCGATGGGTGATCTGATATTCGGCGTCCCAGCGCGCGCCCTGCAGTTCGAGCGGATGCACGTGGATGGCGTAGACGCCGTAGAGAAAGAGCTGTTCGGTCATGTCGACCCTCCTTTCGACCGCGCCGGCGCTTGCGCGCCGCGTGCGGTCCCGTGCAGAGCGGCGGATTCGCCGATGCGGCCCGCGCGCGGACAAAGGCGCACGCACGCGGGAAACCGTCCGGCGCGGGATCGCCTCGCCGGACGGAGCAAACGAAGGAAGTGGGCTACACGCGGGCTACACGCGCTAAATCGATAATCCGACTGGGCGGCCGATGCGAACGGATGCGAACCGATTCGAACGACCCGCGCGCTTACAGCTCGAGTTCGCCGAGGAGCCGATGCGCGAGCGCCTTGGCTTCCTCCAGCGCTTCCTCGGGCGTGCCGGAAGCGGCTTCCACTTCGTAGATCGCGTTCTCGAGATCTTCGCCGTCGTCGCGCGCCAGGGAGACCTGGCCCTGGTACTGGCCGGCGTTCATGGGTCGCACGGAGGCGACTGCCGTGTAGATCCCCTTGGTGTAGGTGACGTCGTCCATAGCGGGCTCCAGCGTGCTTCTCGAGGAAGGGAATCCCATGCTAGCACGTTGATCGCGCGCCTGCGGGACAGCCACGTGACGCCCGCGCGGCGCTTTCATGTCAGGCTTCACGATGGTGCAAAGCCCCCGCGTTTCAGTCCTCCAGCAGCGCGACGACCTCGTCGAGCGACGGCGAATGCGCGCCTGCGCGGCGGCACGCGGCGGCGCCCGCAGCCAGCGCGAACGACAGATGCTGACGCCACGTGCGCTGCGGCGTGCTCATCAGGCTGAACAGCAGACCGCCGATGGATGCGTCGCCCGCGCCCACCGTGTCGGCGACCTGCACGCGCGGCGGCGCGGCGTCGATCACCTCGTCGCCGACATAGAGCGTCGCGTGCTGCGCGCCGCGCGTGACCAGCAGCGTCGCAGCGGGATTGAGCGCGCGTACGGCGGCGATCGCCTCCGGCTCGCTCTTGCCCGCGAACAGCATGCGAAGGTCTTCGTCGGAGACCTTGATGAGGTCGGCGAGCGCGGCCATGCGATGCAGGATCGGCTCGTAGCCGTGCGCCATCAGGTTGCGGTAATTCGGATCGAAGCTGATCTTCACGCCTTGCGCGCGCAGTTCGGCGGCGAGCGTCGCGAGCGTTTCGCCGAGCGGCTGACGCACGAGGCTGATGCAGCCGAAGTGCGCCCACTTCGCGTGACGACGCCAGCCCTCGGGCAGCTTCGCGGGATCGAAGGCGAGGTCCGCGCTGTTGTCGCCGATGAAGTAGTACGCGGGCGGATGCGTCTGATGCACGATCGCGAGCAGCGGCGCGCGCTCGACGCGCTGCATGAAGCGCATGTCGAGACCGGCGGCGACGCTCGCGTTCCAGAGTTCGTCCGAAAAGTTGTCGGTGCCGAGCGCACCCGCGCAGGCCGTCGGCAAGCCGAGACGCGCGACCGCGCGCGCCACGTTCCAGCCCGCGCCGCCCGGATGCGCGCGCCAGCTGGAGTCCATGCCCGGCGCGCCCGTGTGCGCCGAACCCTCGGGCGCCGCGCCGCGCACGAGATCGGTGAGGATGTCGCCCGCCGAAATGAAGGCGGGGAAGCCGGTCGAGAAGTCGGGGCCAGTGCTGCATGTGCTCATCGCGTGTTCCTTCGCTGAATCTGTCGCTGGTGCGTTGCGGTTGCGCTGCGGGTGTGTTGCCGTTGCGTCGCGTTTGCGTTGCCGTTGCGTCGCGCGGTGCGTGCTCGATGCCGCGTCGTGCGGCGCGAAATCAGGCCGCGCCGTCCGTGCCGTTGGCACGTGCGTTCATGCCGTCGTTCGCGTCCTCTTCCTCGCGGCCGACGATCGGCGCCATACCGCGTCCGGGCAGTGCGTTCAGGACTTCGTAGCACGCGCCCATCGTGTGATAGTCGGTCTTGCCCGCCGGGCTCTTTTCGTCGCTGTACTTGCGGTTGTCGCAGGTGAGGATGCGATACCACGCGCCATAGCGATGATCGACGAAATGCTTCCAGCTATAGCGCCAGATTTCGTCGTACCAGTCCCAGAAGCGTTCGTTGCCGGTGCGCTTGCCGAGCAGCGCGGCGGTCGCGAAGGTCTCGGCCTGGACCCAGAAATACTTGTCGTGATCGCAGACGGTGTAGTCGGGGCCGAAGCCGTAGTAGAGCCCGCCGTGATCGTTGTCCCACGCGTGCATCATGGCCGCGTCGAACAGTTCGATCGCGCGCGGCAGCAGCCACGGCAGCGGGCGATGGCGTTCGAGGATCAGCAGCAGCTTGGCCCACTCGGTCTGGTGGCCCGGCTGGAAACCCCACGGACGGAAGATGTTCGTGCTGTCTTCCTTGTTGTAGTCCCAGTCCACCGACCAGTCGGCGTGAAAGTGCTCCCAGACGAGCCCTTGCGAGAGCCGCGCCTGGCGCAGCGTGATGTTCGACGCGACGCGCTCGGCGCGGTCGAGATAGACCAGATGGCCGGTCGCCTCGTAGGCCGCGAGCAGCGCCTCGGTCGTGTGCATGTTGGCGTTCTGGCCGCGATAGCTCGTGACGATCCAGTCGGCGCTCGCTTCGTCGGCGTAGAGGCCCGCCGCGCCGTCCCAGAAGCGATGTTCCATCAGCTCGAAGGTGGCGGCGATCATCGGCTTCGCTTCTTCGATGCCGGCCATCGCGGCGTGCGCGTAGGCGAGCAGCACGAAGGCCAGGCCGTAGCAATGGCGCGTGGCGTCGAGCGTGCGCTTCTTGCCGTCGCGCCAGTCGACCTCCCAGTCGTAGCCCTGATGCTGCGGGTCCCAGTGCGCTTCGCGCAGGAACTGCAGGCCGTGGCGCGCGTAGTCGAGATGCTGCGCCTCGCCGGTTTCGCGATACGCCATCGCGTAGTTGAACACGTAGCGGCAGCTGCTCACGAGATGCCGCGAGTGCGCGTTGTAGATCGAGCCGTCGTCGCGGAAATAGTGGAAGAAGCCGCCCGACGGGTCGTACACGTTGGGCGCGTAGAAGCGCAGCGTGTCGGCGATATGGCCGAGCAGGAAGGCGCGGTCCCGGAAGCTCGCGACGGCGGGCGCGGCGGCCTGGGCTTCAACGGTGAGTGCGGTGTCGGAAGGCTTCGTCATGGCTTTCTCATCTCGGCTTCGGATTGCTTCGTTTTACTTCGTATTGTTGCTGGCGAATGTGGCGGGATTTCGCGCCGCCGCTTCAGGTGCATCAGGTGTATCAGGTCGCTTCGGGCAGCGTCTTGCCGCGCCGCGCGACGCTTTCGGGCGCGGGTGGCGGCGTGGCATTCTGCGCGGATTTCGGTGTGGATATTGGTGCGGACGTCGGCCCGGACGTCGGCCCGGACGTCGGCGCTGCGCCCGCCGTGCTCGCGCGCTCGACGAGCCGCACCGGCAACACGATCTCACTCTGTTGTGGCGTTTCTTCGAGCAGCAGTTCGACGCCGCGCCTGCCCAGCGCTTCCTTGTCGACGGCGAGCGTCGTGAGCGCGGGCGTGGCGTGCGCGGCGGCGGCGATATCGTCGAAACCGACGATCGCGATGTCTTCCGGCACGCGCAGGCCGCTCGCCTGGCACACGCGCAGCGCGGCGAGCGCGGCGGCGTCGTTGTAGGCGAACACGGCGTCGGGCGGCGGCTCGCCGCGCAGGCGCGCGCCGTCGAGCAGACGCTGCATCGCGAGCGCGGCCCCGGTGTCGGGATCGAGCCCGCCTTCGATGGTGGTTTCGAGCGAGGGATCGAACAGCAGCCCCGCTTCGAAGAACGCGCGCCGGTAGCCGAGCGCGCGCTGCGCGATGCTGTAGTGCGCGAGCGAGCCGCCGATGAAGGCCACGCGCCGCCGCCCCATCGCGAACAGATGATGCATGGCGAGCGCGGCCCCCGCGGCGTTGTCGATGTTCACCGAGCGCAGGCCCTGCGCCCACAGGTCGATCAGCACGAGCGGACGTTGCAGCGCGACCAGCGCGGCGAGCGTTTCCGGCTCGACGAAGCCCGCCACGGCGACCGCGTCGGGCGCGTGCAGGCGCAGTTGCTGGATGGTGTCGTCGGCGGGACCGGCGGTGAGCAGCGCGGGCACGATGCCGTGCTCGCGGCACGCGTCTTCCACGCCGTGCAGCACGTGCGAGAAGAACGGGCTGGCCGCGAAGTTGTTGTGCTGGCGATGCAGCAGGAAGGTCAGGCGGCGGATGCGCGGACGCAGCTGCGCGCTGTCATAGCCCAGCGACTGCGCGATCTCGACGATGCGCGCGCGCGTGGCCTCGGACAGGCCCGGCTGGTTCTTCAGCGCGCGGGAGACCGTGCCGATCGACACGTTGGCCGCCTGCGCGACGTCGCGAATGGTTGTCCCCATGATTCCTGTTGGCCCTGGCTGGTGTGTCAGGTGTGCGCCGATTGTATAGTAAAAACTGGGCCGCACAACGTTGCATCGTGCCGAAAAGCCCCCGTAAATACCCGTAATCACGGGAATAAACGTAAATTGACATGTTTAGTAAAGCTGCCTAAACAAAGTCGGTTTTCGGAACGCCGGGCACGTCGGTTGCTGAATGTCGCAGGTCATCATTCGAAACGGAACGGAGGCATCATGCTCGGCACCTTGCTTCTCGTCATACTGATCCTGCTGCTCATCGGCGCCTTTCCCGCCTGGCCGCACAGCCGGTCGTGGGGCTATGCGCCATCCGGCACGCTGGGCGTCGTGGTCGTCGTCGTGGTCGTGCTCGTGTTGATGGGGACGATCTAGCGGCGCGCGATGCCGCTTCAACGCAACGAGGCCGGCGCGGAAGCGATCCGCGCCGGCCTCGTTTTTTGTCCTCGTGAGCTTGGTTGAAACCGCGCGCGCATTCAGCCTGCGCGTTTAGCTTGATCAGTCCGCTGACATGCCGCCTTGCGCCGCAGCTGAAGCCGGCTGTGCCGCCGCGAGCGCGGGCAGCAGCGCCGCGCTTTCGCCGCCGTCGATCACCACGAGCCCGCTCGCTGCCTGCTTCGCGCGCCGCTTGGCGATGGCGGCCAGCGAGGCGATCGCGTCGCTGCCGTGCTGCGAGCCGTCGCCCGGCGCGATATGCACGCAGCCGACCGCCATCGTCACGAAGGCGAAGAAGGCCGGATGCCCCTGGCGGTCCTCGCCGTGGATGCCGCCCGCGAGCCGGTCGGCGGGCGCGTAGAAACGCTGCGCGCCCGCGTTGAAAGTCTCGATCGCGTGAGCGACGCGCTCGCGCCAGGTCTCGCTCTGGAACAGGATCAGGAAGTCGTCGCCGCCCACGTGGCCGAGAAAGTCGCGTGTGGGATCGCAGGCGTCGGCGAGCACCTGCGCCGCGAACTTCAGCACCTCGTCGCCCTGCCAGTAGCCGTACTGATCATTGAACGGCTTGAACTGGTTCAGATCGACGTAGCAGGCGTGAAAGCCCGCGTCGTGCGAGAGCAGCCGGTCGATGTGCGAGCTGATCGGAATGTTGCCGGGTAAAAAGGTCAGCGGATTCGCGTAGCGCGCCGCCTGGATGCGCACCTCGGTGACCGCGCGCACGAGGCTTTCGCCGGTGCCGAGTCCGGCGTAGCGGCCGCTGTCGGTGATCACGAAGCCGTCGGCGAGATAGCGCTGATCGTCGCTCGCGAGCAGCGACGCCATCTGCTCGACGCTCATGGTTTGCTCGATCAGCACCGGCGCTGCGTTCGCGAATTGCAGGCAGGCCTTCTTGCCGAACAGCTCGCGGTGATAGGGCAGCGCGTAGCGGTCCATGAAGGCGCGGCGGTTGATCAGCGCGATCGGCGTCTCGCCTTCGACCACGGCCACCGCGTGCAGCTCGGGCAGGCGGTTGAACAGTTCCAGCACGTCGTTGTTGGTCGCCTTGCGCGGCAGCGCGGGCGCGTGCACGCGCATCTTCTCGGCGGGCGCGCCGCCGTTGCCGCCGCCGATGCTTGCACCTGTGTGGCGCGTGGCTTCGGGAAACACGGCGATGTGCTGTGCGCGCAGCGCGTCGCGCGCGCGTTCGGCCAGCGTGCGCGGCGGACGCGCCTCGGGTCGTCCGAGAAAGAAGCCCTGGCCGGTCGCGATGCCCATGTCCCGCAGCACGATCAGATCGGCCTCGTTCTCGATGCCTTCGGCGACGAGCCGCGCGCCGCTCGCCTGGGCGAAGTGCTGCATCGCGCGCACGGCTTCGAACTTGAGCGCGTCGTTGGCGATGTCCTGGATGAAGAAGCGGTCGATCTTGACGACGTCGGGCTGCAACTGCACCCACACGTTCATGCTCGCGTTGGCGCTGCCGTAGTCGTCGAGCGCGAATTGCGCGCCCGCCGCGCGCAGCGCCGCGACCACGTCCTTGAAGCCGCGCACGTCCTCGACCGCGCACTGCTCGGTCAGCTCGATGACGACGCGATGCGCGTCGAGCGTGCCGTCGAACAGCGCGAGCGTGTCACGGCCGTGGTCGGTCAGGTCGCGCAGGGCGTCGGCGCTGAAATTGAGGAACAGCTTGCCGTGGCAGCCGAGCTGCGCGAAGGCGGCGATGCAGGCCGCCGCCGCCGCGTGTTCGAGCGCGAGCGTGCAGCCGGCGCGGTTCGCCTCGGCGAACAGGGCGGCCGGCGATTCGAGCGGCGAACCGGCGGGACCGCGCACGAGGCCTTCGTAACCGAGGATGGCGCCATCGTCCAGATCGACGATCGGCTGGAAGACGGCGCGCAGCTGGCGCTGGGCGATCAGGGCCTCGATGCCGGCCGGGCTGGCGGACAACGGAATAGCCATCGGAGCCGCGGTCCCGTGGACCGGCGGCGTGGACGCGCGTGCAGACATGGAAAGAGCCAAGACAGGCTTTGACGACAGAATTAACGGCAGCAGACTCTGCCAATTAAATGAACTTTTAATGACAGCGATGCGAAAAGCGGGTGCGGACCGGGAGGCTAACGTTTGCGCGGTCCGGCGATGTCGCTCGGCAGCGTCAGGGGCGCGATGGGACAGCGATGCGGGGGACGACGACGAGCGCGCGCGAGCGGCGCGGGTCAGTCGGATAGATCGGAGAGGGCGGGGTGTGGCTGCGTGATGAACCGCGCAGCGAGGGGAGGGAGGATGCAGCCAGGCGCGCGGCGGACCTGGTCCGCCGCACCGCCATCGAGGGGATTACCGGCGCGCCGTCGCCGTGCGTTCGCCGCTGGCGCGCGATTCGTCGCCGGCATCGGCTGCGCGTTCGGCGCTCATGTCGCGCGCGCCCCAGCGCTGGGCCAGCGCCGCGCACACCATCAGCTGGATCTGGTGGAACAGCATCAGCGGCAGCACGACCGCGCCCACGGCGTTCGACGCGAAGATCACCTTCGCCATCGGCACGCCCGCCGCGAGACTCTTCTTCGAGCCGCAAAAGATGATGGTGATCTGGTCCGCGCGCGAGAAGCCGAGCCTTCTGCTCGTGAACATCGTGATGCCGAGCGCGAGCGCGAGCAGCACGGCGTTCACCACGACGAGGCCGCCGAGCGCGGCGAGCGGCGTGTGATGCCAGAGCCCTTCGTTGATCGCTTCGGAGAACGCGCCGAACACCACCAGCAGGATCGAGCCCTGATCGACGAATTTGAGCACGCCGCGATTGCGCTCGATCCAGCGCCCGATCACGGGGCGCAGCAACTGGCCCGCCACGAACGGCACGAGCAGTTGCAGCACGATGTTCCAGACCGTGTGCCACGCCGAGGTGCCGCCGGCCGTCTGATTCGTGACGACGAGGCTCACCAGCGCGGGCGTGACGAAGATGCCGATCAGGCTCGACGCCGACGCGCTGCACACGGCCGCCGGCACGTTGCCGCGCGCGATCGAGGTGAACGCGATCGACGACTGCACGGTGGAGGGCAGCGTGCAGAGGAACAGCACGCCCATATAGAGCGCGGGCGTGACGAGCGGCGAAAGCAGCGGCTTGAGCGCGAGGCCGAGCACCGGGAACAGCACGAAGGTGCTCGCGAGCACGACGAGGTGCAGGCGCCAGTGCGTCGCGCCCGCGACGATCGCTTCGCGCGAGAGCTTCGCGCCGTGCAGGAAGAACAGCAGCCCGACGGCGACGTTGGTGAGCCAGTTGAACGGCACGGTGGCCGCGCCATGCACGGGCAGCAGGCTGGCGAGGATCACGGTGCCGACGAGGCAGAGCGTGAAGTTGTCGGGCAGGAATTTCGGACGAGCCATTACACAATCTCGGGTGCGCGCAGCAGCGCCTCGCTGTGCGCGGTTCGATGGGCGCACAACGGATCATCGGAAACGCTATTGTCGGCGCAAGGCCATTGAAAATGCAAATTCATTTGAAGAATTGATTAATGAGCAGTGCGCATGAAGTGTCGGATTTCAGGCGTGATTTTCGCGCTGTGGTCTGACGTTTGCACCGGGTTTTGCCTGGGTTTGTCTGATGTTGTCCCGGGTGTCGCCGAGGGGCGACAACGGGCTCGCAAGCCGACGGATTCCTCAGGCAAAAACGGGGTCGCGAAGCACGCCGAACGATCCACCCCGCGCGAGCGCAAAGCCCCGCCGGGCGGCCTTCTGCAAGCATGAACCGAACCTGCGCACAGTGCGCAGGAATGCCGAAAAATCAAGCAGTAACATGGTGTTACAACCCTTCCGCGGGCATAACATTTTTTGGCTCGACACCCCTACCGGGCGCCCATAAATTACCGTCAAGGAACGTCAGGCGACTGTTGTGACGGCAATCGTTACGCGCCGCGTTTCCCGGAATTGGCCCGCCATGGCCCGAGTGGCTGGACGCCATGCTGAAAGTCGGGCAGGTGATCGACACAATGCGTGCAGGGTTGTTACGGATGGGGCAGTGGATCGTGGGGGCCGTTTTAACGGCCCTCGTCGCGCTCGCCCATGCACAACCCGGTTTCCATGGCGGCGGCGGCGGTGGCGGCTTTGAGCGCGCGCCCGTCGTGCGCGAGGCGCCGCGCGGCTACGGCGGCATGCAGGGGATGCGAGGCATGTCCGGCATGCCCGGCATGCGTTATGCCCCGCACGGCGGCGCCGCGTCGATACGCGTGGCCGATCAGGGCGGCTGGCGCGAGCGCGGCGGCGGCCGTCAGGCCGGGCGTCGCGACAGCGGCGGTGAGCGCGGCTACGGCGGCAATCCCTACAGCAATCCTTATGGCAACGGTTTCGCCACGGGCGGCGGCTATCACGGCCCGATCCAGCCCGTGAGCGCGGAAACGCGTCAGGTGCCGCATCCGCCCGCGGACTCGCCGGTGCGCGCCGGTTCGATCCGCGAAGACGTCGCGCGCTATAACGAGGAGCGCGGCGGCGGTTTCCGTCCGTATACGCGCGGCGGCGGTGACGTGCCGCGTCCGCCGATGTCGTCGCCGTATCGAAACTGAAGCCACGCAACTAACAGCCCCCGCGTCACCCCCACCACCCCACCACCACCGAGCATCAGCGGAGCGACCGGTCCTCTTCAGACCGCGTTTCATTTCTCGCTGATTCTTTCCATCGTTCCCCGATTTTTCCCCGTCCGTACGCCGTCCGGCTCACCTCCGTTCGTCTTTCAAACGCGCTTTCGGCGCGCTTCCTGTTTTCTTCCCGCTTTCTTCCGACCTGTCCGATCGCGTGCGTTTCGCGCCGCGCGAAAGCCGCGAAAGCGCTTCCACAGGCCGCTTGCCCGGCTCTCATCACAAACTGACGCGTGGATACCACACTTTTTAGGAAATCACTCGTCATACGGAACCCTTTCGTCATCAAATCTCGCCTTCGCTACGGCGGCGCGTCATCGGAAGCGCCGGCGCGCGTGAAAACCGGGTCAAAGCCCCGCCGATCAAGGCGAGGCTTCCGGCGAAGCGGATGTTGCAACGCAGCGAATGATGCGATGAAAACAGACCAGGCAGGTTTCGCGGGCGACAAACTAATCGGGCCGATATACCGGCGATAACAACCGATATTTTTGTCCATAAAAATGGTCCGCAAAGATGGATCCGCCCAGAACGGCCACGTCTGCGAACGACTAGAAAACCAACGGTTTGCGCGAGCGCCATCGCCGCCAGTTTCATTTTTTTGACAAGGACAGGAGAACTCATGAATACAGCCGTCAGCCACGCGCTGCGCACGCCTTTGCGCACGTCCCTCAAGGCGTGCGCCATCGCCGCCGTTCTCGCCGGCGCATCGTCGTCGGCGTTCGCGCAATCGAGCGTCCAGCTTTACGGCCAGGTCGACGAATGGGTCGGCGCCACGCGCTTCCCCGGCAGCCAGACGGCGTGGAACGTCGGCGGCGGCGGTATGTCGACGTCGTACTGGGGCCTGAAAGGCGCCGAAGACCTCGGTGGCGGCTACAAGGCGATCTTCGCCCTCGAAAGCTTCTTCCGCGCGCAGAACGGCCAGGACGGCCGCTTCTCCGGCGACACCTTCTTCGCGCGTAACGCCTACGTCGGCCTCGAATCGCCGTACGGTACGTTCACGGCGGGCCGCCTGACGACGCAGCTGTTCGTCTCGACGATCCTGTTCAACCCGTTCATCGACTCGTACACCTTCTCGCCGATGGTGTACCACGTCTACCTCGGCCTCTCGACGTTCCCGACCTACACGACCGACCAGGGCGTGGTCGGCGATTCGGGCTGGAACAACGCGGTGCAGTACTCGACGCCGAACTTCAACGGCCTCTCGGGCTCGGTCATGTACGCGCTCGGCAACCAGGCCGGCGACAACGGCAAGAAGAAGTGGAGCGCCCAGGCGCTGTACTTCCACGGCCCGTTCGCGGCCACGGCGGTCTACCAGTACGTGAACTTCAACAGCACGCCGGGCGACATCGGCAGCATCGTGAGCGGCGAGACGACGATCGTCGGTCTGCGCAGCCAGGGCGTCGCGCAGGTCGGCCTGTCGTACGACCTCAAGTACGTGAAGTTCTTCGGCCAGTACATGTACACGAACAACAACAGCGACATCAGCAGCTGGCACGTGAACACGGCGCAGGGCGGCGTTTCGGTGCCGGCCGGCCCGGGCACGGTGATGGCGTCGTACGCGTACTCGCGCGACAGCGGCGGCCTGAACCAGACGCACAACACGGCGGCGGTCGGCTACGACTATCCGCTCTCGAAGCGCACCGACGTCTACGCGGCCTATATGTACGACCACTACGACAACATGTCGTCGGGCATGACCTACGGCGTGGGCTTGCGCGCGAAGTTCTAAGCGCGCGGCGTCACTACGCCTCTCCGCCTGCCGGGACCGACCCCGCGCTGTTCGCAGCGCGGGGTTTTTTTTATTGCGCGCGCAACGGCGGCAGGGGGCGCGGGCCTGGGGGTTTGGCTACCAGGATTTGATAAAGCGCGCACAATATCGCCGATTGTTTCCTGATTAACCTGATTTTTGCGGGAAGAAAGACGCGATGGATACCCTCGTCAGCATGAAAGTGTTCCGGCAGGTGGTCGAGGCGGGGAGCTTCGTGGCGGCGGCCGAGCGCATGAGCATGTCGGCGGCGATGGCGAGCAAGCATGTGATGCATCTCGAACAGCAGCTCGGCGCGCGCCTGTTGAACCGCACCACGCGCCGCGTCGCGCCCACCGAGGCCGGGCGCGAGTATTACGAGCGCGTGGCCCAGGCGCTCACCGAACTCGACGAAGCCGGCCAGGCCGTCGGCGCCGCGAGCGTGGTGCCGCAAGGGCGGCTGCGCGTGTCGTCGCTGACGGCGTTCGGGCTGCGCCACGTGATGGGCGCGGTCGCCGACTACGCCGCCGATTTCCCGCAGGTGACCGTCGATATCACGCTGTCGGACCGCGTCGTCGAATTGATCGACGAGGGCTTCGACGTGGCGATCCGCGCTTCGCCCTCGGGCCTGAAATCGTCGTCGCTGATCGCGCGGCCGCTCGCCACCGCGCATATCGTGCTGTGCGCCTCGCCCGAGTATCTGCGCCGCCACGGCGTGCCGAAGACGGTCGCCGATCTCTCGAAACACAAGTTCGTGCATTACGCGGGCGCGTCGGCGGCCGAACTCGCGCCGTTCTCGGAGGCGGGCGCGCGCCCGAAGCCGAGCGGCAACCTGATCGTCAATCACCTGGAAGCGCTGCGCGTGGTGGTGTTGCAGGGCGGCGGGCTGTCGATGCTCGGCACCGAGGTGATCGGCGACGATATCGCCGAGGGCCGACTCGTGCCGCTGCTCGTCGACGCGCTGCCGCCGCGCGAGCTGCCGATTTACGCCGTCTACGCGAGCCGTCGCCATCTGTCGGCGAAGGTGCGTTCCTTCGTCGATTTCCTCGCCGCGCGCTTCGGCTCGCGCGCGCTCTGGCCGGGCGTGGAGGAGATCCGCGCGGCGGCTTTGCGCAAGACCGTGTAGCCGCGCGCGAGGTTGGGGCGCGCGGCGTGCGATCGGACGCGCGCCGCGGCCCCAAGCTTTACCGTCCGATCCCCAGCCGCGCCTTCGCCTCGCCGTATTCCTGCTTCAGCCGCTCGACCAGTTGCGCCACCGACGGCACGTCGTCCATCAGGCCGACGCCCTGGCCTGCGCCCCAGATGTCCTTCCACGCTTTCGCCGCGCCGCTATCGAAGCTCATCTTCGTCTTGTCCGATTCCGGCAGCGCGTCGGGATCGAGCCCGGCGTTCACGATGCTCTCGCGGATGTAGTTGCCGTGCACGCCCGTGAACAGGTTCGTATAGACGATATCGGCGGCCTTGGCTTCGAGGATCGCGTGCTTGTACTGCTCGACCGCGTGCGCCTCCTGGGTCGCGATGAAGCGCGTGCCCATATAGGCGAGATCCGCGCCCATGGCCTGCGCGGCGAGGATCGAGCCGCCGTTGGCGATCGCGCCCGAGAGCACGATCGGGCCGTCGAAGATGCGCCGCACTTCGCCCACCAGCGCGAACGGCGAGGTCGTGCCCGCGTGGCCGCCCGCGCCCGCCGCGACGAGGATCAGCCCGTCGACGCCCGCTTCGAGCGCCTTGCCCGCATGGCGCAGATTGATGACGTCGTGCAGCACGATGCCGCCGTAGCTGTGCACCGCGTCGAGCAGTTCCCTGGGCGGCGCGCGCAGGCTCGTGATGAAGATCGGCACCCGATGCTCCACGCAGACGCGGATATCGTGTTCGAGCCGCGCGTTCGACTGATGGACGATCTGGTTCACGGCGATCGGGCCGATGACGGCGTCGGGGTTCGCGGCCTTGTGCGCGGCGAGCTGTTCCTCGATCTGCGTGAGCCATTCGTCGAGCAGCTCGGCGGGGCGCGCGTTGAGCGCCGGGAACGAGCCGACGATGCCCGCCTTGCACTGCGCGAGCACGAGCTCGGGATAGCTCACGATGAACATCGGCGAGGCGACGACGGGCAAGGACAGGTTCTGCAGGACGGCGGGCAATGCCATGACGGGATCTCCTTACATCGCTGAATAAAACGGTCGTTCGATTATAGGTGCGCGTGTTGCCGCGCATGCCGTGCGCGCCGCCGCATCGACTGGAGGGAGTGTTCGGTTTCTAGCTTTTCGGGCCCGAAAGGGCCGCTGCCTGCCGCGTGCCACTCCTACAATGTCGCACAGACCAACAAGCACATCCGGGAGACAAGCCATGCCGTTCGATGGATTCACGCCCTTCACCGTTCCCACCGCGAGCGGCGTCGAGATCGCGGGCATCAAGGGCGGAGACGGACCGCCGCTGCTGCTGCTGCACGGCCATCCGCAGACGCACATGATCTGGCATCGCTGCGCGGAGGATCTGGCGAAGCACTTCACCGTGATCGCCACCGATCTGCGCGGTTACGGCGCCTCGTCGAAGCCGCCGAGCGACGCCACGCACGCCGCCTACTCGAAGCGCACGATGGCCGCCGACCAGGTCGCGGTCATGCGCCACTTCGGCTTCGAGCGCTTTCTCGTCTGCGCGCACGATCGCGGCGCGCGCGTCGCGCACCGCATGGCGCTCGACCACGCGGACGCCGTCGAGCGCCTGATGCTGCTCGACATCGCGCCCACGCTCGCCATGTACGAGCAGACCAACCGCGAATTCGCCACGCTCTACTTCCACTGGTTCCTGCTGATCCAGCCGGAACCGCTGCCCGAAGCGCTGATCGGCGCCGATCCCGACGCCTATATCGAGCGCGTGATGGGCAGCCGCCACGCGGGCCTCGCGCCGTTCGCGCCGAAGGCGCTCGGCGCATACCGCGCGGCGCTGCGCCAGCCCGGCGCCGTGCATGCGATGTGCGAGGACTATCGCGCGTCCGCGACCATCGACCTCGAACACGACCGCGCCGATATCGAGCGCGGCCACAAGGTGGGCTGTCCGCTGCGCGTGCTGTGGGGCGAGCATGGCGTGATCGAGCAGTGCTTCGATCCGCTCGCCGAATGGCGCAAGGTGGCGCGCGACGTGAGCGGCCGCGCGCTCGACTGCGGCCACTACATTCCCGAGGAAGCGAGCGTGGAATTGACCGCCGAGATCCTGTCGTTCTTCGAGGCGACCGAAAGACAGGATTGAAGGCAGGATTGAAGCGCCAGGATTGACGCGCGCGGCGGTTATCCGAGCGGCGGCAGGCGGCGCGGCACGGGCGTCGACTTGACGATGGCCGTGCTGGTTTCCGCGCGCTCGGTGACCTTGTTGAGAATCTCGTCGAGCTGCTCGATGGAATGCAGCCAGATGCGCGCGATGAAGCAGTCGTCGCCGGTGACCTTGTCGCATTCGATGAATTCGGGGATGCGGCGGATCACGTCCTCCACCAGATGCAGTTGCCCCGGCAGCGGCTTCACGCGCACGACGGCTTGCAGCGTGTAGCCGAGCGCGCGCGGGTCGATGCGCACCGTATAGCCGCCGATCACGCCCTGCGCTTCGAGCCGCCGCAAGCGCTCCGAGGTGCTGGGCGCGGACAGCCCGACGAGGCGCGCCAGCTCGCTCACGCTCGCGCGCGCGTCCTCCACGAGCGCGGCCAGCAGCGCGCGGTCGATCTCGTCGAGTGCGGCGGCGGGTTGCGGGTTCGGTCGCTTGTTCATGATGCGGTTCCTCCAGATTCCCGGCTCGTTTGCGTCTCGCGCCTTCGTTTCGAAGGCAGGCGGGCGTTTGCGCCTTAGTTTAGCTCTGTATTCTGCGCTGCGGTCTGCGTAGACTTTCAGACATAAACAGACGCATTCCACGAACGAGGAACACGCACTCATGGCCACTCCCGAAATCCGCCGCGGCGCGGGCGAGATGATCGTCGCGATGCTGATGTCCGGCACCATCGGCTGGCTCGTCGTCGATTCGCAGCAGGCGCCGATCAACGTCGCGTTCATGCGCTGCGTGCTCGGCGGCGCGACGCTCGCGCTCGTCTGCGCGGCGCTCGGGCTGTTCCGGCAGCGGCTGCCGTGGCGCACGCTGGCGCTCGCGATGGCGGGCGGCGCGGCCATCGTCGCGAACTGGGTGCTGCTGTTCGCCGCTTATTCGCGCGCGTCGATTTCGATGGCCACCGCCGTCTACAACACCCAGCCGTTCATGCTGGTCGGGCTCGGCGTGCTGGTGCTGCGCGAGCGCGTGAGCGCGTCGACGGTGGTGTGGCTCGCGCTGGCTTTCGTCGGGCTGGTGGGCGTGGTCGAGGTGCCGCCCGCCGTGCTCGCGGTGCCGGGCCAGTACCTCGTGGGCGTCGCCTGCGCGGCGGGCGCGGCCTTGCTCTACGCGATCTCGTCGATCATCACGCGGCATCTGAAGGGCACGCCGCCGCATCTGATCGCGCTCGTGCAGCTCGCGTTCGGCGCGTTCGCGCTCGCGCCGTTCATCCACTACGGCACGCTGCCCGCGACGCCCGTGCACTGGGCGCAGATCGTCACGCTCGGCATCGTGCACACGGGCATCATGTACGTGCTGCTCTACGGCGCGATCCAGAAGCTGCCGACGGCGATGACGGGCGCGCTCTCGTTCATCTATCCGGTGGTGGCGATTCTGGTCGACTGGTTCGCGTTCGGTCAGCGGCTCGCGTGGATTCAGGTCGCGGGCGCGGCGCTGATCCTGCTCGCGGCGGCGGGCGTGAACCTCGGCTGGCGGATCGTGCCGGCGCGCAGCAAGGCGCAAGGCGCGTAACGCGGCGCGCCAAATTCGATCGAGGCGAGATCAAGCGAACGTGGCGCGGTGGAGGCGGGCGTTCGCACGCTGGCCGCATAATGGCGCGGTTTCAACCGCCCCACGCCGCCCGACGCGTCAGCCGCATGACCACGCCTTCCTCATCGCCCGATCCGATCCCCAGCACGCGTCGCGACACGCGTACCGCCCGCGCCGAACTCAGCCAGGACGAACGCGACCTGCGCCGCGCCAAGCGCCGCGCGCTCGCGCTGCTGCTGGGCGCGGCGCTGGTGTTCGTCGTCACGGCGCTGTCGCCGCCGGGCGTGGTGATCGACGGCATCAAGGCCGTGAGCGAGGCAGCGATGGTGGGCGCGCTGGCCGACTGGTTCGCCGTGGTCGCGCTGTTCCGGCGCGTGCCGATTCCGTTCATCGCGCGGCGCACGGGCGTGATTCCGCGCAACAAGGACCGCATCGCCGACGAACTCGCCACCTTCGTGCAGGAGAAGTTTCTCGACGTGAGTTCGCTCGTCGGGCTGATCCGCCGCCACGATCCGGTCGAGCGTCTGTCGACGTGGCTGCGCGCGCCGGAGAATGCGCGCCATCTCGGCGACTATGCGGTGCGGCTCATGTCGGGCCTGCTCGGCCTCACCGACGACGCGCGCATCCAGAGCTTCATCCGCGACGGCCTGCACGCCGCGCTCGACAAGGTCGATCTCTCGAAGTCGGCGGGCGCGCTGCTCGACACGCTCACGAAGGACGGCCGTCATCAGGAACTGCTCGACCAGATGCTCGACCAGCTCGGCCAGTTGCTGAGCGAGGACAGCACGCGCGCCTTCGTGGCGACGCGCATCGTCGACGGGCTCAAGGGCGAGTTTCCGAAGACCGAGAAATTCCTGCCCTCGGAATGGATCGGCGAGAGCGGCGCGCGCGTGCTCGAAAGCGCGGTGAACCGCTTGCTGCTGCAAGTGAGCGAGGACCGCGAACATCATCTGCGCGTGAAGTTCGACGAGATCGTGCAGCGCCTGATCGTGCAGCTGAAAAACGATCCGGCGTTTCTGCGCAAGGGCGAGGAACTGAAGACGAGTCTGCGCGAAGGCAGCGCGCTCAACGACTACACGCGCGAGTTGTGGGACAGCCTGCGCGCGTGGCTGCGCGACGATCTCGAACGCGAGGATTCCACGCTGCACGCGAAGGTGGCCGCGACGGGCCGCTGGCTCGGCGAGGCGCTGGCCGCCGACGCCGATCTGCGCGCCTCGCTGAACAGTCATCTCGAAGACGCCGCACGCGCGATGGCGCCGGATTTCGCGCGCTATCTGACGCATCACATCCGCGACACGGTGCGCAACTGGGACACGGCCGAAACCGCGCGCCTGATCGAGCTGAAGATCGGCAAGGATCTCCAGGAGATTCGCGTGAACGGCACGGTGATCGGCGGCACGATCGGGCTCGGCTTATATCTGTGCTCGCATCTGTTCGACTGGTTGCGCGTGCATATCGGTCTTTGAGCGGCGCTGGACGATCTGAGTATTCGATTCGGATAGCGAACTAAATTACGCGCCGTGAATTTCGCCGATTTCACCTGCATAAATGCGCGATTGCGCATGAGCGATGCGGGCTTTGACAGGGCATTTCGCTGCTGCCCCGTTTTTAGGGAAATCACTGATGCTGCGCGTATTCTCGCGCGAGTATGATCGGCTCGACAGTTTGATCACGTCAGAGCACGATACTCACGCTCGTCCCCGAAAAAGGACGAGCGTTTTTTTTGGGCGCGGCTCAGACCGCGCCGACGGGCGCCTCGATGCCGTCTTCGCGCAGCACCAGCGCGCCGCTCTTTGCCAGCTCGCCGGTCAGCTCGCGCAGCAAGGCGGGCCACGCGCTTTCGGGCGCGAGTTGCTGCGCCGCCGCGCGAATGATCGACGCGTTCGCCACCATCGCCTCAAGCGCGCCGTAACTCAGGCTGCGCACTTCGAGCAGCTTGAACACGATCAGCACCTTGAGCGCATTTTTCGCGTTGCGCGCCGGATCGGCACGCAGCCATGCGAGACGCGAATTCGCGCGATCGAGCGCGGCGCGCGCGTCGGCGAACGGCGCGCCGTGGCCCGGAATCACCACGGCGATATCGAGTTGCGCGATGGCGTCGAGCACGGCTTGCTGCTCGGCGAATCCGCTGCCGCCGTCGAGTTCGGGAAAGATCACGCCGAAGCCGTTTTCCCAGAGCGCGTCGGCGCTGATCAGCACGCGCGGCTCGGGCGCGTACAGCATCAGCGAGTCGGGATCGTGGCCCGGCGCGCCGATCACCTGCCAGTCGAAACCGCCGAGCGCGATCTGTTCGCCCGCCGCGAGCGTGCCGGTAAAGCTGAAGCGCTCGCAGGTCTGCGCGGTGGCGTCGAAGGTGAGGCGGGCTTCGTCCCACGCGCGCACGGCGTTGGCGCTGGCGGCGGGTATCAGCGTCTCGCAGCGCCATTGCGCCTGCGCCTGCAATTGCGCGTTGCCGCCGCAATGATCCGAATGCAGATGCGTGTTGACGATCACGTCGAGCGCGCGGCCCGCGAGCGCGTGCTGCACGAGCGCGACGGTCTGCGCGGCGTGCGTGGCGTAACCGGTATCGACGAGCGCCGCGCGCGCTTCATCGACGAGCAGCACGTTGTTCGACGAGAGCCAGCCGCGCTCGAATACGCGGATCGAATCGGGCAGCTTCATGACGCGGGCGTCGCGGTGCTTGCGTCAGGCTTCGGCATCACGAGAATCGTCGCGCGGCCGATCACGAGCGTCTCGCCGCGCTGATTCGTGGCCGTGCCGTCGAGCTTCACGAGATCGCCGTTCAGGCTCGCCTTCCAGTGCGCGTCGACCACGCGCCATTCGAAGGTGATGACGTCGTGCGCATGCGCGGCGCGCTTGAGTTTCATGTCGAATTCGAGCCCGAGCGGCTGCGCGTGCTGCGAATAATGCGTCGCGAGCAGCGCCATGAAATGCGCGGTGGGCTGCGTGCCCGAGGCGATCAGGCCGCCGAAGCGGCTTTGCGCGGCGTACTCGTCGTCGTGATGCAGCGGGTTCAGATCGTTCACGAGCGTGGCGAACGATTTCACCGAGTCGGGCGAGAGCGCGAGCGTCGAGCGAAACGTTTCGCCGATCTGCACGATGCGGGCGGGCGCGGTCATGGCGCGTCCTTGCCGGCGATGTTGCCGCTGTTTTCACCGCTGTTATCGTCGCTGTTATCGCTCGTGCGATTGGCGCTGAAGCGCTCGGCGATCCAGTTCGCGTGACGCGTTTCGATCGCGTCCCAGACGGCGCGCTTCGCGGCGTCGTCGAACGTGGACCACAACGCGATCTCGTCGATGGTGCGCAGGCAGCCTTCGCACAGGCCGCTCGGCTCGTGCATGCGGCACACGCTGATGCAGGGCGAGGGCGTGCCCATCGCCGATGCGGAGTTGAACGCGGCGCCGCTCATGCGTCGCGCAGCGCGACGTCGACCACGGGCGCGCCGGTCATCGCCGCGAGTTCCTGCGGCGACAGATTGAACACCGCATGCGGATGCCCGGCCGCGGCCCACAGGCTGTCGAGCGTGAACAGGTCGGCGTCGATCAGCGTGATGGGCTTGGTCGCGTGGCCGATCGGGCAGACGCCGCCAATCGCATAGCCGGTTTTCTCGCGCACGAACTTCGCATCCGCGCGGCCGATTGCGCCGACGTGCGCCTCGACTTTCTTTTCGTCGACGCGATTCGCGCCGCTCGCAATCACGAGCACGGGCGCGTCGTCGGAGCGGCGGCGGAACAGGATCGACTTGGCGATCTGCGCGACTTCGCAGCCGAGGCCCGCGGCCGCTTCGGCCGAGGTCTTGCCGGTTTCGGGCAGCAGCACGACCGGCTTCGCGTGGCCGTGATCGCGCAGCAGCAGCGCGACGCGTTGCGCCGAGTCGGGCAGGGCGTCGATGCCGTCTTTCGCCGAGTTGATGAGCGTTTCCGTCATGTCCTGAGATCCTTCGTTGCAGGGTTGCGCAGTGGGGTGGGCTGTCACGCGCACGCGGCGGCGTTCTGCCGTTTCGCGAGCAGCGCCTTGCCCGCGCGCGATACGTTCGGGCGGCCGATGGCCGTCGAGATGAAGTCGCCGGCGGCGACCACCTGATCGAGGTCGATGCCGGTGCGGATGCCGAGGCCGTTCATCAGATACAGCACGTCTTCGGTCGCGACGTTGCCGGTCGCGCCCTTCGCATACGGGCAGCCGCCGAGGCCCGCGACGGACGCGTGGAAGATCGCGATGCCTTCTTCGAGCGCGGCGTAGATGTTGGCGAGCGCCTGGCCGTAGGTGTCGTGGAAGTGGCCCGAGAGGCGCTCGCGCGGGAACACTTTCGTGACGGCTTCGAACACTTCGTGCACGCGCTTCGCGGTGCCCACGCCGATGGTGTCGGCGATATCGATCTCGTCGCAGCCGAGCGCCGCGAAGCGCTCCACGACGTCGACCACGGAAGCGACCGGCACCTCGCCCTGATACGGGCAGCCGAGCGCGCACGACACGCTGCCGCGAATGCGCACGCCGTTCGCTTTCGCCGCTTCGACGACGGGCGCGAAACGCTCGATGCTCTCGGCGATCGAGCAGTTGATGTTCTTCTGCGAGAACGCCTCGCTCGCGGCGCCGAAGATCACGATCTCGTCGGCGCGGGCCGCGAGTGCGCCTTCGAAGCCGCGCAGGTTGGGCGTGAGCACCGAATAGATCGTGCCCGCGCGGCGCGCGATGCCGTCCATCACCTGCGCGCCGTCGGCCATCTGCGGCACCCATTTCGGCGAGACGAACGAGGCCGCCTCGATGTTCGCGAAACCCGCTTGCGCGAGGCGGTCGATCAGCTCGATCTTGACTGCCGTGGGCACGAATTCCTTTTCGTTCTGCAAACCGTCGCGCGGTCCGACTTCGACGATCTTGACGGCTTGCGGCAGGGCGTGAGTGGGCATGGGTGTCTCCGGTTTTTTGTGGGTTCGGCGATGCTTAGTAGCCGCGCGCCGCGTGCACGACGCCGCTCACGGTTTCGCCGCGCGCGAGCGCCTCGATCTTGTCGGCGATCTGCGAGATCGCTTCGTCGCGCAGGGTCAGCGCCGAGCTATGCGGCGTGATCGTGATGCGCGGCTCCTGCCAGAACGGATGATCGTGCGGCAGCGGCTCGGTGCGGAACACGTCGAGCGTGGCCGCGGCCAGCGTGCCGTTCGTCAGTGCATCGAGCAGGTCCTGTTCGTTCAGATGCGTGCCGCGCGCGACGTTCACGACATACGCGCCGCGCGCGAGCTTGCCGAAGGTGCGCGCGTTCAGCACGTTCTCGGTGTCGGGCGTGGCGGGCAGCAGGTTGACGAGCAGCTTCACGTCGTCGAGGAAGGCGTCGAACTGCGGGCCGTGCAGCTCGCCCGAGAAGGTCTCGATGCCGTCGAGGTGTTTCGCGCTGCGCGAGAAACCGCGCACCGGCACGCCGAGCGCGGCCACCGCGTGCGCGACCTGCGCGCCCAGCACGCCGAGCCCGAGCACGCCCACGGTGAAGGTTTCGCGCGGATGCGGCGCGAGGACGTGCCATTCGCCGCGCGTCTGCTGCTGCGTGTAGTCGTCGAAACGGCGCAGATAGCGCAGCACCGCGTGCTGCACGTACTCGGCCATTTGCGGCGCCATGCCCGAGTCTTCGAGACGCACGAGCAGCGCGTCTTTCGGCAGCGTGCCGGGATGCTCGCGTTCGAGCGCGAGGATCGCATCGACGCCCGCGCCGAGGTTGAACACGGCCTTCAGGCCGGGGCGCGCGGCGAACAGCTCGCGCGGCGGGTGCCAGACCACGGCGTAGTCGGCGGGGGCGGTATCGCCGGGTTGCCAGGCACGCAGTTCCGCGGCGGGCAGCGCGCGGGACAGGCCCTGGAGCCAGGCGGAAGCGTCGGATTGCGGGAGCCAGAACAGAATCTTCATCGTGCTTTCGAGCGTGCTGCGCGTTGTGTGACGAAGTCCGGCGGCGGGCGGCAGGAGCGGGAACGGCAGCGGCCACGGCCCGCGACGGAATTCGGTGACGGAAGACGGCGGCCGCCGTTTCTGCAACGGCCATCGCCAGATTGAGTCAGCATTCGCTCCATTCTACTTTTTCGAGCCGGAGCTGGCCCGGCTTTCTCGGCGCGGGCGGCGACGCGGCATCCTGACGGGCGTCGGCGAAAAAGCAAAGCAAAAAAAATTGGTTCGGCGCGCGCGGGTCGCGGATCACAATCCGTTCTCGACCTCTCGATGCGAGGAAAAAATCATGCTTTCGTGCGCTCAATCCCGCTGGCCGCCGCGACTCGTCACCGTGCCCGGTTTGCACGGCAGCGACGGCGCGCACTGGCAGACCTGGCTCGAACGCCAGTTCGCGCACTCGCTGCGCGTGGAGCAGGCCGACTGGGACGCCCCCGATCTGGCCATCTGGAGCGAGGCGCTGCGCGAACGTCTCGCGCGCGAGCGCGGGCCATTTCTGCTCGCGGCGCACAGCTTCGGCTGCCTCGTGACCGCGCATGCGCTGCTGCAGGGGACGCTCGGCGCGGATGTGGCGGGCGTGCTGTTCGTCGCGCCCGCGAGCCCGGAGAAGTTTCGTTTCGCCGGGCCGTTCGAGGCGCGGCGTCTCACCGTGCCGTCGATTTTGATCGGCAGCGAAACCGATCCGTGGATGCCGCTGACCGGCGCGCGCCAGCTCGCGCAGCAACTCGGCAGCGCGTTCGTGAATCTCGGCGATGCGGGGCATATCAACACGGCGGCGGGCTTCGGTCCGTGGCCGCGCGCGAAGTATTTCATCGATACGCTCGTGCATTGCGAGGCGCCGAAGCGTCTGCGCGACGATGAAGCGCCCGCCGACGGGCTGCCTGAAGTGAGTCGCGAGGAGAAGCGCGAAGATCGGCGCACGGCGCAGGAATGGCCGGGCTTGCCGGGCGCGCAGGCGTTTGCCTGAAAAGATTGCCTGAGGCAATGCCTGAAGGGATTGACCGAAGGCGGCGGGCGCGATTAGCGCATCGAGCGATGCGCGCGCCCCGCCTTGACACTCACCTTGACACCCACCATCACACTCACTGCCCGAGCCGCGCCGCCGCGCCCGCATCGGGCTGCGCGTGTAAATGCGCCTCGCGCAGCAGCCGCGCCGTGTGCAGCGCGATCATGCCTTCTTCATCGGTGGGAATCGCGAACACCGGCACACGGCTGCCGCTCGCGGTCACGCGCTCCTTGCCCGCGTCGTTCGCGGCCGTATCGAGCGCGATGCCGAACATCGACGCGAGCCGCTCGCACACCTGCGCGCGCACGGGCGCCGCATGCTCGCCGATACCCGCCGTGAACACCAGCGCATCGAGCCCGCCGAGCACCACGGCGAGCTTGCCCACTTCCTGCGCGATCCGGTACGTGTAGAAGTCGACCGCGAGCTTCGCCTGCTGGCTGTCGCTCGCGAGCAGTTCGCGCATGTCGCTGCTGATGCCCGAGAGCCCCTTGAGCCCCGACTCCTGATACAGCAGCTTCTCGATCGCCGCGTAATCCATGCCGTGCGCCATCATCCAGAGCACGGCGCCCGCGTCGAGCGCGCCGCAGCGCGTGCCCATCGGCAGGCCGTCGAGCGCCGTGAGGCCCATCGTCGTTTCCACGCTCTTGCCGTCCTTCATCGCGCACAGGCTCGCACCGTTGCCCAGATGCGCGACGATCACGCGTCCGCGCGCGATATCCGGCGCGACCGCGTGCAGATGATGCGCGATGTACTCGTACGAGAGCCCGTGAAAGCCGTAGCGGCGGATGCCTTCCTCGTAGTAGTGGAACGGCAGCGCAAAGAGCTGCGCCATGATGTCGTTGCCCGCGTGAAAGGCCGTGTCGAAGCACGCCACCTGCGGCAGTTCGGGCGCGGCGACGCGCACCGCGCGTATCGCCGCGAGATTGTGCGGCTGATGCAGCGGCGCGAGCGGCGTGAGCGCGTCGAGCTCCTCGATCACCTGATCGTCGATGAGGACGGCGTCCTTGAAGTGCGCGCCGCCGTGCACCACGCGATGCCCGATCGCGGCGGGCGGCGTGTCGCGCAGGC
Organism: Paraburkholderia sp. J94; assembly: GCF_905220285.1. Lineage (NCBI taxonomy): Bacteria > Pseudomonadati > Pseudomonadota > Betaproteobacteria > Burkholderiales > Burkholderiaceae > Paraburkholderia > Paraburkholderia sp. J94. Next base: position 189,753 of record NZ_CAJMZH010000008.1, on the reverse strand, counting down.
CCACGGCGAGCACGAGACGCAGCAGGCGGAACGCGGCGTCGTGGTCGGCGACCTGCGCGACCGGAAATTTTTCGTCGACGATCAGGCGGCCGTCGGCCATGTGCGCGACCACGCGCGGCGCCACGCCGATGCCTTCGATCTGGCCGCCCGCGCCGTGAATCGCACGCGCGCCGCTTTCGGCACGCGGATCGTCGATCACGCGATACACCGAACACTTGATGCTTGACGAGCCCGCGTTCACCACCAGCACGATCTGGCCTTCGGCAGGGTGCTGGCCCGCGTGCTGTTCGCCAAGCTGGGCGGAAGTGAGGTGAGCGGTCACAGTGCCTCCGCCGTTATGCGCGCGCGCCGCGCGTGCGCGAGCAGCACCGCGATCGCGCAGCTCCCGATACGCGAGCGCACGGTGTCGGCGCGGCTCGTGAGGATGATGGGCACGCGCGCGCCGAGCACGATGCCCGCCGCTTCCGCGCCCGCGAGAAAGGTGAGCTGCTTGGCGAGCATGTTGCCCGCTTCGAGGTCGGGCACGAGCAGGATGTCGGGGTCGCCCGCGACCGGCGAGGTGATGCCCTTGATGCGCGCGGCTTCGGCGCTGATCGCGTTGTCGAAGGCGAGCGGGCCGTCGAGCAGGCCGCCCGCGATCTGCCCGCGGTCGGCCATCTTGCAGAGCGCGGCGGCGTCGATCGTCGAGGGCATCTTGTCGGAGACCGTTTCCACGGCGGCGAGGATCGCCACCTTCGGCGTGCCGATGCCGAGCGCCTGCACGAGGTCGATCGCGTTGCGCACGATGTCGGCCTTGTCGGCGAGCTTGGGGAAGATGTTGACGGCGGCGTCGGTGATGAAAAGCGGCTTGTGATACGTGGGCACGTCCATCGCGAACACGTGCGAAAGGCGGCGCTCGGTGCGCAGGCCGTTCGCGCCGGAAGCCACTTCGTGCAGCAGTTCGTCGGTGTGCAGGCTGCCCTTCATGAGCAGTTCGGCCTCGCCCGCGCGTACCGCGTGCACGGCGCGCTCGGCGGCGGCGTGGCTGTGCGGCGCGTCGACGATCACGACGTTGTCGAGCGAGAGATTGGCCTCCTGCGCGACCGAGCGGATCTTCTCCTCGGGGCCGACGAGGATCGGCGAGATGAGACCGAGGTTGGCGGCGTCGAGCGCGCCCGTCAGCGACGACACATCGCACGGATGCGCGACGGCGGTGGGCACGGGCGGCAGGCCGGCGCAGCGGGCCAGCAGAACCGAGTACTTGTCGGGCGATGCAGTCATGTCCGTCTCTTCGAAGGGCGCTACGTTGACTGAAACCACACGGGAAAACCGGATGCCGAAAAGGCGCGCGCAGCGTCGATGCGGCATGCGTATGTTGCGGCGCGCAAAGCGCTAACAGTGTAGTCCAGCGTGCGCGGGGCCGGTCGAAAAGTGCGCGCCCGGCGCACGGGCCCAGCCCTGCCGCGCGCGCGCCGATTCGTCGCGCATCGCCGCACATCGGCGTCCATCAAGGCGCCGCGAGCCGCGAAAAACAGTGCCGATACCGATTGCCGCAGTGCGCGCACGCACGCCCCGCGCACGTCCGATCGGCCCGATTGTCACGCCGCATTCACGGCGCGCCGCGATGATGGGAGGACGACCCGATCCGGCCCGCCTTGACTTTCGTCCGGGTGCTGCCTAGATTGGGATACTGCATTGCAGCACGGCACGGCGGCCGCGCTCGCCCGGCGGTTTTGCCGCCTGCCGGGTTCGCGCCGCGCGTGCGCCAGTTCATGCCTTGCGCCGTCAGCCGATCCGTAGCGCATGTGCTTCGCCGGCCCGGCGCCGGACGCGCGCCGCCTCCCAGGACCGCTCGCGCGGCCTGCGCGAGACGCCCCGCGCTCCCCCTTAAAGGAGATTCGTGTCGTGGCAGTTCCCGCCCTCTCGCCTGCACTCTCGTCCGATACCGCCGCGCCGCAAGACGCCGCGCCCAACGCCTTCTGGCCGCTCTGGCCGCTGTCTTCGCCGCTGACCTCGCTGCCTTCACCGTTTCCTTCGCTCTCGTCGCTTTCGTCCCTTTCGTCAATTTCGCCGCTGTTCACGCCGCTCGCCAATGCCTTCGCCGAATCGGCCGAGGCCGCGCAGACGGCGCTGAAGTCCGCCTTCGGGCCGGCGTTCGGTGCGGCCTTCGATCCCGCGCAGAACCCGCTGTTCGCACAGGCGCAACAGGCCGCGCAAGCCGTGAGCGCCGCTTCGGCGGGATCGGCGGCTTCTGCCATTGCGCCGATGCCCGCGATGCCGGCTCTGCCCGCCGCCGCGCCCGCCGCGATCCAGCCGCTCTACGACTACCTGTTCGACGCCTGGCAGCGCAGCGTGCTGTTCCTCGACGTGCTGCGCGAGCGCGGCAACCAGACCTATATGCACGAGAAAGCCGGCATGCCGCCGGTGCTCGCGTTCGACTACGACGTGATCGTCGACGGCCGCGAACTCGACGATCCCTGCAACTACGCACTCCTGCGCATCAAGCCGGAAGAAGGCGTGGAAACCGATCCGCGCATGCGGCCGTTCGTCGTGATCGATCCGCGCGCGGGCCACGGCCCCGGCATCGCGGGCTTCAAGATGGACAGCGAAGTGGGCATCGCGCTGCGCAAGGGCCATCCGTGCTACTTCGTGACGTTCTTCCCGGTGCCGACCGACACGCAGACGATCGAATCGGTCGGCAAGGCCGAGGCCGTGTTTCTGCAGAAAGTGCGCGAGCTGCACGCCGACGCCGACGGCCAGCCCTTCGTGATCGGCAACTGCCAGGGCGGCTGGGCGGCCGCGCTGCTGGCCGCGTCCGCGCCTTCGCTGGTCGGCCCGCTGATGCTCGCGGGCTCGCCGCTTTCGTACTGGGCCGGCGTGCGCGGCAAGAATCCGATGCGCTATTCGGGCGGCATGCTCGGCGGCTCGTGGATGTCCTCGCTGGCCGCCGATCTCGGCGACGGCCACTTCGACGGCGCGCACCTCGTCACCAACTTCGAGAACCTCAATCCGTCGAACACGTTCTGGGGCAAGCTCTACAACCTCTACGCGAAGGTCGATACGGAGCGCGAGCGCTTCCTCGAATTCGAGCGCTGGTGGGGCGGCCACTTCCAGTTGAACCGCGCGGAAATCGACTGGATCGTGCAGAACCTGTTCGTCGGCAATCACCTCACGCGCAACGAGGTCTACGCGAAGAACGCGCGCGCGCCCGTGGATCTGCGCAACATCCGCACGCCGATCATCGTGCTCGCTTCGTGGGGCGACAACATCACGCCGCCGCAACAGGCGCTGAACTGGATTCCCGATCTCTACGCGAGCGTGGACGAGATCGTCGCGAACGAGCAGGTGATCGTTTATTGCCTGCACGACAAGGTGGGGCACCTCGGCATCTTCGTGTCGGCCAGCGTGGCGAATAAGGAGCACACCGAACTATTTTCGGCGCTCGATCTGATCGACGTGCTGCCGCCCGGACTCTACGAGGCGCGCATCACCGATTCGACGCCGGAAGCGGGCCGTCTCGAAGCGCTCGAAGGGCGTTACGAGATCCGCTTCGAGCGCCGCACCATCGACGATATTCTCGCGCTCGACGATGGCCGCGACGACGAGCAGCCGTTCGAGGTCGTGCGCCGTCTCGCGGAGAGCAATCAGCGTATTTACGATCTGTTCGTCTCGCCGACCGTGCGTGCGTCGAGCAACGCGCTGAGCGCACATCTGCTGCGCGAGTCGCATCCGTCGCGTGTGGAGCGCAGCTTCTTCAGCGATGCGAATCCGGTGTTCGGCGCGCTGCCCGCCGTGGCCGACGCGGTGCGCGCGCATCGCAAGCCGGCGGATCGCGACAACCCGTTCACGCTGCTTGAAAAGCAGGTGTCGGCGAGCATCGAGGCCGTGTGGGATGCGTATCGCGACGCGCGCGACACGTGGACCGAACGCACCTTCTACGGCCTCTACACCGCGCCGTGGGTGCAGGCGTGGGTGGGCGTCGCGCCGAACTTGCCGCTCGATCCGATTGCGCCGCCGCTCACGGCGCTGCGCAAGGAACTCGCGCAGATGCGTCTGCGCGCGGCGCACGCGCACGTGCACAAGGCGACGATGCTCGACGTGTTCATGCGCATCATGGCCTTCCTCGCCGATGAAATGCACGTGGTGCAGTACCGGCCGTTCCAGAAGATGCGCGATCTGGCGCGCGAGTATTTCGGCGATCGTCAGCCGAGCATCGCGGAACTCAAGGAAGCCGCGCGCCGCCAGGGCGCGATCGTGCAGCTCGATGCGCAGGCCGCGATCGACGCGCTGCCGGATCTTGTGCCCGAGGCGCGTGCGCGTCGGCTGCTGATGTCGGCGGTGTATCAGGTCGCGAGCGCGTCGGGTCCGCTCGAAGGCGAGCGTGCGGAGCGTTTCGCCGAAGTGCAGCGCGTGCTCGGGCTGGAGCCGGGCAGCGAGAAGGAGCCGCTGCCGCCGCCGCCGAACGGCGGCAGTGCGAGCGGTGGCGCGGGTGGCCCGGGTGGTGTGAGCAGTGGTTCAGGCTCGTCGACGTCGACGACGGGCGGCGCGCCGGTGAAGGCTTCGGCCGAGGCGCATGAGGCGCACGAAGCACCGAAGGACGAAGCCAAACCCGCCGCCGCGAAGCCGCGCCGCGCGCCGAACGCGAAAGTGAAGGCGGCCGTCGAAGCCGCGGTGCAGGCTGTCGAGGCACCTGAAGCGAAGCCGTCCGCCAAGACCGCCACGAAGACCGCCGCGAAAGCCGCAGCCAAGCCCGCGGCGAAAACGGCGGCCAAAACCGCCGCGCGCCGCGCCCGTCCCGCGAGCGCGCCCGTTGCCACGCGCACGGCGCGTCCGGCTGCGGGGCGCCGCCGCGCGGCGCGGTCCGCGGGCGAGTGAAGCCGATAGATAGCGCGAGATCATCCGCGACGACGCGCGGCGCGTGCATGAAGGCGCGCCGCGCGTGAATTTATCCCTGCGTTTATCCGCGAATTTACCCACGAATTTCCGCACTGAGCCGTATCCGAACCCTGCGGTGAAATCCGCCGCGACATCACCAGCGAGGTCCGTCATGCACCCACTTCCCGACCGGCCGCTCGCCGGCATGCGCGCGCTCGTGACGGGCGTCGCGAACGCCGAATCGATCGCGTGGGGCTGCGCGCGCGCGTTCGCCGAACTCGGCGCCGAACTCGCGCTCACCTATCTCAACGACAAGGCGAAGCCCTACGTCGAACCGCTCGCGCAGGAACTCGGCGCGACGCTGCTGCTGCCGCTCAACGTCGAGGACGACGCGCAACTCGACGCCGTATTCGAGACCGTGCGCGAGCAGTGGGGCTCGCTCGACATCGCGCTGCATTCCATCGCCTATGCGCCGAAGGCCGATCTGCAAGGCGGTCTGCTCGATTCGTCGGCGCAAGGTTTCGCGTATGCGATGGACGTGTCGTGTCACTCGTTCATCAGGATGGCTAAACGTGCCGCGCCGCTGATGCCGCGCGGCGGCACGTTGTTCGCCATGAGCTACGACGGCGCGAATCGCGTCGTGCCCAACTACAACCTGATGGGGCCGGTGAAGGCGGCGCTCGAAGCGTCGTGCCGCTATCTCGCGTACGAACTCGGGCCGCTGGGCATCCGCGTGCATGCGGTGTCGCCGGGACCGCTCAAGACGCGCGCGGCGTCGGGGCTGCCCGACTTCGACCGCATGCTCGCCGAAGCGGTCGAGCGCGCGCCGCTCGGCGAACTCGTCGACATCATGGATGTGGGCTACGCCACCGCGTATCTCGCGACGCGTTACGCGCGGCGGCTGACCGGCAACACGGTGTATGTCGACGGCGGCGCGCACATCATGGCGTGAGCTTCGCGCGCCTGCTTGCCGCTCACCTGGGATACGACAACGCCTCGCGATTTGCGAGGCGTTGTCGTTTGCGGCGCGTGAGTCGTGTGCGTGAGCCGTCTACGTGAGACGGCGCTCACGCGGCAGGATTACCAGCGGCGATAGCCGTCGTCGCGGCCATAGTCGCCACGGCGGTCGCTGCCCCAATGACGATCGTGCCAGCGATGATCTTCCCAACGGCGATCGCCCCAGCGACGATCGTCCCAACGGCGGTCGTCGTGCCAGCCGACATAGGTCGGCGCTGCATAGACCGGCGCGGGCGCGGCATACACGGGCACGGGTGCGCCGATGGCGAGGCCGACCGAGACGCCGGCCATGGCGGTCTGCGAAACGGCAAGGATCGTGACACCGGCGCCCAGGGCGGCAATCAGCTTCGTCTTCGTGTTCATTCGAGTCTCCTTCGCTGGATGAATGGACGACTCCAATCTAGCCCGCCGCGCGCCGCCGAAAATTACGAACCTGCAACAATCGTCTCGGGTTTGACAGCGCGATGAAAGGGCGCAAGCCGCACCTCGCATTCGCCAAAGCCCAATGGCGACGGGCTTTGCGGGCGATCGGGCGGAACCTGCCAGGCGATTTTTGAAGGTGCGGATCACGCAAATTGTTGCGTCTTTACCGCTTCGTAACGTGGGCGGCGCGCAGGCCGGCGCGCAGGCGCACGCAAAAAAGCCGGGGACTTGCCCCGGCTTTTTTCCATCGCACAGCCAGCTTGCCGCGCGGTTCGTGCGTTTCGTGCGTTTCGAATGCTTCGAGCGGTCTGGCCGCCGCTTACTGCACGGTCACCGCGCCGAAGTTCTGGCGGCCGAACGGGCTCACCTGATAGCCGTTCACGTTCGCGCGCGTGATGGCTGCGGCGGTCGGATAGCCGAGCGGAATCCACAGCGCCTGATCGTGGATGATCTTCTGCGCGCTCTCGTAGAGCTTGGTGCGCTTCGCCTGATCGGCGGTCGCCTTGCCGTCGGCGATCAGCTTGTCGAGCTGCGGATCGCAAAAACGCGCGAAGTTGATGCCCGACTGCACGGCGTTGCAGCTAAAGAGCGGCGAGAGGTAATTGTCCGGGTCGCCGTTGTCGCCGGCCCAGCCCATGAACAGCGTGTCGTGCTGACCCTGCTTGGCTTCCTTGATCAACTCGCCCCACTCGATCACCTTGATCTCCGCCTTCACGCCGATCTTCGCGAAATCGGCCTGCAGCAGCTCGGCGCCCGCGCGCGGATTCGGATTGAGCACGCTGCCGTTCGGACGCACCCAGATCGTCGTCGAGAAGCCGTTGGGCACGCCCGCCTGGGCGAGCAGCGCCTTGGCCTTGGCGATGTCGTGCGGATACGGCTGGATCGCCTTGTCGTAGCCCCAGGTGATGGGCGGCCACGGATTGGTCGCGGGCGTGGCCGTGTTGTCGAACACCGTCTTCAGATACGTCGTGCGGTCGAACGCCATGTTCAGCGCCTGACGCACCTTCGGATTGTCGAGCGGCTTCTTCTGCGTGTTGAGCGCGACGAAGGCCGTCATGAAGGCGGGCGTCTGCACGACCTTGAGCGCCTTGTCGCTTTTCGCGTCGGCGACATCCTGCGGCTTGGGCGACAGCGCGATCTGGCATTCGCCGGCCTTCACCTTCTGCGCGCGCACGGCGGCGTCGGGCGTGATCGCGTAGATCAGGCGGTCGACCTTCGGCTTCGGCCCCCAGTAGGACGGATTCAGGTCGTAGCGGATCACCGCGTCCTTCGTGTAGCTCTTGAGCTGGAACGGGCCGGTGCCGACCGGCTTCGCGTTCAGGTCGAGCGGCTTGCCCGCCTTGAGCAGCTGATCGGCGTATTCGGACGAGTAGATGGACGCGAAGCCCATCGTGAGGATCGAGAGGAAGGTGGCGTTCGGCTCGTTCAGCTCGAACTTGACCGTGTTCGCATCGACCTTGCTGACCGACTTGATGAGCTTGGGCAGGCCCATCGACTGCGCGTGCGGGAAGCCGCTCGGGCCGGCCACCTTGTGCCATGCGTTATTGGCGTCGAGCATGCGCTCGAAGGTGAAGACGACGTCGTCGGCGTTCAGCGTGTGCGTGGGCTTGAACCATTCGGTCGTCTGGAACTGCACGTTCGGGCGCAGATGGAACGTGTAGGTGAGGCCGTCGGCGCTCACGTCCCACGACTGCGCGAGCGCGGGCACGACCTTCTTCTGCGCTTCGTCGTAGTTGACGAGCGAGTTGAAGATCACGTCGGCGGAGGCGTTGGTCGTCACGAGCGAGTTGAACTGCACGACGTCGAAGCCGTCCGGGCTCGATTCGGTGCAGACCGTGAGCGGTTTCGCGAGCGCGGGCGTGGCCGCGCAGGCGAGCACGCACAGGGCGGCCGCGAGCACGGGGGCGGGCGAGGTGAAGCGCATGGAATCTCCGTTTTGCCAGGGTCTTGCCGTTGGTGTGCGGGCCGGGTTGCCGCGTGGCGAGAGGGCCCGATCGGGGAAGCTTATCGCAGTTAGCCCCCCCGCGATCGGCAGGCCGATCGCACCCCCCCACAAGTGGGGGGGTGATCGCGCGCCCCCCCGCGATCGGCAGGCCGATCGCCACCCCCCCACGAGTGTGGGGGCTGGGGGGGGCTACTGAGCAGTACGCGGCTTGCGCGGCGCGCGCTCAAAAGCGCGGTCGTACAGCCAGCGCGGCAGCGCGCCGAGCAGGGCGGCGACCACGCGCATCGGCCACGGGAACACGGCGAAGGCGCGCCCGCGCGCGATGGCGTCGGCGGCGCGCGTGGCGAAGCGGTCGGCGTCCATCAGGAACGGCATGCGGTACGGGTTCTTCGCGGTCATCGGCGTGCGGATGTAGCCGGGCGCGATGGTGACCACGGGCACCTTGAACGGGCGCATCTCCACGCGCAGCGCTTCGAGATAGGCGAACGCCGCGGCCTTCGACGCGCTGTACGCGCCCGAGCCCGGCAGCCCCCGCACGCCCGCCACGCTCGCGATGCCCACGAGCGTGCCGCGCCGCGTCTGCGCCATGGTTTGCGCGAACGGCTCGAAGGTGGCGACCATGCCGAAGTAGTTCGTATCCATCACGTCGCGGAACGTGGCGAGCTCGCCTTCGCCCGTGAGCGCGCCGCGGCTCACGCCCGCGTTGGCGATCACGATGTCCGGCATGCCGTGTTCGGCGATGAACGCGCGCGCGGCGGCGGCGAGCGCATCGGCGTCGCGCACGTCGGCGGGATAGATCGAGATGGGGTGCTGCGGATGAGCCTGGAGAAACGCCTCGAGCGCGTCGGCGCGGCGCGCGACGAGCCCGAGGATGGCGCCGCGCCGCGCGTATTCGGCGGCGAGAGCGGCGCCGATGCCGCTCGACGCGCCGGTGATGAAAACCTTGAGCGGGTGTGTCATGCCGGCGCGCGCGCTCACATCTTCTTCGCGCGGATCTGCGAAACGATGAAGTCCATGACCTGCAGCGTGTCCGGCAGCGCCTTGTCTTCCGTCGATTGCATCAGCGCCGGGCCGGTTTCGTACTTGCCCTGGATCGCGATGGTCGGCACGCCGTCGATCTTGTACGCGTCGAGCATGGCCTTGTCGCGCTGGAGCGCGCTCTGCGTCGAGAACGAGTTGTACGCGTCCATGTACTTCTTCGGATCGACGCCTTGCGTGGCGAGGAACTTCTGCTGGTCTTCCGGCGTGAGCAGGTAGTTCTTGTTCACGTGGATTTCATGGAACACGGCGGGCGTGAGCTTCTGCGCGAGGCCGAGCGCGTCGAGCGCGTAGTACATCTTCGAATGCGGGACGAAATCGTCACGGAAGGCAACCGGCACGCGCTTGAACACGACGTCCGGGCCCTGCTTCTTGATCCACGATTCGAGGTACGGGTCGAACGCGTTGCAGTGCGGGCAGCCGTACCAGAAGAATTCGATCACTTCGATCTTGCCCGCAGGCACGTCGAGCGGCTGCGGCGCCTTGAGCACCGTGTAGTCCTTGCTGGCGACCGGCGCGGCAGGCGAGGCGTGCGCGGCGCCGGCGATCATGGAGAGCGAGAGCAGGAGCGATCCGAGAATGCGTTTCATAGCGTGTTGTTCCACTGGACGAGGCCGGCGGCGTCCGGCCCGATGGGTGCGGCGCGCTGGCTGCGCGCGGCCGCGGCGTTACTGGATGAGATCGCGCCGCGGGCTGCGCGCTCCGCCACCGACGCTTGCGCACACAACGGTGCGGACGGCGCGGGGGACGGAGCGCGCGGCGGCGCGGCGCGGACGGCGGTTACTGCTTCGAGAAACGAATGACGGCGGTGTCGATACCGGCGTCAGACAGGCGCTGACGGGTCGAGTTCATGTCGTCGAACTTGGAGAACGGACCGATGCGCACGCGGTAGTACGTGATGCCGCCCGCGTCGCGCTGCGTGACCTTCGACTCGAAGCCCTGGAAGGCGAGACGCGCGCGCTGCTGCTCGGCGTCGGACGAGGTCTTGTACGCACCGACCTGCAGGAAATAGCCGGTGTTGGCGTCGGCGGCCGACGGCGCGGCGGAGCCGGGCTGCGCGGGCTTCGCGGCATTCGGCGCGGGAGCCGCGTTCGGCGACTTCTGCGGCGGGTTGTTCGCGAGCTGCTGCGCGGGCTGGCTCGGTGCCTGCGGCTTCTTCGCGGGCTGTGCGAGCTGGCTATTGTCGGTCGTCGCGCCCGTCGAAGGCTTCGGCGCAACTGCGACGCCGTTGTTGTTGGCGGCATTGTTCGCGCCGTTGTCGGCGGAACCCGACGGCGGCACTTCGACGATCTGCGGCTCGTCGAGCATGCCCGACGACTGCGACTGGTTCGTGGTCTGGCCCGGCGCGGTGTTCGGCGGCGTGCTTTGCGCGGCTTGCGGCGTCACCGGCTGACCCGGCGTCTTGCCTTGCAGCGGACGGTTCGGATCGTATTGTTCGCTCTGGCTCGCGTCCGAAGCGGCCGGCGGCGCGACCTTCGAGACGAACGGCGTGGGCGAGCGCGTGATATAGAGCGCCACCACCACCGCGATCGCAAGGCCGACAATCAGGCCCAGCACGACACCGAGAAACGTTCCCCCGGACTGTTTCGACTGCTGTTTTGTAGTGCGGCGCGGTTTTGCCATCGTCTGAATCACCTGCAAACAAGAGAATCCTGGAATGGCGCGCCCGCTCGCGGACGCGCCCCAAACATGTCGCTTCACGGGATCATGCGGCGCGCCGCGGCACAGCGCGGCGCAACCCATGCATCCCCTGCGTTACATGCGCTCGGGCGCCGACACGCCGATCATCGCGAGACCGTTCGCGAGCACCTGGCGCGTGGCTGCGAGCAGCGCGACGCGCGCATCGCGCTCGGCCGCGTCGTCGACGAGAACGCGTTCGGCATTGTAGAACGAGTGGAATTCAGCCGCGAGTTCGCGCAGATAGAACGCGACCGCGTGCGGCGCGAGTTCGCCGGCCGCGTGCGTGAGCATGTCGGGAAATTCGGCGAGCTTGGCGATGAGCGCGAGCGCGCGTTCGCTCGACAGCGGCGCGAGGTCGACCTGCGGCAGCGCGTCGAGCTTGCCGCCGAACTTGCCTTGCCAGTCGCCGAGGATCGACGAGATGCGTGCGTGCGCGTATTGCACGTAGTACACCGGGTTTTCGTCGTTTTCCTTCAGCGCGAGGTCGATGTCGAACACGAATTCCGTGTCGGCCTTGCGCGAGATGAGGAAGAAGCGCACGGCGTCGCGGCCGCGGCGGATGGTCGCTTCGTCGAGCAGATCCGGCGAGACTTCGCTGCCCGGATTCGCGCCGCCCGACCATTCGATCAGGTCGCGCACCGTCACGTAGCTGCCCGCGCGCTTGGAGATCTTCACTTCCTGGCCGTCGCGCATGACGGTGACCATCTTGTGCAGCACGTAGTCGGGATAGCCCTTCGGAATGCCGACGCCGAGCGCCTGCAGGCCGGCGCGCACGCGCGCGATGGTGCCGTGGTGATCCGAGCCCTGGATGTTGATGACCTTGGTGAAGCCGCGCTCCCACTTGGTGACGTGGTAAGCGACGTCCGGCAGGAAGTACGTGTAGGTGCCGTCGGACTTGCGCATCACGCGGTCCTTGTCGTCGCCGTAGTCGGTGGTCTTGAGCCACAGCGCGCCGTCCTGCTCGTAGGTCTGGCCCGAGGCGACGAGCGACTCGACGGTCTTCTCGACACGGCCTTCGGTGTACAGCGACGATTCGAGGTAGTAGCGGTCGAACTTCACGCCGAACGCCTGCAAGTCGAGATCCTGCTCGTGGCGCAGGTAGGCGACGGCGAAGCGGCGGATCGCTTCGAGGTCTTCCGGGTCCTTCGCACCCGTGACGGGTTCGCCGTCCGTGGCCGCGACGGTTTCGCCCGCGAGATAGTCGCGTGCGATGTCGGCGATGTATTCGCCGTTATAGGCGGCTTCCGGCCAGCCTGCGTCGCCCGGCTTCAGGCCGCGCGCGCGCGCCTGGGTGGAGACGGCGAGGTTGCCGATCTGTACGCCCGCGTCGTTGTAGTAGAACTCGCGGTGCACGTCGAAGCCTTGCGAGCCGAGCACGTTCGAGATGGCGTCGCCGAGCGCGGCCTGGCGGCCGTGGCCGACGTGCAGCGGGCCCGTGGGGTTGGCCGAGACGAACTCGACCAGCACGCGCTTGCCGGCTTCGCGCTGCGAGCGGCCGAACGCGGCGGCTTCGGCGAACACGGCGCCGAGCACGGCGCGCTTGGCCTCGACGGTCAGGCGCAGGTTGATGAAGCCGGGGCCGGCCACTTCGGCGTCGGCGACCAGACCGGCGGCGGCGGGCAGCGCCTTCACGGCGTCGACGATCTGCTGGGCCAGCGCGCGCGGATTGGCGCGCAGCGGCTTGGCGAGCTGCATCGCCACGTTGCAGGCGACGTCGCCGTGCGCGGCGACCTTCGGACGCTCGAGCGCGATCGTGGGCACGACGAATGCGGCTTCGGTCGTGCCCTCGGTGGCCTTCGCCACCTGGGCGACGGCGTCGGCGAACAGAGTCTCCAGGGTGTGTTTCTGTGCGGGCAGCATGCTTGTAGCAGGTCCTGTGCGGGTAGTTGGGTGCGGGGCCGGCCTGCTGGAAGCGCAAAGGCCGGCGCGTGCCGTCGAATTCGGGTGAGGGCGGGGCGCCGCCGCCGGCCAGCGCGCGCCGCACGCGGATCGCGGCGGTGGCCGTGGCACTCAAGCGGGCCGGGCGGACAGGGCCGCGCCCTGCGGGTAATTCCGTCCAGACGGATTTTAGCAGGTGCTAATATGTGAAATGAGATGCCCGACAGGCCCAGGCTCGCCAGTTACGCTTTTCCGCGGGTGCTTTTTCGGTCGCCGCGCTCCAGTCGCAGCGAGTTGCCGCAACGGCGTCCGGCCCATGGTCAAGCGGACATCAAAATCATAAAGGGAACAGACATGCTGGTTACATTCAAATGCCACGCGGCGCCTGACGTGACGATGCTGGAAAATCTCGCGCAATATCTCCTCGGCATTATCGGCAAGCGGCTCGGCGCACGCGGCGTGATCACGCACGACGAGCTCGACACGGCGATCGGCAAGCTCGAAGCGGCCATCGCCATCGACAAGAAAGACCGTGCCGAGCACGAAGGCCACTTCCACGAAGGCGAAGAGGGCCGCGAGCATCACGAACTGCAGCCGGGTCTCGCGCAGCGCGCGTTTCCGTTCCTCGACATGCTGCGCGCGGCGAAGAAGGAAGACAACGACATCGTTTGGGGCATCTGAAGCGCCCCTTGCGCGAGCGGCGGTGAGCGTCGGGCCTCGAAGGCCGCGCCGCGCGCCGGCCGTGACGCCCAAACGTCTAGCGCAACATGAAGCGCAAAAAGAAAGAGCCCGCTTTATGCGGGCTCTTTGCTTTTCTACTGGCAAGCTGGCGTGGTACGCGATGACCTGCCCGCCTGCGATTACTCGCTGGCGGCAGCCGGCGCGCTCTCGGCCGCAGAGGCCGCGCCCTTCTTCGCCTTCTTTTTCTTCGGCTTCTTCACGTGTTTTTCAGTGGGCGCCGAATACGACGACACCGCGCTCGACTCGTGCGGCGCGGCCGGCTGGGCGAACGACGGTTGCGCGAGCGCGGCGACGCCAAAGGCGGTCAACATCAACACCAGCTTCTTCATACGATTCTCCGAAAGGCGATTTTTTTAAGGACTTGCTGATGATCGAGCCGGCGCGGCGCCGGACGATGCGCGCCGCCGCGTCAGGCCAAGGTGAAGCGCTGCCATCTTACAAAGCCGAAAAATAGCGCGCGCGTAATATTCAGCCTATCGAATGGCATATGTCGGCTGGCCACAACGCCCGCGCGCGGGCCTTGCGGCCGCGGCGCGCGAATGTCATGTCGCGACGAGGTTCAGCCTGACCTTAGAGCAGCGGCGCGAGCGCGCGGCGCGCGTCTTCGTCGGAGAGCGCCATGCGGCGGCCGAAGTCGGCGAGCTGATCCTGGGCGATCTTGCCGACCGAGAAATACGTGCTGTCCGGGTTCGCGAGATAGAAGCCCGAGACGCTCGCCGCCGGCAGCATCGCCAGCGACTCGGTCACGCTCATGCCGATCTCGTTGGCTTGCAGCACGTCGAACATATCGCGCTTCACGAGGTGGTCCGGGCAGGCCGGATAGCCCGGCGCCGGACGGATGCCCGCGTACTTCTCGGCGATCAGCGCGTCGTTGTCGAGCGTTTCGGCCGACGCATAGCCCCACAGATCGCGGCGCACGCGCGCGTGCATCGCTTCGGCGAACGCTTCCGCGAAACGGTCGGCCAGCGCCTTGAGCATGATCGCGCTGTAGTCGTCGTGATCCTTTTCGAACTGCGCTTCCTTCACGTCCACGCCGATGCCTGCCGTGACCGCGAACAGGCCGATATAGTCGGCCTTGCCCGAGTCCTTCGGCGCGATGAAGTCGGCCAGACACCGGTTCGGGCGCATCACGCCGTCCACCACCGGACGCACCGACTGCTGACGCAGATTGCGCCACGTCATCGCGACTTCCGTGCGCGATTCGTCGGTGTAGATCTCGATGTCGTCGTCGTTGACGGTGTTCGCGGGCAACAGCGAGATCACGCCGTTCGCCTGCAGCCAGCGGCCCTGGATCAGGCGCGAGAGCATCGACTTGGCGTCGGAGAACACCTTGCGCGCCGACTCGCCGACGATCTCGTCGTTGAGGATCTGCGGATACGGACCGGCCAGATCCCAGGTCTGGAAGAACGGACCCCAGTCGATGTACTGCGCCAGTTCGTTCAGGTCGTAGTTCTTGAACACGCGGCGGCCGATGAACTTCGGCTTCACGGGTTCGAAGTTCGCCCAGTCGATCTTCGTCTTGTTGACGCGCGCGGCTTCCAGCGTGACCATCGGCTGCGCCTTCTTGTTGGCGTGCTGGTCGCGGATGCGCTCGTAATCGCCCTTGAGTTCGTCGATGTACTTCGCCGCGCCTTCGTCGGACAGCAGGCTCGACGCCACCGACACCGAGCGCGACGCGTCCGGCACGTACACGACCGGGCCTTCGTAATGCGGCGCGATCTTCACGGCCGTGTGCACGCGCGAGGTGGTCGCGCCGCCGATCAGCAGCGGAATCTTCTTCACGCGGAAGTAGTCGTCGCGCTGCATTTCGCTCGCGACGTAGGCCATCTCTTCGAGCGACGGCGTAATCAGGCCTGAGAGACCGATGATGTCCGCGCCCTCGACCTTCGCCTTCGCGAGGATCTCGTTGCACGGGACCATCACGCCCATGTTGACCACTTCGAAGTTGTTGCACTGGAG
The DNA here is from genome assembly GCF_905220285.1 of Paraburkholderia sp. J94. Lineage (NCBI taxonomy): Bacteria > Pseudomonadati > Pseudomonadota > Betaproteobacteria > Burkholderiales > Burkholderiaceae > Paraburkholderia > Paraburkholderia sp. J94. Next base: position 174,218 of record NZ_CAJMZH010000008.1, on the reverse strand, counting down.
CACGACCGACACGATGTTCTTGCCGATGTCGTGCACGTCGCCCTTCACGGTCGCGATGACGATCTTGCCCTTCGCGCGCACGTCCGCGCCCGATTCGGCGAGCAGACGCTTTTCTTCCTCGATGAACGGAATCAGGTGCGCGACGGCCTGCTTCATCACGCGCGCCGACTTCACGACCTGCGGGAGGAACATCTTGCCCTGACCGAACAGGTCGCCGACGACGTTCATGCCGTCCATCAGCGGGCCTTCGATCACGTTGATCGGACGGCCGCCGCCGCCCATGATCTTCTGGCGCGCTTCCTCGGTGTCTTCGACGATGAAGTTCGTGATGCCGTGCACGAGCGCATGCGCAAGACGCTTCTCGACGCCCTGATTGCGCCACTCCAGGTTCTCTTCCTTCTTCGCGGCGCCGGTCTTGAACTTGTCGGCGATTTCGAGCAGACGGTCGGTGGCGTCGTCGCGGCGGTTGAGCACCACGTCTTCCACGCGCTCGCGCAGTTCGGCGTCGAGATCGGCATACACGCCGAGCTGGCCCGCGTTCACGATGCCCATGTCCATGCCCGCCTGAATCGCGTGGTAGAGGAACACGGTGTGGATCGCCTCGCGCACCGGGTCGTTGCCGCGGAACGAGAACGACACGTTCGAGACGCCGCCGCTGATCTTCGCGTGCGGCAGGTTTTGCTTGATCCAGCGCGTGGCTTCGATGAAGTCCACCGCGTAGTTGTTGTGCTCCTCGATGCCCGTGGCGACCGCGAAGATGTTCGGGTCGAAGATGATGTCTTCGGGCAGGAAGCCGACTTCGTTCACGAGCACGTCGTACGAGCGCTGGCAGATCTCGATCTTGCGCTGGTAGGTATCGGCCTGGCCGGTTTCGTCGAAGGCCATCACCACGGCCGCCGCGCCGTAACGGCGGATCAGCTTCGCGTGGTGGATGAACGGCTCGCGGCCTTCCTTCAGCGAGATCGAGTTGACGATGGCCTTGCCCTGCACGCATTGCAGGCCCGCCTCGATCACGTCCCACTTCGACGAGTCGATCATGATCGGCACGCGCGCGATGTCGGGCTCGGAGGCGATCAGATTCATGAAGCGGACCATCGCCGCTTTCGAATCGAGCATCGCCTCGTCCATGTTGACGTCGATGATCTGCGCGCCGTTTTCGACCTGCTGGCGCGCGACCGCGAGCGCCTCGTCGAACTGGCCGTTGAGAATCATGCGCGCGAACGCCTTCGAGCCGGTCACGTTGGTGCGCTCGCCCACGTTGATGAACAGCGTGCCGTCCGTCACGTTGAACGGTTCGAGGCCGGAGAGTCGCAGGGTATGGTCAGTCATGGCGGGGGACCGGATCGTCAGGGTTCGTCGGTTTGTCGTTTAGGGTGGCAGGGCGATTCAGCGGCGCTTCATTCAGCGTCGCGATACTGCCCCGGCCAGCGGCGCGGCTTGACCTCGGCGAGGGCTTTCGCAATCGCCGCGATGTGATCGGGCGTGGTGCCGCAGCAGCCGCCCGCGACGTTCACGAGGCCGGCCGTGGCGAATTCCTTCAGGAGCCCGGACGTATCGGCGGGCAGTTCGTCGAAGCCGGTGTCGCTCATCGGGTTCGGCAGGCCCGCGTTCGGGTAGCACGACACGTAGGTGTCGCACAGCTTCGCGAGTTCGGCGATGTACGGGCGCATCAGCGCCGCGCCCAGCGCGCAGTTCAGGCCGAACGTGAGCGGCTTCGCGTGGCGCAGCGAATTCCAGAACGCCTCGACGGTCTGGCCCGAGAGAATGCGGCCCGAGGCGTCGGTGACCGTGCCCGAGATCATGATCGGCAGGATCTCGCCGGTGTCGTCGAACAACTGGTCGAGCGCGAACAGCGCGGCCTTCGCGTTGAGCGTGTCGAAGATCGTCTCGACGAGGAACAGGTCGCAGCCGCCGTCCATCAGCGCCTTGGCCTGCTCGTAATACGCGCGGCGCAGTTCTTCGAACGTGACGTTGCGCGCGCCCGGATCGTTGACGTCGGGCGAGATGCTCGCGGTCTTCGGCGTCGGTCCGATCGCGCCCGCGACGAAGCGCGGCTTGTCGGGCGTCGAGTACTGGTCGCACGCGGCGCGCGCGAGTTTCGCCGACTCGATGTTCATCTCGATGGCGAGCTCGCCCATGCCGTAATCGTCCTGCGCCACCGTGGTCGCGCCGAACGTATTCGTTTCGATGATGTCCGCGCCCGCGGCGAGATACTGGTCGTGAATCTCGCGGATGATCTGCGGCTGCGTCAGCGAGAGCAGTTCGTTATTGCCCTTGATATCGCGCGGATAGTCCTTGAAGCGCTCGACGCCGCCTTTGCCGCGATAGGCGGCTTCGTCGAGCTTGTAGCGCTGGATCATCGTGCCCATCGCGCCGTCGAGAATCAGGATGCGCGAGGCGAGCAGCGCGGGCAGCGCGGCGCCGCGCGTGTAGCGGGGTTGCGCGGGAGCATTCGCGGCGGGACGCGAGACGGTGTCGGCAGGCTGGTTCATGGGTCGCGAGCGGGCGTGGAGCCGGTTGGACGGGGAAACCCGTTATTGTAGCCGCAGCCGGGGCGCCGCGCTGGCGCGCGAGGCCTGGCGCGGCTCGCGGGACAAGCCGCGCGCAGGCGCGGCGGCGGGGCGGAAACCGGCCGCAGAAGGGGCGCGGAGCGGGCAGCAGCGACGGAAAATCGGCGCGGGTGCGCCGGAAAAGGAAAACCCCGCGCGACCGCGAGGCCAGGCGGGGTTTTCCGGGCGGGTGCCGCCGCTATGCGCGCCGCCTCGCGGCGGCGCGCCGGGAGGGTCAGTGGAGCACCACGGGTTGCTGCATCAGACTGTCGAACTGTCCGAGGAATTCGTCCACCTCGTCGAGCGACTGGTCTTCATCCATCAGCTTCTGTACGTCTTCGCGAAAACGCGCGGCCATTGCGCCGTCGATGAAGATCTCGCGTCGCGAGTTCTTGTCGACGATCTCATACCCGCCCGAACGCATGGCGACATGGCCGTCCTGCGGCGGAAACTCGACAACGCAATAATTCGGACTGTTGTAGATCATCTGCATGGCGACACTCCTTTTTCCTGTGCTCCCTCACTGCTTGAGTTGATACATGGAGCGTTCGTTCTGGAATTCAAGGGGTGGGTCCCACTGCACCTCTTGTTTTCGACTGCTCTCCCTCGGGGTTCCTTCTCATTGTTTGTTGTTCCGTCTGTTTCAGTCTGTGCTTCGTGATGCTACCGGGTGCAACTTCTTAGACCTGCTGGCGAAGAAACGTTTCAAGCAAGGCCGCGAATCCGTGCGACTCCTCTACCGGGGCCAGATGTGCGGCGTCGAGCAATTCGTAGCGCGCACCTTCGATGGCGCGCGCGAGCGCTTCGGTCTGTGCGGGCGGCGTGCCGCTGTCGTGGCGGCCCGCGACGGCGAGTGTCGGCACGCGCAGTTGCGCGAGCCGCTCGTGGACGTCGAAGTCGCGCAGCGCTTCGCAGGCGCGCGCGTAGCCTTGTGCAGGCGTCCGTAATAACACCTCGCAAACCTGCGCGACGATATCGCGATGCGTGTGGCGGAAATCGGCCGTGAACCAGCGCGCCATCGTCACGTCGGCGAGCGGGACGAGACCGTCGCGGCGCACGCATTCCGCGCGTTCGTTCCAGCTTGCGCGCGCCTCGGGCGCGGTGCGGCTCGCGGTGTCGCAGAGCGTGAGCGAGAGCACGCGCGCCGTGTGGTCGAGTGCGAACTGTTGCGCGATCATGCCGCCCATCGACATGCCGACGAGATGCGTCGCGCGGATGTCGCGGTCGTCGAGCAATGCGGCGAGATCGGCGGCGAGTTCGCGAAAGCCGAAGGCCTCGTGCGCGATGGCGCTGCCGCCATGGCCGCGCACGTCGTAACGCAGTACGCGATGGCGATGGCGGAAGTGTCCCGCGAGCGTATCCCATACCGTGAGATCGCCGCCCAACTGGTGGATGAACGTCAGCGCCGGACCCCCGCTGCGGTCTTCGAAGACGTAGCGCGTATCGATGCCGTTGACAGTCGCTTGCATGCGTTCCTCCTTCACCGTAGTGGGTTGGGAGTCAGGCCGATTGCGAGGTACTGCCCAAACGCACGCTTGTCGCAAGCGGCGCGCCTGAAAACTGCGTGCCGATACGGGCTGGCGTTCGTGGTCCAGGCCGGGATGAATCCCGGACGTTCGTGAGGCTCCTGTCTATTCCTGTCTGCCGCGCCGGTTCCGTTCGACGCGAGGTTCGACGTGATGTGTTCAAGGCGTGTTCAACGCGGTGCAACGTGACGCGCGACGCTGGACGCGTCGCTGTGTTCGTGACGGCCTCCCTCGAGCCGTTTCTTCAGTTCTTTCTGGTGCTCGCCTTGCAGTCGTTCCGCATGATTGCTGCATGACTTCGCGGGGCGCTCGATGTCGGATGCGAGGCGCTGCGCCGCGTGTGGGCAGGCGGTACGTGGCCGTCTGCGCGCGTGGCCAAAGCGCGTCGCTTTGACGATTCCAGTATGCGCTATTTCGCAGAATCTTGCGGGCAGAAGGGCCGCTTTGGTGTTGCGCGCGCGCCTTCTTTGTGCGCGTGTGTGTGTTGACGCGCGCAACGCCGCTCAGGGGTGCAGCGGGGCGTCGGCAGGCGGCGCGGATTGCGTCGATGGCGATGTCGCGGGCGCTGTCGTTTCGGGCGACGGCGGCGGCTGCGAAACCGGCGGCGCGGCGTTGCCGTCGTCGCTGGCGGGCGCCGTGGCCGCGCCCGGATTCGAGGTGTCCGGCGCGGGCGTACCACCGGCTGGCGGCGGATTCGTCGTATCCGTCGCAGGTGCGTTTGGTGTGCCGTTTGGTGCGGCGCCTTGCGTGGCGTTTGGCGTGGGATTCGGCGCAACGCCCGGCGCTTGATTCGCCGCTTCGTTCCCGCCCGCGCTTCCCCTGCCGCCGCCCGGCGGCACGAGCGCGCCGCGCCAGATCAGTTCGAATTCGCTGCCGTTCGGCTCCGTCTGCATCAGCCGCACGGGCAGCCAGCCGAGCGACGGCGCGAGCCAGACGTCGATGCGGCGCTTGTCGCCGTCGTGACGCGGCAGGCGCATGAAATGGCGCGCCGTGACGTAGCCGTGATCGGTGCTCACCGTTTCGTCGCCGATGGTGGTGATGGGCCAGGTTTCGCCGCTGTCGTTGTCGGCGACATAGAACTCGCGCGTGACGCCGGGCTTGTACGTGTCGGGATCGCCGCGCACGAGGCTCGCGAGCTGCATGACCATGCTGAAGCGGTCCTGCGCGCCGTCGGGCAGCGCGAGCGAATTAGGCGTCCGCGTAAAAACGATCTGCTTCTGGTCGCGGTTGAAGATGGTGAAGTTGGCCGGACGGTGGCCGCGCTGTTCGATGTACTGCTCGGGCGCGAGGCCGAACGCATCGACGTGACCCTTGCTCGTCCAGCTAAAGGTGCCGACGAAGGGCAGCGGCACTTCGACCACCATCTCGTAGTGCTGGCCGTCAGTCTTCCAGTGGATCGTGCCGGGCTGATTGCGCACGCCGTTATAAAACGTCTCGTACTGCAATTCGCCCGACGGCGGCACCGAAAACTTCAGGCCGTGCGAAGCCTGCGCGGCCTGTGCCGACGGATGGTCGCCGTTGCCGCCGCCCGCCGCCGCGGCGCTGGCCGCCACTGGCGCAGAAGCCGCCGATGCCGCGTCGGCGCTCGATGCGGCTTGCGGCGTGTCGGGCGCGGCGGCGACTTTCGGATGCGGATGAGGCGGCGCGACGGCTTGCAGCGTGTGCGGCGGCGGCGCGGCGCGTTTGGGCGCGGCCGGTTTGGCGGGCCTGGGCGCGGGCGTCGCGCCCGCGGGCCGCGCCTGCTGCTCGATGCGCTCGGTCTTGAGCAGCCGCACCTGCACGGGCACGTGCACTTTCGCAGCCGACGGCGGCGCGCCGTGATGACGCTCGAACCACTCGGCGGCGAGCCAGTGCAGCGCCGTCACCGCGACGAACACGGCCACCCAGCGCCAGGGGCGCGCGCGGCTCGTTCCGGCGTGGTCGCTGCGGTGGTCGGTGGCGGAGGTGGACATCGGTTGGCGGTGGCGGCGTCGGATTGGGTGAGCGGTAGCGTGAGAATCGGTCGCTTGAGTCCTAGGCGTTACTGTGACACGGCGCGTCAGACCGCTGCAAAAAGGGCGCGTGAACGCGTCGGTGAGCGCGTTGGTGAGCGCGCCGGAAATGCGCCAGAAACCGCGTTGGTAAAAACGCGCACGGCTACACGCGCAAAACTGCAATTCGGGAGCACGTCGCGTGCCTTTGCCCTGAAGGCGCTCAGCGCTCCACAGGGCTGTACCCCAATTCGTACGAAAGCTTGTCGGCGCACGCGCGCAGCGCCATGTCCACCGCGCCGTTCCAGCCGATATCGAACGCGCCTTCGTGGCCGAGCGCGATCAGCCCGAGCGCCAGTTCGCCGCTCGCGTCGAACACCGGCGTGCAGAACGCGTGGATGGTCGGCAGCAGCATGCCTTCCACGCGCGCCGCGCCGTGCTCGCGCACTTCGGCGAGCGCGCGTTCGAGTTCCTCGGCCGTGCGCGGCGTCGAGCCATAGGAGAAGTGCTGCGCGCTGCCCAGTTCGCGCTCGATCATCGGCGCGGTCTTGCTGCGCGGCAGGTAAGCGGCGAACAGCAGGCCGGTCGCGGAGCTGAGCATCGGCATGACGTCGCCGAGCTTGAGCGACGCCTTGGCCGGATGCGTCGATTCGAGCCAGTGCACGACGGTCGGCCCCTGGTTGCCCCACACGGCGATGCCCACGGTGATGTCGAGCGCATCGCGCAGTTCGGTCAGCGCGATGCGCGCGAGCTTCACGCCGTCCACGCGCGCGAGCCGCGCAAGGCCGAGCTGCAGCGCGAAGCCGCCGAGTTCGTAGCGCCCGGAAAGCGGGTCCTGCGCGACCATGCCCAGACGCAGAAAGCTCACCAGATAGCGATGCGCCTTCGCCGGGCTCATGCCCGCGCGCTGCGCGAGGTCGCGCAGCATCATCGCGCGCGGCTCGTTCGTGAGCACTTCGAGCAGCCGGAAACCGACTTCGATCGACTGGATGCCCGAACGCTGCTTTTCCTCGCCGCCTTCGTCGCCGCTTTCACTGCTTTCACCGCTTTCGCCGCCTTCACCGGCTTCGTTGATGTCGTCGAGATCGGCATCGGCGAGCGGCTGGGCCGCAGTGGCGGCGAGAGGCGGGGCGCTGGGCGCGGGGCGGGCGGACTTCGGCATGAAAGCGTCGATGAGTGTCGATGAGTGTCGATGGATGGCGATGAAGCGTGAAGCGGCGCCGGAGGCGGCCGGCGCGAAGGGATTCAGTGCGCCGCTTGGGCCGCGCCGATTCACCATCGTAGAATACATTTCCTCTATCGTCATCCACGCCTCACCACATGAAACTTGCCACGCTGAAGGACGGCACCCGCGACGGCCAGCTGATCGTCGTTTCCCGCGACCTGCGCAGCGCCGCCATCGCCGATGCGATCGCGCCCACGTTGCAGCGCGTGCTCGACGACTGGCGCTTCTACGCGCCGCAACTGCTCGATCTCTACGAAGCGCTCAACCAGGGCCGCGCCCGCAACACCTTCAGTTTCGACGCCCGCGACTGCATGGCGCCGCTGCCGCGCGCCTATCAGTGGGCCGACGGCTCGGCCTACGTGAACCACGTCGAGCTGGTGCGGCGCGCGCGCGGCGCGGAGATGCCGCCCGAGTTCTGGACCGATCCGCTCATGTACCAGGGCGGCAGCGACGACTTCATCGGCCCGACCGACGACATCGTCTGCGCCTCGGAAGCCTTCGGCATCGACTTCGAGGCGGAAGTGGCGGTGATCACCGGCGACGTGCCGATGGGCGTGAGCGCCGAGGAAGCGCTCAAGGCCGTGCGCCTCGTCGGCCTCGTCAACGACGTGTCGCTGCGCAACCTGATTCCCGCCGAACTCGCGAAGGGTTTCGGCTTCTTCCAGAGCAAGCCGGCCACCTCGTTCTCGCCGGTTTTCGTCACGCCCGACGAACTTGGCGAGCACTGGCGCGAAGGCCGCGTGCATCTGCCGATGCTGGTCTACTGGAACAACAAGAAGGTCGGCCAGCCCGACGCGGGCACCGACATGGTGTTCCACTTCGGCCAGCTGATCGCGCACGCGGCGAAGACGCGCAATCTGCGCGCGGGCGCGATCGTCGGCTCGGGCACGGTCTCGAACAAGGACGCGAAGCGCGGCTACTGCTGCATCGCCGAGAAGCGCTGCCTCGAAACCATCGAGCACGGCGAGGCGAGCACCGGCTTCATGAAGTTCGGCGACAGCGTGAAGATCGAGATGCTCGACGAAGCGGGCAAGTCGATCTTCGGTGCGATCGATCAGGGCGTCGCGCCGCTCGGCGGCGAATAAGCGAGTTTGGGCGCGCATCGACGTATATCGTCGCGCGCAAGACGCCTGAAAGGGTTTCGCCGGATGCCGCGCGCGCCGCGTGCGGCTACACTGGCGAACGCGTTGGAGAACGCGCGCCGCCTGGCGCGGCGCGCGTCGACATGCCGGGGGAATCCCGGCGCAGAAAGTCGTAAAACAAGGCTGTAAAACCAGGCCGTAAAACAAGCTGGAAAAGCTGTAGCCGCATCGAAGCCGTACGCAGAATACGCTCGTCGAACATTACGCGATCCGCGCCGCCGCGAGGCCACCGCGCGATCGACCGGAGACACCATGCCGCGCTCTCGCACCCGCCGCTTTTCCCTGGGCTTTGCCCTGCCGCTCGCCGCTTTCATTGCATCGTTTTCCGTACCCTCGGTCGCGCTCGCGCAGATCAAGATCGGTCTCGTGCTCTCGCTGACCGGACCTGCCGCGTCGCTCGGCATTCCCGCGCGCGACACCGCCGCGATGCTGCCCACGCAGATCGCGGGCCAGCAGGTGCAATACATCGTGCTCGACGATGCGTCCGACACGACGCAAGCCGTGCAGGACACGAAGAAGCTCATCGACGAACAGCACGTGGACGCGATCATCGGTTCGTCGATCACGCCCAACACGCTGGCGATGCTCGACGTGATCGCGCAAGGCGAAACGCCGACGATCTCGCTGGCGTCGTCGGCGAAGATCATCGAACCCGTCGACGACAAGCGCCACTGGATGTTCAAGACGCCGCAGACCGACGCGATGATGGCGGGCGCGATCGCCGAACACGCCGCCGCGCACAACGTCAAAACGCTCGCCTACATTGGCCAGGCCGACGCGCTCGGCGACGCGTTCTACGCCGAAGTCGCGAAGGCGGCGCAGGCGCGCGGCATCCGCATCGTCGCGAACGAGCGCTTCAACCGCACCGATGCGAGCGTGACGGGGCAGGCGCTGCGCATCGTCGCCGCGAAGCCCGACGCCGTGGTGGTGGGCGCGGCCGGCACGCCCGCCGCGCTGCCGCCGAAGGCCCTCAAGGAGCGCGGCTACAAGGGCCTCGTCTATCACAATCATGGCGTGGGCAATCGCGATTTCCTGCGCGTATGCGGCGCCGACTGCAACGGCACCTTCCTGCCCGCGAGCCCGGTGCTGGTCGCCGCGCAACTGCCCGAGGACCGGCCCGAGCGGCGTCTCGCGCTCGACTACATCGCGCGATTCGAAGCGCGTTACGGCGCGGGCTCGGTGTCGGCGTTCGGCGCTTACACGTGGGACGCGGGCCTGCTGCTCGGCAGCGCGATTCCCGTCGCGCTGAAGTCGGCGGCGCCCGGCACGAGCGCGTTCCGCCACGCGCTGCGCGACGCCATTGAAGCGACGCGCGGGCTGCATACGACCAACGGCGTCGTCAACATGAGCACGACCGATCACCTCGGTCTCGATGCGCGCGCACGCGTGATGGTCGAAATCGAAAACGGCAAATGGATCTATCAGCCGCAGCGTTGACGCGCTCACGCACGCGGCGATTGGCGATTCGCCTGGTAATCCGAATCAATTGACGGGGCATTGACCATGCGCCTCGCGAAACCGGCAAGGAGCCGCTGATGAACGATCCTTTTTACGCCCGCTATCACGCCTTGCACGTGCGGCGGCACGAACACGGCATCGTCGAGATCGTGATGAGCGGCGCAGGCACCAACAAGAGCGGCCTCGCCACCGCCGACGCGAACATGCATCGCGAACTCGCCGAAATCTGGCGCGACGTCGACCGCGACCCGGACGCGCGCGTGGCCGTGATCCGCGGCGAGGGCAAGGGCTTTTCGGCGGGCGGCGATCTCGCGCTCGTCGAGGACATGGCGCTGCATTTCGACGTGCGCGCGCGCGTCTGGCGCGAGGCGCGCGACCTCGTCTACAACGTCATCAACTGCAGCAAGCCGATCGTTTCGGCGATGCACGGGCCGGCCGTGGGCGCGGGCCTCGTCGCGGGGCTGCTCGCTGATATTTCGATCGCCGCAAAGAGTGCGCGCATCATCGACGGACATACGCGTCTGGGCGTGGCGGCGGGCGATCACGCGGCGATCGTCTGGCCGCTTTTGTGCGGCATGGCGAAGGCGAAGTACTACCTGCTGCTGTGCGAGCCGGTGAGCGGCGAGGAGGCGGAGCGCATCGGCCTCGTGTCGCTGGCCGTCGACGAAAACGATCTGCTGCCGAAGGCGTTCGAGGTGGCGAAGCGTCTGGCGAGCGGCTCGCAGACGGCGCTGCGCTGGACCAAGTACGCGCTCAACAACTGGCTGCGGCAGGCGGGGCCGAACTTCGACACGTCGCTTGCGCTCGAATTCATGGGCTTCTCGGGGCCGGACGTGCGCGAGGGCGTGCAGTCGCTGCGCGAGCGTCGCGCGCCGGACTTTCCGGGCGGCGATCCGTTCTGAGCGGTGACGGGGCGAGGCGCGTCGCGCTTGTTATCGCTTTATCGCTTGTCGCCGCTTGTCGCCGCTTGTTTCCGCTTGTTGTCCCTGCTCACGCGCGCGGTATCATCGAAACGTGCTGTGCATACCATGAGTCACACGGGCGCGCCGCGCGCGAGCCCGTTCATCATTGCGAGGGAGATCCGCATGACCGATTCCGCAGGCGCCGTTCCGCCGTTCCCGGGCTTTCCCGGTTTTCCGCCCGCCGAAATGCTCGACCGCATGTGGGGGATGATGCGGCTCACGCCGTTCGGCAGCGCGTTTCCCGGCAGCGAGCCGGGCGCGGGCCAGGGGCTCGGGCCGTCGCTTTCGATGATGTCCGACATGATGACGCCGCTGACCAACATCGAGGAACTCGACAAGCGCATCACCGACCTGCGCGCCGTCGAGCAATGGCTCAAGCTCAATCTGAGCATGTTGCAGTCGGCGATCCAGGCGCTCGAAGTGCAGCGCGCGACGCTCTCGACGCTGCGCGCGTTCGGCGCGTTCGCGCAGGCGCAGATGAGCCCGCCGCCCGAGCCGGAGCGCGCCGCGCCGCATCAGGCCGAAGCGAAGCCGGGCGCGAGCGCCGACGGCGACGCCAACGCGCCGGACGATGCCGCGCCGCCGCCGGGCTTCGATGCGTCGGGGTGGTGGAATCTGCTGCAATCGCAGTTCAATCAGCTCGCACAGTTCGCGATGGCGCAGCCGGCCGCAGCGGCGCAGGCCGCGCAGGCGGCCGCCGAAGCGGCGGCATCGGCGGGGGCGGCTGCGGGGTCGGCGACAGCCGGTGCGCACGGCGGCGGCGAGCAGGCCGCGCCGCGCGCGAAGCCGTCGACGAGGCGTAGCGGCAGCAGCAGTACGGGTGGCGCGAGCCGTACGGCGGCACGCGGCACGAAGAAGGCGCCCGCGCAGCCCGGCGAGGGCTGAGGGCTTGGGGCTGAGGGCGCGCGCGGCTTCGGCGGCGCGCGCCGGAACATGAGGAACGGGGAGCGTCGGCATCATGCGGCTCGCGCTCGTGATGATGGGCGGCGGCGCACGCGCGGCCTACCAGGCCGGTGCGTTGCGCGCGCTCGCGGAACTCGCCGCGCAGGCCGAGCCGCTGCGCCGCGCCATGCCGTTCACGGTGATCTGCGGCACTTCGGCGGGCGCGATCAACGCCACTTCCATCGCCAGCCACGCCGACCATTTCCAGCACGGCGCGGCGCGTCTCGTTGACGTTTGGGCGGGTTTGAGCGCCGATAAGGTCTATCGCACCGACTGGCCCGGCATCGCGGCGGCGGGCGGCCGCTGGCTCGCGGCGCTCGCGTTCGGCTGGGCCACCTTCGGGCTCGGCGCGCGCCGCACGCCGCGCACGCTGTTCGACAACGCGCCGCTCGCGCACTTTCTCGCCGCCACGCTCGACTTCCATCGCATCGAGCAGATGCTCGACGCGCGCCTGCTGCACGCGCTTTCGGTCACGGCGCTCAGTTATTCGTCCGGGCGGCATCTGACTTTCTATCAGGCGAGCGAGCCGATCCAGGCCTGGCGGCGCGCGCAGCGCACGGCGCGCATGGTCGCGCTCACGCCCGCGCATCTGCTCGCGTCGGCGGCGATTCCCTATGTGTTTCCCGCCGTGCGCCTCGAACTCGACGGTCATCACGAGTATTTCGGCGACGGCTCGATCCGCCAGATCGCGCCGCTTTCGCCCGCGATCCACTTCGGCGCCGAGCGCATCGTCGTGATCGGCGCGAGCGCGCCGACGCCCGGTGCGCCCGCGCCCGAAGCGCCGGAAGTCTCGGTCGCGCGCCCCGACATCGACGTCTATCCGACGCTCGCGCAAGTCGGCCAGCAGGTGCTCGCGAGCGTGTTCCTCGATGCGCTCGGCGCCGACATCGAGCGCGTCGAGCACGTCAACCGCATGGTCCTGCAACTGCCGCACACGGTCGAGCCGGAAAGCGGCTGGCGGCATATCGAGGTGCTCGCGATCGGTCCGAGCGAGCGTATCGAGCTGATCGCGGCGCGCCATCTGCAGCGGCTGCCGCGTTCGGTGCGCATGCTGCTGGGCGCGGTGGGCGGCAACCGCGCCTCGGGCGCGGCGTTTGCGAGCTATCTGCTGTTCGAGCGCGAATTCACGCAGGCGCTGATCGAACTCGGCTACCGCGACACGCTCGCCCAGCGCGAGGTGCTTTTGAGCTGGTTGAAGACGCCGACAGCGGCGCCAGCAGCAGCGCCGACCGTGGCGCCGGCAGCGCCGCCGGACCCGCCGTCGGGCGTCGTCACGGCGCACCCGGAGGCGCCCCGGAACTGAAAGATCGGCGTGCTATCATGGTGTAAGGTTTTTCTGGCCGTCCAGTCAGAGCGTCGGAGCGCCGCGAGCCTTATGGCACGTGCCTCCACGCGATTTCCGATGCGATCATCGGGAGATGGCGCTGCGTCATTCTGTCGCAGCGCTGGGACGGTCCGCCGGGGCCGCCGCGTATCACGCGGGCGAGGCGGCCAGGCGGCGTGGGCATCGCGAACCGGCGGCCCCGCGGACATTTCGGCAGCCGGGTTCGAGGCACGGTGCAACTACCCAGAACCCACGACGGCGCCTTACACCCCGGCAGCGCGGATTGCCGCTCGACAGGAAACAATCTGTTTAGCCGCGGTGAGATTGCGTCCAGAGGGCCGGTTACCGCGTAAAATTAAACGCTTTTCGCCTGTGCGCCGCGTGATGGCACGCGCAGCAGGCGGCACGCTACAAGTCGTCATGCGCAGAACAGGGGCGGGACTATGAACACGATGCTTTATCCGGAACTTTACAAGTCGCTCGAATCGGTCCGATGGGACATGGAGAAGGACATTCCGTGGGACCAATTCGACGCGTCGCTCCTGACCGACGAGCAGGCCGCGACCATCAAGATGAACGCGATCACCGAGTGGTCGGCGCTGCCGGCCACGGAAATGTTCCTGCGTGACAACCATCACGACAGCGACTTTTCCGCGTTCATGAGCGTGTGGTTCTTCGAAGAACAGAAGCACTCGCTCGTGCTGATGGAATACCTGCGCCGCTTCAAGCCGGAAATGGTGCCCACGGAAGAAGAACTGCACGCTGTGCGCTTCGAATTCGATCCGGCGCCGCCGCTCGAAACGCTCATGCTGCACTTCTGCGGCGAGATCCGCCTGAACCACTGGTACCGCCGCGCCGCCGAATGGCACACGGAGCCGGTCATCAAGGCCATCTACGAAACCATTTCGCGCGACGAAGCGCGTCATGGCGGCGCGTACCTGCGCTATATGAAGAAGGCGCTCGTGAACTGCGGCGACGTCGCGCGCGCGGCGTTCGCGAAGATCGGCGTGCTGATGGCGTCGGCGCGCCGCACCGAAAAGCCGCTGCACCCGACCAACCTGCACGTGAACCAGGCGCTGTTCCCGCGCGACACGGTGCAATCGCGCCTGCCCGACCCGGAATGGCTCGAGCGCTGGCTCGACGAGCAGATCCGCTTCGACGACGGCTGGGAAAAGAAGGTCATCGAGCGCATTCTGCACAACCTGTCGATCCTGTTCGAACGCACGTTCAGCACGGCGCAGGAACTGAACCGCTACCGCAAGGAAGTGGTGCAGCGCCTGCAGGCCGAGCAGGGCACGCAGCAACCGGCCTGAGCGCCGGCGCCTTCGGGCGCGCGCCTCGCGGCGTGCCCCGAAGCGCAAAACGCATGAATCGAAAACGGCCCGGCACGCTTGCGCGTCCGGGCCGTTTTACGTTGTGAGTCCAGCGGCTAATCCCGCCGTCAGTCCCGCAGTTAGTCCCGCAGTCAGTCAACTTCTTTTCGAGTCACATCCGATGCCCGCTTCCTTCGAACGCAAGATCACGACGCGCGAGGCGCTCGCGCAGATGCGCGCCTCGCTGCCCGGTCCGGTGGTGTTCACCAACGGCGTTTTCGACATCCTCCATCGCGGTCACGTGACCTATCTCGCCGACGCCAAAGCGCTCGGCGCAACGCTGATCGTCGGCGTGAACAGCGACGCTTCGGTGAAGCGGCTCGGCAAGGGCGACGATCGTCCGATCAACAACGAAAACGACCGCATGGCGCTGCTGGCGGCGCTCGAAAGCGTGGACTGGGTGGTGCAGTTCGGCGAGCAGACGCCGATCGAGCTGATCGAGGCCGTGCGCCCCGACATCCTCGTGAAGGGCGGCGACTACGACATGGATGCGCTGCCCGAGTCGGCGCTCGTGCGCGGCTGGGGCGGCAAGGCGCTGGCGATCGCGTTCGAGCACGACCGCTCGACCACCAAGCTGTTGCAGAAGGTGCGCGCGCAATCCTGATCGATCGCGCGATGAGGTAAGCGACGCCGCGCCTGGTGTGTCACTACTGTGTAACCCCTACATGATCACTGCGTGAGCGTCGACGCCTGGATGGCCGGCTCGGCCACCGGGCCGCCGACCACGGGCACGTCCACGGACTCCGACGGCTTGATTGGCCGCACCGTAAGTCCTTCCGGGTGAATCTGCCGGTTCAGATGCTGCCGTTGCAGCGAGCCCGAAGCGGGCATGGGACCGAACAGGCCGCGTATCGCCGCGAAGGCGAGCAGGTTGGCGAGAATCAGGATGGCGATTAGCCAGCGCAGCATCGTGTGAAACTCCGTCGAAATCGTGGTTCGGATGGGCGGGCGCCGTGCAATGCGGCGTCCAGCAGGGCTTGGGCCGGGCTCAGGACTGCGCGATCAGCGCGAGGCCGGCGAGCACCAGCGCGTCGTGGCGAGTATGCGGCACCTTGAGCGCCGCTGTCACTTCGGCTGCCGCGCCGCCGCTCACCACCAGCCGGACCGGCATTGTCCACGCATCTTGCAAATCCGCCCACGCGCGCTCGATGAGGCCCGCCTGCGCGAGCGCGCAGCCCGCCGAGATCGAGCGCTTCGTGTCGGTGGCGAAAAGCGGGCCGGGCTGCTCGCCTGGCGCGCGCGCGGGCGCGTCGATCAGGCCGCGCGCGTGCTGCGCGTCGAGCACCGGCAGTTGCGCGGTGTGCTCGCCGAGCGCGCGCATCATCAGTGTCCAGCCGGGCGCGATCAGGCCGCCGACGAAGGTGCCGTCGGCGCGCAGCGCTTCGAGCGTGGTGGCGGTGCCGAAGGTGGCGATCAGGAGCGGTTCGCCGGGAAACGCCGCGCGCGCGCCGATCATGCCGGCCCAGCGGTCGCTGCCGAGCGCGTCGGGCGTGCTATAGCCGTTGGTCACGCCGCATTGGCGTTCGCAGGCGCGGATCACCGTGCGCGCGAGGCCGGGCCAGCGCGCGTCGAGCGCGGCGTCGAGGCGGCGCGCGACGGCTTCGCCGGCCACGTTCGAGATCCATGCGCCGCCGGGCGCGGGCAGCGTCGCCCAATCGGCGAAATCGAGACGGGGATCTTGCGCTTCATCGTGACTCGCATGATCCGCCGCGCCCGCGTGCAGACGCGCGCCGTCGGCGGCCACGAGGGCCCATTTGATGCGGCTGTTTCCGGCGTCGATCAGCAGAAAGGGCGCGGCCGCGCGGCTCATGCGCCGCCGCCCGCGAGACGCAGCGAGACGTCGCCGGTCGTGACCGCTTCGCGTCCGCGCGCGGTATCGACGAGCAACTGGCCGCGCTCGTCCACGCCCACGGCAATGCCGCGCATCAGCTCGGCGCCTTGTTCGTAGAGCGCGATTTCGCGGCCCGCGTAGGCGTGGCACGCGTTCCAGCGCGCCTGGAACGTGGCGAAGCCGCTTTCGCCGAAGCGCGCGAGCGCGTCTTCGAGCGCGTTGAGTTCGGCGGCCAGCACGTCGGTGAGATTGGCGCCGGGCCACACGCGCGAGAGCGCCGTGGGCGCCGCGCCGGGCACGGGCGCGGCCTGCTGCGCGGCGGTGTCGGCGTTGAGCGCCTGGACTTTCGCAACCAGCGCGTCCGCGCCGCGCACGTTGGTGCCGATGCCGATCACCACCGCCGTCGCGTCGGGCGTGCTCCACGCCGTTTCCACCAGAATCCCCACCAGCTTGTCGCCTTCGAGCAGCACGTCGTTCGGCCATTTCAGCGCGATCTGGCCGGGTGCGCTCACGGGCAGCGTGCGCAGGCCGTCGACGAGCGCCGAGCCGACCGCGAGGCTGAGCCCCGCGAGTCCTTCGATCGGGCGCGGGATCACGCAGGCGAGCGAGAAGAGCAGCGCGTCGCCGGGCTGGGCGACCCAGCCGCGGCCGCGCCGTCCGCGTCCGGCGGTTTGCAGATAGGCCACGCGCACGAGCGGGCGCGCGAGCGCGTTGGTGCGATGGGGCAGCGCTTTCAGGCGCGCCATCAGGTCGGCATTGGTGGAGCCGGTTTCCTCGACGATTTCGATCGGCCAGTCGTGTGCAGCCGGGCCGAACAGCGTCACCGCGCGGTCGCGGTCGATGCGCCAGTCGTCGGCGCGCGGAGCGGGGGTGGGGGGCGTCGCATTCATGGTGCGTATTGTAGTGGCTGGCCGTGGCTGTGCGGCGCGCGGGCGGCGCGGGAACGGCGCGGCCGATGGGCTGACAGAGGAGGCGGCCGACGCGATCCGTCCCTCGTGCGTTTTTATCGCCGGAATGCCCGCTTTTTAGGCAAATTCACAGCCCACCCACAGGCTGCCAACAGCTTATCCACGGATTCATCCACAGGCGCGAACGATTGTGATGATGAGAATCGCGCTGACGGTCCGCGAATTCCCCATCGTGCCCACAGGGTGCCAACAGGTCATCCACAGAATTGTCCACAGCCTCGCGCGCCCTCGCACGCACCCTCGTGGCGCGATGCGAAATCGGTGCGCGCTCGCACCGCCGAAACGGGGCGCGTTCGATACAATGTTTGATCATTTCTTCCGTCCGAGCGCCCCGCCTTGACTCAAGAGACGCCGCCTGGCCTCGAAATCGCGGCCGGCAACCAGGGAAAGATCGTGCGCCTGTCCGGCCAGTGGACCGCGCTCGCGCTCGCACGCGACCGCGATCAGGGCGGCGCGGCGCAGCGGCTGCGCGCGCTGCTCGGCGAGCGCGTCGGCCAGTGGGATCTGTCGCGGATCGAACGCATGGATCACGTCGGCGGCCAGGCGCTCTGGCGCGTCTGGGGCCACAAGCTGCCCGCCGATCTGGTCGCGCTCACGCAGACGCAGCGCGACATCTTCGAGCGCATCGCGCTGCTCGATTCGGTGCGCGAGGCGCCGGAGCGCGTCGTCAAGATCGATCCGGTCACGAAACTCGGCCTCGCGATCTTCTCGTTCTGGGATCACCTCTACGGCGGCATTTCGATGCTCGGCCGCGTGATCCTCGATCTGCTCTTTATCCTGCGCAAGCCGAAGGCCACGCCCTGGATCGAGATTTCCGCGAATGTCTACAACGCGGGCGCGCGCGCGCTGCCGATCACGGCGCTGGTGGCGTTCCTGATCGGCATCGTGCTGTCGTATCTCTCTGCGCAGCAGTTGCGGCTGTTCGGCGCGAACCAGTTCATCGTCAATATTCTCGGGCTCGCGGTGATTCGCGAACTCGGTCCCGTGCTTGCGGCCATACTGGTGGCTGGGCGCTCCGGTTCGGCCATCACCGCGCAGATCGGCGTGATGCGCGTGACCGAGGAGCTCGACGCCATGCGCGTGATGGGCATCTCGCACGGCCTGCGGCTGATCCTGCCGCGCGTGGTCGCGCTGGGCGTGGCCATGCCGCTGCTGGTGATCTGGACCGATATCATCGCGCTGCTCGGCGGCGCGCTCGCGGCCAAGGCGGTGCTGGGCATCGACGTGTCGTATTTCGTGCGTTCGCTGCCGGGCGTGGTGCCGATCGCGAACCTCTGGATCGGGCTCGGCAAGGGCGTGGCGTTCGGCATGCTGGTGGGCATCGTCGGCTGCCACTTCGGCTTTCGCATCAAGGCGAATTCGCAGAGTCTCGGCGAGGGCACGACCACCTCGGTCGTGTCGTCGATCACCATCGTGATCCTCGCCGACGCCGTGTTCGCCATCCTGTTCCAGAACGTGGGGCTGTCATGAACACGTTGACCACGACCGGCACGCTGGGCACGCCGCTCAAGGAAGCCGTCGAGGACCTGCCGCTGCCGGCGATCGGCGAGCCGATCATCGAGGTGCGCAACCTCACGAAGCGCTACGGGCGCAACATCGTCCATCAGCATCTGAATCTGGATATCCGGCGCGGCGAAATCGTCACGATCGTGGGCGGCTCGGGTTCGGGCAAGACCACGCTGGTGCGGCAGATTCTCGGGCTCGAACGGCCCACGTCGGGCACCATCAAGATGTTCGGCGAAGACATCACGACGACCGATCCCGAGCGCGCGCGCCTGATGCGCACGCGCACCGGCATGCTCTTTCAGCACGGCGCGCTGTTCTCGTCGCTGTCGGTGTACGACAACATCGCGCAGCCGGTGCGCGAGCTTGGCAAGGTGCCGGCCGACCTGCTGCGCGACATCGTCATGCTCAAGCTGGAGATGGTCGGGCTGCCGTGCAAGCACGCTTCGAAGATGCCGGCCGCGCTCTCGGGCGGCATGGTCAAGCGCGTCGGGCTCGCGCGCGCGATCGTGCTGGAGCCCGAACTGCTGATACTCGACGAACCGACGGCGGGGCTCGATCCGCGCTCGTCGGACGAAGTGGTGGAACTGATCAGCACGCTGCACCGCGCGCTGGGCCTGACCGTCGTGCTGATCACGCACGATCTGGACGCGATGGTCGCGCTCTCGACGCGCGTGGCCGTGATCGCGGAGCGCAAGGTGCTGGTGGCCGCGCCCGTGGAAGAGGCGGCCGGCGTGGACGATCCGTTCATCCGCGAATATTTTCTGGGCATGCGCGGACGGCGCGCGCTACAGGCGCTGCCGCCCGAGCGCCGCGCGAAGCTGCCGCCGGCGGCGCTGCTGCCCGCATCCGTGGGCGTGAAGCCGTGCTGACGCGCGGGCGTGTCACGAGGCGCAAGGTCGCCAACAAGGGAATCTGACGATGGAAAACAAACCGCATGCGTTCTGGGCCGGCCTCTTCACGATCGGCCTGCTGGCGGCCATCGCGCTGGCGGTCTTCTTCTTCAGCGCCAATCATTCGGTGCGCGTGCCGTACGACCTGATTTCGCGCAGCAGCGTCACGGGCCTGTACCCGGACGCGGCCGTGCGCTATCGCGGTCTCGACGTGGGCAAGGTGCAGTCGATCCGCTTCGACGCGGCGCATCCGGGCCAGATCCGCATCCGCGTGCTGGTCGACCAGAAGGCGCCGATGACGCGCTCGACCTTCGGCACGCTCGCGCTCCAGGGCGTGACCGGCATCGCCTTCGTGCAGCTCGACGACAACGGCCTCGACCAGTCGCCGCTCGCGTCGTCGGAGAAGAATGTGGCGGAGATTCCGCTGCGGCCCGGCCTGCTCGACCAGCTTCAGCGGCGCGGCGACGTGCTGCTGCGCAAGCTCGACAGCATCGCCACCGACGTCGACCAGATGCTCAGCGAGGAAAACCGCAAGCAGGTGATGGCGACGGTGGTCTCGCTCCAGCAGGCCGCCGACAGCGTGAACACGCTCGCGCAGCAGTTGCAGCCGACCGCGAAGCAGTTGCCGGGCGCGGTCGCCGATCTGCAGAAAACCTTGCAGTCGACCAATCAGCTCATCACCAGCGTGAACCGCCCGGACGGCCCGTTCCAGACCAATCTGAACAAGGCCGGCACGGCGGCGGCGCAGGCGGGGCAGGCGCTCGCCTCGATGGACATGTCGATCCAGGAACTCTCGGCGCGCGTGGGCTACGACACGCTGCCCCGCGTCGATTCGCTGACCGACGACGTGCGCTCGGCGATGCGCTCGGTGGACCGCGCGGCGGGCACCTTTAGCAGCAGCCCGCGCAGCGTGCTGTTCGGCGGCGCGCCGCAACCCGCGCCGGGGCCGGGCGAGCCGGGCTTCGCCTGGCCGGGCACGGGCGCGAAGTAAGTCCGCGGCGAGGCGGCACGACGCAGCGGCACGCGTTCTGGCCCCTCGCAAAAATCGCTATGCTGCTGCGCGCGCCGCGAACTGCTGCGCCGCAACCGAGTCGGAGTCCATTCGACCTGGGCGGCGCCTGTCAGAACGGCGCCGCATAACCGCAAGAACCGGAAGGAACCGCAATGTCACGCCAAGCCACCCCGTCACGCTCGCTCCTGCGGCTTTGCTGCGCCGCGCTCGCGGCGCTCGCCATCGGCACGCTGGCGGCGTGCGCCGGCAATCCGGCCGCGCTCTCGGACATCCGCTACGACCTCGGGCCGCAGGAAGCGCCGCCCGCGGCGCCCACGCTGCCGCCGCTCAAGGTGCTCGAAGTGAGCGCGCCGGCCACGCTCGATCACGACGGCATCGTCTATCGCATCGGCGGCGACTCGCAGCGCTCGGCGCGCTACGCCGACAGCCGCTGGACGATGTCGCCCGCGCGCCTGCTCACGCAGCGTCTGCGCACCTCGCTCGCCACGCGCGTGACGGTGCTCTCGGGCGCCGACGCCGTGCAGGCGCCGATGCTCAAGGTCGAACTCACCGAGTTCGAACAGGTCTTCGACACCCAGTCGGAAAGCTCGGGCGTGCTGGCCGCGCGCGCGACGCTGATGCAGGGCGGCAAGGTGATCGCGCAGCGTTCGTTCCTTGCGCGCGCGCCGGCGAGCACGCCGGATGCGGCGGGCGGGGCGGCGGCGCTGCGCACGGCGAGCGACGACTTCGCGAGCCAGATCGGCGCATGGCTGAGCGTGCAGGCATTCGCCGGCACGCCTTGAGGAACGCGGCGGGCGGCGCGCGCGGCGCGCGGCACGCGGCTCCAGTGGGACCGGTTGGATGAGCGGCAAAGCGGGTAAGGACGGCAAGGACGACGAGAGCGGCATCGGCGAATCCGGCGGCGGCGAGGCCCGCGCGCGGGAGGCGTCCGCTGCGTCTGCGCAATCCGGCTCGCTCGATCCTGCGCGCGATGTCGCCGTCGATTCGCGCGGCGGTTCCGCCAACAGTCCCCCCAACAGTTCATCCCGCAGTTCACCCGATCTTTCGCGCGAGAACCTGCCGCGCCAGGCCTCCACGCTCTCGCGCCAGGCGCTGGCGCTCTACACGGCGCTGATCGTCTACGGCTCGTGGTATCCGTTCTCGGGCTGGCGCTCGCTCGGCCTCGGTCCGTTCGACTTTCTCAACGATCCGTTTCCGCGCTACTGGACCGTCTTCGACGTCGTCACCAACGTGCTCGGCTACATGCCGTTCGGCGCGCTCGCGGTGCTGGCGGTCTGGCCGCGCTGCCGCGCGCTGGCGGCCGTCGCGCTCGCGACGCTGGGCGGCACGCTGCTCTCCAGCGCGATGGAAGCGGTGCAGACCTATCTGCCGACGCGCGTCGCGTCCAATCTCGATCTCGCCACCAATGCGCTCGGTGCGCTGCTGGGCGCGGCGCTCGCGGCGCCGCTCACGGGCGCGCTGCTCGAACGCGGCTTTCTGCGGCGGCTGCGTTTTCGCTGGTTCGAGCGCGATGCCGGCGCGCTGATGGTGCTCGCGGCGCTCTGGCCGTTCGCGACGATGTTTCCCGCGCCGCGCCTGTTCGGCATGGGCGACTGGCCGCGCGCGATCTGGCAGCGCTTCGACGCCTCGATGCAGGACGCCGTGCTCGCCTGGACGCCCGCCGCCTGGCATCTGCGCGCGCTGCCCGACGCGCTCGCCGCGCGCCTGCCCGACAGCAGCTGGGAAGCGCTCGTCACGACGCTGAACCTGTTCGGCGCGGCGGCCTTCGCCTCGCTGCCGATGCGCCAGCGCGCGCCGCGCGCGCGGATGATCGTCGTGCTGCTGGCGGCGACGCTGGTGGTCAAGGCGGGCGCGACCTTCCTGCAATCGCAAAGCGGGCTGATCTTCAACTGGGCGACGCCGGGCGCGCTCGGCGGCCTCGTCTGGGGCACGCTCGCGGCTTTTCTCGCGCTGCGCCTGCCGCGCGCGGCGCGCGCGGCGGCGGCGAGCGCCGCGCTGGCCGTGGCGCTCGTGCTGGTCAACGTGCTGCCCGTGAATCCGTATTTCGACGTGGTGCTCGCCGACTGGCGTCAGGGCCGCTATCTGCATTTCAACGGCCTCGCGCACTGGCTCGCGTGGAGCTGGCCGTGGGCCGCGCTCGGCTGGAGCGCGTTCTCGCTGGAGCGCGCGTGGCTCGCGCGGCGCTCGCTATAATCGACCGCACATTCCAGAACCGCCTTCAGCGATCCGATCAGGCACGCCGCGCGCGCATCGTCACCGGTTTCCGGTTCCGATCCTCCGGCAAGCGCCGCCCCCACTTTCACCGCCTTCACCGGTATTCAGCCATGACCGATTCCTTCTACAAACACCATGTGTTCTTCTGCCTGAACCAGCGCGAGCCCGGCGCCGAGCGTCCGAGCTGCGCGAACTGCAACGCGCAGGCGATGCAGGAATACGCAAAGAAACGCGTGAAGCAACTGGGCCTCGCGGGTCCGGGGCAAGTGCGCGTCAACAAGGCCGGCTGTCTCGACCGCTGCGAGGAAGGCCCGGTCGTCGTCGTGTACCCGGAAGGCACCTGGTACACCTATGTCGACGAAACCGACATCGAGGAAATCGTCGTGTCGCATCTGCAGAACGGCCAGGTGGTCGAGCGTCTGCTGATCGACCGTCCGTGATGCACGCCGGGATAAAAACGACTGTAAAAACGACAGCAAGGACCGTAGCCCGATGAACGCCCAGACGCAGAAATTCCATATCGACGGCCCGATCGGCCAGATCGAATGCGCGCTCGACACGCCCGACGCCGGCACGCCCGTGCGCGGTATCGCGCTCGTCGCGCATCCGCATCCGCTCTTTGGCGGCACGATGGACAACAAGGTCGCGCAGACGCTCGCGCGCACGCTCGTGCAACTCGGCTATACGACGTACCGCTCGAACTTTCGCGGCGTCGGCGGCACGGCGGGCACGCACGACAACGGCATCGGCGAGCAGGACGATCTGCTCGAACTGATCCGCTACATGCGCGCGCAGCCGGGTCAGGCCGATGTGCCGCTCGTGCTCGCGGGCTTTTCGTTCGGCACCTTCGTGCTCTCGCACGTCGCGAAGCGCTATCTGGAAGCGGGCGGCGAGATCGAGCGCATGGTGTTCGTCGGCACGGCGGCGAGCCGCTGGGAAGTCGCGCCGGTGCGCGAGGACACGCTCGTGATTCACGGCGAACTCGACGACACCGTGCCGATTCTGTCGGTGTACGAATGGGCGCGGCCACAGGAACTGCCCGTTGTGGTGATTCCGGGGGCGGAACACTTCCTGCATCGCAAGCTGCATATTCTCAAGCGCATCATCGTCGAGGCCTGGCGCTGAGCGCTGCGCGTTTGCATATCGGTTTCACCCGCGCACGTTTTTAGGGTCCACATCGTTCGCACGCAATGGCTGTAAGCCGTGCGTCGGACGATCGTGAGAAAACATCGCGCGGCGCCGCAAAAAATGCGCGCGAAGCGTTAAAAATGCACGACAGGTGCGCGCAAACGTGTGCCCACTTCGAAAAACGCCTGCACGCGACGCGTATAATGGGCGCTCTTTTTGCGGCCGCCGCGCCCGCCTGAAATCTCATCAGGCGTGTGAGCGAGGCGGCGCAATCCGCCTCACCCGACCGTGCGCCGCATGGCGCGCCACGTTCATCCCGACCCCAATCCCGTCCGACCTGAACCCATGCGTTTTCTCTCCAACGGCCAGCAGTCCTCCTTCGTTTCTCCCTCCATCGTCCGTAAAGTCACGCTCGGCGCGCTCGTGCCGGCCTCGCTGCTCGCGAGCGCCAGCGCCTTCGCGCAAGTGCCGCCGCCGGCCGTGAACGCGCGCTCGTGGGTGCTCGTCGACGCCACCGCGAACCAGGTGCTCGCCTCGGGCAACGCCGACGAGCGCGTCGAACCGGCCTCGCTCACGAAGCTGATGACGGCGTACCTCACGTTCGAGGCGCTGCAGTCGAAGAAGATTTCGATGGAGCAGATCGTCACGCCGAGCGAAGCCGTGCGTCGCGTGAAGACCGACGAATCGCGCATGTTCATCGAAGCGAACAAGCCGGTCTCGGTGCACGACCTCGTGTACGGCATGATCATCCAGTCGGGCAACGACGCGGCTATCGCGCTCGCCGAACTGGTCGGCGGCAGCGAAGCGAACTTCGTGAACATGATGAATGCCGAAGCGCAGAAGCTCGGCATGGCGCACACGCATTTCGCCGACGTCAACGGCATGCCCGACCCGAATCACTACACGACGGCCGGCGACCTCGCCACGCTGTCGGCGCGCCTGATTCGCGACTATCCCGAGTACTACAGCATCTTCTCGGTCAAGGAATTCAAGTACAACAACATCAAGCAGCCGAACCGCAACCGCCTGCTGTGGATCGACCCGACGGTCGACGGTCTGAAGACCGGCCACACGCAAGCCGCGGGCTACTGCCTGATCGCGTCGGCCAAGCGTCCGATGGCGGGCGGCGGCGATCGCCGTCTGGTCTCGGTGATGATGGGCGAGCAGAAAGAGCACGACCGGGTGCAGGACAGCCTGAAGATGCTCAACTACGGCTATAGCGCCTACGACACCACGCGCATCTACGGCGCGAACCAGGCCGTGGCCACGCCGCGCGTCTACAAGGGCGCGGCGGACGCCGTGAAGGTCGGCGTGAAGAAGGATCAGTTCGTTACGCTGCCGAAGGGCGCGGCCGACAAGGCCAAGCCGCAGATCGACATCACCAGCCCGCTGATCGCGCCGCTCGCGGACGGCCAGCAAGTCGGCACGGCGAAGTTCGTCGGCGCGGACGGCAAGGTGCTCGCGCAATTCCCGCTGGTCGCGCTCGAAGCGGTGCCGCAAGCCGGCATCGTCGGCCGCGTGTGGGATTCGCTCATGCTGATGTTCAACAAGAAGAAGTAAATGGCCGGGCCGACCTCGACTTCCGCGCCGCAAGACGGCGCGCTTGACCCGCACGACGAGCACGATGCCTTCGATGAGCACGATGCCGATGACGAGCACGATACCGGTGACGAGCACGAAGGCGAGCCCGTCGTCTGGCTGAACGGCGAGTTCACGCCGATCAGCCTGGCGCGCGTGCCGGTGCTCGACCGGGGCTTCATTTTCGGCGACGGCATCTACGAAGTGGTGCCGGTCTATGCGCTCGAAGTCGAGGGCGTCGAAAGCCACGATGACGATGACGACGCCGCGCCGCTGGTGCACGTGCCGTTCCGGCTCACGCAGCATCTCGCGCGGCTCGCGCGTTCGCTGGAGAAGGTTGGCATCGCCAATCCGTTCAGCGACAGCGGCTGGCGTGCGCTGATCGCGCGCGTGCTCGACGCCAACGTGCAGGCCGGCGCGCTCGCGCCCGATGCGCACGCGAACGTCTACGTGCAGGTCACGCGCGGCGTCGCGAAGCGCGCGCACGCGTTTCCGGCGGCGAGCGTGCCGCCCACGGTGCTCGTGATGGTGAACCCGCTCGTCATGGCGGGCGAGGCGCAGCGCGCGACCGGCGTGGGCTGCGTGACCGCCGAAGACCGCCGCTGGCTGCATTGCGACATCAAGTCGACGTCGCTGCTCGGCAACGTGCTGATGGCGCAGCATGCCGCCGAACACGGCGTGTTCGAAACGATCCAGCTGCGCGACGGTTGGGTGACCGAAGCATCGTCGTCGAATGTGTGGATAGCGAAGGATGGCGCGCTGTATGCGCCGCCGCGCAGCCACAAGATTCTCGAAGGCATCCGCTACGGGCTCGTCGAAGAACTGGCGCAGGAATGCGGGCTGCGTTTCGAGGCCCGCGAGATCGACGAGGCCACGCTGCGCGCCGCCGACGAGGTGCTCTTGACCTCGGCGACCAAGGAAGTGCTGCCGGTCGTGACGATCGACGGCCAGGCCGTGGGCGACGGCAAGCCGGGGCCCGTCTATGCGGCGATTTACGCGGCGTACCAGCGTGCGAAGGCGCGCGCGGCGCGTGAGGTTTATGAGGCGGAATCGCTGGCGCAATCGCACGCCGAAGCCGCCGCCTCGCTACAGGAAGTGGACAAATGAGTGCATCGCAAACGAACGGCGCGGCCAGCGCCGAAGAAAAGACCTCGCTGATCGAGTTTCCGTGCGACTTCCCCATCAAGGTGATGGGCAAGACGCATCCCGAGTTTCAGGACACGATCATTGCCGTGCTGCGTGAATTCGACGGCGGTTTCGATACCGCGACGATCGAAACGCGCCCGTCGAGCGGCGGCAACTACACCGGCCTCACGGTGACGGTGCGCGCGACGAGCCAGCCGCATCTCGATGATATCTATCGCGCGCTGACCGGGCATCCGATGGTCAAGATCGTGCTGTAAGGGCGCGCTCCCGCCACTCGGGATCGACATGAAGCAAGGGCCGCTTTCGAGCGGCCCTTGTTGCGTTTACCGGCTATTCAGGGCGCCTCGCCCGTCGTCGCGCGCATCGCCGCGGCGGCGGCCGTGATGACGGGGCCGGCCTCGCAGGCGTCTTCGTAGAGCCGGCGAAAGCGCGCCACCTCGTCGAACACCCAGTTGCGGAACGCGGTCACGCGCTCGGTTTGCAGGCGCTGCGGCTGGCAGATGAAGTAGTAGCGCCACGGGCTCGGGCCGTCGATGTCCTTGAAGAGGCGCACGAGGCGTCCGCGCGTGATTTCGTGCATCGCGAGCGAGCGGCGCACGAGCGCGATGCCCTGGCCGTCCATCGCCGCCTGCAGCAGATTCGACGAATCCTGATAGAGCACGCCGCGCTTGGGCTCGGGCAGATCCTGCAGGCCGGCGGCGTCGAACCACGGGCGCCAGAGCTCGTCGTCGGAACGCAGCAGCGGCAGCTTTGTCATCTCGCGCGGGTCTTCGGGCAGCTTGCCGCCGTTGAAGTCGGGCGCGCAGGCGGGAAAGAAGATCTCGTCGAGCAGCAGTTCGGTGTGCAGGCCCGGATAGTGGCCGAAGCCGAAGCGGATCGCCACGTCCACGTCGTCGCGCGCGAAATCGATCAGCGAATTGGTGGATTGCAACTCGACGTCCCACTGCGGATGCGCCTCGATGAAGCGGCCGATGCGCGGCGTGACCCAGCGCGCCGCGAACGACGACAGCATCGACACGACCAGCCGCCGCTCGCGGTCGCCCGCGCGGATTTCCTCGGTGGCGCGCGCCAACTGGTTGAGCGCGTCGCGCACCTGGGTGGCGTAGCGGCGGCCCGTGTCGGTCACGCGCACGCGCTTGCCGTCGCGCGCGAACAGCGCCACGCCGAGTTCCGCCTCCAGCGCGCGGATCTGATGGCTGACCGCGCCGTGCGTGACGAACAGCTCGTCGGCGGCGCGCGAAAAACTCTCGTGGCGGGCGGCCGCCTCGAAGGACTTGAGGGCATTGAGGGCCGGAAGCGTGCGCAGGTCCATCGTAATTTTTCTCACATAGCCGTGAAAAATGATCGTTTTGCTCGATCCCTTGCAGTGTCTAGGATTGTAGCCATTGGAGCAGGTCATTCGGAGTCGAAAATGAGAGAAATTTCTTCGGATATCACCTTCGAGGTGGAGGCGCATCAAGTGGCTTCGGTGCGGGTTTCGCGCAGCACGCGGCTGACGGTGCATTGCGGCGCGGTCTGGCTCACGCGCAGCGACGACACGGCCGACTACTGGCTCGAACCGGGCCAGACGGTGCGGCTGCGGCGCGGCGAGCGGCTGTGGATCGGCGCGGAGCAGGGCGCGCCCGCGTGGGTGGCGTTCGCGACGCCCCAGCGCGTGAGCGAGCGCGCGCTCGACTGGGCCGCGCGTACGGCGGCGCGCCTCGGCGTGCATACGGGCGACGGCTGGCGCACGGTTTGATGCGTCGTGCATAGGCGTGCGGAAATGCGCCTGGATCGTGCTGAAATCGCGCGAAAACCACGTTGAAACCGCGAAATCGGGCGATCCCGGCGCGATCCCTGCGCGATCCCGACGAGGCGCCGCTGCGCGCAGGCTGATCCCGGCCATGCCGCAGCGTCCTCGGCGCGCTTGTCCCGAATTGGGTAAACTTCGGGAATCATGTGTGCCACCCCGGTTTCACCCCTGTCCATGTCATCCGACCCCGCGCTCTCCGCGATTCCCACGATCGCCGAGGCGGCGTCCAGCAACGCATCCAGCGCACCGGTTTCCGCCGAGGTTTCACTCCGATTCGCCGCGCCCGTCGTGCGCTGGCGCGGCAACGAAGCCTACCAGGCGAGCTTCGACGCCATGCGCGCGTTCACCGAACAGCGCGACGCCGATACGCCCGACGAAATCTGGCTCGTCGAGCATCCGCCCGTTTTCACGCTCGGCCAGGCCGGCAAGCCCGAACATCTGCTCGTCGCCAACAGTGGCATTCCGCTCGTGCAGATCGACCGCGGCGGCCAGATCACGTATCACGGGCCGGGCCAGATCGTGGCCTATTTGCTGCTCGATCTGCGACGCCGGAAACTGATGGTGCGCGAGCTTGTTACGCTCATCGAGCAGGCCGTGATCGACACGCTGGCGGCGTATAATCTCGCGAGCGAGCGCAAGGCCGGCGCGCCCGGTATTTACGTGCCGGAACACGCGCAAGGCGCGGCCGCGACGCACCGTGGCGCGAAGGTCGCGGCGCTCGGTCTGAAGATCCGCAACGGCTGCTCCTATCACGGCGTCAGCCTGAATGTGTCGATGGATCTGAGCCCCTTCCTCGCAATCAATCCGTGCGGCTACGCGGGCCTCGAAACCGTCGACATGGCGTCGCTCGGCGTCGCGGCGGACTGGCGCGAGGTGGCCGCCACGCTGGCGGCGCAGCTCGAGACGCAACTCGCTGCGCACGCGGCAACTCTTCCGGTGGCCGAAGCGGCCGCCACAGACCCGGCGGCCGAAGCGGCTGCAGTGGACCCGGCTGCTCAGGCGGCCTCAGGCGGGCAACCGCCGCAACCGCAGGCTGGCGCTGTTCCGGCGGCCTGACTGGATCGAACGAATGACTGATGTAACCGCGAACCCCGCCGCGAATTCGGTGCCGAACCCGGCCACGAGCCCGGTCCCCGCCGACGTCCCCTACGACGCCACCGCGAAACAGAAGGCGCAGGCCAAGACCGCGCGCATTCCGATCAAGGTCATCCCCATCGAGAAGCTCAAGAAGCCCGACTGGATCCGCGTGAAAGCGGCCACGGGCACCTCGCGCTTCTACGAGATCAAGAACATCCTGCGCGAGCACAACCTGCATACGGTGTGCGAGGAAGCGAGCTGCCCGAACATCGGCGAATGCTTCGGCAAGGGCACCGCGACGTTCATGATCATGGGCGACAAGTGCACGCGCCGCTGCCCGTTCTGCGACGTCGGCCACGGCCGTCCCGATCCGCTCGACCCGGACGAACCGGCGAACCTCGCGCGCACCATCGGCGCGCTCAAGCTCAAGTACGTCGTGATCACGAGCGTCGACCGCGACGATCTGCGTGACGGCGGCGCGGGCCATTTCGTCGAATGTATCCGCCAGGTGCGCGAGCATTCGCCGGAAACGCGCATCGAGATTCTCACGCCCGACTTCCGCGGCCGTCTGGACCGCGCGCTCGGCATCCTCAACGCCGCGCCGCCCGACGTGATGAACCACAACCTCGAAACGGTGCCGCGTCTGTACAAGGAAGCGCGCCCGGGTTCGGACTACGCGCACTCGCTGAAGCTCCTCAAGGACTTCAAGGCGCTGCACCCGGAAGTCGCGACCAAGTCGGGCCTGATGGTCGGTCTGGGCGAAACCGAGGAAGAGATTCTTCAGGTCATGCGCGACCTGCGCGCGCACGACGTGGACATGCTCACGATCGGCCAGTATCTGCAGCCGTCGGAGCACCATCTGCCGGTGCGTTCGTACGTGCACCCGGACACCTTCAAGATGTACGAGGAAGAGGCGTACAAGATGGGCTTCACGCACGCGGCCGTCGGCGCGATGGTGCGTTCAAGCTATCACGCCGATCTGCAGGCGCACGGCGCGGGCGTGGTCTAAGCCGCATCGCTTCGCTGCATCGTTCAAGCTGCATCGCTTCGAAAAAAGCCCGCTGAAAAGCGGGCTTTTTCGTTGGCGCGCGGCATACGCCGGAACACGCAAAGCAATGCTCCAGCAGCGTCATTAGCTATCGCGGATAAATTAGAACCGGACGCCGCGAGACTCCCTATAGTCGGAACCTTCCATTCAACCTCAGTGGTTCCGCCGGAGTCTTTCGATGAGTCATCGCGCCCGTCAACGTGTCCTTTCCTCGCAACGTCCGCGCGGGCTCGCCGCCGCGCTGGCGGCCACGGCGCTGTTCGCCGCGTTCGGCGCGCCGCGCGCGCAGGCCGAGACGCGCGAAGTCGTGATCGCGTATCAGGACATGGTGGTGCCGTGGCGTTACGCGCAGGCGACCGGCGAAGTCGAAAAGGCCACCGGCTACAAGGTCACGTTCCGCAAGCTCGCGAGCGGCGCCGATGTGATCCGCGCGCTCGCCTCGGGTTCGGTGCAACTCGGCGAAGCGGGGTCGAGCCCGATCGCGGCGGGGCTCTCGCAGGGCGTCAATCTCTCGCTGTTCTGGATTCTCGACAACATCAACGATGCCGAAGCGCTGGTCGCGCGCGACGGCTCGGGCGTGACGAGCATCGCAGGGCTCAAGGGCAAGACGATCGGCGTGCCGTTCGTGTCGACCTCGCACTTTCATGCGCTGGTGGCGTTGCAGAACGCGGGCGTGAATCCCGCCGACGTGAAGATCGTCAACCTGCGTCCGCCTGAAGTGGCGGCGGCCTGGCAGCGCGGCAACATCGACGCCACCTATATCTGGGACCCGGTGCTCGCGCAGGTGAAGAAGAACGGCAAGGTGCTGATCACGTCGGGGCAGGTGGCGAAGGCGACGGGCAAGGCGACCTTCGACGGCTTCGTGGTCGATCGCGGTTTCGCGAAGGATAACGGCGACTTCGTGGCGAAGTTCGTGCAGGTGCTGGCCGCCGCCGACGCCGATTACGGCGCGCATCGCACCGCGTGGAACGCCGCCTCGCCGCAGGTGCAGGCGGTGGCGAAGGAGTCGGGCGCGAACCCCGACGAAGTGCCCGCGAGCCTCGCGCTCTACGCGTTCCCCACGCCGGCCGAGCAGGCGTCGAAGACCTGGCTGGGCGGCGGTGCGCAGTCGGGCGCGGCGCAATCGCTGCTCGCGACGGCGACCTTCCTCAAGCAGCAGGGCACGATCCAGAACGTGCTGCCCGATTACTCGGTCGGCATCGATCCGCGTTACGTGCAGCGCGCCGCGGCGCACTGAGATCGGCATTCATCACCGCACGCACGCGAAGGAGGCGAGCATGAGCGCACTGGATATCCGCGATCTGAGCGTCGCCTACGCGGGCGCGCGTCGCGGCGACGCGCCCAGCGTGGCGCTCGCGAACGTGAATCTGCAAGTGGAAAGCGGCGAGTTCGTGGTCGCGCTCGGCGCCTCGGGCTGCGGCAAGACCACCTTGCTGAACTGCATCGCGGGCTTCATCGAGCCGACCGGCGGCGAGGTGCGCGTGAACGGCGCGCGCGTGGCCGGGCCGGGCGCGGAGCGCGGCGTGGTGTTTCAGAAGCACGCGCTGCTGCCGTGGCTGAACGTGCTCGACAACGTCGCGCTGGGCCTGCGTTTTCGGCGCGTGCCGAAGGCCGAGCGCGAACGCATCGCGCGTGCGCAACTCGCGCTCGTCGGGCTCGACGAGCATGCGCGTTCGCGCGTGGATGCGCTCTCGGGCGGCATGCAGCAGCGCGTGGGGATCGCGCGCGCGCTCGCGAGCGATCCGCAAGTGCTGCTGATGGACGAGCCGATGGGCGCGCTCGACGCGATGACGCGCGAATCGGTGCAGACGCTCGTGCTCGACGTCTGGGCGCGCACGCAGAAGACGGTGTTCTTCATCACGCACAGCGTGGAGGAGGCGCTTTTTCTGGCGACGCGCGTGGTGGTCATGACGCCGGGGCCGGGGCGCATCGAGCACGCGTTCGAGGTGCCGTTCGCGCGCCGCTATCTGCGTACGCGCGACGCGCGCGCGGTGAAGTCGGCGCCCGATTTCATCGAATGGCGCGAGCGGCTCGTGAGCCTGCTGCACGCGGATGCGCGCGAGCCGGCGCTGACTTGAGCCGATCCACGAGTCGATCCACGAGTCGATCCATGAAGCCCAAAGTGAAGGTGATGCGATGAGCGTGCCGCAAGAATCGTTGGAAGCGCTGAACGCACGCGCCTCAAGTCATTTCGACGGCGCTGAAGTCGCGCCGCAAGTCGCGTCGCAAACCGCGTCGCAAGCCGCGACTGCTTCGTCCGCGCATTCGCGCGCCCGCGTCTGGCGCATGCCCGGCGAAGGGCCGACGGCCGCGCTGAGCGCCGCGTCGGTCGCCGGGCTGGCCGCGCTCTGGTGGCTCGCCACGCATCTGCACTGGCTGCCGCCGCTCTTTCTGCCGACGCCCGAGGCGGTCTGGCACGCGTTCGTCGACGCCTGGCACGGCCGCATCCAGGGCGGTCTGCCGCTCTCCGAGCATCTGTTCTGGAGCGCGCTGCGCGTGTTCGGCGCGTTCGCGCTCGCGGCGCTGACGGCGATTCCCGTCGGCATCCTGATGGGTGTGTCGCGCGTCGCGCGCGGCCTGCTCGATCCGCCGCTGGAGTTCTACCGGCCGCTGCCGCCGCTCGCCTATCTGCCGCTCGTGGTGATCTGGTTCGGCATCGACGAGACCGCCAAGATCGTCGTGATCTGGCTCGCCTGCTTCGCGCCCATCGCGATGGCCGCGCGCGCGGGCGCGAAAAGCGCCACGGTCGAGCAGTTGCGCGCGGCGGCGTCGCTGGGCGGCAGCTTCGCGCAGATCGTGCGCTTCGTGGTGCTGCCGGCCGCGTTGCCCGAGATCCTCACCGGGCTGCGCATCGCCATCGGCTTCGGCTGGACCACGCTGGTGGCCGCCGAGATGGTCGCCGCCACGGCGGGTCTCGGCCAGATGGTGCTCAACGCGTCGAGTTTCCTGCGCACCGATGTCGTGGTGATGGGCATCGTGCTGATCGGCCTGATCGCCTGGGGTTTCGACCTCGGCATGCGCGCGCTCGAACGCCGTCTCGTGCCGTGGAAAGGGCGCGGCTGAGGCGCGCGTTCCCGACCTGTTTAGACCCTTTTCCATCCCGCACCCGCGCGCCTGGATTTCCGGATTCCCGTACACATCCAATCCGCATTTCTGGAAATCCAGATTGCGGGCGCGCGGTCGCGCTAAAAATCCCTTGTAAATCAAGGGTGAAGGCGCGCTGCGCAGCTGGCATCAACCTTGCAAAATAAAGCGCGCGGCCACCCCGGCCGCGACAAAAAAAAGCAAGGAGACAGCCGATGTCCGATCCCCTCGTCCGGTTTCGCTGATTCCCCCGTTTCGACCTGTCGCGGTTCGGCGCGTATCTGCGCGCGGCCATCGGCTTAACTCATTGCAGGCATCCAAAGTGAAGAAACCTCTCCACAAAGTGCTGTATTTCCAGGTGATCGTGGCGATTATCATCGGCGTGATCCTGGGCCATTTCTCGCCCGCCCTCGGCATCGACATGAAGCCGCTCGGCGACGCCTTCATCAAGCTGATCAAGATGGTGATCGGCCCGATCATCTTCTGTACCGTCGTGACCGGCATCGCCGGCATGGAAGACATGAAGAAGGTCGGCCGCGTGGGCGGCAAGGCGCTGCTCTACTTCGAGATCGTCTCGACCTTTGCGCTGGTGCTCGGCCTGATCGCCACGCACGTGCTGAAGCCGGGCGCGGGCTTCAACGTCGACGTGGCCACGCTCGACGCCAAGGCCGTCGCGAGCTTCGCGGAGAAGGCGCACGGTCAGACCACCGTCGACTTCCTGATGCACATCATCCCGGACACGATGTTCTCGGCGTTCGGCCAGGGTGAAATCCTCCAGATCCTGCTGATCGCGCTGCTCTTCGGCGCAGTGCTCGCGCAACTGGGCGAGCGCGGCCGCGTGGTGACCGATTTCATCGACAGCCTGTCGGGCGTCCTGTTCGGCATCGTCAAGATCGTCACGAAGCTGGCGCCGATCGGCGCGTTCGGCGCGATGGCGTTCACCATCGGCAAGTACGGCGTGGGCTCGCTCGTGCCGATGCTCAAGCTGATCGGCACGTTCTATCTGACGTCGATCGTGTTCGTGCTCGTGGTGCTCGGCGCCATCGCGCGCTTCACGGGCTTCTCGATCATCCGCTTCGTTTCGTACATCAAGGAAGAACTGCTGATCGTGCTGGGCACGAGCTCGTCGGAATCGGCACTGCCGCAACTGATGCAAAAGCTCGAACGCATGGGCTGCCCGCGCTCGGTCGTGGGTCTCGTGGTGCCGACCGGCTATTCGTTCAACCTCGACGGCACCAACATCTACATGACGATGGCGGTGCTCTTTATCGCCCAGGCGACCAACACCGACCTCACGTGGACCCAGCAGCTCACGCTGCTCGCGGTGACGATGCTCACCTCGAAGGGCGCGAGCGGCGTGACCGGCGCGGGCTTCATCACGCTGGCGGCGACGCTGGCCGTGGTGCCGACCATTCCGCTCTCGGGCATGGTGCTGATTCTCGGCATCGACCGCTTCATGAGCGAATGCCGCGCGCTGACCAACATCGTCGGCAACGGCGTGGCGACGGTCGTGGTGTCGGCATGGGAGAAGGAACTCGACCGCAACAAGATGCGCGCGGCGCTCTCGGGCAATCCCGAGGAAGTGAAGGAAGGCGCGGGCGTCTAAGCGTTTTTCTCGGGCGGAGGGCACATGCGCTTCGCCCGGATTGCATCTACGATTGCAGTAACGGTTGTACCTGCGCTTTACCCAGCATCATGTCCTTTAACGGCCTCGTGCCGTTGGGCGGCGCGCTGTTTCCCCTGCGGCGCGCCGCGCCTCTTTTCCCCTTCCGCTCAAGCCGTCGGCCGCCTCGCGCGGTAAGCGTGTGCCACAATTCTCCCCATCTCTGTCCGATTCCCCGGAAGCCTTATCCGTGACGCGCCGTCTCATTGTGTTCATCGTGCTCGCCGTCGGGCTCGCGGTGGTTTGCGCGCTCGCGTGGTCGCTCGCCTGGCAGACCGGCATCGACGCGCTGCGCCGCAACGCCGCCGTGCGCGGCGACCGCACGACCGCCGCGCTCAAGAGCACGCTGGAGCGCTACGAATCGCTGCCTTATCTGGTCGGCGCGCATCCGCTCGTGCAGGACGTGCTGGCCGATCCGCGCCCCGACTGGGTGGCCGAGGCGAACCGCTATCTCGAGGATGTGAACCGCCACGCGCGCGCGACCACGACCTACATCATCGGCGCCGACGGCCGCTGCATCGCCGCGAGCAACTGGCGCGGCGCGGACAGCTTCGTCGGCAGCGAATACCGCTTCCGCCCGTATTTCATCGAGGCCGCGAAAGGCAACGTCGGGCGCTTTTTCGGCATCGGCACGATCTCGCACGATCCGGGCTACTACATTTCGCAGCCGGTGCGGCGCGGCGACAAGATCGTCGGCGTGGCGGTGGTGAAGCTCAATCTCGAATGGTTTCCGGGCTCGGATGCGTCCGAGCCGCTGCTCGTCACCGACGATCACGGCGTGATCTTTCTGTCTTCGGTGCCCGCGTGGAAGTACCGCACGGTGCGGCCGCTGCCCGCCGAGATCGTCCGCTCGATCGACCAGACGCGCCAGTACGCGCGCCAGGACATCGCGCCCTTGCCCGCGAGCGTGGAGCGCGTGCTGCCCGGCGACGCCGATATCGTGCGCATCGGCAGCGGCCTGCGCGCGCCGCGCTATCTGGAAACGCGCCGCGCGCTCGGCGAGCCCGACTGGCATCTGGTGACGATGTCGCCGATCGATCCGGTGCTCGACGCCGCGCGCAACGCCACGGTCATGACGGGCTTCGGCTATGTGTCGCTGTGCCTGCTCGGCTTCTACTGGCGCATGCGCCGCGCGCGCGTGCGCGAAGTGCTGCGCAGCCGCGCGATGCTGCAAAAAGCCTACGCGATGCTCAACGACCGCGTGGCCGAGCGCACCGCCGATCTGTCGCAGGCCAACGAGCGTCTGCAACGCGAAGTGGCCGAGCGCACGCGCGCCGAACAGGAATTGCGCGCGACCCAGGACGAGCTGATCCAGGCGAGCAAGCTCGCGGCGCTCGGGCAGATGGCGGCGGGGATCACGCACGAACTCAATCAGCCGCTCGCGGCGCTGCGCAGTTTTTCCGACAACACGCGCGTGTTTCTCGCGCGCGGCCAGTACGATTCGGCGCACGAAAATCTGGAGGCGATCGGCTCGCTCACCGAGCGCATGGGCAAGATCGTCAATCAACTCAAGCTGTTCGTGGGGCGCGCGAAGCCCAGGAGCCAGCGCTCGCCCGTGGCGCGCGCGCTGCGTAATGCGCTCGCGCTGCTCGGCAAGCGGCTCGAAGGCGTGCGCGTCGAACTCACCCTGACCGACGGCGAGGCCGCGCCGGTGCCGCTCGATCCGCACGGCGAGTATCCCGAACTGGTCGCGCAATGCGACGACCTGCGGCTCGAACAGGTGCTGATCAACCTGATCGGCAATGCGCTCGACGCGGTCGCGGGGCTGCCCGATCCGCGCATCGTCATCGACATTCAGGCGCTGCCCGCGACGCTCGCGATTGCGGTGCGCGACAGCGGCCCCGGCATTCCCGACGACGTCATGCCGCGCCTCTTCGAGCCCTTCTTCACGACCAAGGAGATGGGGCAGGGGCTCGGTCTCGGGCTGGCGATTTCGTCGTCGATCGCGCGCGATTGCGGCGGCGCGCTGGCCGCGCACAACGGCCCGGACGGCGGCGCGTGCTTCGTGCTGACGCTGCGGCGCACGCGCATGGGTGCGACCGAGCCGAAGCCGCAGAATCAGGAGAATGCGCGCGGCGCAGACAAAACCAGCAGCGCATCGCGCACCTCCAATCAGGAAGGCGAACGAACATGATCGACACGACGCCCGGCCGGGTGCTCTATATCGAGGACGACGAACTGGTGCGCCGCGCCGGCGTGCAGAGCCTGCAACTCGCGGGCTTCGACGCCACCGGTTTCGCGAACGCCGAAGCCGCGCTGCCGCTCGTCGATGCCGAATTCGCGGGCGTGGTCGTCAGCGACATCCGCCTGCCCGGCATGAGCGGGCTCGACCTGCTCGCGCAGTGCCACGACCGCGCGCCCGATGTGCCGGTGATTCTCGTCACCGGTCACGGCGATATCTCGATGGCCGTGCAGGCGATGCGCGACGGCGCTTATGACTTCATCGAGAAACCGTTCGCGTCCGAGCGGCTGATCGAAACGGTGCGCCGCGCGCTGGAGCGCCGCACGCTGATGCTCGAAAACCTCGCGCTGCGCCGCGAGCTGGCGGGGCAGAACGCGCTCGCGCCGCGCATCATCGGCAGAAGTCCGGCGATCGAGCAGGTGCGCAAGCTGATCGCGAACGTCGCGCCGACCGACGCCTCGGTGATCATCAACGGCGACACCGGCGCGGGCAAGGAACTGATCGCGCGCAGCCTGCATGAGCTTTCGCCGCGCCGCGATAAACCGTTCGTGGCCGTGAACTGCGGCGCGCTGCCGGAGCCGATGTTCGAGTCGGAGATGTTCGGCTACGAGCCGGGCGCGTTC
The DNA here is from genome assembly GCF_905220285.1 of Paraburkholderia sp. J94. Taxonomy (NCBI): domain Bacteria; kingdom Pseudomonadati; phylum Pseudomonadota; class Betaproteobacteria; order Burkholderiales; family Burkholderiaceae; genus Paraburkholderia; species Paraburkholderia sp. J94. The sequence continues at coordinate 136,005 of NZ_CAJMZH010000008.1, read as the reverse complement.
ACGGGCGCGGCCAAGCGGCGTATCGGCAAGCTCGAACACGCGGCGGGCGGCACGCTCTTTCTCGACGAAATCGAAAGCATGCCGCTCGCGCTTCAGGTGAAGCTGCTGCGCGTGCTGCAGGACGGCGTGCTGGAGCGGCTGGGTTCGAACCAGCCGGTGCGCGTCGATCTGCGCGTGGTCGCGGCGGCCAAGGGCGACATGCTCGAACACGTCGCGGCGGGTACGTTCCGGCGCGACCTGCTGTATCGGCTCAACGTGGTGACGATCGCGCTGCCGCCGCTCGCGGAGCGCCGCGAGGACATCGTGCCGCTGTTCGAGCACTTTCTGCTGGACGCGGCGGTGCGTTACCAGCGGCCCGCGCCGCTGCTCACCGAGCGCGACCGCATGCGTCTCGCGCAGCGCGACTGGCCCGGCAACGTGCGCGAACTGCGCAACGCGGCGGACCGCTATGTGCTTGGGATTCCCGACGATGTCGCGCCGCCCGCCGCGAACGGCGCCGACGACGCGCAGCCGCTCAAGGAGCGCGTCGAGCAATACGAGCGCGCGCTGATCGCCGACGCGCTCCAGCAATCCAACGGCGCGGTCGCGCAAGCGGCCGAGCGCCTGCAGATGGCGAAGGCCACGCTCTACGAAAAGATCCGCCGCTACGGCCTCGTGGCGCGCGGCGAGCACGAACCGCGCGCATAAAAAAACGGCAGCGAATTTCGCTGCCGTTTTTTATTGGGCGATGCGTTCTGTGCGGCTCAGGTCGCGAGCGCCTTTTGCAGCAGCTGATCGAGTTCCGCGAACTGCGGCTCGCCCACATAGCGCTTGAGGATCTTGCCGTTACGGTCGACCACGAAGGTCGTCGGCGTGAGCTGCACGTTGCCGAACTGCTTCGCGGCGGAGCCGTCGTCCATCGCCACCTTGAACGGCAGCTGGCGCGTTTGCGCGTAGTTGGCGACGTACATCGGCGCGTCGTAGTTCATCGCCACGGCGACGAATTCGAGGCCTTCGCCCTTGTAGCGGTTATAGGTCTGAACCATCTGCGGCATTTCCTGCATGCAGGTCGCGCAGCTGGTCGCCCAGAAGTTGATCAGATAGACCTTGCCCTTGAGATCGGCGGTCGAGACCTTCTGGCCGGACAGCAGCGTGAAGGTGGCGTCCGGCACGCGCTGCTGGCTGCCGAAGAACGCGAAATAGCCGGCCACGGCGATCGCCAGCACGACGACGGCGGCGGCGATGTTGCGCAGCGCGCCGGAGCGCGCCTTCGGTGAATTCGGGGATGCGGACATGGGTTGGTGCCTCGAGCGCCCACGGGCGCGGAAAGAGCCGGACTGCGTCTGGCAAAACTGCGGACAAAACCGCCGGCAAAAAACAGGCAAAACTTGAGCAAAGGCATTGTAGCGCTGAATTTCCCGGCATAGCGGCTACGCAGGCACATGCCCGGCATCGCAGCGGATAATGATGCGAACCTTCGCTCATTCCCGCACTTTTATGCCGCCACGCCAGCGTTTTCCGGGTTTTCCAACTGTCACCGCGTTTTTCGCGGGGTTTCGCGCGCGGTCTGCGCGGGAGTTGCCGCTTTCACTGTCAGGATCGCGATGGCGCGCGCGTGTGCGCCGCGGCGGCGCGTGCATGCTGGGCGCGGCGCTCGTCGCGGGCGTGCTGGCGTGCTCGCCGACCTACGACTGGCGCACGGTGTCGAACAACGCGAGCGGCTATAGCGTCGACTTGCCCGCAAAGCCGGGCGCGGATCAGCGCAGCCTCGACGTCGGCGGCACAACCATGCGCATGCGCGTGCAGACCGCCGAAGTGGGCGGTGCCGTATTCGTGGTCGGCACGCTCGATCTGCCCGACGCACAGCCCGCCACCCAGCAAAAAGCGCTCGATTTCCTGCGCGACGGCCTCGCGCGCAATCTGGGCGCGCCGCCCGCCGCGCGCGCAGTGGACGTGCCGCTGGCGGCGGGCGGCGCAGTGCAGGGCATCGAACTCGATCTCACTGGCAAGGCCGATAACCCGGCAGGATTCGGCAACGCGGGTGGCAAGGCCGAAGCGCGCACGATTCACGCGCGTCTTGTCGCCAGAGGAACGCACGCGTACCAGCTCGCGATCGTGGGCCGCGAGCAGCCGCCCGTGGAACAAGTCGATCAGTTCTTCCAATCTTTCAGACTGTATTGAGGATAACGGAGCGACGGGCGCTGGCGGCCCGAAGTGAATGTGCTCTCCTGGGTTTACCGGCTAACACACGGATTTGATTGAGGGTTTACGGGTTACCCACAGAGCCTGTGGGTAACTTTGTGGAAAAAGCCGCGCCGCCAGCCGCAAAAGGCCGCCCTGTGGGCTTTTTGTTAGATCTGAGCGCTTTCCGGTGGTTTGCTAATTACTGAAGAATCAATGACTTGCGGTATGAATAAAAACTGAATGCGAATCGTGCACATAAACGGGTCGAACACGACGTTGTGTGCATAAGTCAAGTCTTGACATGCATTTTTTGATCCGTCTGACGAGTGACGCCGTGCCGCCGCTGTCTGGAACGCTCGTGCGCCGCGTGGCGCGGCGCACGAGCGTTCGCGTCGCGCAATTCGTGCGCACTACTGATCGGCGAGCGCGCGGCGATACTGCACGGCCTCCGCGATATGGGCTGCCGAGGGCATGGCGGCGCCGTCGAGATCGGCGATCGTGCGCGCCACCTTGAGCGCGCGATAGTAAGCGCGCGCCGACCAGCCGAAGCGCTCGCCCGCTTCGCGCAGCAGCGCTTCGCCAGCGGCATCGGGGCGGCAGACGGTGTCGGTTTCGCGTCCGCTCAATTCACGGTTGGTCTTGCCCTGACGCGCGATCTGCCGCTCGCGCGCGGCCGCCACGCGCTGCGCGATGATCGCGCTGGCCTCGCCGGGTGCGCTGGCACGGCCCGCGAGTTCGGCGGGCGGCAGCGCGGGAATCTCGATCTGGATGTCGATGCGGTCGAGCAGCGGCCCGGACAGCTTGCGCCGGTAGCGCGCCGCGCCTTCGGGCGTGCAGCGGCAACGCCCGGACGGATCGCCGCGCCATCCGCACGGACATGGATTCATGGCCGCGACCAGTTGGCAGGCGGCGGGGAAGTCGGCCTGCCACGCCGCGCGCGAGATGGTGATGGAACCGGCTTCCAGCGGCTCGCGCAAGGTCTCCAGCACATGGCGGTCGAACTCGGGCAACTCGTCGAGAAAGAGGACACCTAAATGTGCGAGCGTAATTTCGCCGGGCTGCGGCGGATTGCGCCCGCCGATCAGCGCCGCCGCGCTCGACGAATGATGCGGTGCGCGAAACGGCCGCCGCCGCCACTGCTGCGGCGAGAAGCCGATCGCGCTCGCCGAGAGCAGCGCGGCGCTAGCGAGCGCTTCGGTGTCGGTCATCGGCGGCAACAGGCCGGGCAGGCGCGCGGCGAGCATGGACTTGCCCGCGCCGGGCGGCCCGACCATCAGCAGATGATGACCGCCCGCCGCCGCCACTTCGAGAGCGCGGCGGGCGCCGCGCTGGCCGATCACGTCGGCCATGTCGGGCAGGGCGGTGCGCGGCGTGGCGTCGAGCGCGCTGGCGCGCACGGGCGCGAGGCGCGCGTCCTCCGCACCCTCCGCGCCGGAGAGATGCGCGCACAGTGCGCGCAAGTCGGTGACTGCGTAGACATCGACATCGGGCACGAGCGCGGCTTCGGCGGCGTTATCGGCGGGGAGATAGAGCTGCGGCGTGCGTGGTGCCGCGTGATCGGCGGCGGCTTCGTCGTTGTGCTCAGCGGCGGCGGCGGCCGCAGCAGCGGAATGCGCATGTGCGCGCGCCGTGCCGCACGCCATCGCGAACGCGCCGCGCATCGGCCGCACCGCGCCGGTGAGTGACAGTTCGCCCGCGAACTCGCGATCGGCGCTGAGCGAAGCGGCGGGAATCTGCCCGCTTGCCGCGAGAATGCCGAGCGCGATCGGCAAGTCGAAGCGTCCCGATTCCTTCGGCAGATCGGCGGGCGCGAGATTGACGGTGATGCGGCGCACGGGAAAGTCGAAGCCGCAGTTGCAGAGCGCGGCGCGCACGCGCTCGCGGCTTTCGCGCACTTCGAGATCGGGCAGGCCGACGATCGAGAACGACGGCAGCCCGTTGGCAAGATGGACTTCGACGGTGACGTCGGGCGCGCGGCCAGCAGCCGGCGCGCGGCTGCGCACCACGGCAAGCGACATGGGGATCTCCGAGAGACGGCACACGCGCGCCGCACGCGCGACGTGGATGTCGCGCGCGGCCCATGCGCCAGGCTGGTGAGGCGCGTGCCCCTTTACGGTTCCTTTGCGAAACCGTTACGGCTCGCTTGCCTTAAGCAAACACAGAATTGTTCAGGACGACTGGCCAGTGACCGGCAGCTTCTGTTCGAGTTCGGCCACGCGGCGTTCGAGTTCTTCGAGGCGCGCGCGCGTGCGGGCGAGCACTTGCGCTTGCGCGTCGAACTCCTCGCGCGTGACGAGTTCGAGCTTCGAAAAGCCCTGCGAGAGCATCGCGCGCACGTTGCGCTCGACGTCGCGCGCGGGCGAGTTCTTCAGCAGATCGCTGACCTTCGACTGAATGTCGTTGAATACATCGTTCGGTTGTTTCATTCGCTTCCCCTTCGTTGCACAAATTTTGTGCAAGTTTCGTTTCGACTGTGCCTCGCTTTGGGTCGTGACCGATCTTGGTGCGCAACCCGCAAGTCGGGCCATACCCGTGTGCGCATCTGGTGCGTGGCGCGCGCGATGTTGCCTGCGGGTGCGTGCGAGGCACCGGCAAGGCACCCGCGAGGCGCCGGCGCGCGGCCTGCAAACTCGCGCCCAAGCGGCTTTGCGCGGTGCTCGCGCACCTGCGCCATGACGCGAGACCTGAGAACACTCTAGCAACGATCCCAGGCCGCCGCCACCGCGCGGACCCCACGTTGGCCATCCGGCCAGGACCTGCGCCGGCCGTGCCCGCGCCCCGCCTGGACCGCGTTTGGCGTCGTCGGCAGGTCGTTCGCGCGCGGGCCTGCGCACGCGGATCGCGCATTGTCCACGGGATGCGCCAATCCTGCATCGAACTCTGTCAAAAACTTCGGCCGATCGAATTGGCACGGGTGTTGCTAATACCGTCCCGCGCACCGAAAAACGGCTGGCTCGCGGTGCGCCAGCGGGGCGAGACCCGCACCGCAGGCGCCCGTTGCAGAAATAAACACGGGATGAAGCAACTACAGCGAGGACTACATGAAACTGATTACAGCAATCATCAAGCCGTTCAAGCTCGATGAGGCGCGCGAGGCCCTGTCGGCCATCGGCGTCTCGGGGATCACGGTCACCGAAGTGAAAGGCTTCGGCCGTCAGAAGGGCCACACCGAGCTGTATCGCGGTGCGGAGTACGTCGTCGACTTCCTGCCCAAGGTGAAGATCGAGGCCGCCGTGTCCGACGACATCGTCGACCAGGCGATCGAGGCGCTCGAACGCGCCGCGCGCACGGGCAAGATCGGCGACGGCAAGATTTTCGTCACCCCCATCGAACAGGTCATCCGTATCCGCACCGGCGAGACCGGCGCAGACGCGCTCTGACCACCAGCAGCACACGCGATAGTCGATAGACGAGAGAGACAAGAGGAAACCGAGATGCGCAAACTTTTGATGTCCCTGCTGATGGCCGGCTCGCTGCTCGCCGGCGGCATCGGCGCCGCCCTCGCGGACGACGCTTCGGCGCCGGCCGCGGCGTCGGCTCCCGCAGCTTCCGCTGCCCCTGACGCTTCGGCGGCCGCAGCAGCGCCTGCCGCCTCCGCACCCGCCGCCGACGCGGCATCCGGCGCCGCCGCCAGCGCGCCGGCCGCCGACGCCGCGCCCGCCGCACCGACCGCGCCGTTCTCGGTCGATTCGTCGAAGATCAGCTCGGGCGACACCGCCTGGATGCTGACCTCCACGGCGCTCGTGCTGTTCATGACGATCCCGGGTCTCGCGCTGTTCTACGGCGGCATGGTCCGCAAGAAGAACGTGCTCGCGACGCTGATGCAAAGCTTCGCGATCACCTGCGTCGTCACGGTGATCTGGACGGTGATCGGCTACTCGCTGGCGTTCACGCCGGGCGGCTCGTTCATCGGCGGCTTCTCGCGCGTCTTCCTTGAAGGCATGAACTACATCAAGGGCGACAAGGCGACGACGCTGACGGTCAGCCACCTCGCGCCGACCATCCCGGAAAGCGTGTACTTCGTGTTCCAGATGACGTTCGCGATCATCACCCCGGCGCTCATCACCGGTGCGTTCGCGGATCGCATGAAGTTCTCGGCGATGCTGGTGTTCATGTCGCTCTGGTCGGTCATCGTCTACGCGCCGATCGCGCACATGGTCTGGGAACCGACCGGCTGGCTCGCCAGCGCAGGCATCCTCGACTTCGCAGGCGGCACGGTGGTGCACATCAACGCCGGTGTGGCCGGTCTCGTGTGCTGCCTCGTGCTCGGCAAGCGTGTCGGTTATGGCCGCGAAGTGATGGCTCCGCACAACCTCGTGCTCACGCTGATCGGCGCGGCCATGCTGTGGGTGGGCTGGTTCGGCTTCAACGCGGGTTCGGCAGTGGCGGCTGACGGCCGTGCCGGTTTCGCGATGCTCACGACGCAGATCGCCACGGCATGCGCGGCGCTCGGCTGGATGTTCGCGGAGTGGATCGCCAAGGGCAAGCCTTCGGTGCTCGGTATCGCTTCGGGCGCGGTGGCAGGTCTGGTTGCGGTGACGCCGGCTTCGGGCTTCGTCGGCGTGATGGGCTCGATCGTGATCGGCGTGGTGGCAGGCGTGGTCTGCTTCTGGTCGGCTACGTGGCTCAAGCACAAGTTCGGTTATGACGACTCGCTCGACGCATTCGGCGTGCACGGCATCGGCGGCATCATCGGCGCCATCCTGACCGGCGTGTTCGCGGTCAAGGACATCGGCGGCGCCGACGGCAGCGTGATCCTGCAGATCAAGGGCGTCGCGACGACCCTGATCTACAGCGGCGTGGTCAGCTTCATCCTGCTGAAGGTCATCGACATGGTGATGGGCCTGCGCGTCACGGAAGAAGAGGAACGCGAAGGTCTGGACGTGATCCTGCACGGCGAGCGCGTCGAATAAGCGTTCGATCACGGATCCGATTCATGGTTTAAGGTTGTAGGGCAGTACAGGCAGTAAAGGCAGTAAAGGCACTACTGGAGCACAGCGACTTGGGCCCGTCCTCGTGACGGGCCCTTTCTTTTTTTGCGAGCTTTGTGCGTGCGATGGCTGCCGCAACGCGGGCGCGCGGTTTGCTCCCTCGTTTCGCGATGTGGGAATAAAGGCGCGCGGCGCGCGTTAGCTGCGTATGGGGGAAATTGCGGGGACGTTGCGGCGAAGTTGCAGGCAAGTTGCCGAGAAAGTGTCCCTTCATTTCGTGGGACTCCATTGCGCGCGACGGCGCACGCGGTCCAGAATGGATATTCACCAGGAATGAAGGGAGGGCCGGCGGCGCGCCGGGGTGACGAACCGCCCGAGGCCTGGCCGCGCATCACCCTACATGGCGTAAGGAGAACGCGTCTTGCATCCGGCGCAATCGTCCCCAGATAGACCACCGGTTTCCCTACAATCCAATAAGCTTTCGTCCGCGAGTAATCCCATATGGTCCCGCATCTGGTCACGGCGTTGAATGGCCCGCTCCTCGAACTGGAGCAGCGCATCCTCGACGCGACGCCGGCCATCGAGCGCTGGTTCCGCCTCGAATGGCAGGAGCACACGCCGCCGTTCTACTGTTCGGTGGATCTGCGCAACGCCGGCTTCAAGCTCGCGCCGGTCGACACCAATCTGTTCCCGGGCGCCTTCAACTGCCTGCCGCAGGAAGTGCTGCCGCTCGCCGTGCAGGCCGCCATGGCCGCCATCGAGAAGATCTGCCCGGACGCCAAGAATCTGCTCGTGATTCCCGAGCAGCACACGCGCAACGCGTTCTATCTGGAGAACGTCGCGCGGCTCGCCACGATCATGCGTCAGGCGGGCCTGAACGTGCGCTTCGGCACGCTCGACGAAACCATCGCCGGGCCGGTCACGATCTCGCTGGCGGACGGCCAGAAGATCGTGCTGGAGCCGCTCGAACGTTCGCAGCGCCGTCTCGGCCTGAAGAACTTCGACCCGTGCTCGATTCTTCTGAACAACGATCTGTCCGGCGGCATTCCGCCCGTGCTGGAGAACCTGCACGAGCAGTATCTGCTGCCGCCGCTGCACGCGGGCTGGGCGGTGCGCCGCAAATCCACGCACTTCTCCTGCTATGACGACGTGGCGAAGAAGTTCGCGAAGATGGTCGGCGTCGATCCGTGGATGATCAACCCGTACTTCGCGCACGTGGAAGGCGTCGACTTCGAGGCGCGCACGGGCGAGGAGCAACTGGCGACCGCCATCGACGCAGTGCTCAAGAAGATCGCGAAGAAGTACCGCGAGTACGGCATCACCGAAAAGCCCTACGTGGTGATCAAGTCCGACGCGGGCACCGACGGCCGCGGCGTGATGACGGTGCACGACGCTTCGGAGGTCGCCGCGCTCACCAAGCGCGAACGTGCGAAGATGTCGGCCACGAAGGACGGGCTCGAGGTGCACGACGTGATCGTGCAGGAAGGCGTCTACACCTTCGAGCACATCGGCGACGAAGTGGCCGAGCCGGTCGTCTACATGATCGACCGCTACGTGGTGGGCGGTTTCTACCGCGCGCACGGCAGCCGCGAGCGCGACCAGAACCTGAACGCGCCCGGCATGCACTTCGTGCCGCTCGGCTTCGAGCACACGGCGCTGCCCGACACGCGCGCGAAGCCGGGCGCGGCGCCGCCGAACCGCTTCTACATGTACGGCGTGGTCGCGCGCCTCGGATTGCTGGCGGCATCGGTCGAGCTCGAAAAGACCGACCCGGAAGCGATCCAGGTCTGATGGCCGGCGCGGACCGGCGCCAGGCACGACACGACGGATAACACGACGCTGCGCCCGCCCTGTGCGGGCGCAGCTGTCATCACATCACGAAACAGCACGGATACAGCAGGGACGACATGGACATTCTCTTCATCGCCGATCCGCTCGAGCGGTTCAAGATCTACAAGGATTCGACCTACGCGATGATGGCCGAGGCCGCGAAGCGCGGCCACACGCTCTATGCGTGCGAGCCGCAGCAGCTCGCCTGGGTGAACGGTCGCGTGGAAGCCGACGTGCGGCGCGTCGAGATCGTCGGCGATACGGCGGACCTGCATCGCGCGCCGTGGTTCACGGCCACGGACACCACGCGCGCGCTCACGGAGTTCGGCGCGGTGCTGATGCGCAAGGATCCGCCGTTCGACATGGAGTACGTCACGTCCACGTGGCTGCTGGAACTGGCCGAGCGCGCGGGCGCGAAAATCTTCAACAAGCCGCAGGCGATTCGCGATCACTCGGAAAAACTCGCGATCGGTGAATTCCCGCAGTTCGTCGCGCCCACGCTGGTCACGCGCGACGCCGCGCGTCTGCGCAAATTCCACGAAGAACATCAGGACGTGATCCTCAAGCCGCTCGACGGCATGGGCGGCATGGGCGTGTTCCGCGTGAAGGCGGACGGCATGAACCTCGGCTCGATCATCGAGATGCTGAGCGAAGACGGCCGCCGCAGCGTGATGGCGCAGAAGTTCATCCCCGAGATCAAGGACGGCGACAAGCGCATCCTGCTGATCGGCGGCGAACCGGTGCCGTACTCGCTCGCGCGCATTCCGCAGGGCAACGAGGTGCGCGGCAATCTGGCCGCGGGCGGTCTGGGCCGCGCGCAGCCGCTCACGGCGCACGACATGGAGATCGCCAAGGCGCTCGGGCCGACGCTGGCCGCGCGCGGGCTGCTGCTCGTGGGTCTCGACGCGATCGGCGACTGGCTCACCGAAGTCAACGTCACGAGCCCGACCTGCTTCCGCGAGATCATGGAGCAGACCGGCTTCGACGTGGCCGCGATGTTCATCGACGCGCTGGAGCGCGCGGCGGCTTGAGTCTGCGTCGGTTTGATGGCTTCATGCCGCGTTTCGAGGAGACGCTCGAAACGCGGCAGCGCGGCGCTTGATTCCGGGCGCCGCGACGGCATCTGAGGGGTGAGGGCGCGTAGCGCGGTGCTGCAAGGCACAAAAACTGCGCTGCACGTTGGGTGAGGTTGATGCGAGCGGAATGAAAACCGCGAGCAAAACCGCATGGTCTGCGCGAAAATGAGCCTGCTACAATGCCGCGAGTCCGTCTCCGGGACGCGCGTGCTGCATCGCCAGAAAGCGCGCCCGAGCACGTTCCGACCCTGATGGCCCACGGCTGGCCACCGGTCGGCGCCAGCATCATCCGAAGCCGTTTATTGCAGTCAAGCTGACATGGCAGGGATTCTCATCATCGCCCACGCACCGCTCGCCACCGCGCTGCGCGAGTGCATTGCCCATATTTACGGCGGTTGTCCGGCGCGCATCGGCGCACTCGACGTGCTGCCCGACAGCGACCCCGCCGAGGTGGTCGCCCGGGCCAACGCCGAAATCGAGCGTCTGCGCGAGGAAAACGGCGCGCTCGTGCTCACCGACATGTTCGGCGCCACGCCCTCGAACATCGCCGCGCGTCTCGCCACGGTGCCGCAGGTGCGCGTGCTCGCGGGCGTGAATCTGCCGATGCTGGTGCGTGCGGTCTGCTACCGCGCGACGCCGCTCGACACGCTCGTCGAAAAGGCGCTCGCGGGCGCGAGCAAGGGCGTGCAGACCATCGGTCCGTGCACGCCGCCACCCGTGAACGACTGCGGCTGCGCGCCCACGCCGTGCGCGGAAGCGGCTTCCGACGCGGCCGCCGACATGGCGAAGTCCGCCGTGGCGGGCGCGAGCTGCGCAACGGCTGCAACGGCAGCGCCAGTACTCGCCGAAGCCGGCTGCGGCGACCTCGCGAGCCGTCTCGCCGATGCGCTCAAGCCCGCTGGCACAGCCTGAGGCGGCATCCGCATCACGGCGGCGTGGCGCGAGCCGCGCCGCAGCGCGCGCGGCGCAGGCCGCGCAGCGAGCACGCCGGGCCACGGCGTCGCACAATCTCACCGCATCACTCCAACCTACACTGCGTCTGGATCGACCTATGCTGCAACAAGAAACGACCATCGTGAACAAACTCGGCCTGCATGCGCGCGCGTCGGCGAAGCTGACGCAACTGGCCGGTAACTATCAGTCGGAAATCTGGATGAGCCGTAACGGCCGCCGCATCAACGCCAAGAGCATCATGGGCGTGATGATGCTGGCCGCGGGCATCGGCAGCACGGTGCTGATCGAAACCGAAGGCCCCGACGAGCAGGACGCCATGAGCGCGCTGCTCAAGCTGATCGCCGATAAGTTCGGCGAAGGCCAGTGAAGCACGAATGAGCGTGTCCGGCGCGGTCCTCTTCCTGCGCCAGCCGCCTCGGCTTTGAGCGGACGACAGCAGCGCTTCGGCCAACGCTTCGTTCAACGCTTTACCCCCTCTCCACGCCGCGTTCCGACGCGGCGTTTTCATTGCTGCACCGATCTGCGCGCGCGCCTTCATGTCAGACGAATGCGCGAGGCATCGGCACGCGCCGCAAGCCGTTGTGGCGTTGCAAAACACGTATCGCAAGGGAACATCGGCACGCGGCGGAATTTATAATGACGGTCGGGGTCAGAGAGTGCGCATTGCAGCGGTTTGCCGCGGCATCACATAACCAGAGGAGGTGCGCGTGCCGTTCACGCTGCATGGAATTCCCGTATCGCGCGGTATTGCCATCGGGCGGGCGTATTTGATCGCTCCGGCCGCGCTCGACGTCGATCACTATCTGGTCGAGCTGTCGCAGATCGAAGCCGAGATCGAACGCTTCCGGGTCGCGCTCAAGCTCGTCGAGCAGGAGCTCGACACCTTGCGCGCCGACCTCGCCGCCGACGCGCCCAGCGAAATGGGCGCCTTCATCGGCGTGCACCTCATGATCCTGAACGACGTGATGCTCGTGCAGGAGACCATGGACCTCATCCGCACGCGCCGCTTCAACGTCGAGTGGGCGCTCACCGAACAGCTCGAACGCCTCACGCGCCACTTCGACGAAGTCGAGGACGAATACCTGCGCGAACGCAAGGCCGACATCGAGCAGGTGGTCGAACGCGTGCTCAAGGCGCTCGCGGGCGCTTCGCCCACGCCGCTGCACGGCAGCTGCGACGAGATGATCGTGGTCGCGCACGACATCGCGCCCGCCGACATGCTGCAGTTCAAGGGCCAAACCTTCCAGGGCTTCGTCACCGATCTGGGCGGCCGCACTTCGCACACGGCGATCGTCGCGCGCAGCCTCGGCATTCCGGCGGCTGTCGGCGTGCAGCAGGCGAGCGCGCTGATCCGCCAGGACGACCTCATCATCGTCGACGGCGATCACGGCGTGGTGATCGTCGATCCCGCGCCCATCGTGCTGGAGGAGTACACCTACCGGCAAAGCGAAATGGCGCTCGAGCGCCGCAAGCTGCAGCGTCTGAAGTTCTCGCCGACGCAAACGTTGTGCGGCTCGCGCATCCAGCTTTACGCGAATATCGAACTGCCCGAGGACGCCCAGGCGGCGCTCGAAGCGGGCGCGACCGGCGTGGGCCTGTTCCGCACCGAGTTCCTGTTCATGAATCACAAGGACCAGTTGCCGGAGGAGGACGAGCAGTTCGAGGCCTACAAGCGCGCGGCCGAGCTGATGAACGGGCTGCCCGTGACCATCCGCACGATCGACGTGGGCGCGGACAAGCCGCTCGATTCGCTCAGCGGCGACGGTTACGAGACCGCCGCGAACCCGGCGCTGGGTCTGCGCGCGATCCGCTGGAGCCTCTCCGAGCCGCAGATGTTCCTCACGCAGTTGCGCGCGATCCTGCGCGCGTCGGCGTTCGGCAACATCAAGATCCTGATTCCGATGCTCGCGCACGCGCAGCAGATCGACCAGACGCTCGACCTGATCCGCGAAGCGCGGCGTCAGCTCGACGACGCGGGCCTCGGCTACGATCCGAACATCCAGGTCGGCGCGATGATCGAGATTCCGGCGGCGGCGCTCGCCTTGCCGATGTTCCTGCGCCGGCTCGACTTTCTCTCGATCGGCACCAACGATCTGATCCAGTACACGCTCGCGATCGACCGCGCCGACAACGCCGTGGCCGACCTCTACGATCCGCTGCATCCGGCCGTGCTTCAGCTGATCGCGCACACGCTGCGCGAGGCGAAGCGCGCGGGCGTGCCGGTCTCGGTGTGCGGCGAGATGGCGGGCGATCCGCAGCTCACGCGTCTCTTGCTCGGCATGGGCCTGACCGAGTTCTCGATGCACCCGAGTCAGTTGCTGGTGGTGAAGCAGGAGATCCTGCGCTCGCAGTTGAAGGCGCTTGAAAAGCCGGTCGCCGATGTGCTGGCGGCTTACGAGCCTGAGGAATTGCAGGCGGCGTTAGGACGTCTCGCGCAGGCGTGACCTGCGCCGTCGAGTGCTTCAAAAGTGAAAAAGCCCCGGCATGCCGGGGCTTTTTCATGGGCGCTCAAACGTGCCGCTCGCCGTGTCGCTCGCTGCAAACGGGGCAGTCGGGCTGGCGCGCGATGCGCATCGTGTTCCATTCCATCCGCAGCGAATCGAGCATCATCAGCCGCCCGACGAGCGGCGTGCCGATCTCGCCGACCACGCGCAGCGCTTCCGCCGCCTGCATCGCGCCGATGATGCCCACCGTGGGCGCGAACACGCCCATCGTCGAGCACGCGACTTCCTCGAACGGCTGATCCTCGGGAAACACGCAGGCGTAGCAGGGCGAGTCCTCGCGGCGGAAGTCGAAGGTGCTGATCTGGCCGTCGAAGCGCAGCGCCGCGCCCGAGACGAGCGGCACGCCATGCTTCACGCAGGCGCGGTTGATCGCGTGGCGCGTGGCGAAGTTGTCGGTGCAATCGAGCACCACGCTCATCTTCGGCACCTGCTCGTCGAGCCAGGCGTCGTCGATACGCGCCTGCACGGCGTTCACCGTCACCTCGGGATTCAGGCGCGCGACGGCCTCGCGGCCCGACTCGACCTTGGCGCGGCCCACCGACGCCGTCTCGTGCATGATCTGGCGTTGCAGATTGGTGAGATCGACCGTGTCGTTGTCGACGAGCGTGAGCGTGCCGATGCCCGACGCCGCGAGATACATCGCCGCGGGCGAACCCAGCCCGCCCGCGCCGACCACGAGCGCGTGCGCGTCGAGAAAGCGCTGCTGAGCCTCGATGCCGATCTCGTCGACGAGGATATGGCGGGAATAGCGGAGGAGTTGGTCGTCGTTCATTGCGGGGCGCACGGTGCGAGGCGCAGCGACAAGGCCGGAGGGCCGCGACGTGCGCCGTGGGTACAGGTTGCCTATTGTACCGGCGCTGGCGCAGATGGCCTTGCGGCCCCTGACGCGCGAAGCGCCAGGGGCCGCAAGGAGGGTGCTACGGGATGCTGCGTGTTACTTCGCGGGGGCCGAGGCCGGAGCCGGTGCCGAAGCGCCCGGCGCCATGATCAGCGCGCCCGGTTTGACGGCGATGGGCGCCGAAGCCGAGGTGGGCGGCTTCTGCTGCGACAGGCGGCGCTCCATCGGCGACTTCGATTCCGTCACCGGCTTGCCCTGGAGCTTGTTCAGCGCCTGCTGGAGCATGAAGTCGTCAGTCGAACCGAATTCGACCGGCTTGCGCTCGCGATCCTTCTGGCGCTGTTCCGGCGTCTTCTTGTCGTTCTGCTCCTCGAGCTGACGCAGCATGTCCATGCGTTCCTGCTCGCGCAGATCCTGCTCCTTCTTCTCGTCCGGGTCCTGCGTGTTCGCAAGGTGGTTCGAGTAGTCGACTTCGCGCGTGACGAGTGCGTCGTCCGGATCGCCGTCTGCGTACTGGTCGACCGCGACGTCAGGACGGATGCCCTTGTTCTGGATCGAGCGGCCGCTCGGCGTGTAGTAGTACGCCGTGGTCAGACGCAGCGCCGTGTCGGCCGTCATCGGACGCACGGTCTGCACCGAGCCCTTGCCGAACGTCGTCTTGCCGATGATGAGCGCGCGCTTCTGGTCCTGCAGCGCGCCCGCCACGATTTCCGACGCCGACGCCGAGTAGGCGTTGGTCAGCACGATCATCGGCACGGTCTTGAACTCGGCCGCCTCGCCCTTGAGCGGATCGCCGTCGAACGACGGCAGACGGTAGTTCTCGTAGTTGTCGCGATAGACCTGCTTCGAGTCGGGGATCTGGCCGTTCGTGGAGACGACAACCGAGTCCGCCGGCAGGAACGCGCCCGCGACGCCGACCGCGCTCTGCAGCAGGCCGCCGCCGTTGTTGCGCAGGTCGAGGATGAGGCCCTTGAGGTTCGGCTCCTGGCGCGCGATGTCCTGCAGCTTGGCTGCGAGGTCAGGCGTGGTGCGTTCCTGGAAGCTCGTGATGCGGATGTACGCGTAACCCGGCGCGAGGATCTTCGACTTCACGCTCTGCACCTTGATGATGGCGCGCGTGATCGTGAGCGGGAAGGTGCGGTCGTCGGTCTTGCGGAAGATCGTGAGCGTGACCTTCGTGCCCGGGTCGCCGCGCATCTGCTTGACCGCCTGGTCGAGCGTCATGCCGCGCACGGGCTTGTCGTTGATGCGCGTGATGAGGTCGCCCGGACGGATGCCGGCGCGGAACGCGGGCGTGTCTTCGATGGGCGAGATCACCTTGATCAGGCCGTCTTCCGAGGAGATCTCGATGCCGAGGCCCGCGAAGCGGCCCTTGGTCTGTTCCTGGAGTTCCTGGTAGTCGGTCTTGTCGAGATACGACGAGTGCGGGTCGAGGCTCGACACCATGCCCTTGATGGCGGCGGTGAGGAGCTTCTTGTCGTCGACCGGCGTGACGTACTCATGCTTGATCTGACCGAAGACTTCGGCAAAGAGCCGCAGCTGGTCGAGCGGCAGCGGCTCGATCACGGTCTGCTGGGTCTGCTGCGCCGAGGCGGAAATCTGCAGGGTGGCAAATACGCCGGTCGCGAGGCCAGCGGCGATCAGGCCGATGTTTTTCAGGTTCTTTCGCATAGAGGTTGTTGCGTGCGGTCGAGGCGCGTTAGAAAAGGCGCGTGGCAGCGTCTAATGGAAAAGCGACGGACAAGTATAACTGCACAGTTGCCGCGTCTGTGTACAAGGCGCGTTCAGCGTCGGGTTCGACGAATGCGCGGGCGTGAATCGAAGCTCGCGGCGAGGCTGAACGTTGCGGGTTCGACAACCGCGCAGCGGGCGGGTTCGCAAGCCGCGTGCCGTGAATTGTGCCGTGAAATTCGCCGCGAGTGCTTGCCGGACGCGGGCGTGGCGGAGAACTGGCGCGAAGCTGGCGGCGCCGTCAGCGAGGCCGCGAGCAGCGCGGAGTGTGGCCGACGTTGCCGGCCGCCGCGCGGGTGGGCGGGTACGTGGGGGCGCGCACACGTGCTTACGCGGTTACGCCGGTAAACGGCCAGCGCCCGCTCGGATGAGCGGGCGCTGGTGAGTGTCATGCGCGGGCAGGACGGGAGGGACGGCGATTAGCCGGCCTTTTTGCCCTGGTTCGCGACAGCGGCCTGGGCCGCCGCGATCGCCTCGGCGTCGCCGAGGTAGTAATGCGTAATGGGCTTGAGGTTCTCGTCGAGTTCATAGACGAGCGGCACGCCGTTCGGAATGTTCAGGCCGACGATGTCGCTGTCCGAGATGCCGTCCAGATACTTCACGAGCGCGCGGATCGAGTTGCCGTGCGCGGCGATCACGATCTTCTTGCCCGACTTGATGGCCGGCGCGATCGACTCGTTCCACAGCGGCAGCACGCGCGCGACCGTATCCTTCAGGCATTCGGTCAGCGGCAGCTGCTCGCGCGGTACCTTGGCGTAACGCGGGTCGTTGTAGGCCGTGCGGTCATCCGACGGATCGAGCGCGGGCGGCGGCGTGTCGTAGCTGCGGCGCCAGACGAGCACCTGTTCGTCGCCGTACTTCTCGGCCGTTTCCGCCTTGTTCAGGCCCGAAAGCGCGCCGTAATGGCGCTCGTTCAGACGCCACGAGTGGACCACCGGGAGGTACATCTGGTCCATCTGGTCCTGGACGTGCCAGAGCGTGCGGATCGCGCGCTTGAGCACCGACGTGTAGGCGATGTCGAACGCATAGCCCGACGCCTTGAGGAGCTGGCCGGCCTGCTGGGCTTCGCGGTTGCCCTGTTCGGTCAGGTCGACGTCCACCCAGCCGGTGAAGCGGTTTTCCTTGTTCCACGTCGATTCGCCGTGGCGGATGAGTACGAGTTTGTACATGAGGATGCCGGTCGGTAGTGAAGAAGCGGTAATCGGGGACGGGAACGGCCAGCAAGCCAGGGCGGCCCGGTCCATCGGGTTTCGCGCCCGGGCTGGGGGCGTCAACCCTGCGACAAACGGTTATTTTATAATGAGCGGATTGTCCGAACTCGATTTCCCACGATTTCTCTTTTTCCCGGCGGCCCCTCCGTGACGTTCTTCACCAATTACATCAACCTTGTTCTCATCGCGATCGTCCTCATCTCAGGAGGGTTGCTCCTGTGGCCGACGCTCAAGCGCGGCGGCCGCGGCGGTATTTCAGCCGCCGAAGCCACGCAGATGATCAACCGCCGCAACGCGGTAGTGATCGACGTGCGTTCGGCCGAAGAGTTCGCGAAGGGCCATCTGCCCGCTGCCCGTCACCTGCCGGTGGGCGAGCTGCAAGGCAAGATCGGCCAGCTCGTGAAAAACAAGAGCAACCCGGTGCTGCTGGTCTGCCAGACGGGCCAGCACTCGAACAAGGCCGCAAGCCTTGTGAAAGAAGCCGGTTTTGCCGAAGTCCACGTGCTGGACGGCGGCGTGAACGCCTGGCAGCAGGCCGGTATGCCGGTCGTGAAACAAGGAGGTTCGAAGTGAACAAGGTGGTCATGTACAGCACCCAGGTGTGCCCGTATTGCCAGATGGCCGAACGTCTTTTAAAGTCGCGCGGCGTCGAACACATCGAGAAGGTGCTGATCGACCGGGATCCGGCGCGCCGTGAAGAAATGATGACGCGCACCGGCCGTCGCACGGTGCCGCAGGTCTATATCGGCGAGACGCACGTGGGCGGTTACGATGACCTCTCCGCGCTCGATCGTGCCGGCGGCCTGATGCCGCTGCTCGAAGCCACGGCCTGATTTTTCGGGCTGAACGTCGGTCCGATGCATCCGCCGCCCCGAAAGGGCGGCTTGGGCGCGGTAAAAGCGCCCCAGGTTTCGCCCGCGCGAGCCGAAACGGTTCGCGCGGGCGTGTTGTCGTTTGTTGCTGCTCAGTGCGGCTGCGCCGTGCAGGCTCGCATCATTGCGAGACCTTGCGATACTGTGCAGCCGCAGTTCAATCAATCAGGAAGCCAAACACCATGTCTGACGAGAATAACCAGCCGTTCTTCAACATCCAGCGCATCTACCTCAAGGACCTGTCGCTCGAGCAGCCGAACTCGCCGGCCATCTTCCTTGAGCAGGACATGCCGTCGGTGGAAGTGGAAGTCGACGTCAAGGCCGAGCGCCTCGCGGAATCGGTGTTCGAGATTCTCGTCACCGGCACGGTCACCGCCAAGGTCAAGGACAAGGTTGCGTTCCTGATCGAAGCCAAGCAGGCCGGCATTTTCGACATCCGCAACATCCCGGCTGAACAGGTCGATCCGCTCGTCGGCATCGCTTGCCCGACCATCCTGTTCCCGTACCTGCGCTCGAACATCGCCGACGCGATCACGCGTGCGGGCTTCCCGCCGATCCATCTCGCCGAGATCAACTTCCAGGCGCTCTACGAGCAACGCCTGCAGCAGATCGCGCAGCAGCAGGACGGCGCCAGCAACGCCACGCATTAATCGTTTTTTGATCGCTGATCGAACCAACCGGTGCGGAGTATCGGAATGAAAGTCGCCGTTCTCGGCGCCGGAGCGTGGGGCACCGCGCTGGCAGGGCATCTGGCCCAGGCGCATGACACGGTGTTGTGGGCGCGCGATGGCGCGCTCGTCGACGCCCTGCGCAAAACGCACGAGAACGCCCGCTATCTCGCGGGCGTCTCGCTGCCTGAATCTCTTCAGTACGAAACCGACCTCGCCGCCGCGCTCGACCACGGCGCGGGCGAGGCCGATCTCGTCGTGCTCGGCACGCCCGTGGCGGGCCTGAGCGACATGCTGCGCACGATGCGCGACCTGGGCCGCGTGCCCGCGCATTTCGTCTGGCTCTGCAAAGGCTTCGACGCCGGCTCGCAACTGATGCCGCATCAGGTCGTGGCGGCGGAATTGCCCGAGCACGCGAGCAACGGCGTGCTGTCCGGCCCGAGCTTCGCGCGCGAAGTGGCCGAGGGCCTGCCCGTCGCGCTCACGGTCGCGAGTACTTCGGCCGACTGCCGCGAGCGCACGCTGGCCGCGTTCCATCACCGCGCGATGCGCATCTATACCGGCGACGACGTCGTGGGCGTGGAAGTGGGCGGCGCGGTCAAGAACGTGCTGGCGATCGCCACCGGTATTTCCGACGGTCTCGGGCTGGGCCTGAACGCGCGCGCCGCGCTCATCACGCGCGGGCTCGCGGAAATGACCCGTCTGGGCGTCACGCTCGGCGGCCGCGCGGAAACCTTTACCGGTCTCACGGGCCTCGGCGACCTCATCCTCACCGCCACCGGCGACCTCTCGCGCAACCGCACCGTCGGCAAGCAGCTGGCGAGCGGGCGCACGCTCGACGACATTCTCGGCGCGCTCGGCCATGTGGCCGAAGGCGTGCGCTGCGCGCGCGCCGTGCTGGCGATCGCGCGCGCGCATCAGATCGACATGCCGATCACCGAGGCGGTATGCGCCGTGCTGTTCGACGGCGTGGCGCCGCGCGACGCCGTGAGCGCCCTGCTCAGGCGCGACGCGAAGGCGGAGTAGTCCGGAGCGGCGCATGATTCATGCGCCGATTTGCGTGCGGCGCGGGGCGCGTGGTGTGTTGCGCCTTCGCCGTGAATGCGCAACGTTGCGCGTGATCGCGCAAGGAGGACCGTCATGCTCACCATCGGACATTGCACGCTGGAGGCGCGGGTCGTGGACATCACGACGCTCGCCGTCGATGCCATCGTGAACGCCGCCAACACCTCGCTGCTCGGCGGCGGCGGCGTGGACGGCGCGATCCACCGCGCGGCCGGCCCCGATCTGCTGCGCGAGTGCGAGACGCTGCACGGCTGCCCGACCGGCGACGCCAAACTCACCGCCGGCTACCGGCTTCCCGCGAAACACGTGATTCACACCGTCGGCCCGGTCTGGAACGGCGGCGCGCGCGACGAGGCGTTTCTGCTCGCTTCGTGCTACCGGCGCTCGCTCGACGTCGCGCGAGACGCGGGCGTGACGAGCATCGCGTTTCCGGCGATCAGCTGCGGCGTGTATCGATTCCCGCCCGACGAAGCGGTGACGATTGCGGTCGCAACCGTGATCGACGCCTTGCCCGCGTATCCGGCGCTCGACCGCGTGATTTTCGCGTGCTTCGACGACGCGATGCTCGCGCGGTATGCGCGCGAATTGCGTGCTCAATAAGCACGCATTCGATCGATCCGTCCTTATTCCCCGCCTTCGAAACCGGCCTGACGCCACGCCTCGAACACCACCACCGCGACGGTGTTCGAGAGGTTCAGGCTGCGGTTGCCAGGCCGCATCGGCAGACGCACGCGCTGTTCGGGCGCGAAGCGCTCCAGCACGCCGTCGGGCAGGCCGCGCGTCTCCGCGCCGAACACGAACCAGTCGCCGGGCAGGAACGCGTGATCGTGAAAGCGGCCCGAGCCGCGCGTGGTGAACGCGAACATGCGCGCCGGATCGGGCGTTTCCTTCGCGACGAACGCGTCCCAGTTGGCGTGCACGTGCATCTGCGCGTATTCGTGATAGTCGAGGCCCGCGCGGCGCATCTTCGTGTCGTCGAGCGGGAAGCCGAGCGGCTCGATCAGATGCAGCCGCGCGCCCGTGTTGGCGCACAGGCGAATGACGTTGCCGGTGTTCGGCGGGATTTCCGGTTCGACGAGAACGACGTTGAACATGATGATGAAACTCGTGAAAAGACAGTAAAAGACGATAAAAACGATGCGGATGGCGAGCCGTGAGCGCTCAGTCCTTCGGCGTCCGAAGCGCGACGAAATTCGTCACGCGCCGCGCGCCCGCGGCCTTGAGCGTGTGGGCGAGGGCGTCGAGCGTGGCGCCCGAGGTCATCACGTCGTCGACCACGCCGAGGTGCAGGCCGCGCAGATCGGCCCGCGTCAGTGCGAACGCGCGGCCCACGTTGCGGCGGCGCGTTTCGCGGTCGAGCTTCGATTGCGGCGCCGTGTGCAGCGTGCGGCGCAGCAGTGTGGCGCTGGCGCGCGTGCCGAGCGCGCGGGCCAGCGGCTTCGCGATCAGCCACGCCTGGTTGTAGCCGCGCTCGATCAGGCGCTCGCGCGAGAGCGGGACGGGCACGATCAGGTCGGGCACATCCGGGTTCGAGTCGACGTCGAGCGCGTCTTCGGCGGCGAGCGCGAGCCGCCGCGCGAATTCTTCACCCAGCGCAAGCCGTGCGCGGAACTTCAGCCCGCGCGCGAGACCGTCGAGCGGCGCGCGATAGTCGGCGAGCGCGAGCGTCGCGTCGAACGCGGGCGGGGTTTTCACGCAAGCGTCACAACAATACCGGCCGCGTGTCCCGTCCGCCGCGTCCGCCGTGTTCTTCGTGCGCCGGGCGCTCGCCAGCGGCAGCGCGCAGACCGCGCAGCGCAGCCGCGCTTCGTTCCAGTACGCGGCATCGCACCCTTCGCAGAGCACGCTGCGCACGCTGGAAGCGCCGGACACGCTGAAACTGCCTCGCGTCAAATTGCCGCATAATGGGCACGGATTGGGCAGCACGAAGTGGGCGAGCCGCGGCCAACGCGCTCGCACGCTCTGACAGACGCGCGGCAGGGCCTGAAATCGGCTCCAGACACAGGCGCGTCGCCAGGCGGGCGACTCAAGAGACGTCGAAGGGGACGTCGAAGCGGGCGGCGGCGGCATCGAAGGGCGGCCCGAAGCGGGCTCGTGAACTGAAAGGATGGGAGTGAGCGAGTATACTTCGCAGACTTCGCCAATACGACCGACATGTCCCCGTCTCACCCCAGACCCGGCCGTCCGGCCTATGATCCGCGCCATGTGCAGCGGATTTTCGATCGTCGCGCGGCGGCGTTCGACGAGGTTGCGTTCCTGCCGCGTGAAATCGCGAGCCGCATGCGCGAGCGCCTCGACTACATCAAGGTGAGCCCCGCAGCCGTGCTCGACCTGGGCTGCGGCCCCGGTGACGACCTCCCGAATCTGCGCGAGCGCTTCCCCGAAGCGCCGGTATTCGGCGCCGACCTCTCGTTTGCCATGCTCGAGCGCGCCTGCGCGCACGACGCCGGCGACACCAGCTGGCGCCGCTTCCTTCCCGCCTCGATCGGCCGGGCGCTCGGCGCACGCGGTCCGCGTTTCGCGCAGGCCGATTTCGCCGAACTGCCGTTCGCGCACGGCGCGTTCGAGCTGCTCTGGTCGAACCTCGCGCTGCACTGGCATCCGCGCCCGGACCTCGTGTTCGGCGAATGGCAGCGCGTGCTCAAGGTGAACGGCCTGCTGATGTTCAGCACGCTCGGCCCCGACACGCTCAAGGAGCTGCGCGGCGCCTATGCCGAAGTCGAGGCCGCGCACGGCGTGCCCACGCAGCCGCACGTGATCGATTTCGTCGACATGCACGATCTCGGCGACATGCTGGTCGAAAACGGCTTCGAGATTCCGGTGATGGACCAGGAGACGCTCACCGTCACCTACAAGTCGCCGGAGAAACTGCTCGCCGATGTGCGCCGCTGGGGCGCTTATCCGTTTGGTTCGGAAGCGTTCGGCACGGAGGCGTCGGATGCCGGGAAGCTCGCGCCGCGCAAGCTGTATCGCGCGTTGCTGGAGGCACTGGAGGCGCGCCGCCTGAAGGACGGGCCGAACGCCGGGACCATCCCGCTCACCTTCGAGATCATCTACGGACACGCCTGGAAGGCCGTCCCGCGCACGACTGCGGAAGGCCACGGGATCGTGCGGATCGAAGATATCGGACGCGGTCCGACAAGGAATCGCTGACGTGGTAAGGGGGCTTTCGTTATGCCTGAAATTAGCGCCTGAAAAGCCCCCGAAATTTTGTTGAAAAATCGCTGGAAGTGCCGTCTGGTAAGGGTTTTAGGCAGATCGGGGCTTGCTTGTGAGGGCTGGGGTTCGCGCCTATAATGCGTCAGCTTGTTGCACGGACAGACCCCAAATCCGACACGGCAAGTCCAGATCTCCCGCAGTTGTGTAAGGCGCAAAGCGGCGATAGTCTGAGGATGTTGCAGTGGGGGAAGCGAGCGATGCAGACATCTGATCTGCTGGCGAGTTCGGCGGAGCCGGTCCTGCAAGACTGGACCATGAAGCGCAATTGTTCGGTTTCGCCCAGGCAATTCGTGTTGTTCTATGTGTCGCTGGCGCTGGTCTCCATCGCGATCGCCGTTCTGCTGTTGATCCACGGCGCCTGGCTGGTTTTGCCGTTCACTGGAATCGATCTGTTGGTAGTTGGGGGCGCCTTCGCCATCTATGCGCGCCATGCTGTCGATTACGAACGTATCAGGCTATATCCGAACCGGCTGGTGATCGAGCAGATGAGCGCCAACGCGCTCACCCAGTTCGAATTCAATCCCCGCTGGGTCCGGGTCGAGCCGGGCGCGACCCCACGCGATCCGGTGCGTCTCGTGTCCCGCGGCCAGGCGGTCGCTGTCGGGTTGCATCTGCCGCAGTATCGGCGTGCGCAGTTCGCGCGGGAACTGCGTGCGTGGCTTGCGCGCGCGGGTTGAGTTCATGCGTGCCGCGTCGTTTTGCGAGTCGCGGCGCGAGCGCCCCAGGGCGCGACCTGATTGCGAAACCTTCCTGCGGGGTCGAGGGTTTGAATGGAAATTATGGGTAAGGAAGCTATGAAAACAATCAAGCGAGCCCTACAGGGCGTGCTCGCGTGCAGCGGACTTCTGGTCGCGGGCGCGGCACTCGCAGTCGGAGACGTTCCGGGCGGTCCAGCGGTCAACGAGATCAATCTCCAGCCGCCCGTCACGCGCATCGCAGAAGAGCTCTACAGCCTCCATACGATGATGCTGATCCTGTGCACGGTGATTTTCATCGGCGTGTTCGGCGTCATGTTCTATTCGATCTTTGCGCACCGCAAATCGAAGGGCCATCAGGCCGCGCATTTCCACGAGAGCACGACCGTCGAAATCATCTGGACGGTGGTGCCGTTCGTGATCGTCGTGCTGATGGCGCTGCCGGCGACGAAAGCCGTCGTGGCGATGAAGGACACGTCCAACGCCGACCTCACCGTGAAGGTCACCGGCTATCAGTGGAAGTGGGGCTACGACTACGTGAAGGGGCCGGGCGAGGGCATCAGCTTCCTCTCGACGCTCACCACGCCGCGCGCCGAAGTGAACGGCCACGCGCCGATCACCGACACCTATCTGCAGGAAGTCGACAACCCGCTCGTGGTGCCGGTCAACAAGAAGATCCGCGTGATCACGACCGCCAACGACGTGGTCCACTCGTGGTACGTGCCCGCGTTCGGCGTGAAGCAGGACGCGATTCCGGGCTTCGTGCGCGACACGTGGTTCAAGGCCGAGAAGACGGGCACCTATCGCGGCTTCTGCACCGAGCTGTGCGGCAAGGAACACGCGTACATGCCGGTCGTGGTCGAAGTGCTGTCCGACGACGACTACGCGAAGTGGGTGCAGACGCAGAAGGCGAAGATGTCCGCCGCCAACGACGACCCGAACAAGACCTACACGATGGCCGAGCTCAAGGAGCGCGGCGAGAAGGTCTACGCGGCCAACTGCGCCGTGTGCCACCAGCCGACCGGCAAGGGCGCGGGCGCGTTTCCCGCGCTCGACGGCAGCAAGGTCGCGAACGGTCCGATCGCCGAGCACGTGAGTATCGTGCTGCACGGCAAGAACGCGATGCCGTCGTGGGCGCCCACGCTCAACGACGTGGAGATCGCCTCGGTCGTCACGTACGAGCGCAATACGTGGGGCAACCACATGGGCGACCTCCTGCAACCGCGTCAGGTCGCCGACGCGCGCAACGGCAAGCTGCCCGAAGGCGGCGCGACGGCCGCGGCGGGTGCCGCAGGTGCGTCGGGCGCAGCGGGCGCTTCGGGTGCGGAAGCCGCATCGGCTGCCTCGGGCGCCGATCAAGCCGCCGCGAGCGGCGCGGATCAGGCTTCGGGCGCGGCGCAAAGCAGCGCATCGCTGCCCGCGAACGTCTACTTCGAAGTGGGCAAGAGCACGCTGCCCGCCGACGCGAAAGACGCCATCCAGGCCGCCGCCGACTATGCGAAGGCGCACCCGGACGCGAAGTTCACGCTCTCGGGCTACACCGACGCGAGCGGCAAGGCCGACGCGAACGCCGAACTCGCCAAGCATCGCGCGCAAGCCGTGCGCGACGCGCTGAAGGCAGCCGGTATCGCCGAAGACCACATCATCATGAAGAAGCCGGAAACCGTCACTGGCGGCGCCGATCCGAAAGAGGCGCGCCGCGTGGCGATCAGCCCGGCAGCTTGAGCCGCGCGGCCGGCCACACGGCCGCGACGGCAAGCAGTCCATAAGAATTCAAAAGAACGCGCAGTACGCAGTACGAGCGGGCCTACGCACGCCCTGACCAAACTGCAGTAAGAGACGCAAAGCAATTCGCTTCAGGAGAGACTCATGTCGAGCATCGGACACGATGTAGCGGGGCACGGCCACGTGCATGGCGACCACGCGCACGAGACGCCGCACGGCTGGCGGCGCTGGCTGCTGGCCACCAATCACAAGGACATCGGAACGCTGTATCTGCTGTTCTCGTTCGTGATGTTCCTGTCGGGCGGCGTGATGGCGCTCGGCATCCGCGCGGAGCTGTTCGAACCCGGATTGCAGATCATGCGCCCCGAGTTCTTCAACCAGCTCACCACCATGCACGGCCTGATCATGGTGTTCGGCGCGATCATGCCGGCCTTCGTGGGCTTCGCGAACTGGATGGTGCCGCTGCAGATCGGCGCCTCGGACATGGCGTTCGCGCGCATGAACAACTTCAGCTTCTGGCTGCTGCCGGCCGCCGCGTGTCTGCTGGTCGGCTCGTTCTTCGCGCCCGGCGGCGCGACGGCCGCGGGCTGGACGCTCTACGCGCCGCTCTCCACGCAGATGGGCCCCGGCATGGACTTCGCGATTTTCGCAGTCCACATCATGGGTGCTTCGTCGATCATGGGCGGCATCAACATCGTCGTGACGATCCTGAACATGCGCGCGCCGGGCATGACGCTCATGAAGATGCCGATGTTCGCGTGGACGTGGCTGATCACCGCCTACCTGCTGATCGCCGTGATGCCGGTGCTCGCGGGCGCGATCACGATGCTGCTGTTCGACCGCCACTTCGGCACGAGCTTCTTCAACGCGGCGGGCGGCGGCGACCCGGTCATGTACCAGCACATCTTCTGGTTCTTCGGCCACCCCGAGGTCTACATCATGATCTTGCCGGCGTTCGGGATCGTGTCGCAGGTGATTCCGGCGTTCTCGCGCAAGCCGCTGTTCGGCTATAGCTCGATGGTGTACGCCACGGCGTCGATCGCGATTCTCTCGTTCATGGTCTGGGCGCACCACATGTTCGCCACCGGCATGCCGGTCACGGGCCAGCTGTTCTTCATGTACGCGACGATGCTGATCGCGGTGCCGACGGGCGTGAAGGTGTTCAACTGGGTCGCCACCATGTGGCGCGGCTCGCTGACCTTCGAAACGCCGATGCTGTGGGCCGTGGGCTTTCTGATCGTGTTCACGTTCGGCGGCCTCTCGGGCCTGATGCTCGCGATGGCGCCGCTCGACATCCAGTATCACGGGACTTATTTCGTGGTGGCGCACTTCCACTACGTGCTGGTGGCGGGGTCCTTATTCGCGCTGTTCTCAGGGTGGTACTACTGGTCGCCAAAATGGACTGGCTGGATGTACAACGAGATGCGCGGCAAGATCCACTTCTGGTGCTCGCTGTTCTTCTTCAACCTCGCGTTCCTGCCGATGCACTTCGTCGGCCTCGCCGGGATGCCGCGCCGCTATGCGGACTATCCGGCCCAGTTCACCGACTGGAACCAGGTGATCACGATCGGCGCATTCGGCTTCGGGCTGTCGCAGGTGTACTTCCTGTTCTTCGTGGCGCTGCCCGTGTATCGCGGCGGCGGCGATCTGGAACCCGCCGGCGACAAGCCGTGGGACGGCGCGACCGGCCTCGAATGGACCGTGCCGAGCCCGGCGCCGTTCCACACCTTCGAGAATCCGCCGACGGTCGAGTAAGCCGCGTTTCGCCTCCCGTGTCCGGCGCGTGCCGGGCACGACGCGAGGCGATCACGCCGATCCGCTAAACACGCCGCGGTCTTTGTGCGGTTTTCATCGCAGCACGCAACGAGGAGCGATTCACGATGCGCATCACGATGACCGAGCTGGACCCGGCCAACCCTGGCGCGAGCATGACCCGCAATTCAGACAAAAGACGCACGCCCGAACAGATTCGCGCGGGCAACCGTCGGCTCGGCCTCGTGCTGCTGGCGATCGTCGCGGCCTTCTTTCTGGCCGGCGTCGTCAAGCAGGTGTATTTCGCCGGCCACTGACGCCGGGGCACGAGCCGTCTTACCGCAAGAGGAAGTTCGATGTCCACGCAGCATGCCGATAACGACCGCGCGTTCAACCGATCGATGCTCGTGAAGCTCGTCGTGGTCGCGCTGTTGATGTTCGGTTTCGGCTTCGCGCTGGTGCCGATGTATCGCGCGATCTGCCAGATCACCGGCATCAACAATCTCGTGCAGCGCGACGCCACCGAACGCGAGGCGCGCAACACGCAGGTCGACATGACGCGCACGGTGTCGATCGAGCTCGACGCGAATGCGCGCGGGCTGCTCGGCTTCCGTCCCGAGCAGCGCAGCATCGACGTGCATCCGGGCGAGGTCATGACCGTGATGTACGACATTTCGAACAACGAAGGACGCACGATCGACGCGCAGGCGATTCCGAGCTACGCGCCGAAGCAGGCAACCGAGTATTTCCGCAAGATCGAGTGCTTCTGCTTCACGCAGCAGACCTTGAAGGCGAACGAAACGAAGCGCATGCCGGTGGTGTTCGTGATCGACCCGAAGCTGCCTAAGGATGTGAAGACGATCACGCTGTCGTACACGTTCTTCGAGCTGAACAAGCCGGCGGTGCCGGCTGCGCCGAAGCAGGCGGCGGGCGCGTGAGCCCGGCGCGACGATCACTCAGCACGGATGCGGTGAAGCGCCCATGAACGGACACGGCACGAACGGCGAAGGCAGCGCGAAGAAGGGCGGTTTCATGCAGCTCGTGAAGGCGGTCGCGTGGTCGTTCCTCGGCGTGCGCAAGCGCGCGGACCTCGAAGCCGATGCCGCGCAACTGCACCCGGCGGCGCTGATCGCGGCGGGCATCATCGGCGCGGTGCTGTTCATCGTCGTGCTGTT
Source organism: Paraburkholderia sp. J94 (assembly GCF_905220285.1). Classification (NCBI taxonomy): domain Bacteria; kingdom Pseudomonadati; phylum Pseudomonadota; class Betaproteobacteria; order Burkholderiales; family Burkholderiaceae; genus Paraburkholderia; species Paraburkholderia sp. J94. The sequence goes on along the minus strand of NZ_CAJMZH010000008.1, from coordinate 107,596 downwards.
GCTGATCGTGCACGCGGTGGTGGGTTGAAGCCGCGCGACGTATTGGGGAAAGCGGTCGAAAAGGTGCGCGAGAGAGCAGACAACGCAGCAAACAAGAAGCACAACGAGAGACATACAGCCGGCTGCGGCCGGAGCAACTGGAAATTGGAGAATCAGGCATGAGCGGCCAAAACGATAGCCCGTACTACTTCATTCCGCACCCGTCGCGGCATCCGATCAGCGCGGCCGTCGGCCTTCTGGTCATGCTCGCCTCGCTCGCGTCGTGGATCAACGGCGATTCGTGGGCGCCGATCGGCGTCGTGATCGGATTGCTGTGGGTGCTGTTCACGCTCTATCACTGGTTCGGCGACGCCATCGCCGAGTCGGAGGGCGGCATGTACGGCAAGCGCGTCGACGTGTCGTACCGATGGAGCATGAGCTGGTTCATCTTCTCCGAGGTGATGTTCTTCGGCGCATTCTTCGGCGCGCTGTTCTACGCGCGCCAGATCGCGCTGCACCAGCTCGGCAGCCTCGACTACAAGCTGATCTGGCCGGACTTCGCGGCGGTGTGGCCGAACAACGGTCCGGCGGCGCTGGTCTCGCACTTCCGCTCGATGACGCCGTGGCCGGTGCCGACCATCAACACCGCGCTGCTGCTCTCGTCGGGCGCGACGCTCACGGTCTCGCACCACGCGCTGCGCGAGAACCATCGCACCAAGGCCATCGCGTGGCTCGCGGCCACGATCGTGCTGGGGTTGTGCTTCCTGTTCCTGCAGGCGTTCGAGTACATCCACGCTTATGGCGAACTGAACCTCACGCTCGCCTCGGGCATCTACGGTTCGACGTTCTTCCTGCTCACGGGCTTCCACGGCTTCCACGTCTTCCTCGGCGGAACGATGCTGACCGTGGTGCTGATCCGCATGATTCGCGGTCACTTCACGGCGGAGCATCACTTCGCGTTCGAGGGCGCGGCGTGGTACTGGCACTTCGTGGACGTGGTGTGGCTGGGTCTCTACGTCGTCGTGTACTGGCTCTGACACACGCCGCGCGGGACGCGCGCTTCGCGGCGAACAACAGCATGCAGACGCCGCTCCGACCTCGTCGGCGCGGCGTTTTTGTCTTTGAAGCACTGAGTTTGATGAACTGACGATCGAGCTGGAAACGCGTGCGCGAATTAGCGGCCGTACGGAATGCCGGTGGACTGAATCCAGCCCATCCAGTGTGCGAAGAGGATGAAGAGAAACAGCGAGATCGAGAGGCCGACGCGGGTGGCGAGCGACCAGACCATGCGCTTGGTGCGGCCCCGGTCGTGCATCATGAAGTAGAGCGCCGAGATCATGCTGGCGATGATCAGCGCGAACGCAACAGGGACCAGGATGTGCATGAAGTTCACGGAAGTTGGCATGACTGAAAACGCCCGTCTCATTATGGCACCGCGTATTGCCGGGTGGGGTTCGATCGCGGCGATCACCGGTATTTCACGCATCGGACGTGCCCGATGAAAATCCGCCTCGTGCCCGCGCTGCTCATCCTGATCGTGATGGCCGTGACGATCCGGCTCGGCTTCTGGCAGCGCGACCGCGCGCATCAGAAGGAGGCGCTCCAGGCGCAGATCACGCAATACGAAAACGCGAGCCCGCAAACCGTGGGCGCGGCGCTGCTCGCGCTCAAGGACGTCCAGTTTCACCGGATGCGCGCGACCGGCACGTTTTTGCCCGAGCGCGTGGTGTATCTCGACAATCGTCCCTATAACGAACAGCCAGGCTTTTACGTCGTGATGCCGCTTAAACTCGAAGGCGGCGGCGTGGTGCTCGTGAATCGCGGCTGGCTGCCGCGCAGCATCGAGAACCGCGAGACGATCGCGCCCTATGACACGCCCGCGGGCACGGTCACGGTGGAAGGCATCGCGCGTGCGGACGCCTCGCGCGCGTACGAACTGGGTGCCGGCGGCTCTGCAGCGCATCAGAAGATACGGCAGAATCTCGGCGTCGCTTCCTACGCGGCCGAAACCGGATTGCCGCTGCAACCCTTCGTGATCCAGCAGACCGCCTTCGTGCCGCCCCTCAAGGACGGCCTCGTGCGCGACTGGCCGGCGCCCGCCACCGACGTCGAACGCAACTACGGTTACATGCTCCAGTGGTGGGGCATGGCGGCCGCGGCGTTCGGATTCGGGTTGTACGCGGCGCGCCGGGCTGCGACAAAAGAGCGCACGCAAGGCCCGATGCAGAGCACGAAGGACGCCTGAGCATCCCGGGCGCGACCGCATCGCGCCCCGTGAAGCCGGTCTTGGGAAAGCGCGCTGCCGCACGTCAGCGCAGGACAAACTGGAAGCGACAACAACGAGGTTCAAGTCGTGTCGACGCACACCCCCGATACATCGCAGCTCGCGCGCCAAGGCGCGCGCGGCGGCAACGGTCAGCAGAAAGGTTCGTGGCAACGCGGACGCTGGATGCTGCTGTTCATCGCGCTCATCTGCGGCGCGCCCATCGCCATTTCGTATTTCACGTACTACGTGATCAAGCCGAAGGGCGGCAGCACGAGCTACGGCACGCTGATCGAGCCGCAGCGCACGATTCCGTCCGCGCTGATGGTGACCGGCGACGACGGCCGCGAAGTGCCGCTCGCCTCGCTGCGCGGCCGCTGGCTGATGCTCACGGTGGACGGCGGCGCGTGCAGCGACGCCTGCGCGCAGAAGCTCTATTTCATGCGCCAGGTGCGCGCGACCCAGGGCGCGGAGCGCGAGCGCATCGTCACGGTGTTTCTGCGCACCGACGACGCGAACGTGCCCGACAAGGTCAAGCAGGCCTACGCGGATACGCGCATAGTGCGCGCCGATCCGGTCGCGGTGGCCGCGTGGCTGCCTGCCACCGACACCACGAAGGACACCGACCACATCTATCTGGTCGATCCGAACGGCAATCTGATGATGCGATTCCCGGCCCAGCCGGATCCGTCAAAGATCAAACAAGACGTCACTAAGCTCCTCAAGTGGTCCCGCATCGGTTAAGGTGCGCAGCGCGAGTCTGACAGAGAAGAGTAAGAGAAAGATGTTTATCCTGGAGCTGGGCCTGATCGGCCTGTGCATCGCGTTGCTGCCGCTCTCGTGGGTCTGGGTGAAGGCCGACGACAACAAGTTTCGCAAGCTCGTGTGGCTCACGACGTTCATGACGCTCGACCTCGTCATGTTCGGCGGTTTCACGCGCCTCACCGATTCGGGCCTCGGCTGCCCCGACTGGCCCGGCTGCTACGGCACCTCGTCGCCGTTCATCGCGCACGCGCAGATCGCGGCGGCGCATCTGGCGATGCCCACCGGTCCCGTCAGCATGTCGAAGGCGTGGATCGAGATGATTCACCGTTACTTCGCGATGGCGATCGGCGTGCTGATCATCGCGCAGACGGCCATCGCCTGGCGCGCGCGCATCAAGCGCATGCCGCTGCATGTCTCGCCGTGGTGGCCCACGGCGCTGCTCGGGCTGATCGTCGTGCAGGGCGTGTTCGGCGCCTGGACCGTGACGATGAAGCTGCAGCCGATCATCGTCACCACGCATTTGATGCTGGGCCTCACGCTGCTCGGCGCGCTCGCGTGGCTCGCCGCGCGCATGACGCCGCTGCCCGCTTACGAGCCCGACGCCGCGCGCTGGCGCGCCGCCGCGCTGATCGGCCTCGTGCTGCTGATCGCGCAGATCGCGCTGGGCGGCTGGGTCAGCACGAACTACGCGGTGCTCGCCTGCACCGACTTCCCGACCTGCAACGGCGCGTGGATTCCGCCGATGGATTTCCATCACGGCTTCCACCTCTGGCGCGCGCTCGGCATGGACGGCAACGGCGACGTCATCACCCAGGACGCGCTGGTGGCGATCCACTGGACGCATCGCACGTTCGCGTTCGTCGTGATCGCGTATCTGGTAGGGTTCGCCTTGAAAATGCGGCGCTATGCCTCGTTGCGCCGCCCCGCTAACTGGGTTCTGATCGTGGTCGCGATCCAGTTTCTGACAGGACTTTCTAACATCGTCCTGCAATGGCCTCTGCCTGTCGCGGTGGCTCACAACGGTGGCGCGGCGATCCTGCTGCTTTTGCTCGTCGTGCTAAACTTTCGAATTGCTTGTAGCCGCCCCGGCCGCGCCGTTCTCCCTGCGCGCGACACCGCTGCGGTGTGATCCCGCCCTATGGAAAGTACAACCCTCCCCCAGTCGCCCGGCAGCCGCGTATCGCAGTATCTCGCCCTCACGAAGCCGCGCGTCACCCAATTGGCCGTGTTCTGCGCGGTCATCGGCATGTTCCTCGCTGTGCCGGGCATGGTGCCCTGGAAGCAGTTGATCGGCGGTACCGTCGGCATCTGGCTGACGGCCGGCGCAGCCTTCGCGATTAACTGTCTCGTCGAACAAAAAGTGGACGCGCGCATGCGCCGCACGTCGTGGCGTCCGTCGGCGCGCGGCGAGATCACGAGCCGCCAGATCCTGTTGTTCTCGGCCGTGATCGGCGGCCTGGGCATGTGGGTGCTCTACACCTTCACGAATCCGCTCACGATGTGGCTGACGGTCGCGACCTTCATCGGTTACGCGATCATCTACACGCTGCTGCTCAAGCCGGCCACGCCGCAGAACATCGTGATCGGCGGCGCTTCCGGCGCCATGCCGCCCGCGCTGGGCTGGGCGGCGGTCACCGGCCACGTGCCCGGCGACGCCTGGATTCTCGTGCTGATCATCTTCGTCTGGACGCCGCCGCACTTCTGGGCGCTCGCGCTGTATCGCCGCAAGGACTACGAGAACGCCGGCCTGCCGATGCTGCCGAATACGCACGGCGAGAAGTACACGCGCCTGCACATCCTGCTGTACTCGGTGATCCTGTTCGCGGTTACGTTGATGCCCTATATCTCGGGCATGAGCGGCCTGCTGTATCTGGTGTCGGGCGTGCTGCTCGGCGCGATCTTCCTGGCCTACGCCTGGCGCATCTATGTCGAGTACTCGGACGACCTCGCGCGCGCGATGTTCCGTTACTCGATCATCTATCTCTCGCTGCTGTTCGTCGCGCTGCTCGTCGATCATTACGTGCACGCACTCATCGGGGCGTAACGCGATGGTCCGCACTTCGCTTGCGCGCCTCGCGCGCGCCACGGTCGTCGCGTTCGCGGCGACCGCTCTCGTGGGCGGCACGCTCGCGCTCGAAGGATGCGGCCAGCAGCCGCCGTCGTTCTCGAATCTCGACATCACGGGCAACACGCAGTTCGGCAAGGACTTCTCGCTGCCCGATTCGCACGGCAAGACGCGCACGCTCGCCGACTTCAAGGGCAAGGCGGTCGTGCTGTTCTTCGGCTACACGCATTGCCCGGACGTCTGCCCGACCACGATGGCCGAGCTGTCGCAGGCGCTCCAGCAGCTGGGGCCCGATGCCGCGAAGCGCGTGCAGGTGATTTTCGTGAGCGTCGATCCGCAACGCGACACGCCCGAGATCCTGAGCCAGTACGTCACCGCCTTCGATCCGACCTTCATCGCGCTGCGCCCGGCCAACGACGAGCAGCTCAAGCAGATCACGAAGGACTTCCGCGTCTACTACGCGAAGGTGCCGGGCACCTCGCCCGACAACTACACGATGGACCACACGGCGGCGAGCTATGTGTTCGACACCACGGGCAAGCTGCGCCTCTTCGCGCGCGACGGCCAGGGCGTCACGCCGTGGCTCCACGACCTGAAGATCCTGCTCGATATCAATAGCTGAGCACGTCTTCGCCGATGCCGGACACGGCGCGCGGTTGCACCGACTGGCGCCACCGGCATACCCGTATGCGATTTCTTTATTTCGCGGGGCGGCCATCATATGGGATCATTTATGACTGCGCGGACGCGCGGCGCATGACGCCGCCGCGATCGGCGCCGTGACAGCCGCGACCACGCGGCGAGACACGCGATAAATCACGCGTCACATACGCACCAAGTACGGAACAAGCGGGAATCACTCTCCATGCAGCGCAGAAATCTGATTAAAGCTCTCCTCGCCGGCCTCGCCGCCACCACGCTCGCAGCCAGCTTCGGCGCACACGCAGACGACCAGGTCATCAAGGTCGGCACCGTGTCGGGTCCGGACGCGCAAGTCTGGGCCGTGGTCCAGAAGGTCGCGAAGCGCGAAGGCCTGAACGTCAAGGTCATCGAGTTCAACGACTACGTGCAGCCGAACGCGGCGCTCGATTCGGGCGACCTCGACGCCAACAGCTTCCAGACCGGCCCGTACCTCGACAGCCAGATCAAGCAGCGCGGCTACAAGCTCGTGAACGCCGGCCTGACGTACATCTCGCCGATCGGCGTGTACTCGAAGAAGCTGAAGTCGCTGAACGACCTGCCGCAAGGCGCGAAGGTCGCCGTGCCTAACGATCCGTCGAACGAAAACCGCGCGCTGCTCCTGCTGCAAAGCAAGGGCCTGATCAAGCTGCGCGCCGGCGCGGGTGTGAACGGCAATAACGCCACGCCGCTCGACGTCGCGTCGAACCCGAAGAAGGTGAAGCTCGTCGAACTCGACGCCGCGCAACTGCCGCGCGCGCTCGGCGACGTCGACGCCGCCGTGATCAATACGAACTACGCGCTCGCCGCCGGCCTCCAGCCGACCAAGGACGCGATCGCGATCGAAGACATCCACAGCCCGTACGCCAACCTGATCGCCGTGCGCGCGCAGGACAAGGACAAGCCGTGGGTGAAGAAGCTGGTCGCCGCTTACCAGTCGGAAGACGTGCGCCAGTTCATCAAGAACGAATTCAAGGGCTCGATGGTCCCGTCGTTCTAAGCTTCACTGCCGCAAACGAAAAAGCCGCTTCGAAAGAAGCGGCTTTTTTATTTGGCGCGGCGCAAGCGTCGCCAGCGGGCTCGATGGCCAACTCAATCGCTAGCTCAATAACTGCTGCACCACCCGCATCGCGTCGACGAGCCGCGCCTGCTCGTCCGTGGTGAGCCTGGCCAGCACGCTCTCGATATTGCCGACGGCCGCCGCCGCGAGCGCGGCATAGGCCGCCTGGCCAGCGTGCGTCAGACGCAGCAGCGTCTGACGCGCGTCGGCTTTCGAGGGCTCGCGCGCGAGCAGGTCGCGCTGCTCGAATCCCGTCAGGATGCGGCTCAGATAGCCGGAATCGAGCGTGAGATTGCGCGCGAGCGCGGCAGCGGTGTCGGCACCGCCGCTCGCCAGTTCGCGCAGGATGCGCATTTCGGTCAAGGAGTAGGGCATGGGCGGCAGGCCGCCGACGTGTGTGCCCAGGAACTTTCTGTAGAAGCGATTGAACTGCAGGACGGCTTCTGCATGCCGTCTCGTGTCGGAATCGTTTGACAACCTTCTTACCCCGTCGTCATTCGTTGATATTGGTCAGATGCCACTATATGGGATGTCGACGCCAGGCGATATTGTTCTTTCTCCGCGGGTGGGGATATTGGTCCTACTGCGGTATCACGGTGGTGTGCTCAGAAACGTCAATTTCCGGCGTTGTGGTCCTGTGCCTGGAGCCCGAAAGTGGGCTCTCCAGGGAAAATACCGAGGCCGTTTATACCCCGCTCCGAGCCTTATGTGTTCGTGTAAATCGTTGATTCTGCGTGATATTTTTCTGGGCGTGGAAAGAGCGTCGCACGCGTTGACTGGTATTATTGTGGTTATATAATGGGCTCGCTTTCGAACCGGACCGCCGAGCACCGATGCCGAGCCGTCCGGGCGCCCCCACGATTTATCCCCCGCTGGCCGGAGTTCCATGGAAACCCGTTGGTCTGCCCTGATGCCCGATGCGCGCAACGTCACGCCGCTCTATCTGCAGCTGGCGCGCAACCTTGCCACGGCGATTCACTGCGGCGTGTGGTCGGCCGGCGAGGCGCTGCCTTCGGAGCGCACGCTGTCGGATGCCATCGGCGTGTCGCGCATCACCGCGCGCAAGGCGATCGAGCTGCTCGTCGAGCAGGGTCTGATCCGGCGCGCGCGCGGCGCGGGCAGCTTCATCACGCCGCGCGTCGAGGACCCGCTCTCGCGCCTCACCGGCTTCACGAAAAAGATGGAGCAGCGCGGTTTCACCGCCGATTCGGTCTGGCTCGAACGCGAAGTGCGCCCGGCGCGGCGCGAGGAAATCGTCCAGCTCGGCCTGTCGCCGGGCGCGTCGGTTACAAGTCTGCGGCGGCTGCGCCGCGCGGACGGGACCGTGATGGCCGTCGAGCATTCGGCGCTGCCCGTGTCGATCGTGCCGAATCCGGCGCTGATCGACGGCTCGCTGTACGCGTATCTGGAGTCGCGCGGCGAGCCGGTCGTGCGCGCGCTGCAGCACTTTCGCGCCGTGAACGCGACCGGCGAGATCGCCGCGCTGATGGGCGTGGAACCGCGCGCGGCGCTGCTCGTGATCACGCGGGTGGGCTTTTCGCCCGACCAGCGCGCGATCGAACTGACGGATACCTACTGCCGCGACGGCTACTACGACTTCGTCGCGGAGCTTCGGCAATGAAGAACGTGATGAAGAAAAACGCACTCGGACGCAAAGTCGGACGGAACGCACAGCCGCGTCAGGACTCTCTCATGGACATCGACGTAACGACTTATCGCGCGCCGGCCAACGCCGCGCGCACCATCGGAAAAATCTCATGCTGAGCGGAAATATTCTCACCCCCGAGGGCTGGATCAACGGCACGCTGTCGTTCGAGAACGGCCGTATCACGTCGATCCAGGGCGAGGCCGCCGATCCGTCGAAGAACGACGCGCCGTACATCATTCCGGGCTTCATCGACCTGCACGTGCACGGCGGCGGCGGCGCCGACGTGATGGAAGCGGGCGACGCCATCGAAACCATCGCGCGCACCCACGCGCGTTTCGGCACCACGAGCCTGCTCGCCACCACCATGACCGCGCCGCGCGACGAACTGATGAGCGTGGTCGCGGGTCTCGGCGACGTCGCGCGCCAGCGCACGCCGGGCGCGGCCCGCGTGCTGGGCGTGCACCTCGAAGGGCCGTACATCAACCCCGGCAAGCTCGGCGCGCAGCCCGACGCGGCGGTGTCGGCCGTGCTCGACGAAGTGCTCAAGTACCTCGCCATCGCACCGATCCGCGTGGTGACCGTCGCGCCCGAAATCGCGGGCCATATCGAGATCATCGGCGAGATGGCGGCGCGCGGCGTGCGCGTGCAGCTCGGCCATTCGCTTGCCACTTACGACGACGCCGTGGCCGCGCTCAAGCACGGCGCCTGCGGTTTCACGCACCTGTTCAACGCGATGTCGCCGCTGCACCACCGCAATCCGGGGCTGGTCGGCGCGGCGCTCGCACACGCGGAATACGCGGAGATCATTCCCGACCTGCTGCACGTGCATCCGGGGGCGATCCGCGCGGCGCTGCGCGCGATTCCGCGCCTTTATGTGGTGACCGACAGCACTTCGGCCACCGGCATGCCCGACGGCGAATACCGCCTCGGCAGCCAGCACGTGACGAAGTGCCTCGGCGGCGTGCGCCTCGCCGATGGCACGCTCGCGGGCAGCACGCTCACCATGGACCAGGCCCTGCGCAATCTCGTGTCGCTCGGCCTGCCGATCGCGGACGTATCCGCGCGCCTGTCGCGCTACGCGGCCGACTACCTCGGCATCGAAGACCGTGGCCGCCTCGTGCGCGGCGCATGGGCCGATGTCAACGTGTTCGACCGCGATCTGGCGCTTACCGCGACCTATGTCGAAGGAGAATCGATTGTCGAATATGCTTAAAGAAGCGCTGGCCTCGGCCGGCGTCGTCGCCGCGCAGCTCGCGGACACCTCGCGCGTCGAGGCGCTCGCGGGCGTGCTGCAAGCCGAGCCGCGCCAGGTCGCGCTGACGGTCGCGCGCGGCAGCTCGGACCACGCGGCGAGCTATTTCGCCGCGCTGACCATGAGCCGCCTCGGCGTGCCGGTCGCCTCGATTCCCATGTCGATCGCGACGCTCCAGCAGGCGCCTTTACGTGTGCGGGGCCAGTTCGGCCTTGCTTTCTCCCAATCAGGCAGGAGTCCTGATCTCGTCGCCACCATGCGCGTGCTGCGCGAAGCGGGCGCGCTGACGGCGTCGATGGTCAACGTCGCCGGTTCGCCGCTCGCCGAAGCCGCGGGCAACGAACTGCCGCTGCTCGCCGGTCCCGAGTTGAGCGTCGCGGCCACCAAGAGCTATATCGCGATGCTCGCGATGTCGGCGCAACTCGTGGCCTTCTGGCAGCGCGACGCGGCCTTCCTCGACGCGGTGCGCGCCTTGCCCGAGGCGCTCGAACGCGCGGGCACGCTCGACTGGTCGTCGGCCGTCGACGAATTGCGCGACGTCAAGCAGATGCTCGTGATCGGGCGGGGTCCGGGTCTCGCGATCGCGCAGGAAGCCGCGCTCAAGCTCAAGGAAACGTCGAGCATCCAGGCCGAGGCGTTTTCGAGCGCCGAAGTGCGTCACGGCCCGATGGAGCTGATCGACCGCGACTATCCGCTGCTCGTGTTCGCGCCGCGCGGACCGGAGCAGGCCGGTCTCGTCGACTTCGCGCGCGACATGCAAAAGCGCGGCGCGCGCGTGCTGCTCGCCGCACCCGCCGACGTGCCGGAAGCCACGTTGCCGCTCGTCACGGCCGCCGATGCGTCGCTCGATCCGATCGCCGCGATCCTGTCGTTCTACGTGATGGCGGCGGGTCTCGCCGCCGCTCGCGGACGCAATCCCGACGAGCCGCGCTTCCTGAACAAAGTCACCGAAACCCACTAGATTGGAAAGCTGATGGAACGCATCCAGGAGTCCCGCCTGATGAACCCGGAACATTCCGCCGTGCGCGTCGAACTGGTCGCGCCGCTCACCGGGCCGGTCGTGCCGCTCGCGTCGGTGCCCGATCCGGTGTTTTCGGAAGGCCTGTTCGGCGACGGTATCGGCGTCGATCCGCTGGTCGGCCGCCTTGTCGCGCCCTGCGACGGCACGATCATGCACCTCGCGCGCACCGGCCACGCCGTCACGCTGCAAAGCGCCGAAGGCGCGCAGATTCTCGTGCACATCGGCATCGACACGGTCGAATTGAACGGCAAGGGCTTCACGCCCAAGGTCGAGCAGGGCGCGCAGGTGCGCCGTGGCGATCTGCTGATCGAGTTCGATCTCGATGTCGTGGCGTGTCGTGCGCCGAGCCTCGTTTCGGTGATCGCGGTCGCGAACTCCGATGCGTTCGAAGTCGTGGAGCGCGCGGGCGCGGGCCACGTGCGGGCGGGCGAGACGCCGCTGCTCGTGCTGCGCGCGCGCGACGGCGCGGCCGTCGAGGCCAGCGTCACCAATGTCGTGATGGACGAAGTGCGCCGCAACGTGACGCTCGCCCACGCGGGCGGGCTGCATGCGCGGCCCGCGGCGCGGGCGCGCGAAGCGGTGCGCGGCCTGGAGGCGCGCGTCGAGGTGCGGTTCGGCGAGCGCAAGGCGGCCATCGAAAGCGTGGTCGGCTTGCTCGCGCTGGGCGCGGGCGAGGGCGCGACCATCGAACTCGTCGGCATGGGCCGCGACGCGCAGAAGGCCGTCGATGCCGTGGCCGGTGAATTGCTGCGCGAAGCGCCGGGCGAAGTCTCCGAAACGCCCGCGCGCGCGCTTTCGCCTGCGCCTGCCACTGTCAGCACGCAAAGCACGCCAGCCACGCAACAAGCCGCACCGAATACGCTCACGGGCGTATGCGCCGCGCCGGGCGTGGCGGTCGGCAAGCTGGTCCGCTGGGACGACGCCGACCTCACGCCGCCCGAACTCGCGAGCGGCTCGTCGGCGTCGGAAAGCCGTCTGCTCGACAAGGCCGTCGCGGCCATCGACACCGAACTCGAAGCGTCGGTGCGCACGGCTTCGCAGCGCGGCGCGATCGGCGAAGCGGGCATCTTCCAGATGCATCGCGTGCTGCTCGAAGATCCCACGCTGATCGACGCCGCGCGCGATCTCATCAGCCTCGGCAAGAGCGCGGGCTTCGCGTGGCGCGAGGCGATCCGCGCGCAGATCGCCGTGCTCGGCAAGGTCGACGATCCGCTGCTCGCGGAGCGCGCCGCCGATCTGCGCGACCTCGAAAAGCGCGTGCTGCGCTCGCTCGCTTATACGAACGGCGCGGCGGGCGCGAACGGCGCAGCGCAGCGCGAACTGCCCGACGAAGCCGTGCTCGCCGCCGACGAATTCACGCCCTCCGATCTCGCCACGCTCGACCGCACGCGCGTGACGGCGCTCGTGATGGCGCGCGGCGGCGCGACCTCGCACGCGGCGATCATCGCGCGTCAGGCCGGCATTCCGGCGCTGGTCGCGCTCGGCGACGCGCTGCATCAGATCGAGGAAGGCGCGCAGGTGATCGTGGACGCGAGCGCGGGCCGTTTCGCCTTCGCGCCCAGCGCCGCCGACATCGAACGCGCGCGCACCGAGAAGCAGCGCCTCGCGGGCGTGCGTGAAGCGAACCGCCGCACCTCGCACGAAGCCGCCGCCACGCGCGACGGCCACGCGGTGGAAGTGGCGGCCAACATCGCGACGCTCGACGACGCGCGCACGGCCGTCGACAACGGCGCCGACGCCGTGGGCCTGCTGCGCACCGAACTCATGTTCATCCATCGTCAGGCGGCGCCGACGATCGAGGAGCATCGCCAGAGCTATCAGGCCATCGCGGAAGCGCTCGCGGGCCGCACGGCGATCATCCGCACGCTCGACGTGGGCGCCGACAAGGAAGTCGATTATCTGACGCTGCCGCCCGAGCCGAATCCGGCGCTGGGTCTGCGCGGCATCCGCCTCGCGCAGGTGCGCCCCGATCTGCTCGACGACCAGTTGCGCGGCCTCGTGGCCGTGAAGCCCGAAGGCGCGCTGCGCATCTTGCTGCCGATGGTCACCGACGTGGGCGAACTCGTGCGCCTGCGCGAACGCATCGACGCCTTCGCGCGCGAAGCGGGCCGCAGCACGCGCGTGGAAGTGGGCGTGATGATCGAGGTGCCGTCGGCGGCGCTGCTGGCCGACCAGCTTGCATGTCACGCCGATTTCCTCTCGATCGGCACCAACGACCTCACGCAGTACACGCTCGCGATGGACCGCTGCCAGCCCGATCTCGCCGCGCAAGCCGACGGCCTGCATCCGGCCGTGCTGCGCCTCGTCGCGATCGCGGTGGAAGGTGCGCGCAAGCATGGCAAGTGGGTGGGCGTGTGCGGCGCGCTGGCGGGTGATCCGCTCGCGGTGCCGCTGCTTATCGGTCTCGGCGTGACGGAACTGTCGGTCGATCCGGTCTCCGTGCCGTCGATCAAGGCGCGCGTGCGCAAGCTCGATTACGCGCTCTGCCGCGACCGCGCGCAGGACGTGCTGATGCTCGAATCGGCGCAGGACGTGCGCGCCGCGAGCCGCGCGAACTGGCCGCTCGACTGAGCGTCGCGTCGCCCGCAGTCATACCGTTAAATCATCAGGTTTCCAAACTAACCACACCCCGGCGCGCGCAGCGATCGCGCGCCGGCTTTTCTCACCCAATACGTCTCGCCGCAAGACTTCAAGAGACAGGGACTGGAGGCAGTTCGATGGATGGCAATCCGTTTCTCAAGATCCAGAGCCTCGGCCGCGCGCTGATGCTCCCGATCGCAGTGCTGCCCGTGGCGGGCATTCTGCTGCGCTTCGGCCAGAGCGACATGCTCAATATCAAGATCATCGCCGACGCGGGCGGCGCGATCTTCGACAATCTGCCGCTGCTGTTCGCGATCGGCATCGCGGTCGGTTTCGCGAAGGACAACAACGGCGTGGCGGCGCTCGCGGGCGCGCTCGGCTATCTGGTCGAGACCGCCGTGATGAAGGACATCAACGACAAGCTCAACATGGGCGTGCTGTCGGGCGTGGTGGCCGGTGTCGTCGCGGGCATGCTGTACAACCGCTTCAAGGACATCAAGCTGCCCGAGTTCCTCGCGTTCTTCGGCGGCAAGCGCTTCGTGCCGATCATCACCGGGCTCGTCTGTCTCGTGCTCGGGCTGATCTTCGGCTATGCGTGGGGACCCGTGCAGAGCGTGATCGACACGGCGGGCCACTGGCTCACCACGGCGGGCGCGATCGGCACCTTCGTGTACGGTCTGCTCAACCGGCTGCTGCTGGTCACGGGGCTGCACCACATCCTCAACTCGCTCGTGTGGTTCGTGTTCGGCACCTTCACGCCGGCGGGCGGCGCGCCGGTCACGGGCGACCTGCACCGCTTCTTCGCGGGCGACCCGACGGCGGGCGGCTTCATGGCCGGCTTCTTCCCGGTGATGATGTTCGGTCTGCCGGCCGCGTGTCTCGCCATGCTGCACGAAGCGCCGAAGGAGAAGCGCGCGATGGTCGGGGGCCTGCTGCTCTCGATGGCGCTCACGTCGTTCCTCACGGGCGTGACGGAGCCGATCGAGTTCACCTTCATGTTCCTCGCGCCGGTGCTCTACGCGATCCACGCGGTGCTCACGGGCCTGTCGCTGGCGATCTGCTCGCTGCTGGGCATCAAGCTCGGCTTCACGTTCTCGGCGGGCGCGATCGACTACGCGCTGAACTACGGCCTCTCGACGCGCGGCTGGGAAGCGATTCCGCTCGGCGCGGCGTATGCCGTCGTGTATTACGTGCTGTTCCGCTTCTTCATCCGCCGCTTCAATCTGCCGACGCCGGGCCGCGAAGCCTCGGCGGGCGACACGGAAATCGCCGCGTCGATGTCGGGCGTGGCGGTGCCGGGCGCGGCATCGGCCTCGCGTGCGGCGCGCTATATCGATGCGCTCGGCGGCGCGGCCAACCTCAAGGTGGTCGATGCGTGCACGACGCGTCTGCGTCTGAACGTGGCCGATCCGGCACGCGTTTCGGAACCCGCGCTCAAGGCGATCGGCGCGCGCGGCGTGCTCAAGCGCGGCGGTGAGAGCGTGCAGGTCATCATCGGGCCGGAAGCGGACATCATCGCCGATGAGATTCGTGGTGAGATTGCGCGAGGCGGCGTTTCTGTCAATGTGGCTCAAGTGGCGAACACCGCGCCGGTCGCTCCGGCCGTTGCGCAAACCGCGCAGGCTGCGACGGCCGCGCACGAAGCCGGACCGCTCGATCCGAACCCGTCGCGCTGGCTCAGCGTGCTCGGCGGCGCGGCGAACATCGTCTCGCTCGATGCGGTCGCGGCCACGCGTCTGCGCGTGATCGTGCGCGATCCGGCGGCGGTCGACCGCGCGAAGCTCGACGCGCTCGACGTGGCGTGGGTGTCGGCGGATACGCTGCACATCGTGGTCGGCGACGCCGCGCCGCGTTACGCGCGCGAACTGGCGTTGCAGCCGGCTTGAGCGTGCGCGTGAGGCCGATGAAGCGCTGATCCGCGAGATCACGCGCTGTCGGCCGAAATCATCGGCCCAATAAAAAACCGGCAGGTTGCCAGCCTGCCGGTTTTTTTCATGGCGCGGCGCGATGCGTTAGCGCGCGTCGTCGCCGGAGATCTCCATCTTGCGATGCTCGTCGAGCCACATCACGTTGATGATGCCGAAGGCGAGCGCCACGCCGATGCCCAGAATCCAGGTGAAGTACCACATGATGTCCACTCCTGCGTGTGTTGCGTATGGTGCGTGTGTTGCGTACGGTGCGGTGATCAGTACATCGTATTGCGCTTGTCCTCGAGCGCGGCCACGGTCACCTTGCCGCGCATGATGCGGTACGCCCAGGTGGTGTACGCGAGCACGATCGGCAGAAAGATGATGACGGCCACCAGCATGATTTCGAGCGTCATCTTGCTGGAGGTGGCGTCCCAGACCGTGAGGCTCGAACGCGGATCGAGCGACGACGGCATGATGAACGGAAACATCGAGAAGCCCGCCGTCAGGATCACGCCGATGATCAGCAGCGAGGTGCCGATGAACGCCGTCTTCTCCAGCCGCGATCCGGCCAGCGCGAACGCGATCACGCCGCCCAGAATGCCGACGATCGGCGCGGCCGCCATCCACGGATACGTGATGTAGTTCGCGATCCACAGGCCCGCGCCCGGCTCCACGCTCTTGAGCAGCGGGTTGGCGACGGCGTCGTAGGGCGCGGCATCGGTGATCGCATAGCCGCCGATCAGCGTCGCCACCAGCGCGCCCGCCACCACGAACAGCACGACCGCGAGCCCGGCCATCAGGCGCAGCGCCTTCGACGCGCGCTGGGCCACCACGCCGTCGCTTTTCATCTTCACGAACGCGGCGCCGTGCGCGCTGAGCATGGTCAGGCTCACGAGCCCGCAGATCAGCGCGAATGGATTGAGCAGCGCCCAGAAACTGCCGTAGTAGGTCACGCGCAGATCGGTGTCGTACTGGAACGGCACGCCTTGCAGCAGGTTGCCGAACGCCACGCCGAACACCAGCGCGGGCACGAAGCCGCCGATAAAGAGCGCCCAGTCCCACGCGTTGCGCCACTTCGGGTTGTCGCGCTTGCCGCGATAGTCGAAGCCCACGGGCCGGAAAAACAGCGCGAACAGCACGAGCAGCATCGCGAAGTAGAAGCCCGAGAACGACGCCGCGTAGACGAGCGGCCAGGCGGCGAACATCGCGCCGCCCGCGGTGATGAGCCAGACCTGATTGCCTTCCCACGTGGCGCCGACCGTGTTGATGACGATGCGGCGTTCGGCATCGGTCTTGCCGATGAAGGGCAGCAGGACGGCTGCGCCCATGTCGAAGCCGTCGGTGAGCGAGAAGCCGATCAGCAGCACGCCGATCAGCACCCACCAGATTACTTTGAGGGTTGCGTAGTCCATGGTGTGTGTCCTGATGGGGTTCGGGGAGCCGTCACGCGACGCGGTTGCCGTTCGTCACGGCCGCCGCGCCTTGCTCGTGGAAGTAACGTCCGGTTTGCAGCGAGGACGGCCCGAGGCGCGCGTACTTGAACATCAGCGTGATCTCGATGATGAACAGCGCCGTGTAGAACACCACGAAGCCCGCGAGGCTCAGCCACACGTCGCCGGGCGCGAGGCTCGACGCGGAGAGGTGCGTCGGCAGCACTTCGGCGATGGTCCACGGCTGACGGCCGACTTCGGCGACGATCCAGCCGAATTCGGCGGCGAGCCACGGCAGCGGAATCGCCCAGACGGCCCAGCGCAGGAACCAGCGGCGGTTGTCCTTGAGCAGCGAGCGCTGCGCGCAGAACCAGAACGCCAGCACGAAGGTCGCGAGGAGCAGCATGCCGAGCCCGACCATCACGCGGAACGACCAGAACACCGGCGCGACGGGCGGAATCGAATGCTTCGCGGCGGCCTTGATCTCGGCTGGCGTGGCATCGACGACATTGGGCGCGAACTGCTTCACGAGCAGGCCGTAGCCGAGGTCGGCCTTGTGCGCTTCGAACACGTCGCGCGTGGCGTTATCGGCATTGCCCTGCTTGAGTTTTTGCAGCGCGGCATAGGCGAGCATGCCGTTCTGGATGCGCACTTCGGCGCGGCCCATCAGATCCTTCAGGCCGATCACGGGCTCGTCGATCGAGCGCGTGGCGATGATGCCCATCAGGTACGGAATCTGGATCGCGTAATCGGTGCGCTCCTCCTTCTGGTTAGGAATGCCGAAGAGGGTGAACGGCGCGGGCGCCGGCGCGGTGTCCCATTCGGCTTCGATGGCCGCGAGCTTCACCTGCTGGACTTCGCCGGTGCGATAGCCCGACTCGTCGCCGAGCACGATCACGCAGAGCGTGGAGGCGAGGCCGAAACCGGCGGCGATCGCGAACGAGCGCAGCGCGAAATCCACGTCGCGGCGGCGCAGCAGATACCACGACGAAATGCCGAGCACGAACATCGACGCCGTCACATAACCGGCCGAAACGGTGTGCACGAACTTCACCTGCGCGACCGGATTGAAGATCACTTGGAACAGGCTCGACAGCTCCATGCGCATGGTTTCGTAGTTGAATTCGGCGCCGACGGGATTCTGCATCCAGCCGTTGGCGACCAGAATCCACAGCGCCGACAGATTCGAACCGAGCGCGACGAAGAAGGTGGTGAGCAGGTGGCCGCCCTTCGACATGCGGTTCCAGCCGAAGAAGAACAGGCCGACGAAGGTGGATTCGAGGAAGAAGGCCGCGAGCCCTTCGACGGCGAGCGGCACGCCGAAGATGTCGCCGACGTAGTGCGAGTAGTACGACCAGTTGGTGCCGAACTGGAATTCCATCGTGAGGCCGGTGGTGACGCCCATCACGAAGTTGATCGCGAACAGCTTGCCCCAGAACTGCGTCATGTCCTTGTAGATGGGCTTGCCGGTCATCACGTAGACCGACTCCATGATGACGAGCAGCCACGAGAGCCCGAGCGTGAGCGGCACGAACAGAAAGTGATAGAGCGCGGTGACCGCGAACTGGAGGCGCGAGAGATCGACGGTTTCGCTAATGGGCATGGTGCTCCCCTTGTTGAGGGTTCGTCCCGGCCGGCGCCGGCACGGAGAGAATGGCCTGGGCAACTTCGGCTGGCGGCATGTTCATGTTTTCGGCCTGCGGATGACTGAAGAAGGCGTACTTCAGCGCCATCAGCAGCACGAGCTTGAAGGCGAGAACGAGAACGATGTCGCGCGCGAAGGTCGGGCCGCGCGCCCACTGGAGGATGCGTGTGCGCAGGAGGGGGCGCGGGTGGGCAGCGTGGCCGGATGTCGAGATCATGACGATGACTGTTGCCCCTAAAACTTGTTCTCTGGCCAGGCCGTGCCGCCGCCCGGATTGGTGTACCTGTTGTGTACAAGGATTCTAGGAGTGGTGTCATCAGGACACCGTGACAAGAAGCCGCGAGCGCCTGCCTCACCGATCAGTAATGCGATCCGTTTTGCTAGAAATCAATTTTTTGGGGTCGCATTCTGATGTTTGCAGCCATGTATCAGATTAGGACTGCATGGCATGCGAAAGCATCTTACGAAGGAACGCTGAGGGGCGGCGTGAACGTGTACTTATTTCTGTCGCCGGAAAAGAAAAAGCCCCGTTCCTTTCGGAGCGGGGCTGTCGGCGTCACGCCCGCGAGGCGGGCGGCGCTTGGCAAGGTTGGCGCGTTAGGCGTAGGCGGCCAGTGCCGTGCGCATCTTCTTCATCGCGCTTGCCTCGATCTGGCGGATACGCTCGGCCGAGACGCCGAATTCGTCGGCCAGTTCGTGCAGCGTCGAACCGCCCGAACCGTCGTCGGCGACATTCAGCCAGCGCGCCTCGATGATGCGGCGGCTGCGCGGGTCGAGCGCTTCCAGCGCGCTGGCGATGCCGTCCGACTGCAGACGGTCGCGGTCGCGCGCGGCCATCACGGCGGTCGGCTCGCTATGCGAGTCGGCGAGCCAGGCGATCGGCGCGAACGATTCCTCGCCGTCGTCGGTCTGGCTTTCCAGCGCGATGTCGGCACCCGACAAACGCGTTTCCATCTCCACGACTTCCTCGCGCTTCACATTCAGTTCCTGCGCCAGGCCGTCGATTTCCTCCGGCGTGAACGACTGCAGGCCCTGCTTGTGGCTGCGCAGGTTGAAGAACAGCTTGCGCTGCGCCTTGGTGGTGGCGACCTTCACCATGCGCCAGTTGCGCAGGATGTATTCGTGGATTTCGGCCTTGATCCAGTGCATCGCGTACGACACGAGACGTACGTTTTGCTCGGGGTCAAAGCGCTTCACGGCCTTCATCAGACCGATGTTGCCTTCCTGGATCAGGTCGGCATGCGGCAGACCATAGCCGAGGTAATTACGGGCGATCGAGACCACGAGGCGCAGGTGCGACAGCACCATGCGGCGCGCGGACTCCAGATTGTTTTGCTCGCGAAATTCAGTCGCGAATTGGCGCTCCTCTTGCGGCGTCAACATCGGGACCCGGTTCACGGCCTGGATGTAGGCGTCGATGTTGCCCAGTTGGCCGGGCAGCAGGGAAGCGTTCGCGAGCGCCAGGGCACCTGAACCCGCGGCCTTGGCCGGCTTGGTGTTCAGCGTACCCGAAAGGGTCATTGCCATTGCGTTGCTCACGTAGCGAACTCCTCAGGAATCTTGCAAAAGTCAGACTGCGACTCCACGTTGGATGTTAGCACTCTGAATCAGCGAGTGCTAATACTTGGAGTCGGTAGGGGCTTCATGGTTCCGTGTTCTCTATCGAAATAGTTGTTTCGATAGATTTCGACAAGAAGCCGGGAGGCAGACAGGACGGGCTTTCCAGCCCGATGCGGCTTGCGCACACCCGCAAACCGAAGGAAAACTCTAGAACGATGGCGCCGCGCGCAGCGGTCGCGGCAAGGAAATAGGGACTGGATAAGCGCTGACAGGACTGGAAAACCGGGTCTCTCAGGGACTGCGCCGCGCTGGCGGTCGCGCCCGAATTCTGCTCACGGAACACATCTAATAGACATCAGAATACGCCGAAAGTGCTGCGATGCGACATCGCGGCGCAGGGCTCGCCGTGCTTGAGCGTGCGGCGCGTCACATAACTGTGCGTGCAGACGTCAGGCGGGATCGCGTAGCGCGAACGGCCTTTCTGACAGCCATATCGGGGCGATCCTTTTGATCGCAAGTATCCATGCGCCCAAACCTGGTATAAATTTCAGCGAAATGCATGCGTACATCTTCTGTGCGAACCGGCGCGAGCGGCGCGGGGTCGTGCGCAAGGGGCTCGGGCAATGGTGGCAAAAGTAATCGAAGCGATTCGCGGACTGGAGCGCGAGCGGTTTCGCGCGATGGTGGATGGCGACGGCACGTCGCTGGATCAACTGCTGTCCGAGAACGTCTTCTTCGTTCACACGAACGGCAAACGCGAGACCAAGCAGCAGTTCATCGACGCGATCACGGCGGGGCGCCGGCGCTACCGTCAGATCGAGATCCAGTCGCAGGACGTGCTGCCCGTGGGCAACGAGACCTGCGTGGTGTCGGGGCGCGTGCTGATCGAGATGGAAGCGAACAACGGCGCGCTGTTGTTTCCGATTGCCTACACGGCGATCCAGACGCAGGAGGATGGCCACTGGCGTCTGCTCGCGTGGCAGGCGACGCGTTGCGCGATCGAGTGAGATCCGGTAAGTCCACTCGCCGATCCGCCGTCTAGGGCGTTTCGGGCGCACGCCAGCGGCCCGTTTTGCCGCCGGCGCTCAACGGCGCCGCCTCCAGGTTTGCTGCTTTTTGCTGCTAACTTTCCAACTTTTGATCGCTTCTTGTCGCGTTCGTGGCGCGATCAGGCCGCTACGAGTTCGTCGACTGCCTGCCATGCCGCGCGGTTGATCGCGCTGATCACGGCTGCGGTCACGGCCTGGGCCGCGTCGCCGGCCACGCCTACGCCATGGCGCAGCGCCTGACCGCCCACACGGGCGCCGACGAACACCGCCGTTTCGCCTTGCGCGGTGCGCGCGGTTTCAAACGACGTGATCTCCACGCTTTCATCGGCAACTTCGGCGAACGCTGCCGCGACAGCTTGCGCATGGGCTTCGTCGATCTGTGCCGACGAGGCAATCGCCACGTCGCGGCCTTCGAAGCGCGCGCGGCCCGCGCCGGCCTGCGTCGCCGGACCCGTCGTCTCGAAGTACTCGCGTGCGAACAACGAGCAGATGGCCTCGCCGGTCATTTCCGCGCCCGACGCGTCCGTGACCTGCTGCACGGCGTGGCTGAATTCGATCTGCACGCGGCGCGGCGGCGTGAAGCCCATGCCGCGTTCGAGCAGATACGTCGCGCCGCCCTTGCCCGACTGGCTGTTCACGCGGATCACCGCGTCGTAGCTGCGCCCGAGATCGGCCGGATCGATCGGCAAATAGGGCACTTCCCAGATCGCGTCGGGCTGCTGCTGCGCGAAGCCCTTGCGGATCGCGTCCTGATGCGAGCCCGAGAACGCGGTGAACACGAGGTCGCCCGCGTACGGATGGCGCGGATGCACGGGCAACTGGTTGCAGCGCTCGACCACGCGGCGCACGGCGTCGATGTCCGAGAAGTCGAGGCCCGGATCGATGCCCTGGGTGTAGAGATTCATCGCGAGCGTGACGAGATCGACGTTGCCCGTGCGTTCGCCGTTGCCGAAGAGGCAGCCTTCGACGCGGTCGGCGCCCGCGAGCACGGCCATTTCGGCGGCGGCGACGGCGGTGCCGCGATCGTTATGCGGGTGCACCGAGAGCACGATGCTGTCGCGATACGCGAGGTTGCGGTCCATCCACTCGATCTGGTCGGCGTAGACGTTGGGCATCGCGGCTTCGACGGTCGCCGGGAGATTCACGATCATCTTGTGATCGCGCGTCGGGCGCCACGTCTGCGCGACCGCGTCGCACACTTCGCGGGCGAACGTGAGCTCGGCCATGCTGAAGGTTTCCGGCGAGTACTGGTAGGTCCAGTGCGTCTGCGGGTGGGCGTCGGCGTGCTCGCGGATCATGCGCGTGCCGTTCACGGCGAGCGCCTTCACTTCTTCCTTCGACTGACCGAACACGATCTTGCGGAAAGACGGGCAGATCGCGTTGTAAAGATGCACGATCGCGCGCGATGCGCCTTCGAGCGCCTCGAACGTGCGGGCGATCAGGTCTTCACGCGACTGCACGAGCACTTCGATCGTCACGTCGTCGGGAATGCGCTTTTCGTCGATGAGCTTGCGCACGAAATCGAAGTCGGTCTGCGAAGCGGACGGAAAGCCGACTTCGATTTCCTTGAAACCGATCTGCACGAGCATCTCGAAGAATTCGGTCTTCTGCTCGATGCTCATCGGCTCGATGAGCGACTGGTTGCCGTCGCGCAGGTCGGTGCTCATCCAGATCGGCGCGCGTTCGATCGTGCGCGTCGGCCACTTGCGGCCGTTCAAACGGATGGCGGGGAAAGGGCGGTATTTTTCGGCGGGATTACGCAACATGATGGGCCTCGTTCTTCATGGTGTCGTATGCGATGGCGGTCGGCAGCGAGCGGCTGGCGGGCTGGCGACGAGGCACGATGCGAGAGACTTCCGGCATCCGGGCGGCAACCGCGGACGCAAAGAAGACGGCCACACTGACGGCGGTAACCGGCGCGGCGAAAGCGAACGTGAACGATGCCCATGCAACGTGCATTTTGACCTCGCGACTCGTCCCGTCGGTAGACGGACGAATGCAGACGACAAGTTGTAGAGATACTGCGAGTTGGGGGTACTGCGAGAACTGCTGGGAGGACTGCCGACCGGCTCTGGGGAGCGGTCGCGCAGCGCTACGCCTGGCTTACGCTAGACGTAGCGATAGGGCCGCTAGGCGGCCGAGGGTAATTCGGAGGGAGTTCGGGTAGGAACGCATTCGTACAATTTAAGTCAGGACGAATGCGCCTGTCAACAGGGAATGTGCAGATGCGGCGAGAAAAGTTGCGCGAAGATGCGCGACGAAGCGCTCAGATGGCGATGCGCGGATCGTCGGGAACGCCCGCGCCACCGCGCTTCGGCGGCATTTTTCAACGCTTCGCGATGCGCTTGATCGTCTCCACCTGGCGCGCGATGGCGTCGGGCACCGGCGCGTCGCCGCGCAGCACGTCGGCGATCCACGCGGCGGTCGTCGGCGCGTCGCGGCCTTCGGGCAGATCCACTTCGGGCGCATCCGGCGACGAGCGTTCAGGCTCGATCAGCGTTTCGCAGAGGCCGTCGTGGAGCCAGTCCACCTGCACCTGGCGGCGCGTGTCGGCGACCGCTTCGCCTTCGGTGCCGCGCGCGAGCAGCGCACCGCCCACGGCCGCTTCGGGATGCGCGGCGAACAGCGCGCTCAGGCTCTCGCGATACGGCGGGTGCGTGTAGTTCACGAGCCGCAGGCCCGGTTGCGCGAAGGGCTGCAGCAGCTTGACGAGCGTGTGCGTGGAGTTGCGCACACCCATGCGTCGACGCAGCGAGAGCAGTCGGGCGAGTTGCGGCGCAAGCGTTTCGATCGACGCGAATGCGACACGTTTGTCGGCG
Source organism: Paraburkholderia sp. J94 (assembly GCF_905220285.1). NCBI lineage: Bacteria > Pseudomonadati > Pseudomonadota > Betaproteobacteria > Burkholderiales > Burkholderiaceae > Paraburkholderia > Paraburkholderia sp. J94. The sequence goes on along the minus strand of NZ_CAJMZH010000008.1, from coordinate 83,872 downwards.
AGTTGCGCCTCGATGTCGGCGTGATCGCGTGCGTTGGGCAGATTCAGCGCGGCGAAGATTTCGGCGCTGGTGACACGGCCCGGATCGGTCTGGACGCCATGCACGAGCACCGGCACGCCGTCGCGCGCGAGCAGCAGCGCGAGCAGCGGCACGAGATTCGGCTGTTTGCGCGCGCCGTTGTAGCTCGGAATCGAGACCGCGCGGTAGTCGCCCGCGGGCACGGCGATGGGCGCGAACGACGCGTGCGCGGCCGAGAGCATCGCGGCCAGTTCGTCGGCCGTTTCGCCCTTGAGACGGTAGGCGAGCAACACCGCGCCGAGTTCGAGTTCGGGCACGCGGCCGTCGAGCATCGCGGCGTAGAGCGCGTGCGTGTCTTCGGATGATAGCGAGCGTGCGCCGTGCGGCCCGCGGCCGATCTCCTTGATGAAGCGGGCGCAGGAAAAGGTCTCGGTGGAATCGGGGGCGTTCATGGGGCGTGCTGTCGAGAGTGCCGGTATCGCGCCGCGCGGCGTGGGCTGCGCGTGCCGTTCGGCTGATGTCGTCGGGGATGAAGGAAGTATCGCACGAGCCGGGCGGCGCGGTCCGACGCCGCCGGGCGTGAAAGGGCCGCAGCCGTTCGGTCGGCGGCCGGGCCGCAAGCATCGAAAGCTTCGAAACGCCCTGAAATATCGCTGCGAACACGCGCCGTAGCGGCTGGCCGCGTCGCGCGCCGCAGCGCGTTACACTCGCGTTTTACGCAGGCGAGGCGCGAGCGGATCGCGGTGTCGCGCGGCGTTGAACGACCATCACGAAGAACGAAGACGGAGAAACAGATGAGTTACGTATTTGAACCGGCGCCGCAAGCCTATGTGCCGGTCGCGGGCAGCAGCGCGCATTTCCCGGTGCGCCGCATCTACTGCGTGGGCCGCAACTACGAAGCGCACGCGCGCGAGATGGGCCACGATCCGAACCGCGAACCGCCGTTCTTCTTCGCGAAGCCCGCCGATGCCGTCCTCTTCGTGCCGCCCGGCGCGGCCGCCGACTTCCCGTATCCGGCCCAGTCGAACAACGTTCACTTCGAGATGGAACTCGTGGCGGCCATCGGCAAGGCGGGCAAGAACATTCCGGTGGAAAGCGCGCTCGACCACGTCTATGGCTACGCGCTCGGTCTCGACATGACGCGCCGCGATCTGCAAGCCGAAGCGAAGAAGCTCGGCCGTCCGTGGGACACGGCCAAGGGCTTCGACCACTCGGCGCCGATCGGCCCGATTCATCCGGTGGCGCAGGTCGGCCAACTGGGCAAGGGCGCGATCTGGCTGTCGGTGAACGGCGAGGAAAAACAGCGCTCGGATATTTCGCAGATGATCTGGCCGATTGCCGATACGATCGCGTATCTTTCGACGCTGTTCGAACTCAAAGCGGGCGACCTGATCTTCACGGGCACGCCGGAAGGCGTCGGCGCGGTGGTGAAGGGCGACCTGATGAAGGGCGGTGTGGACGGCCTCGGCGAGATCGCCGTGCGCGTGGTCTGATCGATCCGCCAGTTTGACGCAGCGCTCCGGGCACCCGGCGCGCTGCGGCGGCTCGACACCGCGCGACCACAACAAGGAGCATGAGAGGAGAGCATGAAGCTTTACAGCTATTTCCGCAGTTCGGCGTCCTATCGCGTGCGTATTGCGCTGAATCTCAAGAATCTGTCGTATGAGTACGTGCCGGTGCATCTGGTGCGCGACGGCGGCGAGCAGTTGAAGCCCGAGTACCGCAAGGTGAACCCGGACGCCATCGTGCCGGCCTTCGTCGACGACGAGCAGCACGCGATCCAGCAATCGCTCGCGATCATCGAGTACCTCGAAGAGACGCATCCCGAGCCGCCGCTGCTGCCGCAGTCGCCCGCCGACCGCGCGCACGTGCGTTCGCTCGCGCTGCAGATCGCCTGCGAGATCCATCCGCTGAACAACCTGCGCGTGCTCAAGTACCTCAAGCACACGCTGGGCGTGGACGACGCGGCGAAAGACGCGTGGTATCGCCACTGGGTCGAGGCGGGTTTCGAGACGCTCGAAGCGCGGCTGGCCGCCGACCCGCGCACGGGCAAGCTCTGTTTTGGCGATACGCCGACCTTCGCCGACCTGTTCCTCGTGCCGCAGATCTATAACGCGCATCGCTTCAAGGTCGACACGACGCGTTATCCGACCATCCAGCGCATTCACGACTACGCCGTGCAACTCGACGCGTTCGCGCGCGCGGCGCCGGGAGCGCAGCCCGATTCGGAGTAAGATCGCGGCAAATGGCGCGGAGTTGAGCGCGACATGACGTGAAAAAGGGCATCGCTCGCGAGAGTGATGCCCTTTTCTTTTGCGCGATATCGAAGCGCGCCGCGCGGATCAGTTGCCCAGCAGCGCGTCCGCGAATTCCTCGGCCACGAACGGCTGAAGATCCTCGACCTTTTCGCCCACGCCGATGAAGTACACCGGAATCGGACGCTGACGCGCGATCGCGGCGAGAATGCCGCCCTTCGCGGTGCCGTCGAGCTTGGTGACGATCAGGCCGGTCAGGCCGAGCGCGTCGTCGAAGGCCTTCACCTGCGTGAGCGCGTTCTGACCCGTGTTCGCGTCGATCACGAGCAGCACTTCGTGCGGCGCGCCGTCGAAAGCCTTGCCGATCACGCGCTTGACCTTCTTCAACTCGTCCATCAGGTGCAGCTGCGTGGGCAGGCGGCCGGCCGTATCGGCCATCACCACGTTGATGCCACGCGCGCGCGCCGCGTTCACGGCGTCGAAAATCACCGCAGCCGGGTCGCCGCTTTCCTGCTGCACGACCGTCACGTTGTTGCGTTCGCCCCAGATCGTCAGCTGCTCGCGCGCGGCGGCGCGGAACGTGTCGCCGGCGGCCAGCAGCACGCTCTGGTCGAAGCTCTGCAGATGCTTGGCGAGCTTGCCGATGCTCGTGGTCTTGCCCGCGCCGTTCACGCCCGCGATCATCATGACGAGCGGCTGCGCGCGGCCCAGCATCAGCGACTGTTCGAGCGGCTTGAGCAGGTCGATCAGCAACTGGCGCAGCGCGGTCTTCACCTGTTGCGCGTCGGTCAGACGCTCGGCGCGCACCTTCTGGCGCAGCGTTTCGAGCAGATATTCGGTGGCGTCGACGCCCGCGTCCGACATCAGGAGCGCGGTTTCGAGTTCCTCGTAGAGATCGTCGTCGATCTTCGCGTTGACGAAGATGCTCTGGATGTTCGAACCCGTTTTCGAGAGCCCCGACTTCAGGCGCGTCAGCCACGACTTCTTCGCCATGGCGTCGGGCGCGGGCGGCGGGACGATTTCGACGGCTTCGTAGGTGTCGGCGGCCGGTTCGGCCGCGACGGGCGTGACAGGCTTGACGGGAGCAGGAGCGGGCGTGACAGGCGCGGCGGGCGTGTTCTCCCGAACGGCGTTTTGCACGGCGTCTTGCGCATCGTCTTGCGCGGCATCGGCTTCGGGAGCCGGCGCGGCTTCGGCCTGCTCGTTCTCCGCGTTCTTGTCGCCGCGGAGTCGTTTGAAGAAACTGAACATGATCTGTGGCGTGGTGGGATCGCGCTGCCGGTCTGACCGAGGGACGGTCATCGACGTCGTTTCAGCATGCAACGCGTGGAAAACACGACATTTTATCAGGCGGCCTGGTGCGCGTCCTTGCGGCAGCCGTCCGGCGCGCGCGCAGCGCTGTGGTAACGTTCGCGGATTGGCCGGACAGGCATCGCGCCGCGCGCCGTGGCCCGGCCCGCATGCCCGACGCCGCTTCGCTTCGCGCCCGATTGCGCATCGGCGATCCGGCTGCGACGATTCAACACCGATTCACTCAGCACACACGCATGGCCCGTTCATCCTCTCCGCGCCCACAAGGCGCACGTTCCGCGCCGCCCGCGCGCGGCGGCACGCACACGATCCGCATCATCGGCGGCGACTGGAAGCGCACGCCGCTGCCCGTGCTCGATCTCGACGGCCTGCGCCCCACGCCCGACCGCGTGCGCGAAACGCTGTTCAACTGGCTCGGCCAGCGTCTGGACGGCCAGCGCTGCCTCGACCTGTTCGCGGGCAGTGGCGCGCTCGGCTTCGAAGCCGCGTCGCGCGGCGCAGCGCGCGTCGTGATGGTGGAGCGCAGCGCGCGCGCCGCCGCGCAGCTGCGTGCGAACCAGGCGCGCCTCGGCGCCCGCATGATCGAAATCGCCGAAGCCGACGCGCTGCGTCTCGCCGCGAATCTGCCGCCGGGCTCGTTCGACGTGGTGTTCCTCGATCCGCCGTTCGGCGATGCCGCGCTGCTCGCGCGCTCGCTCGAACTCGCCGCGCCGCTCGTCGCGCCCGACGGCTGGCTCTACGTCGAGTCGGGCGAGGCCGTCGATCCGGCCGCGCAGCCCGCGCTGGCGGGCTGGAGCGTCGCACGCGAGGGCAAGGCGGGCGCGGTCCGCTATCATTTGCTGCAACGCGAAAATGAGGAATAATGCGCGTTCGATAAGATTCGATAAAAAACGGGCGGGCGGCTGTTGCGCCGCGCAAGCCCGCGCGCACGCTGTTCAGGCCGTAGTTGTGAACGCATTGTTAACGACAGTTTGCGCCCCATTTCTGTTGAGAGGAGAAGCCTCATGGTAGTCGCCGTGTACCCCGGTACGTTCGATCCGCTGACGCGTGGTCACGAAGATCTCGTGCGTCGCGCGTCGAGCATTTTCGACACGCTGGTGGTCGGTGTTGCCGACAGCCGCAACAAGAAGCCGTTCTTCACGCTCGACGAGCGGCTCGAGATTGCGCACGAGGTGCTCGGCCACTATCCCAACGTCCAGGTCATGAGCTTCAAGGGGCTGCTCAAGGATTTCGTGCGCAGCAACAACGCGCGCGTGATCGTGCGCGGCCTGCGCGCGGTCTCCGACTTCGAGTACGAGTTTCAGATGGCGGGCATGAACCGCTACCTGCTGCCCGACGTCGAGACGATGTTCATGACGCCCTCGGATCAGTACCAGTTCATTTCGGGCACGATCGTGCGCGAAATCGCCCAGTTGGGCGGCGATGTCAGCAAGTTCGTGTTCCCGTCGGTCGAAAAACGCCTGCAGGACAAGGTGGCGTCGCTGGGTGGCGCACCCGCGAAGGCCTAAGGCTCGCAAGGGTCGGCAGGCGCGGGGCCGCGGCGCTATAATGTCTTGTTTTTGAAGGGAAACGCGAGAGAAGTATGGCCCTGATGATTACCGACGAGTGCATCAATTGCGACGTCTGCGAGCCCGAGTGCCCGAACGACGCCATTTCGATGGGCCCGGAAATCTACGTGATCGACCCGAACAAGTGCACGGAGTGCGTCGGCCATTTCGACGAGCCGCAGTGCATCCAGGTGTGTCCGGTGGAGTGCATCCCGAAGAATCCCGAGCACCTCGAAACGCAGGATCAATTGATGCAGAAGTACGAGACGCTGACGGCGGCGAAGAACGCCTGAAGTTCGCCTGCGATATCCACGCTGCAAATGAAAAACGCGCCCGAGGGCGCGTTTTTTTATGCTCGGGCGACGGGCATCAGGCCACGATCGACTTCAGCGCCTCGATGAGCGTGTCGCATTCGGCGTCGGTGCCGACCGAGATGCGCAGATGCTGGTCGATGCGCGGCAGCTTGAAATGGCGCACGAAGATCTCTTTTTCGCGCAGTTTGGCCGCAATTCCGGCGGCGTCGTGCGCCGGATGCTTCGCGAACACGAAGTTCGCCGCCGACGGCACCACCTCGAAGCCCAACGACTCGAGCGCCGCGCTCAGGCGCGTGCGGCTCGCGATCACGCGCTCGCAGGTCGAGCGGAAGTACGCGACATCGTCATAAGCGGCCGTCGCCGCGGCCTGCGCCAGACGGTCGAGCGGATACGAATTGAAGCTGTCCTTCACGCGGTTGAGCGCGTCGATCAGATCGGCGTGGCCGAACGCGAAGCCCACGCGCATGCCCGCGAGCGAACGCGACTTCGAGGTCGTATGCACGACGAGCAGATTCGGATAGCGGTCGATCAGCGCGATCGCCGATTCCGCGCCGAAATCCACATAGGCTTCGTCGACGATCACGACCGTCTCCGGGTTGCCCGCGACCAGACGCTCGATTTCGGCGAGCGGCAGGGCGTGGCCGGTCGGCGCGTTCGGATTCGGGAAGATCACGCCGCCGTTCGGCTGCAGATAGTCGTCGACGCGAATCTGGAATTGCTCGTCGAGCGGCACCGTGCGGGTTTCGATCTCGTAGAGCCGCGCGTAGGTCGGATAAAAGCTGTAGCTGATATCGGGAAAGAGAATCGGCTTGTCGTGCTTGAGCAGCGCGAGGAACGCGTGCGCGAGCACTTCGTCGGAGCCGTTGCCCACGAACACCTGATCGGCGCGCAGGCCGTGATGCGCTGCCACGGTGGCGCGCAGACCCTTGGCGACCGGATCGGGATAGCGGCGCAGCGACTCGGCGTGCTCGCCCAGTTCGGCGCGGATCGCCTCCTGCACGCGCGGCGAGGGCGGGTAGGGGTTCTCGTTGGTGTTGAGCTTCACCGGATGCGCGAGCGCCGGCTGCTCGCCGGGCACGTAGGGCACGAGACGGTGGACGATGTCACTCCAGAAACGACTCAAGACGCTCTCCTTCACTCATTCGATATGACCTGTGCACGACCTGCGCGGCCGCACATGACGCGCGGCGCGCACATCGATGCACACAGCGATGCAAATTCAGCCGTTGCGATGCAGCAGCATGACGGCGCGCTCGGTTTCGCCCTTCACGAAGGTGGGCATGATCGCGAGCGAGCGCTCGATCGACGCGTCGATCACGTCCTGCTCCTCGCGGCGCGGCGGCTTGAGCACGAAGTTCGCCACGTCGGGCTTGGCGCCCGCGCGCGCGCCTTCGGGAATCAGGTCGCGCGGATGGCCGATGCCGATGCGCAGACGCCAGTACTGCTGCGTCGACAGATGCGCGGAAATGTCCTTCAGGCCGTTGTGGCCGCCGCTGCCGCCGCCGAGCTTGAGCTTGACGGTGCCGGGCGACAGATCGAGTTCGTCGTGCGCGACGAGGATTTCGTCGGGCAGGATCTTGAAGAAGTTCGCGACCGCGACGACCGACTGGCCCGAACGGTTCATATAGGTCTGCGGTTCGAGCAGATGCACTTCCTCGCCGTAGAGGCGCGCCTTCGCGTAGTGGCCGTGGAAGCGGCGCTCGTCGCGCAGCGTCGCGCCGGCTTCGCGCGCGAGCTGGTCCACGAGCCAGAAGCCCGCGTTGTGGCGCGTCGCCGTGTATTCGGCGCCCGGATTGCCGAGCCCGACGATCAACCTGATCATGTTGGTATTTCCGCCTGCAAGATCGCTGAATGCTCGACGGCCTGGCGGCCGGAGCGTGATCCGCAAGTGTACGAAAAAGTACGAAAAAAAACCCGCCGGGGCGAACCGCGGCGGGTCACGTCGACCGTCTCTATTGAGACGGCTCGAGAGGATCGGCTTGTTGCTGCAGCTTACTCAGCTGCTGCTTCGCCTTCAGCAGCGGCTTGTGCGCCAGCCGGCACCGGTGCCGACGCGACGACCGGGTTTTCCGCTTCAACGTGCGGAACCAGCGTCACGCCTGCGGGCAGCGTGATGTCCTTGGCGTGCAGCGATTGACCGGCTTCGATCTTCGCCAGGTCGACTTCGAGGAATTCCGGCAGTTGGCCCGGCAGGCAAACCACTTCGACTTCAGCCAGAACGTGCGAGATGATCGCGCCACCCAGCTTGACGGCCGGGTTCGTTTCCTGGTTCATGAAGTGCAGGGGCACCTTCGTGTGGATCTTCTTGTTCGGGTCCACGCGCTGGAAGTCCACGTGCAGCACGAGCTGACGGAACGGGTGGTATTGCACGTCGCGCAGCAGGACTTGCTGCGACTTGCCTGCCACTTCGAGCTCGAGGATCGACGAGTGGAAGGATTCCTTCTTCAGGGCGTGCCACAGCGCGTTGTGATCGACTTCGATCAGCTGGGGTTCCGAACCGACACCATAAACGATGCCCGGGGTCTTGCCAGCAATGCGCAGGCGGCGGCTCGCACCCGTACCTTGCAGGTTACGCTCGAAAGCGATGACTTTCATATGATTCTCCAATGCACTGCCCGCGACCAGGCAGTAAAACGGGGCCTTGTCGACAGCACGGCTGTCTTTTGGCCCCCAGCGATGCAGCACGAACCTTCGTCCGTTCGCGCCGATTACGTGCAAAAGCGCGGCATTCTTGCGAACACCGCGCTTTGCGCGTCAATTCTTTTTAGCTTTCTGCGAACAGCGACATCACCGAGTCGCCGCGGCGGATACGCGAGAACGTCTCCGCGAGCAGGCCGGCGCTGGTGAGCGCGCGGATCTTCGAGCACGCGCGGGCTTCTGCGCCCAGCGGAATCGTGTCGGTGACGACCAGTTCGTCCAGAGCCGAAGCGGCGATGCGCTCGCCCGCGCCACCCGACAGAACCGGGTGCGTGGCGTAAGCGAAGACCTGCTTCGCGCCGCGTTCCTTCAGCACTTGCGCTGCCTTGCAGAGCGTGCCGGCGGTGTCGACCATGTCGTCCATGATCACGCAGGTGCGGCCTTCGACTTCACCGATGATGTTCATCACTTCGGCGACGTTCGCCTTCGGACGACGCTTGTCGATGATCGCGAGATCGCAGCCGAGTTGCTTGGCGAGCGCACGGGCGCGCACCACGCCGCCGACGTCCGGCGAAACGACCAGCAGGTTCTCGTAGTTCTGCTTGCGCAGATCGCCGAGCAGCACGGGCGTAGCGTAGATGTTGTCGACGGGAATATCGAAGAAGCCCTGAATCTGGTCAGCGTGCAGATCCATCGTGATGATCCGCTCGACGCCCGCGATTTCCAGCATGTTCGCCACGACCTTCGCCGAGATGGCGACGCGCGCCGAACGGGGGCGGCGGTCTTGACGGGCATAACCGAAGTAGGGGATGGCTGCGGTGATCCGGCCTGCGGATGCGCGCTTGAGCGCATCGACCATGATCATCAGTTCCATCAGGTTGTCGTTGGTCGGTGCGCAGGTCGATTGAAGGACGAAGACGTCCTTGCCACGCACGTTTTCCTGGATTTCGACCTGGATTTCGCCGTCGGAGAAGCGGCTAACCATAGCCTTACCGAGGGGAATACCGAGGATCTTGACGACTTCCTGTGCAAGCGCGGGATTTGCGTTGCCAGTAAAAACCATCAGGCCGTCATGGCTGCTCATCATGCACCTGCTGCGGACTTTGGGGGGGCGAGAGGAACTACTTGGGCGAACTGCTTTAGAATTTTTGGCAGGGGAGGAAGGACTCGAACCCTCGCATGCCGGAATCAAAATCCGGTGCCTTGACCAACTTGGCGACTCCCCTACACTCAACTTCAAGCCTGACTGACCGGTAGAGCGATCAGCCACGCAAAACTATGACGCGAAAGCGAAGAGTGGATGCGTGTCCAGACTCGAGGCTACCGCGCTTCTCCAGGCCGGTTGTTCCGATTGCAGTTTGGCTTGCGCCGCTTCTGCTTCGGACCGACTGGCGAATGCTGCGAAAACGCTTGCACCCGATCCGGTCATCCGCGCTGGTGTAGTGCTATTCGAGATGCTCTCAAACCACTTCAAAACCTGCGCTACTTCCGCGTATTTTCCTGCGACAACTGCTTGCATATCGTTCCGGCCGAAACTGTCTGGCCATCCGTTCTGCGTTGCTTGCTGTGCAAGAAAGACTGCTATTGTGCAGGTCTCTGTGTCCCTTGTCAACGACTTTTCTGAAAAAATTTCAGCGGTAGGAACATGAACCTGCGGCGTCACGACCAAAAAATGACGCGGGGGCAATTGTACACATTCCAGCGCCTCTCCAACACCCTCCGCAAACGCATTTTTGCCGAACACGAAGAAGGGCACGTCGGCGCCCAGTTTCAGCGCGAGTTCCTGCAATTCGAGGCGCGGCAGATTGAGCTTCCAGAGACGGTTCAGCGCGAGCAGCGTGGTGGCCGCGTCGGAACTGCCGCCGCCGAGGCCGGCGCCCATCGGCAGACGCTTTTCGATATCGATCTCGACGCCTTCCTGCGTGCCCGTATGTTCCTTGAGCAGCTTCGCCGCCCGCACGGTCAGATCGGTGTCGGCGGGCACGCCCTCGACTTCGACGGTGCGCGTGATGCGGCCGTCCTGGCGGCGCGTGAAATGCAGCGTGTCGCCCCAGTCGAGCAACTGGAACACGGTCTGCAGATCGTGATAGCCATTCGGGCGGCGGCCCGTGATGTGCAGGAAGAGATTGAGTTTCGCGGGCGCGAGGCAGTCGCGCAGCGAGTCTTGAGTTTCGGTCATGGTGCGTTGAGGCTTGCCTGGACCGGCGGGCGACGAGGGCCGCGCGCCGGTTCCGTCGTGCTGAAAGCGCTTACTGGTCGAGCACGAGCTTGATCTGGAGCGGCGGATCTTCGCGCGTGAGATTCACGCGCTTGACGCCGGTTGCGGGTGCATCCGCGTAAGCGAGATAGTCGATGGTCCAGCCGTCCTGCTCGATCTGCGAAAGACGTTGCGGGTTCTGCGGGTCGGCGGTCGTGCGCGCGCGCGAGCTCGGCGCGACCGACGGCTGCAGCCAGTAGCGCAGCCCTTCGACCGGCAGCGCGAAGCCGAGCGCCTGCTGCATCAGCGTGCTGACGTTGTCGGCGGTGAGCGGCGGCTTGTTCGGCAGTTCGAGCGTGGCCTGCGACGGCGACGACGTGACGATCGCGAGCGTCGATCCGAGCGGATTGAGCAGCTGCAAGGTCACGGTGGTGTCGGTCTGACGCCAGTCGAAATTGCCGTATGCGTTGCGTTGCTGCCCGTTCTGGTCGTTGTACTGCACGGCGAAGCGGCCATGCCAGGCGCGGCTCGCCTGCGTGGAGAGCGACGTCGTGGCGCGCGCCGTGGACGGCTCGTGCGGCGCTTGCGTCGCACAGCCCGCGAGGGCGAGCAGCGCGGCAAGCGCCGCGCCCGGTGCAAGACGCAAAGCCGGGCGCAAAGCCGGACGCAGGGTTGCTTGCACCACGCGCGAACGGAGCGTGAGTCGGGAATCGGCCATCAGAGATCGTTGACCTGGAGGCGCTGGAGCGTCTTCAGGAGCGTGTCGTTGTCGGGTTCGAGCTTGCGGGCTTCGCGCCAGGCCTCGCGTGCGCCGTCCTGGTCGCCGTTCTTCCACAGCACTTCGCCCAGATGCGCGCCGATTTCGGCGTTCGGCTGCATGCTGTAAGCCTTGCGCAGCAGCTTGATGGCGTCGGCGTTGTCGCCCATGCGGAATTTCACCCAGCCCACGCTGTCCATGATGAACGCGTCGTCGGGGGCGAGCGCCGAAGCCTTCTCGACCAGCCGGTCGGCTTCCTGCAGGCGCTGGTTGCGGTCGGCGAGCGAATAGCCGAGCGCGTTGTAGGCCTGCGGATTGTCGGGCTGCGTCTTGATCAGCTTGCGCAGTTGCGCTTCCATGACTTCGTAGTGGCCGTTCTTTTCGGCGGCCATGGCGTAGTCGTAGGTGAGATCGGGATCTTCCGGGAAGTCGGCGGTGGCCTTTGCGAGGCGCGCTTCGGCTTCCGGATAGCGCTTCGCGTCGAACAGGATCGAGGCATCGGTGCGCGCGATCAGCGCCTGGTCGCGCGGATCGTCGCTCTGGATGGCCGCGAGCTGGCGGCGCGCGTCGTCGACCTTGCCCTGCTTGTCGAGCAGCTGCGCGCGCATGATCTGCGCCGGCACGTACTGCTGGCTGCTCTGGCTGATCTTGTTCAGCCAGGCGTCGGCGCCCGCGTCGTCCTTCTGCTCGACCGACAGCTGCGCGAGATAGATGTAGGCCTGACCCGGATCGGCGCCCGGCGTCTTGTCGGCCACCTGCGCGTACTGGATCAGATACTTCTTCGCTTCGTCGAACTTTTTCTGCTGAACGTTGATGAGCGCGAGCGCCATCAGCGGCATCAGGTCGTTCGCGTTGCTCTTGTGCAGGATTTCAAACTGCTTCTGCGCGTCGTCGAGACGATTGGCGGCGAGGTAGGTCTGCGCGAGCGCCAGATGGCCTTCGCGCGCCTTCGGATTCTGCTTGACGTACTGCTCGATGGCCGCAATGCCTTCGTTGCGCTCCTCCGGGCCCATTTGGGCGAGCATCAGCGCGGCGGGCAGGTAGTCGCCCTTTTTCGCGAGCGCCTGCTCGAACGACTTGCGCGCGCCCGGTACATCGTCGGCGAGCAGCTGCTGACGGCCGATGGCGAGCAGCGCCTCGGGGCGGTCCATGTCGTTGACGAGGAGCGCCTTGAGCACGTCGAGGCCGCCCGAGCGGTTCGGGCCGCGCGAGAGCAGCAATTGCAGCGAAAGAATGGCCGGGCCGCGGCTCTCGGCCGGCACGCGGGCGAGTTCGCGCGCGAGCAGCGGCTGCGCGTCGGCGGGCTTGCCGGCGAGCACGAGCAGCGAGGCGTCGAGCTGCGCGGCACGCTCCGAGTCGGGCGCGTACTGCTGCCAGAGCTGCACGGCGGTGAGCGCGTCGGTCGGGCTTTGCGCGGCGAGCGCGATTTCGGTCGCGCGCTGCGCCATGCGCGGATCGTGCGTATCGCGCGCGAGCGCAAGATACGTCTGATACGCGGGCGCGGGCTGGTCGCGCTGGAGCGCGATTTCAGCGGCGAGCACCTGGAAGGTGATCTGGCTCGTGAGCGGAATCGCGGGCAGATCCTTCTTTTCGTCGGCCGTCGCAGGGCCGAACGCGTCCGGCATGGTGACGGACGTGTCGTCCGTGTCGGGGGACGGATCCTGCGCATACGCACTCGACGTGCTCAGCGCCCAGGCGGCGAGCACGGCTGCGCCGAGCAGTTTCCGGGGGCCGAACGCGCGGAGTTCGAACGTTTTGCGCAGACGCGGCGCCGCGTGGGGCAGGCGCTTCGCAAACAGCTTTACGAAAGACAGTTCCATGGAATTCCGTCGAATGTTTCGGTCGATTGTAACGCGCTGGCTACAATACGCGCACGACGATGACGCAAGTTGCAGACCAGCCCCGCGCGGTCGCCGTGCCTTCCCCGGGTCTTCCGTCGCGCTGTCCGATATTGTGTCAGTACAACCTCACAAACTGATTAAACATGCCTGAGCTGCCAGAAGTCGAAGTGACCCGCCGGGGCATCGAGCCGTGGGTTGCGGGCCGCCGCGTGGAGCGCGTCGACGTGCGCAACGGCTCGCTGCGCTGGCCCGTGCCGGCCTCGCTCGCGCGCACGCTGCGCGGGCGCACGATCCGCTCGGTGGGGCGGCGCGGCAAATATCTGCTGTTCGAGGTCGATGAAGGCTGGTTCATCGTGCATCTTGGCATGACCGGCACCTTGCGCGTGTTACGTAATCTTCCGAAGCCGCCGGCCGCCGAGAAGCACGATCACGTCGACTGGCTGTTCGACGACTTCACGTTGCGCTTTCGCGATCCGCGCCGCTTCGGCGCCGTGCTCTGGCATCCGCGCGAGGACGGCGACGTGCTCGGCCATCCGCTGCTCGCGGGTCTCGGCATCGAGCCGTTCACGCCCGCCTTCGACGGCGCATTGCTGTTTCGCGAGACGCGCGGGCGCAAGGTGTCGGTGAAACAGGCGCTGCTCGCGGGCGACATCGTCGTGGGCGTGGGCAATATCTACGCGTCGGAAAGTCTCTTTCGCGCGGGTATCCGTCCGACCACGGCCGCAGGCCGCGTTTCGCTCGCGCGCTACGAACTGCTCGCCGACGCCGTGCGCGCCGTGCTCGCTTCGGCCATCGAGAAAGGCGGCAGCACCTTGCGCGATTTCGTCGGCAGCAATGGCGAGAGCGGCTATTTCCAGCTCGAATACTTCGTTTACGACCGCGCGGGCCAGCCCTGCCGCGTGTGCGGCACGCCGATCAAGCAGATCGTGCAAGGCCAGCGGTCGACCTATTTCTGTCCGCGCTGTCAGCGCTGATCCGTTTCCGTTCATGTATCTCAAGACCTCCGCAAAGCCCGCGCCCGGCGCGCTGCAAGCCACTTATCCCGCCGAACTGCTCGCGAGCTTCGCGCCGCGCCTGATCGCGTGGCAGCGCGAACACGGCCGCCACGACCTGCCGTGGCAGAACACGCGCGATCCGTACCGCATCTGGCTCTCGGAAATCATGCTGCAGCAGACGCAGGTTTCCACCGTGATTCCGTACTACGCGCGCTTTCTCGATCGTTTTCCGACGGTCGAGGCGCTCGCCGCCGCGCCCTCCGACGACGTGATGGCGCTCTGGGCCGGGCTCGGTTACTACACGCGTGCGCGCAATCTGCATCGCTGCGCGCAGGTGGTCGCCGAAACCCATGGCGGAAAGTTTCCGTCGACGGTCGAAGGGCTCGCGGAACTGCCCGGCATTGGCCGCTCGACGGCGGCGGCGATCGCCTCGTTCGCGTTCGGCGCGCGCGCGACGATCCTCGACGGCAACGTGAAGCGCGTGCTCGCGCGTGTGTTCGGCGTGGAAGGCTTTCCGGGCGAGAAGCGCGTGGAAAACGCGATGTGGACGCTCGCCGAATCGCTCGTGCCGGGCGCCGATGCCACCGACGCCGATGTGAGCGCCTACACGCAAGGTCTGATGGATCTGGGCGCGACGCTTTGCACGCGCGGCAAGCCCGACTGCGAGCGCTGCCCGTTCGCGGCCGACTGCGTGGCGAAGACGACGAATCGGCAGCGCCAGTTGCCTGCTTCGCGGCCGAAGAAGGCGGTGCCCACGCGTCAGACGTGGATGCTGATCCTGCTCGACGGCGACGCGGTGATGCTCGAAAAGCGTCCGCCTTCGGGCATCTGGGGCGGGCTGTGGAGCCTGCCCGAAGCCGCCGACGAAACCGCGCTGGCCGCGCGCGCCGAGGGTTATGGCGCGAATGGTGCGAAGGCGTCGGCGCTCGCGTCGCTCCAGCATACGTTCACGCATTTCAAGCTCGACATCGAGCCGCGCGTGGTCGAACTCGATGCGCGCAAGGGCGGCGCGCTCGTCGCGCAGGACGGGGAAACCGCGTGGGTCGCGCTGCGCGAGATCGACGCCTACGGCGTGCCCGCGCCGGTGCGCAAACTGCTCGACGGGCTGCGTGGTTCGTTGATCTGAGGCTTTACAGGCAGCGTTAACGCAGCCGCATCAAAGCAGCTGATGCTGCTGCATGTAGTGATGCACGACGTCGATGCGCGCGCTCGCGTCGTTCAGTTCCATGAGCTTCTGACGCGCGCGCAGCGCAATCGGCAGCACTTCGGCGAGACGGTTGGAGACCCAGGATGGATCGTCGAAACGGAACGGCTCGGCGAACGGCACGCTCGACGGATCGCGTTCGCGGATCGTCGCGATGATGCGTTCGAGCACCTCCGCGCAGGCGCCGAAACGCGCGAGATGATCGGAGCCTTCGAGCGGAATGTCTTCGGGTAGCAACTCGGCCATGCCCACGAGCAGGCCGTCGTGCTGCGCGCGATGCGACAGCAGGCGAAAGCGCTGCGTGCCGTGCGCGCGGATCAGCAGCATGCCGAAGGTTTCCACGTCGCATTGCTCGATGCGGGCGAGACAGCCCACGGCTTCGGGCACGGCGGTTTCGTCGGGTTGCGCGACCTCGCCGCCGCTTTTCAGCAGGCACACGCCGAACGGCGTTTCCTCGCGCAGACATTCGCGCGCCATGTCCAGATAACGCGCTTCGAAGATCTTCAGCGGCAGCAGGCCGCCGGGGAACAGCACCGTATGCAGCGGAAAGAGCGGCAAATCGGCGAGCACGGCAGGAGTGGAGGGCATGGCGCAACGCTTTCGGTAAAAGGCCGCGCGATGCGGCCGGTTAGGCGATCAGACGGGACGATTCTCCGACGTCGAGAGGCGCATCGCGATGACGCACGATCACGTTCGACTCGCCCGCGAAGCGCGTGGCGAGCGTCTGGGCAATGAAGACCGAACGATGCTGGCCGCCCGTGCAGCCGATTGCGACGGTCAGATAACTGCGGTTGTCGTTACGGAAATGCGGCAGCCATTTTTCGACGAACGCGCCGATGTCGGCGATCATTTCGTGGACGGCCGGTTGCGCCTTCAGAAAGTCGATCACGGGCTGGTCGAGCCCGGTGAGCGGCCGCAGGCGCGCGTCGTAATGCGGGTTCGGCAGCGTGCGCACGTCGAACACGAAGTCCGCGTCGAGCGGCACGCCGCGCTTGAAACCGAACGATTCGAAGGTGAGCATCAGCGAGCCGCGCTCGCCCTCGACGAACACCTTCACCCACTGGCGCAGCGAATTCGCGCTGAGATTGCTGGTGTCGACCTGATGGCCGAATTCCGCGAGATTCGCGACGAGTTCGCGCTCGTGCTCGATGGCCTCTTCGAGCGACTTGAGCATGCCGACGTTGGCGTCGTGCGCGACCGAACCCGACAGCGGATGGCGGCGGCGCGTCTCGGAAAAGCGCTGGATGAGCGACTGCGTGCTGGCGTTGAGAAACAGCACGCGCACGTCGTGGCGGCGCGCGAGGTCGCGGATCATCTCCGGCATGTCGTCGAACGATGAACTCGAGCGCGCGTCGATCGCCACCGCGAGACGCTCGTAGCCGTCTTCGGAAAGATATTGCGCGAGTTGCGGCAGAAAGCGCGGAGGCAGATTGTCCACGCAGAAGTAACCGACGTCTTCGAGCGCATTGAGCGCCACCGACTTGCCGGAACCCGAGATGCCGGTGATCAGGATGATACGCATGGGAATGGAGATGGACCCGATTGGGTCATCATAGCATTCGATCCGCGCGGCCGTTGTGACGCTTCGGGTCGCGCGCGGCCTTGCTGGTGGCGCGTGACAGGCGTTTTAGCGGGGTTTTGCCGCGATATCGCGCCGCGTTGCGGCAGCGTGCCGCGCAGCGCTTCGGTGCGGCGCCGCGTGGTGGCGGCGCCGGAGCGGGGTGGTGCGGTTTAGCGTGGCTTGGCGCGGTTTAGATCAGCTTGCCGGGAAACTGGCTGTCCGGGTCCTGCATGGCGAGGCGCTGGCGGTCCATGAAGTCGCGCAGCGTGTCGATGCCGCGCAGTTGCAGGATCGTGTTGCGCACGGCGGCTTCCACCAGCACGGCGAGGTTGCGGCCCGCAGCCACCTGAATCGTGACCTTGCTGATTGGCAGGCCGAGCACGTCGACGGTCTGGCTTTCCAGCGGCAGGCGCTGGAATTCGCCGTCGGGGCGGCGCACGAGCTGGACGATGAGCTTGAGCTTCATCTTCCGGCGCACGGCCGTTTCACCGAAGATCGTCTTGATGTCGAGCAGGCCGAGGCCGCGCACTTCGAGCAGATTTTGCAGCAGCGGCGGGCAGCGGCCTTCGACGAAATCGGGGCCGAGGCGCACGAAGTCGACTGCGTCGTCGGCGACGAGGCCATGGCCGCGGCTGATCAGTTCCAGACCGAGTTCGCTCTTGCCGAGACCCGAGTCGCCGGTGAGCAGCACGCCCATGCCGAGAATGTCGAGAAACACGCCATGCAGCGTCGCGCGCGGCGCGAGGATGCGCGACATGTAGAGACGCAGGCTGTCGATGACGGTGGCCGCCGACATCGGCGTGGTGAACAGCGGCGTGGAGGAGCGCGTGCAGCGCAGCACCAGTTCGGGCGGCGCGGTCATGCCGTCGGCGACCACGAGGAACGGCGGTTCGAGTGCGATCAGCTCGGCCATGTGGCGCGAGCGGTCTTCGTCGGTCTGTCGCTGGTAATAGTGGATTTCGGCGTCGCCGAGCACCTGGATGCGGTTCGGGTGGATCAGGTTCAGGTGGCCGACGAGGTCGGCGCTCGCCGTGGCCGTGGCCACCGTCTCGGCCGAAAAGCCGCGTTCCCAGCCTTCGTGCCCCGTCAGCCAGCTGAGTTTCAGCGTGGTGGCGTTGTCGTCGAAGATGCTTTGGGCGTTGATGCTGGAAGTGTCCATGAGTCGCTGACTCCGCGATGACTCGCTTAACTGGTCGCTCTAACCGCGCGCTCTAAACTGTTCGCTCGCTGCCTGCACGAGATTCGCGCCGTGGCACTCGCCGCCGCCCGTACAGGCGGCGCGCGACGCGCCATGCCGCATCAGGTTTGCTTCAAGGTTGCCACTGGGTGAGCAGGCGATGCAACGTCTCGCGATCTTCTTCCGTGTGCAACCGCTCGCGCGTTTCGCGATCCGACAACAGTTGGGCGATCTCAGAGAGGATTTCAAGGTGCTGCTGCGTGGCCTGTTCGGGCACGAGCAGGAAGATGAGGAGCGAAACGGGCTGGCCGTCGGGCGCTTCGAACGCGATGGGCTCGGCCAGACGTACGAACGCGGCGAGCGGCTGCTTCAGGCCCTTGATGCGGCCGTGCGGAATGGCCACGCCCTCACCGAGACCGGTGGAGCCGAGGCGTTCGCGCGCGAACAGGTTGTCGGTAACCGTGCTGCGGGCGATGCCGTTCTGGTTTTCGAAAATCAGTCCAGCTTGTTCGAAGACGCGTTTCTTGCTGGTAACGGACAGGCCGACGACGACGTTCTCGATGGGAAGAATTTTGGCTAAACGATTCATGTTGGCAGGCGAAAACGTGGCCTGAATACTCCTCACCCCGGCAGTCTGCGCGGTGTTCTCGCGCGGCTGTATCGGTAAAAACAGCCTGATGCCGGGACCGTGGGACGTGTTACCCCGAAAGTGACTGGATCATTATAGAGCAAGCATAGTGGCCGATGGTGCGATGCACCGGGCATGATCGCAACCATTGTTGCATGGTTGCGCCCGGGAACACCGTTCGGTGCCGGATGTGCCTGGCACTGCGCTCATCTACCGCTCACGCGATGGTCACGCATCGCTCACCATCGCTCGCGCATGGCTGATCGAGTCTCCATGAAAAAAGCCGCCCGGATGGGGCGGCCTGGTTCGTGTGCAGCAGTGGTTTCCGGCGCACTGGCCTCGAAGGCTCAGGAAGACGAATCAGTGTCGAATCAACGTCGCGGATTCAAAACTTCCTCGCGCGCCGGGCGCATTACTGCGGAGGAATCTCGATGGGCGCCGCGGGCTGATGCTTGAGCGCCTCGTGAGCATGGCCTTGCACGCGATCCTTGTGTCGCACGACCTGGCGATCGAGCTTGTCGACCACGAGATCGATGGCGGCATACATGTCGCCATTGCAGCTCTCAACGAAGATGTCCTTGCCTTTCAGATGAAGGTTCACTTCAACCTTCTGTCTCTTGTCTTTTTCCTTGTGGTTGTCGACCGAGAGGACCACATTGCCATCGATGACCTGATCGAAATGTCTTAGCACCCTGTCCAGTTTGGTGATCACATATTCTCGCAACGCTGGCGTTACTTCGAGATGGTGTCCACTGATCTTCAGATTCATAGTGCTTCTCCAGGCTGATGGCCGCGTGACGCGTGAAGCGCGGCTGTGCCGGTCGACAGACTGCCTGCGTGCGGCTCCCCGAAAGGCCTGCTACGACGGGCTAGCTCGGCCGGCCCTGTCCGCCAACTGGCGTTGCGGCCGGAAAACGCCCACTCCGTAAAAGCCGGAATGAGCCTAAAGAGACTTGCGCAGATTGACCGCCGGAATCTTCAGTGCCTCGCGATATTTCGCGACGGTGCGTCGCGCGACGACGAAGCCCTGTTCCGCCAGCAGTTCGGCTATGCGGCTGTCCGAAAGAGGGGATTTGGTGTTCTCGGCTCCTATGAGTTGCTTGATGAGCGCGCGGATAGCGGTGGACGATGCAGCGCCCCCCGTGTCCGTCGATACATGCGATCCGAAGAAGTACTTAAATTCAAGTGTCCCGAACGGAGTCAGCATGTATTTACCGGTTGTCACACGCGAGACAGTTGATTCGTGTAGGCCCAGCGTATCAGCAATCTCCCTCAAAACCAAGGGGCGCATGGCGATTTCGCCGTGCACGAAAAAGTTCTTCTGGCGCTCGACGATTGCCTGCGCCACGCGCAGGATGGTCTCGAAGCGCTGCTGGATATTCTTGATGAGCCAGCGCGCTTCCTGGAGCTGCTGACGCAGCGAGCCGCTGCCCGGATCGCCGCGGTTATTGCGCAGAATATTCGCGTACAGATGGTTGATGCGCAGCTTCGGCACCACGTCCGGGTTCAGTTCGGCGTGCCAGTTCTGGCCCGTCTTCTTCACGATGATGTCCGGCACCACGTAGTCGGCTTCGGCCTTGCCGTATGCCGCGCCCGGGAACGGTTCGAGCGAGCGGATCAGCGCATGCGCGTCGCGCAGCTCGTCGTCGCCGGTCTTCAGTTGCTTGCGCAAGCGCGTGAAGTCGCGCGCGGCCAGCAGTTCCAGATGATTCGACACGATCTCGAGCGCGAGCGTGCGTACCGGCGACGATGTGACGCGCAGCAATTGCAGCTTCAGGCACTCGGAAGCCGAGCGTGCGCCCACGCCGGCGGGGTCGAAGCTATGCAGGAGCGCGAGCGCCGCGTTGAGTTCGTCGCCGTCGACGTCGAGTTCCTCGGGGATATCGGCAAGAATTTCCTCGCACGTGGCGGAGAGATAGCCGTCCTCGTCGAGCGATTCGATCAGGAACGTGATGAGCGCGCGGTCGCGCGGGCTCGCATTCGTTTCGCGCAGCTGCGCCATCAGATGGTCGCGCAGCGTGGTGGTCGATTCGTGGATTTGCAGCGGCGGCAGGTCGTCGTCGTCGGAGGCGCTGCCCGAGCGGCCGTAGTCGTCGAGATTCCATTGGCTCGAATCGCCGCTGGCGTCGCCGCCGAGGCCTTCGTATTCGTCGACGCCGCGCGGTTCGCCATCGCCGCTATCGCTGTCGCTCGACGAAGAGGACGAGCCGTTGCTCGCGCCCTGCATCGGTTCCGAGTTGGAGGAGGCCGGCGGCTGCGCGATCAGCGAGCCGTCGGCGGCCACGCGCAACGGACTCGCGATCCAGTCGTCGTCGTTCTCGAGCAGCGGATTCTGCGAGATCGCGGTGGCGACTTCCTGTTGCAGTTCGAGCGTCGACAGCTGCAGCAGCCGGATGGACTGTTGCAGTTGCGGAGTGAGCGCAAGATGCTGCGAGAGGCGGAGTTGGAGGCTGGCTTTCATGGCGGTGTGCGATTCATTGTAAAGAGTTTGCCACGCTCGCGATACCACACGACATCCGCGAAAACGCGCGTGCCCAGCGCTGGTGCAGCGGCATCTCGCGGACGGAATTTGGTGCGCAAACAGACGCTCGCGCACGCGTGCGGCGTACGTCGCGCAGGCCGCCTCGGGGCGCGCGACGCTCGCGGTTCCGCGGGCAAGCACAACGGAACATCACGGAAGGGCTGGACGGCAAGTCCAGCAGACACTCGGGAAAACTCGGGAAAAACTCAGGGGAAAGCCGGGAGCCCGCGCGGCGTTTGCCCGCAGCGGCGTGCGGGCGTTCCGGCAGGCGCGCCGCGCGGACGAGGCGCGGCGGCGAGGCGTCTGCGCGCGAGGCGCGCGGACGCGGAGATTACATGCGGAAGTGTTCGCCGAGGTAGACGCGGCGCACGCTTTCGTTTTCGATGATTTCGCCGGGCGCGCCGGAGGCCAGCACGGTGCCGTCGCTGATGATGTACGCGTGGTCGCAGATGCCGAGCGTCTCGCGCACGTTGTGGTCCGTGATCAGCACGCCGATGTTGCGCTGCTTCAGGAACTTCACGATCTTCTGGATTTCGAGCACGGCGATCGGGTCGACGCCCGCGAACGGTTCGTCGAGCAGGATGAAGCTCGGATCGGTCGCGAGCGCGCGCGCGATTTCCACGCGGCGGCGCTCGCCGCCCGACAGCGACAGCGCCGGGTTCTCGCGCAGGTGAGCGATCTGGAGCTCGTCGAGCAGCGCTTCGGCGCGCTGCGTGATCACGTCCTTGGTCAGGCGCTTGCCGTTCTCGTCGTGTTGCAGTTCCAGCACCGCGCGGATGTTTTCCTCGACGGTGAGCTTGCGGAACACCGAGGCTTCCTGCGGCAGATACGAAAGGCCCAGCGCCGCGCGCTTGTGGATCGGCAGCAGGCTGATGGACTGGCCGTCGAGGTCGATCTCGCCCGCGTCGAGCGGCACGAGGCCGACGATCATGTAGAACGACGTGGTCTTGCCCGCGCCGTTCGGACCGAGCAGCCCGACCACTTCGCCGCTCTTGACGTCGAGCGACACGTCTTTCACGACCGTGCGCGAGCCGTAGCGCTTCTTGAGGTTGCGCACGACGAGCGAGCTCGTCTTGCCCGCGGACGGACGCTGATGGATGGGGGAAGCGGTGGTGGCGGCGTTCACTGTTGCGGCGCTCCCTGAAGCTTCGTGGACGGCGCGAGCGTGGCCGAGGCGCCCGTGAGCGGCTGCGCGCCGCCGTTGCGCGGCGACAGCATCGCGCGCACGCGGCCCTTCGGATTGCCCGGGCCTGCGACGTCGGAACCCGACTTGGCCGTGTAGAAGTCGTTCTGGCCGTCGTACGTGATGACGCTGCCGTGGACCTGATCCATCACCGTGGAGAGACCCTGCAGGCGGCGCACCGTCGAACGCGTCGTGAGCGTGGTCAGGTCCTGCTTGCCGTCGTAGTCGATGCGCTCCGCCGTGCCTTCGACGTATTCGTCGATGCCTTCGCGCTTCTGGCGGAAGTAGGCGAGGTTGGCGTCGGGCGTGCCAGGCGCGACCGTGCCGGTGGCGTACTGATAGCCCTGCGGATCCTGGGTGACGACGAGCTTGTCCGCCTTGATGATGATCGTGCCCTTGGTGGCGACCACATGACCCGTGAAGATGGTCTGCTGCTTGAGGTCGTCATAGGTCATGTTGTCCGCTTCGATGTTGAGCGGCTTGTCCTTGTCGGCGCGCTCGGCATGGGCGGCGGGGGCGAAACCCGCGAGCGGCAGCGCCGCGGCCAGCGCGGTCAACGCCGCGAGCGCGGCACGGCGCCAGCGCGCGCTGCGCAGGCTGCCGGACAAGGGGTGAGGAAGCGAATCGTTCATGCAATCGTGCCTTGCGTGGACGGCCCGGGGATCAGGACGAGCCGCCGGAGTCAGCCGGGGCGATCGCGCCGCGGACGTTGCCGTAGAGCTGGATGACCCGGGAGACATTGTTGTAGTTCATGCCGTTGGTGGCCGTCATGACCGACAGGCCGCGACGAAGTTTAACCGGCTTTTCGGTCAGGATCACATCGTCGTTCACGAGCACGCGGAAATGTTCCGAATCCGCCTGCATCTCGGGATCGCCTGCACCGGCCGCGCGCAGAATGCGCGCATTGTCGTACAGGTCGACGATCGAGGCGTCGCCGTTGACCGTGCCGCGCAGGCCCGTGGCCGTGACGACCGGCTTGTCAGGCTGGAACGCGCGCACCGCCGGATTCGTGAGGTCGCTGTAGGCGTTGTCCTCGTAGTGAACCATGTGCGTGGCCGTGAGGCGATACTGCGTTGCGCCCGACTGGTCGAGCTCGGACACCGAGAGCTGGTCGGCGAAGTAGTCCGGCGTGTGCGTGAGCGGACGCGGCGCGGCCTCGTTCTCGTGCGGCTTGACTGCCTGAAACAGCCACCAGGTGAAGCCGGCCAGGAAGGCCACGCAGAGGAGCGGGATCAGCGACGTGAGCCGGAACTTCTGGTTCATCGCGGCTCCGCGCCCGGTTCCGATTCCGGTTCAACCGCGCAGGCGGCCGCGAGCAGGGCGTCGTAACGGCCTTGCGCGCGCAGGATCAGGTCGGTGACTTCGCGCACGGCGCCGTGGCCGCCGGTCTTGTCGGTGACCCAGTGTGCGCGCGCGAGCACGTCGGTGTGCGCGTTGGCGGGCGCGGCGCTGAAGCCGGCCTGCAGCATGACCGCGAGGTCGGGCCAGTCGTCGCCCATGTAGCCGCACTGCTCGGCCGTGAGGCCGGTTTCGGCGAGCAGCTGCTTGAACGCGACGCGCTTGTCTTCCACGCCCTGATACAGATGCGTGATGCGCAGTTCCTTGGCGCGCACGGCGACGATCTCGGACTTGCGCCCGGTGATGATGGCCGTGTCGATGCCCGCTTCGCGCAGCAGCTTGGCGCCGTGGCCGTCGAGCGAGTTGAAGCCCTTCATGGTGTCGCCCGCGCCGGTAAAGAGCAGGCCGCCGTCGGTGAGCACACCGTCGACGTCGAAAATCATCAGACGCACGCGCGCGGCGCGCGCATTCGCATCGAGTTCGGTAACCGCCATCAGATCACCTTCTTGGAGAAGAGGTCGTGCATGTTGAGTGCGCCGATGAGCTCGCCTTCGGCGCCGACCACCAGCATCTGATTGATGCGGTGGCGCTCCATCAGTTCCACGGCTTCGACGGCGAGCTGGTCGGGACCGATGGTGCGCGGGCCTTTCGTCATGACCTGCACGATCGGCAGATCGCGGAAGTCGCCGACGCGTTCGAGCACGCGGCGCAGGTCGCCGTCGGTGAAGATGCCGCTCACGTGGTTGTTCGAATCGACGATCGCCGTCATGCCCATGCGCTTGGCGGTGAGCTGGAACAGCGCTTCGCGCACCGTGGCCGTGTCGGGCACCTTCGGCACTTCGTCGCCGGTGCGCATCACGTCGCGCACGTAGGTGAGCAGGCGTCGGCCGAGCGCGCCGCCCGGGTGCGAGCGCGCGAAGTCGTCGGCGCCGAAGCCGCGTGCGTCGAGCACCGCGACCGCGAGCGCGTCGGACAGCGCGAGCGCCGCCGTGGTGCTGGCGGTGGGCGCGAGGTTCAGCGGGCAGGCTTCCTTCTCGACGCCGGCGTCCAGATGGACGTCCGAAAGCTGGCCGAGCGTGGACTTCGGACGATTGCCGGTCATGCCGATCAGCTTCGCGCCGATGCGTTTCACGAGCGGCAGGATCGCCACGAGTTCTTCGGATTCGCCGGAATTCGACAGACCGATGAAGACGTCGTCGGCCGTGACCATGCCGAGGTCGCCATGGCTCGCTTCGGCGGGATGCACGAAGAAGGCCGGCGTGCCCGTGGAGGCCAGCGTGGCCGCGAGCTTGCGCGCAATATGGCCCGATTTGCCGATGCCGGAAACGACCACGCGGCCGCGGCAGGAGAGGATGAGATCGACCGCGCCGACGAAGTTGTCGTCGAGCCGGTCGCGAAGCCCGCGCACGGCGTCAGCTTCGATGTCGAGCACGTCGCGAGCGAGCTTCAGCGCCCGGTCGCCATTGATTTTCGCTATCATCCGGGGAGTATAGCAAAGGCGTATGCGCGCCGCGCCTGCACCCCAGCGCGCGACGGCCCGCGCGCCGGGCGCGCCCAGACCACGCGCCTGCCGCCACGGCCTCTCGCGGCCGTCCCTCGCAGCACTTCCCAATCCGCATCGTTTGCGCCGATCATGGACCCGACCGGCGCGGGCGAAAATTTGCATCGCCGGCCACGCCCGAGAATGACTTCAGAACGAGGACGCTTCGCACGATGATTTCACCGCTGGAAATGACGTTGTTCCTGTTGCTCGCCTCGGTGGTCGGCGTCGTGCTGTTCCGTTACCTGAATCTGCCGCCGATGCTCGGCTACCTCACGGTCGGCATTCTGGTCGGCCCGCGCGCGTTCGGCATCGTGCCGAACACGGAGGGCGCGCAGAATCTGGCGGAATTCGGCGTCGTGTTCCTGATGTTCTCGATCGGGCTGGAGTTTTCGCTCACCAAGCTGCGCGCGATGCGCCGCGCGGTGTTCGGGCTTGGGCTATCGCAGGTGGTCGGCACGATTCTCGTTGCGCTGCTGGTCGGGCTCGCGCTCGACCCGTGGGTGCATATCACGTGGCAGGCCTGCGTGGCGCTGGGCGGCGCGCTCGCCATGTCGTCGACGGCGATCGTCAGCAAGATGCTGGCGGAGCGGCTTGAGATCGAGTCGGAGCATGGCCGCAACATTCTCGGCGTGCTGCTGTTCCAGGATCTGGCCGTGGTGCCGCTGCTGATCGTGATCGCGGCGTTCGGCGGCTCGTCGAAGTCGCTGATCGAATCGCTCGGCATGGCGGCGGTCAAGATCGTGCTCGCGCTCGGCATTCTGCTGTTCGTCGGCCAGAAGTTCATGACGCGCTGGTTCAACGTGGTCGCGCGGCGGCGCTCGCAGGAGCTGTTCGTGCTGAACGTGCTGCTCGTCACGCTGGGCGCGGCGTTCGTCACCGATAAATTCGGCCTCTCGCTCGCGCTCGGTGCGTTCATCGCGGGCATGCTGATCGCCGAAACGCCGTACCGGCATCAGGTGGAAGAGGACATCAAGCCGTTTCGCGACGTGCTGCTCGGCCTCTTCTTCATCACCACGGGCATGCTGCTCAACCCGCACGTGATCATCCAGCATCCGTTCATGGTCGGCGTGTTCCTGCTCACGCCGGTCGTGCTCAAGGCGGTGCTGATCACGGCGCTCACGCGGCTGTTCGGCGCCTCGCCGGGCGTGGCGATGCGCACGGGCCTCGGGCTCGCGCAGGCCGGCGAATTCGGCTTCGTGCTGCTCAACCTCATTCTGGACAAGCATCTCGTCGATCCCACGCTGCTCCAGGCGATTCTCGCGGCGATGCTGCTCTCGATGCTCGCTGCGCCGTTCCTGATCCAGAACGCAGATCGCATCGTGCTGCGGCTGTCGTCGACGGAATGGATGCAGCAGTCGCTGATGATGACGCGCATCGCCACGCAAAGTCTCAAGCAGAGCGGCCACGTGATCATCTGCGGCTATGGCCGCGCCGGGCAGAATCTGGCGCGCATGCTGGAAAACGAAGGCCTCTCGTATGTCGCGCTCGACCTCGACCCGGACCGCGTGGCGGCGGCGGCGGCGGCGGGCGAGTCGGTGGTGTTCGGCGACGCGGCGCGGCGCGAGTCGCTGGTCGCGGCGGGCATCCATCGTGCGGCGGCCGTGGCCGTCACCTACGCGAACACGCAGTCGGCGTTTCGCGTGCTGCATCACATCCACGAACTGGAGCCCACGCTGCCCACGATCGTGCGCACGGTCGACGACGCCGATCTCGAACGCCTGCTCGCGGCGGGCGCGACCGAGGTGATCCCGGAGATCGTCGAAGGCAGTCTGATGCTGGCTTCGCACATGCTGGTGCTGATGGGCGTGCCGATGCGCCGCGTCGTGCGCCGCGTGGAAGAACTGCGCGACGAGCGCTACAGCCTGCTGCGCGGCTACTTCCACGGCACCGACGATGTGGGCGAGGACGGTCACGAGCAGGTGCGGCTACAATCCGTACCGGTCGACGCGCGCGCCGACGCCGTGGGCCGCACGCTCGCCGATCTGGGTCTGTTCGACCTCGGCGTGGAGGTGACCGCGATCCGCCGTCACGGCATTCGCGGCGTGGAACCCGATCCCTCGACGAAGCTGCGCGAAGCCGACATCGTCGTGCTGCGCGGCCTGCCCGAGCAACTCGCCCAGGCCGAGGAACGGCTGTCGCGGCATCGCAAGCCGGGCGCCGCCGGCGCGGGCGCGGCGGCGGCCTGAGCTGCGCGCGAGGTCACGCACCTCGCGCCCGGAATTGCGTCCGAAATCGCGCGGCCGCGTGACACGAAAATCCGCGAAACTTCGCTGCCAGCCGGCGAGTCACACCGCGCGGCCCGGCCGGATCGCGGTGAGGTCGCACGGGGTCGCGCCCCGTTTTAATCGCCTGTCTGTATTACCTGTTCTTTATTCTTGCT
Source organism: Paraburkholderia sp. J94 (assembly GCF_905220285.1). Classification (NCBI taxonomy): domain Bacteria; kingdom Pseudomonadati; phylum Pseudomonadota; class Betaproteobacteria; order Burkholderiales; family Burkholderiaceae; genus Paraburkholderia; species Paraburkholderia sp. J94. The sequence goes on along the minus strand of NZ_CAJMZH010000008.1, from coordinate 56,465 downwards.
ACTGCCCGGAGAAATCATGTCCAACGCACCTGCGAACTCGAACGCGAGCACTGAAGCCGCGCAGTTCGTCAACAGTCTGATCCGCACGGTGCCCGACTGGCCTCAGCCGGGAGTGCAATTCCGCGATATCACGCCGCTGATCGGCCATCCGAAGGGCCTGCGCGTGCTGATCGACCTGTTCGTGGAGCGTTACGTGGACGCGAAGCTCGACTACGTGGCGGGCCTCGACGCACGCGGCTTCATCATCGGCCCGATCGTCGCGTACGAACTGAACGTGGGCTTCATTCCGGTGCGCAAGATCGGCAAGCTGCCGTACAAGACCGTGTCGGAAACGTACAAGCTCGAATACGGCGAGTCGACCGTCGAGGTGCACGAAGACGCCTGCAAGCCGGGCGACCGCGTGGTGATCGTCGACGACCTGATCGCCACGGGCGGCACCATGCTCGCGGGCAAGCTGCTGCTTGAGCGTCTCGGCGCGAAGGTGGTGGAGGGCGCGGCGATCATCGATCTGCCCGATCTCGGCGGCTCGAAGCTGCTGACCGAATCCGGCCTGCCGCTGTTCACCGTGACGTCCTTCGGCGGCCACTGAGCGCGCAAGCGCGCCCGGCCTCGCACAAGCCCACTTAAACCGCCCGACACGCCCATGCCCAACTTCGCGCTGTTTCTCGCGACCTCGATCGCGATCACTTTCGCGCCCGGTCCCGACAACCTGCAAGTGCTCGCGCGCGGCATCTCGCAGGGCCGCATGGCCGGCTTCGTGTCCGCGCTCGGCTTCGCGGCGGGCGTGACGTTCCACACGACGCTCGCCGCGCTCGGCATCGCCGCGCTGCTGCGCTCGTCGCCGCTCGCGTTCCATATCCTCAAGCTCGCGGGCGCCGCGTACCTGATCTGGATCGGCGTGAAGGCGCTGCGCAGCCAGGGACTCGCGACGGCGGGCGAGCGTCCGCGCCAGCCGCTCGCGACGATCTTCCGCCAGAGCGTGCTCGGCAACATCATGAACCCGAAGGTCACGCTGTTCTTCGTGGTGTTCCTGCCGCAGTTCGTCGACGTGCACGGCGCGCAGAGCGTCACGCTGCAGATGCTCGAACTCGGCCTGCTGTTCATGGCGCAGACCGTGGTCGTGTTCTCGGTGTTCGGCGTGTGCGCGGGCGCGCTCGGCAGCTGGCTCAAGCGCCGTCCGCGCGCGGGCGTGTGGCTCGACCGCCTGGCCGGCCTGACCTTCATCGCGATCGGCATGCGCATCGCGCTGCGCGATTGATGTATTGCTCGATGCCTCGCTTGATGCCTCGCTTCACTGACGCCCGGAGCCTCCCGACATGACCCTGCCCTGCATCACCGACGCGCGCCGCTTCGACGTGAACGCGCATCTGCCGTTTCATTTCGGCGACGAACGCGTGGGCTGGATCCGCGCGGCCGATGTCGCGCTGCTCGCGCGCTGGCCCGACGTCTTCGAGATCGACGGCGACGCCGACACCGCGCGCGTGACGCTCGCCGCCGAATTCGACAGCGTGACGGCGCGCAGCGCGGCGCTCGGCGCGGTGATCGGCGCGCTGGCCGCCGAGGGCCGCATTCCGGGCTGGCGCGACGAAACCTACGCGGTCCGCAACGCCTTCGACGCGCCGCCGCTCGCCTATATCGAGCGCGCGGCCTCGCGCTTCTTCGGCACCATGACCTACGCGGTGCATCTGAACGGCGTCGTAGAATATGCGGGTTCCGCGGCGCCGCAGCTCTGGATCGCGCGCCGCAGCGACACCAAGGCGACCGATCCGGGCATGCTCGACAACGTGGTCGCGGGCGGCATCGGCTGGGGTCTCGGCGTCGAGGCCACGCTCGTGAAGGAGTGCTGGGAAGAGGCGGGCATCGCCGCCGAACTGGCCGCGCGCGCCACGCCGGGCCGCACCGTGCACGTGCTGCAGTCGCTGCCCGAAGGCACCCAGGCCGAGCAGATCTTCGTCTACGATCTGGCGCTGCCCGAGGATTTCGTGCCGCACAATCAGGACGGCGAAGTCGGCGAGCATCGTCTCGCGCGCATCGACGAAACCGCGCGCTGGATCGAGGAAGGCAAGATGACGGTGGACGCGAGTCTCGCGACGCTCGATCTGCTGCTGCGCCGCCAATGGATAGACGAGGACGCGTGCGAGGGCATCGCCGCGATCTTCGAGCCACCGACGCTGTGAAAGGGCGTGGGTTTTTGAGTAACTGAAGCCCTTTTGAAATACCAGGAATCGATGGGAGTCACCAAGGTCATGTCGACCGATCACAGCTTTATTCTCAAACTGTCCTGCGCCGACCGTCCGGGCATCGTGCATGCCGTGTCGGGTTTTCTGTTCGAGCGCGGCAGCAACATTCTCGACTCGGCCCAGTTCGGCGACAGCCACACGGGCGAGTTTTTCATGCGCGTGCATTTCCAGCAGGTGGGCGGCGACCCGGGCCTCGACGGTCTGCGCGACGCGTTCGCGCCGCTGGCGGACGAGTTCGGCATGCGCTGGGAGCTGCATGACGCGAACGTGAAGCCGCGCGTGGTGCTGATGGTGTCGAAGATCGGCCACTGCCTGAACGACCTGCTGTTCCGCTATCGCACCGGTCAGCTGCCCATCGAGATTCCCGCGATCATCTCGAACCACAAGGACTTCTACCAGCTGGCGGCGAGCTACAACATTCCGTTCCATCACTTCCCGCTGCTCGGCGGCACGGCTGAGGACAAGGCCGCGCAGGAAGCGCGCGTGCTCGAAGTGGTGAACCGCGAAGGCGCGGATCTGGTGGTGCTCGCGCGCTACATGCAGATTCTTTCGCCGGAGCTGTGCACGGCGCTCAAGGGCCGCGCGATCAACATCCACCATTCGTTCCTGCCGAGCTTCAAGGGCGCGAAGCCGTACTACCAGGCGTTCGACCGCGGCGTGAAGCTGATCGGCGCGACGGCGCACTATGTGACGTCCGATCTCGACGAAGGCCCGATCATCGAGCAGGAAGTCGAGCGCGTGGACCACAACATGACGCCGGAGCAGCTCACGGCAATTGGCCGCGACGTGGAGTGCGTGACGCTCGCGCGCGCGGTGAAGTGGCACGTCGAGCATCGCATTCTGCTGAACGGGCACAAGACGGTGGTGTTCCGTTAAGCGCGTGTTCAGTACGTGATCAGTACGTGATCAGTACGCAATCGTTTCGGCGATGAGGTGAAAAATGGCCCCGGAAGGGGCCATTGTCTTTTGTCAGGTCATCGCCTAATAATGACTTGTTGCTCTAGTCATTACGGACATAGCATGGCGGATCCCGACAAGCGCGCACGCGGCGCAACAAGCGCAGAGCGTGCAAAGAGGCGGCTCATGGAATCTCAGCAGGTGTCCAAAACCGAGTTCAAGGCGAAAGCGCTCGAATTTTTCCGCCAGGTCGAAGCGTCCGGCGAAAGCGTCGTGGTGACCGATCACGGCCGTCCGATGCTGGAGTTGCGGCCGTATCGCAGCCTGGAGCGCGATCCGCTCGACATGTTGCGCGGCTCGGTCGTGCGTTACGACGGACCGACCGATCCCCTCGAAGTCGACTGGGACGCCGCGCAGTGATCGTGCTCGACACGCATGCGCTCGTCTGGTGGGCCAGCGCGGACAAGGCACTGAGCCGCAAGGCCCACACCGCGATTCAACGCGAGTTGAACGGCGGGCAGATCGTGATTTCGGCCATCTCCGCCTGGGAGATCGCCATGCTGGTGCAGCGCGAGAAACTCGTGCTGACCATGGATGTGGACACGTGGCTCGCGACCGTGTCGCAAATCGAAGCGGTGCGCTTCCTGGCCATCGACGTGGAGATCGGCCTGAAATCGGTCGATTTACCGGGCGATTTTCACAAGGATCCGGCCGATCGCATGATTGTCGCCACGGCGCGCAGGCTGGCCGCGCCGCTCGTTACGCGCGACGAGAAGATCCGCGCCTATCCGCACGTCAAGACGATCTGGTAAGCGTGCGAGCCCGAAACCCGCCGCTCAAACCAGCCGCAGATAAATCAGCTCGCGCTTGATATACGCGTAAAAAATCGGCGCCGCGATCACGCCCTGGATGCCGAACGCGGCTTCCATCACGAGCATCGCCACGAGCAGTTCCCACGTGCGCGCCTCGATCTGGCCGCCCACGATGCGCGCGTTCAGGAAGTATTCGAGCTTGTGGATTACGATCAGGAACACAAGCGCCGTGACCGCCGCGGGCAGGCTCACGGTGAGCGCGATGGCGACGATCAGTGTGTTCGAAATGAGGTTGCCGATCACCGGCAGCAGGCCCACCACGAACGTCACCACCACGAGCATCTTCGCGAGCGGCAGCGGCGCGTGGAAAACCGGCAGCACGAGCAGCAGGAACAGGCCCGTGAACACCGTGTTGATCGCCGAGATCTTCACCTGCGCGAACACGATGCGGCGGAACGCGTCGGCGAAACGCGAGACGCGCGCGACGAACGCCGTCGAAAGCGGCAGCCGCGTGGCGTTCTTCTGCGCACCGATCGCGATGATCGCGCCGATGATCATGCCGATCACGATATGCCCGAAGATGCGCGCCGCGTTCTTGCCGCCCTGGCCGAGCTGCGTGGCGTGCTCGTGCATCAGCGCGAGCGCCTTGAGCTTCATCTGGGCGACGTCCACAGGCAGATAGGCCGCGATGGATTCGGGGATGCGGCTGCGCGCCTGGTCGACGAAAGTCATCATCTGCGCCATGACTTTCTGGACGCTCGGCACATCGTTTTCGAACTGCTCGATCACGCCCACCGTGAGGCCGGTGAGCACGCCCACGATCACGATGGAGACCAGCACGACCGAGAGCCAGCGCGCGCGGCTGCTCGACATGCGCCGCTCGATGAGCGGCGAAATCGTATGGACGAGCTGATACACGAGCATGCCGGCGAGCAGCGCCCCGAGCAGGTTCAGGTGCAGCACCGCGAACATGCCGAGGAGCGCGGCCAGATAGCTGCCGATCTCCACGGCCGAGAGTTTCGGCAGGCTCATGTCGCTCGTGAGCCTGACCGGCCGCGGCCGCAGATCGCGCACCTGCTGCTGCTTCTCACCGGACGAGCCGGTCGCGTCGGTCGCTTCGTTGCGCTTGGCCATATTGTTTCTTTTCCGTCTCCAGACCTCGGGAGCGCACGCGCTCCCAACCCGTTGTTACCGCAGCTATCGTGAGCGCCTGTTCTGGCGCTGCCTTTTTTATCGACCGCTCATTGTCCTGCTGCTTCGTCGAGTGCGACCGCGCTGCTGGCGCCGCGCTTGAGCAGCGGCGCGAGATAGCGGCCCGTGAAGCTCGCCTTCGACTTCGCGATCTGCTCGGGCGTCCCCTGCGCCACGATCATGCCGCCGCCCGCACCGCCTTCCGGTCCCATGTCGACGACCCAGTCGGCGGTTTTGATGACATCGAGATTATGCTCGATGATGACCACCGTATTGCCCTGATCGCGAAGCCGGTGAATCACTTCGAGCAGCAGGGCGATGTCGTGGAAGTGCAGGCCGGTGGTCGGTTCGTCGAGTATATACAGCGTGCGGCCCGTATCCCGCTTGGAAAGTTCCAGCGAAAGCTTCACGCGCTGCGCCTCGCCGCCCGACAGCGTGGTCGCCGACTGGCCCAGACGAATGTAGCCCAGGCCCACGTCCAGCAGCGTCTTGAGCTTGCGCGCCACGACCGGCACCGCCTTGAAGAACTCGTAGGCGGTTTCCACCGTCATGTCGAGCACTTCGCTGATGTTCCGGCCCTTGTATTGAATCTCCAGCGTCTCGCGGTTGTAGCGCTTGCCGTGACAGACGTCGCAGGGCACGTAGACGTCGGGCAGGAAGTGCATTTCCACCTTGAGCACGCCGTCGCCCTGGCAGCTTTCGCAGCGGCCGCCCTTCACGTTGAACGAGAAGCGGCCCGACTCGTAGCCGCGCTCCTTGGCCGCCGGCACGCCGGCGAACAGTTCGCGGATCGGCGTGAAGAGGCCGGTGTAGGTGGCCGGATTCGAACGCGGCGTGCGGCCGATCGGCGACTGATCGACGTTGATGACCTTGTCGAAATGCTCCAGCCCCTCGATCGACTCGAACGGCGCGGGTTCCGCCGACGAGCCGTACAGATGCTGCGCCACCGCGTGATAGAGCGTGTCGTTGATGAGCGTGGACTTGCCCGAACCCGACACGCCCGTCACGCAGGTGAGCAGGCCGACCGGCAGGTCGAGCGTCACGTGCTTGAGGTTGTTGCCGTAGGCCTCGACGATGCGCAGACGCCGCTCGTCGGGGTCCTGGCGCTCGTCGGGATAGTCGATGCGGCGCGCGCCCGACAGATACTGACCCGTCATCGACGCGGGATCGCGCTCCACCTGCTTGGGCGTGCCTTCGGCGATCACCATGCCGCCGTGCACACCCGCGCCCGGTCCCATGTCGACGACGTAATCGGCCATGCGGATCATGTCCTCGTCGTGCTCCACGACGATCACCGAATTGCCGAGATCGCGCAGATGCTTGAGCGTGGAGATGAGGCGGTCGTTGTCGCGCTGATGCAGGCCGATCGACGGTTCGTCGAGCACGTACATCACGCCCGTGAGGCCCGAGCCGATCTGCGAGGCGAGGCGGATGCGCTGCGCTTCGCCGCCCGAGAGCGTTTCGGCGCTGCGTTCGAGCGAGAGGTAATCGAGCCCGACGTTATTCAGGAACATCAGGCGCGCGACGATTTCCTTGACCACCTTGTCGGCGATCTCGCCCTTCGAGCCTTCGAGGCGCAGCGTCTGGAAGTAGCCGAGCGTGTCGCGCAGCGGCCAGCCGCTCACTTCGTAAATGGCGCGCGCGTCCTCGCCCGCGCCGATGCGCACGAAGCGCGCTTCGCGGCGCAGACGCGTGCCTTCGCAATGCGGGCAGGCCTGATTGTTCTGGTACTTGGCGAGTTCCTCGCGCACCGCGGCCGAATCGGTCTCGCGGTAGCGGCGCTCCAGGTTCGGGATGATGCCTTCGAACACGTGCTCGCGCACCGATGTGCGGCCGCGCTCGTTGATGTACGAGAACGGGATTTCCTGCTTGCCCGAGCCGTACAGCAGGATCTTGCGCACTTTCTCGGGCAGGTCCTCGAACGCGATGTCGATGTCGAAGTCGTAGTACGCCGCCAGGCTCTGCAGCATCTGGAAGTAGAACTGGTTGCGCCGGTCCCAGCCCTTCACGGCGCCCGCCGCGAGCGACAGCGACGGATGCGCGACCACGCGCTTCGGGTCGAAGAAGGTGATCTGGCCGAGGCCGTCGCACTCCGGGCACGCGCCCATCGGGTTGTTGAACGAGAAGAGGCGCGGCTCCAGCTCCGGCAGCGAGTACGAGCAGATCGGACAGGCGAACTTCGAGCTGTAGAGATGCTCCTTGTTCGTGTCCATTTCGAGCGCGATGGCGCGGCCTTCGGCGAGACGCAGCGCCGTTTCGAACGACTCCGCGAGCCGCTGCTTCATGTCGGGGCGCACCTTGAGGCGGTCCACCACCACGTCGATGGTGTGCCGCTCGCTCTTCTTGAGCTTGGGCAGCGACTCGACCTCGTAGATCTTCGCCTCGCCTTCGTTGGCCGTGCCGCCGCCCGAACGCACGCGAAAGCGCACGAAACCCTGCGCCTGCATGTCGTCGAAGAGTTCGGCGTGCTCGCCCTTGCGGTCCACGATCACGGGCGCGAGGATCATCAGCTTGGTCTCTTCGGGCAGCGCGAGCGCGGCGTCGACCATCTGCGAGACGCTTTGCGACTCCAGCGGGATCTCGTGGTCGGGGCAGTAGGGCGTGCCGACACGTGCGTAAAGAAGTCGCAGGTAGTCGTGGATTTCGGTGACGGTGCCGACCGTCGAGCGCGGGTTGTGCGACGTGGCCTTCTGCTCGATGGAAATTGCCGGCGACAGACCCTCGATCAGATCGACGTCGGGCTTTTCCATCAACTGAAGAAACTGTCGGGCGTACGCCGACAGGCTTTCCACGTAGCGGCGCTGGCCTTCTGCGTAGAGCGTGTCGAAGGCCAGCGAGGACTTGCCGGAACCGGACAGCCCGGTAATCACCACGAGCTTGTGGCGCGGCAGGTCCAGATTGACGTTCTTCAGGTTGTGGGTTCGGGCCCCACGGATACGGATCTGTTCCATGAACCTGCGGGAGAAAGGGAGGCTAAACCTGCTACTATAACGACTTTTCCAGACCGCCGTTACGGCTTGCCGACGGTCTTTGAAAGGACCTTGAAGCGTCCGCGCGAAGACTCTGCAAGCGAACCGACAGCTCTTGCTGGCGACCCCGGGCACGCGCTCCGCGGTCGCGGTACGTGCCGAATGCGCGCCCACTGAGTTCCCGCCGAGCGCCCACGCGGCGCTCGCATGGCTGGCGGGCAGCGGCGGCCAGTCACGGCGGCCAATCAGGCGGCCAGTCACGGCGGCCAATCACAACACGCTCCGATGTCCTCCAACTCACCCGCTACCTCTTCACGCATGAGCGCGCCCGAGCTGCGCGCGACCGTGTCGCTCGCCGCGATCTTCGCGCTGCGCATGCTGGGCCTCTTCATGATCATGCCGGTGTTTTCGGTTTACGCGAAAACGATTCCCGGCGGCGACAATGTGCTGCTCGTCGGCATCGCGCTGGGCGCGTACGGCGTCACGCAGTCGCTCCTGTACATTTTCTACGGCTGGGTCTCCGACCGCATCGGCCGCAAGCCGGTGATCGCCGCCGGCCTCGTGATCTTCGCGATCGGCAGCTTCGTGGCCGCGGGCGCGCACGACATGACGTGGATTATCGTCGGGCGCGTGATTCAGGGCATGGGCGCGGTGTCGTCGGCCGTGCTGGCCTTCATCGCCGACCTCACGAGCGAGCAGAACCGCACCAAAGCCATGGCGATGGTGGGCGGCTCGATCGGTATTTCGTTCGCGGTGGCGATCGTCGGCGCGCCCATCGTGGTGCACTGGCTCGGCATGAGCGGCCTGTTCACGCTGGTCGGCGTGTTCTCGATCATCGCGGTGGGCGTGGTGCTGTGGATCGTGCCCGACGCGCCCAAGCCCGTGCACGTGCGCGCGCCGTTCTCCGAAGTCCTGCACAACGTCGAGCTGCTGCGCCTGAATTTCGGCGTGCTGGTGCTGCACGCCACGCAGACCGCGCTGTTCCTCGTGGTGCCGCGCCTGCTCGTCGATGCGGGCCTGCCGGTCGCCTCGCACTGGATGATTTATCTGCCCGTGATGGGCCTGTCGTTCGTGCTGATGGTGCCGGCCATCATTGCGGCGGAGAAGAAGGGCAAGATGAAGGCCGTGGTGGTCTCGGCCATTGGGCTTATTCTGATCGGCCAGCTTCTGCTCGGCTCGCTTGCGCATACCATAGCAATCGTGGCCGCCGTGCTGTTCGTGTACTTCCTCGGCTTCAACATTCTGGAGGCCTCGCAGCCTTCGCTGGTGTCGAAACTCGCGCCGGGCACCCGCAAGGGCGCGGCCACGGGCGTCTATAACACCACGCAGTCGATCGGGCTCGCGCTCGGCGGCGTCGTGGGCGGCTGGCTGCTCAAGCACGACGGCGCGAGCACCGTTTTCTATACGTGCTCAGGCCTCGTGTTCTGCTGGCTTATAATCGCGGCCAACATGAAGGCGCCGCCCAAACGCGCTGAGCGCGCGTGAGCGTGCGTTTGAACGCGCTTCGGCGCGCCTGATCGGAATCAACTGGAGAAATACATGGCATCCGTGAACAAGGTGATCCTCGTCGGCAACCTCGGCGCCGAGCCGGAAGTGCGCTATCTGCCGAGCGGTGACGCCGTGGCGAACATCCGCCTCGCGACCACCGACCGCTACAAGGACAAGGCGTCCGGCGAGTTCAAGGAATTGACCGAATGGCACCGCGTGGCGTTCTTCGGCCGTCTGGCCGAGATCGTCTCGGAGTACCTGAAGAAGGGCTCGTCGGTGTATATCGAGGGCCGCATCCGCACCCGCAAGTGGCAGGCGCAGGACGGCACCGACCGTTATTCGACGGAAATCGTCGCCGACCAGATGCAGATGCTGGGCGGCCGCAGCGGCGGCGCGTCGGCAGGCAGCGACATGGGCGACGACGGCGGCTACAGCCGTGACAGCGCACCGCGCGGCGGTGGCCGTGCTTCGGGCGGCGGCGGCGGTGGCGCACCGCGTTCGAGCGGTGGCGGTGCGGGCGGCGGCGGTGGCCGTTCGAACGCGCCGGCTGGCGGCGGTTTCGACGAAATGGACGACGATATTCCGTTCTAAGCCGGTTCGAATCTCGTTCGCTTCCCGCTCGATACTTTCGAGCGCCAGTACGACGAAAAGCCCGCGACCTTTTGGGTCGCGGGCTTTTTTCATGGCGAGAGCGGTGTGGATGGTGCGGGTGCACCAGCACCGCCCGTTTTCGAACTGATCCGATGTCAGCGCGCGAATGCGCGGCCTACTCTGATTCCTGTTTGCAGCACGTCGCTGCGTCCTGTTTCGGAGTCCGCCATGAGCCCTGTTCAACTCGTCGACCTTAGCCGTCTGAGCGCCGTTCCCACGGCGCACGCGCCGGCTCGCAAGCCCGCGATCAGCTTCGCGATCGCGTTCGTGCTGCGCATCCTGCGCAAGTAAAAGACCGCGCTCGCGGCGGCGCGGGTCGTGCCGCCGCGAAGCGTCGCGCCGAACACCACGCCGAACACCACGCCGAACCTCACACCGCTCCCCTGCGGCGATTGCGCCCACGTCGACGCGGCCTGCATTGCCGCGCTCCTTCCTTTGATTTGCATCACGGCAAACCGGCCGCACCCAGGCGACGATAAAAAAGATGCATCAATTTTGCATCTTACAAACCGTCGATGCGGCGCGGCTTGCCGCCATCGGACAACGCCGCGCCCCGACAGGCGATCCACGATCGCCTGCCGAGTGGCGCGAGCCTTCCCCACAAGCAAGGAGAGCAGCGTGTTTTGCTACCAATGTGAACAGACCGACCGCACCCACGGCGCGCCCGGATGCGCCTCGGCGAAGGGCAACTGCGGCAAGGACGCCACGGCCGCCGATCTGCAGGATCTGCTGATCCACGCGGTCAAGGGCATCGCGCAGTACAACGCGCTCGCGCGCGGCCTCGGCAGCCCCGACCGCGAAGCCGACCGCTTCATCCTCTACGCGATGTTCACCACGCTCACCAACGTGAACTTCAACGCGGGCCGCTTCGTCGCGATGCTGCGCGAAGCTGCGCAACATCGCGACTGCGTGAAGACGGCCTACGAAACGATGGCGTTCGCGCAGGGCGTCGCGCTGCAGCAGCCCGACGGCCCCGCGCGCTGGCAGCCGGGCGAGGATCTGACGCAACTGCTCGCGCAGGCCGCGAAAGTGGGCGTCGACGCGGGCCTCGACACCGTCGGCGCCGACATTGTCGGGCTGCGTGCGCTGGTGCTCTACGGCCTCAAGGGCGTGTGCGCCTACGCGCATCACGCGCGCGTGCTCGGCTACGAAAGCGAGGAAGTCTACGCAGGCGTGGCGTCGGCGCTCGCGTTCCTCGCGCGCGATCCCGTGCAGGTCGACGAACTGCTCGAACAGGCGCTCGCGCTCGGCACGTTGAACCTCAAGGTGATGGAGCTGCTCGACGCCGCCAACACGGGCCGCTTCGGCCATCAGCAGCCCACGGCGGTGCGCATGACGCCGGTCGCGGGCAAGGCGATTCTCGTTTCCGGCCACGATCTCGGCGACCTCGAAGCGCTGCTGCAAGCGACCGAAGGCGCGGGCGTGCAGATCTACACGCACGGCGAGATGCTGCCCGCGCACGCCTATCCGAAGCTCAAGGCGTATGCGCATCTCGCGGGCAACTACGGCGGCGCGTGGCAGGACCAGCAGTCCGACTTCGCGAATTTCCCCGGCCCCATCCTGATGACCTCGAACTGCCTGATCGAGCCGCTGCCGCAATATCGTCAGCGTATCTTCACGACCGGACCGGTCGGCTGGGCGGGCGTGCGGCATCTGGAGCATCACACGTTCGCGCCGCTCGTGCAGGCCGCGCTCGCGCTGCCGGGTTTCCGCGAGACCGCGCCCGAGGAAACCGTGACGATCGGCTTCGCGCGCCACACCGTGCTCGGCGTCGCCGACAAGGTGATCGACGCCGTGAAGGCCGGCCAGATCCGCCACTTCTTCCTGATCGGCGGCTGCGACGGCGCTGCGCCCGGCCGCAACTACTACACCGAGTTCGCGCAGGCCGCGCCCGACGACACCGTCGTCATGACGCTCGGCTGCAACAAGTACCGCTTCAATCGCCATGCGTTCGGCGACATCGGCGGCATTCCGCGCCTGCTCGATCTCGGCCAGTGCAACGACAGCTATTCGGCGATCCAGATCGCGGTCGCGCTCGCGGAGGCGTTCGAGTGCGGCGTCAACGACCTGCCGCTGTCGCTGGTGATTTCGTGGTTCGAACAGAAGGCCGCCGCCGTGCTGCTGACGCTGCTCGCGCTCGGCGTCCGCAACATCCGTCTCGGACCGACGCTGCCCGCGTTCCTCACGCCGGGCGTGCTCCAGCTTCTCATCGAGCAGTTCGGCATTCAGCCGATCGGCGATGCGCACGCCGACCTCGCCGCCGCGCTCGCGCGCAAGGCTGCGTGACACGGAGAACGGGCAAGCCGATGAACCATCGAATCGAGATTCTCACGCGTGACGGCGCGGCCTTCGCGTTCGAGTGCGAACCGCAGCAGGACGTGCTGGCGGCCGCCGCGGCGGCGCAGTTGACGCTGCCGTCGCAGTGCAAGCGCGGCAGTTGCGGCGCTTGCCACGCGAGCGTCGCCGAGGGCGATTACACGCTGGGCGAGCACGCCGCCGAGGCGCTGCCCGCCGGCGATCCGCGCGCAGTGCTGCTGTGCCGCACGACGCCGCGCAGCGATCTGCGCATCGTCGCGCCGTACGAAAGCACGAAGGTGCTGCGTCAGCCGGTGGCGGTGAGGCGCGCGCGCATCGCGTCGCTGGAGACGATCGCCGACGACACGCGCCGCCTCGCACTGCAACTCGATCCCGACGATATCAACGGCAGCGCCGCCGAGTTCGAAGCGGGCCAGTTCGTCGAACTCGTGCTGCCAGAAGGCGAGGACGAGGACGGCGGTGAAGTGCGCCGTCCGTTCTCGCTCGCCAACACGAGCAACTGGGATGGCCAACTGGAGTTGCTGATCCGTCTGCGGCCCGGCGGCGCGTTTTCCGGCTGGCTGCGCGAACGCGCGCGCGTGGGCGACGCGCTGACCGTGCACGGCCCGCAAGGCGGTTTCGGCCTGTTCGCCGACAGCCTGCGGCCGCGCTGGTTCGTGGCGGGCGGCACCGGCCTCGCGCCTGTGCTCTCGATGCTGCGCCGCATGGCCGAGTACCAGGAGATGAACGAGGCGCGGCTGTTCTTCGGCGTGAACCGCGTCAGCGAGCTGTTCATGGTCGACGAACTCGCGCGCTTGCGCACGGAGTTGCCGCAGTTGAGCGTCGAATGCTGCGTGCGCGACGCCGACGACGCCTGGCGCGGCTTTCACGGCACGCCGGTCGAGGCGCTGGAAGGCGCGCTGGCGTTGACGAACGCCTCGCCCGATCTCTACGTGTGCGGCCCGCCCGCGATGGTGAGCGCGGCGCAGGCGGTCGCCGTGGCGGCGCGCGTGCCGCCGTCGCAATTCGCCAGCGAGCGCTTCGCTGTCTGAGCCGACGCCTCGCGTTGTTCCTGCGAACTCGCCTTCGGGCGAGTTTTTTTATGCGCGCGCGCACGCCGATGCCGGAATTGACATTTTGTCGTAAATCGTCAAAATGTCATGCATGGCCAAGCTCGACACTCCCACTCCGCGATCCGACCGCAGCGTCAGCGCGCGCGAAAACGCGCTGCTGCTGCGCGAAGGCCGCAAGATCGTCGAGGCGCTCGGCCAGACGCTCGCGCCGCTCGTCGAGGTCGTGCTACACGATCTGACCGCGCCCGAGCAGTCGGTCGTCGCGATCTCGAACAATTTGTCCGGCCGTCAGGTCGGCGACGCGGCCACCGAAATGGGCCTCGCGCGCCTGAGCGATCCCGGTTTCCCCGAAGTCGTCGCCAATTATCCGAACCGATTTCCCGATGGCCGGCCCGTCAAGAGCACGTCGATCGGGCTGAAGAACAGCGCGGGCGAGTACGTCGCGGCCGTCTGCCTGAACATGGACGTCTCGCTGCTCGGCGCGGTCACGGCGGGCCTCGGCCAGCTGATGCAGACGGGCGCCGCTGCGCCGCTGCCCGAATCGCTCGCGCCGCGCGCGGGCGACGGCGTGCGCGCCGCGCTCGAACGCTACGCGGCCGCGCGCAACACCACGCCCATCGGCATGACGCTCGCGCAACGCCGCGACGCCGTGCGCGAACTCGCCGAAAGCGGCCACCTGAACCTGCGCCACGCGTTGGCCGAAGTGGCGCGCACGCTCGGCGTGGCGCGCTCCACCGTCTACACCTACTTGCCCAGCGAGCACCGATCATGAGCACTCTGCCGATCACCTTCGACGACGTCGTCGCCGCCCACGAACGCATTCGCGGCGTCGCGCATCGCACGCCTGTGCTGACTTCGCGCACCGCGAACGAACTCGCGGGCGCGGAACTGTTCTTCAAGTGCGAGAACTTCCAGCGCATGGGCGCGTTCAAGTTTCGCGGCGCGTACAACGCCATCGCGCAGTTCACGCCGGAGCAGAAGAAGGGCGGCGTGATCACGTTCTCGTCGGGCAATCACGCGCAGGCCATCGCGCTCTCGGCGCAACTGCTCGGCGTGAAGGCCGTGATCGTGATGCCGCAGGACGCGCCCGCCGTGAAGGTCGCGGCCACGCGCGGCTACGGCGGCGAAGTGGTGTTCTACGACCGCTACACCGAGGACCGCGAAGCGCTCGGCCAGCGTCTCGCCGCCGAGCGTGGCCTCACGCTGATTCCGCCTTACGATCATCCGCATGTGATGGCCGGGCAGGGCACGGCGGCGAAGGAACTGTTCGAGGACGCGGGCGGTTTCGACGTGCTGCTGACGCCGCTCGGCGGCGGCGGCCTGCTCTCGGGCTGCGCGACGGCGGCGCATGCGCTCGCGCCCGATTGCACGGTGATCGGCGTGGAGCCGGAAGCGGGCAACGACGGTCAGCGCAGCCTGCAAGGCGGCACGATCGTCCATATCGACACGCCCAAGACCATCGCCGACGGCGCGCAGACGCAGCATCTGGGCAACTACACGTTCGCGGTGATCCGCGAGCGCGTGCGCGAGATCGTGACGGTCAGCGACGCGGAACTCGTCGAGACGATGAAGTTCTTCGCGAGCCGCATGAAGATCTACGTCGAGCCGACCGGCTGCCTCGCGGCGGCGGCGGTCCTGCAACGCAAGGTGGACGTGCAGGGCAAGCGCGTGGGCATTGTCATCTCGGGCGGCAACGTCGATCTGCTGCGTTTCGCCGAGCTGGTGAGCGCGCAGCCCTGAGCGGCGCGTAACGCGATCCGTATTTAATCAGGATCACGAATCAATAATGCGGCGCATGCGAGGCGTTAGCCGAACAATCCGGCCAGCGCCTCGCGCGCGTTCGTGATGTGCGCGCTTTCGCCGGGCCTGCCGGGCAGCAGATGGAATTCGGCGGACGGCAACGCGGGCAGGCCGAACGACGCGGGACAGGCCATCAGCCCGTCGCCGATCGCCGACTCGTTCAGGCAGGAAATGCCCAGCCCCGCCTTCAACGCGAGCTGAAGTCCCGCGACGCCCGATGCCGAATGCGAAATCAGATACGGCATGCGCGCGCGGTCGAGCAGCCTCACGACGTAGCGCTGCAACTGGCACGTCGCGGGCAGCAGCACGAGCGGCCAGGGCGGGGCGAGCGCGCCGCGTTCGCGCAGCGTCTCGCGCGCGCTGACCCAGACCAGCTTCTCGCGGCGGATCACCGTGCTTGCGGTCGCCGAGGCCGCCGCGCCGCGCTTTCCCGTTCCCTCCACCATGCGCAGCGACAGGCCGATGTCGAAGGCGTTGTCGTCGGCGCCGGCGTCGATCACGGCGCTCGGCAGCACGGTCACATGCAGACGCAGACGCGGATGCTGGCTCGCGAAACGGCGGAGGATCGCGGCCACGTCGTGCGGCCGGTAGTAATCGGTGATGGCGATGCGCACCTCGCCGTCGAGCGAGCGCCCGAGCATGTCGTCGAACGCGGCATCGCACATCGCGACGATGCGGCGCGCGTGATCGAGCAGCTTCGCGCCCGCGGGCGTCGGCGCGACGCCGTACTTGCCGCGCACGAACAGCGGCTGGCCGATGCGCTCCTCCAGTTTCTTCAACTGCTCGCTCACCGACGACTGCGAGAGGAACACGCGCTCGGCGCCCGCCGAGACGCTGCCCGCCTCCGTGACGGCGATGAAGGTGCGCAACTGCGCGAAATCGAGACCGCGTGCGTTCATGGTGTGCGTGGATCAGCCGGATCGGGCTGCGAAGGTGGGTGTCGAGATTTCGGAAATTCCGATGCAATCGTTTGGATATTCCCGCTTTTCCGATAGATGGTGCGCCTCTAGCATGAGCGCGGTCAACCTCTTTCTGGAGCGCAACATGGAGTACGCAGACGGGCGCGGCGCGCCGCATCGATGGAAGGTCTTGAGCGTGGGCGTGGCGGCCAACGCCAGTTTCGCGGCCGCGTTTTCGGGCATTCCGGCGACGGCGGTGCTGATCCGTTCGGGTTACCACATCGGCACCGGCGAACTCGGCTTTCTGCTCGGCATGCTCGGTCTCGGCATCGTGCTCAGCGAATTGCCGTGGGGCATGCTCACGGACCGCTGGGGCGACCGGCGCGTGCTGCTCACGGGACTCGTCTCGACGGCGGCGGCGCTGCTGGCGATGGCGATGTGGGGCGCGCCGACGGCGGCGCGCGTGCCGGGCCTGCCGCTGCTCGAAGCGGGCTTTCTCGCAATCGGCTTGCTGGGCGGCAGCGTCAACGGTTCGAGCGGACGCGCGGTGATGGCCTGGTTCGGTCCCGCCGAGCGCGGCCTCGCGATGAGCATCCGTCAGACTGCGGTGCCGACGGGCGCGGGCATCGGCGCGCTGATGCTGCCGCCGCTCGCGCAGCACGCGGGCTTCGTCTGGGTGTACGGCGCGCTGGCGGCGATGTGTCTCGCTTCCGCCATGCTGACGCTGCTATGGGTACGCGAGCCCGACACGTCGCCCGTCGCGCCGACAGGAAGCGCCGACGCCGCGTCGGAAGCGGCCATTTCGCCGTTGCGCAGTTCGCCGGTCTGGCGCGTGACGCTCGGCATCGCGGCGCTGTGCATGCCGCAAGTCGCGGTGATCTCGTTCGCGAGCGTCTTCCTGCACGACTTCGGCCACGTGCGCGGCGTGGCGATCGGCGCGGCGCTCGCGGCGGTGCAGGGCGGCGCGGCTGTCATGCGCGTCTGGAGCGGGCGTTGGACCGACCGGCACGGCAACCGCAACGCCTATCTGCGAGCCTGCGCGGCGCTCACTGTAGGATTATTCGTAGTGCTTGCCATATTGACGGCGTTCGTCGCGCGTACGGGGCAGGGCGTGCATTCGATGGCGGCGTTGACGGGACTCTTCACGCTGCTCGTGGCGGGCGGCATCGCGGCGTCGGCCTGGCACGGCGTGGCCTATACCGAACTCGCGACGCAGGCGGGCCACAGCCGCACCGGCACGGCGCTCGCCATGGGCAACAGCGGCGCCTTTCTCGCTTTCTGGCTCGTGCCTTCCGCGATTCCGATGTTGCTGTCGGCGTTCGGATGGCCTGCCGTGTGGCTCGCGGCGGCGGCGTGCGGCGCGCTTGCCTGGCCGGCCTTCGCGCGCGTGCCCTTGGTGCGTCGACAAAGCCATGCATCGCGGGGCGCGAGACAGCGGATTTCCGTTTGACTGCGGGTGCATCAGACTTATACCGACGGGATATTCTGAGTGTTTTTATTTAATTCGCATACCGAAGAAGTTAATTCGTTTAACCGACACATGATCGGCATTTAAAGTAGCTTTAACGTTGTTTCGGAAATCTCTGATACTGGCAATCGTTAATCGATGTTCAGATGGGAGACCCTGCTGCGTACCGCTATACGCAGACAAGGCACAGAGCGAGTCGGCGCGTCCGCCGCGTGCACATCGCCGCCCCTACCTGTCACATCGAGAGAGAGCCAACTTGAAGCTACGCGTCGTTCTCGCCGACGATCACCCATTCGTTCTATTAGGCGTTCGTTCCGCGCTCGAAACCGCTGGCGATGTCCATGTCGTTGGCGAGGCTGCCAGTCCGCGCGAGCTGATCGGCGTGCTCGAACGCGTTCCCTGCGATGTCGCGGTCACCGACCTCACCATGCCCAGCCAGCCGGGCGAGATCGAAGACGGCCTGCCGCTCGTGCGGCGTTTACGGCGCGACTGGCCGCAATGCCGCGTCGTCGTGCTCACGAGCATCACCAACGTGGCCATCCTGCGTACCGTGCTCGACACGGGCGTCACGGCGCTGCTCCGCAAGAGCGAGCCGATGGACGAGCTCACCGCGGCGGTGCGCGGCGCCGGCAATGGCTTGCGCTACGTTAGCCGGTCGATCCTCAGCGATCTCGCCATCGCCGGCGCGGAGGGCGCGGGTTCCCTGCGTGCGCCGCGTCTGTCGCCGCGCGAGTCGGAGGTGGTCCGTCAGTTCGTCTGCGGCCGCACCATCACCGAAATCGCCCGCGAACTCGACCGCGACGTGCGCACGGTGAGCCGTCAGAAGCGCGACGCCATGGCCAAGCTCGGCGTCAGCAACGACGCGGGGCTGTTCGCCTTCGTGCGCGCGCACGGACTGCTATGAGCGGCCACGCCGCACGCTGGAAAATGCCATGCCCGAGACTCCTGAATTGACGCGTCCGGCGCGCATCATCGTCGCGGACGATCATCCGCTGGTGCTGTTCGCGCTCGAGAATCTGCTTGCCTCGCTGTCCAATCTGCGCGTCGTGGCGCGCGCGCAATCGGTGCCGCAACTGTTCGAGGAAGCGCTGCTGCACGACTTCGACCTCGCCATGCTCGATCTCTATATGCCCGGCGAGTGCGGCGAGGACGGCCACGGCGCGGTGCAGCGCTTTCAGCGCACGTTTCCCGACAAGGCCGTCGTGGTGCTCACGATGGAAGACGAGGCCGAGGCGCTGCGCAACGCCATCAACCTGAACGTCGAAGCGGTGCTGAGCAAGCGCGACCGCATCGACCTGATTCCCGTCGCCATCGCGTCGGCCATGGCCCGCGAGCATTACATCGGGCCGGTGGTGCGCGACCTGCTGAAGAAGGCAGAGCGCGAGCAGCGGCGCGAGGAAGTGCTGCGTCTGCTGTCGCGGCGCGAGTTCGAGGTGCTCACGCATTACGCGTCCGGTCTGGGCGTGACCGAGATCGCGGGGCTGCTCGGGCGCAGCGTGAAAACCATTAGCGCGCAGAAGTGCGCGGCCATGAAAAAGCTCGCGCTCACAAGCGATATCGACCTGTACCGCTTCGCGCTGGAGTGCGGCGTCGTGCAGGGCGAGGGCCGCTGAATGACGGCGCTGGCGGAGCGCGTGCGCGTGATCGTCGCCGACGATCACGAGTGCGTGCGCATCGGCGTCATCGGGCTGCTGCGCGCATCGCCGCGCATGCAGGTCGTGGCCGAAGCGAGCGACACGCATTCGCTCGCCTGCCAGCTCGACGCGCACGCGTGCGACGTGGTGGTGTCCGACGTCTGCATGCCGGGCATGGATGGCGAATACGGTTCGCTCTCCATGCTGCGCCGTCTCGTGCGCGCGCCGCACGCGCCCGCCGTGGTGGTCCTGACGATGATCTCCAGCGCGCCCATGCTCAGCGGCCTGCTGCATCACGGCTTGCGAGCGATCGTCGACAAACGCGACATGCCGCACGCGCTGCTACCTGCGATCGACGCGGCGCGCGGCCGCATGCCGTTTCAGTCCGCCTGCACGCGCGCGGCGCTCGACCGCGCGGGTGCGGACTGCGAGCCGTGCATCGGCGTGCCGAGCGCGCGCGAGTGGGAGGTGCTCCGGCTCTACGTGCACGGCATGCCGATCGGCGCCATCGCGCGGCAGCTCGGGCGCAGCGTGAAGACAGTCAGTACGCAGAAGCGCAACGCGATGCGCAAGTTCGGCCTTGCCACCGAGCGCGAACTGATCGACTTCGCCACGCAGATCGGTCTGACCTGACGCGCACACGAACCGCGTGCCCCTCCGACGTTCTGTCAGATTTCGCGAGTGTCTGGGGCTGAATCCGCTTCGCATTTTTCGGAGTTGTCCTATCGGTCGATGGGACTTGCCTCTTCATAATTTAAAGCTCGACGCGCGATTTATCGCGAATGATTTCGTTCGATCGCGAATTGCTGCGATCTGTCGGATATCGCCGGCCGGGCTTTCCTCGTCGGCCATCGGCCCATCGGCATTGCCCCTTCCTGACATCGCTGGCCTGGCGTCCGGCGCCCTTGCTGGCCGTCGGCGTGACTGCGCGCGTTCTTTGCGATTCGTGCATTTCGAGCGTTTCGCGAACCCGCATCGCCCGGCGTCGTCAGGACAAGGAGACACAACCATGAAGCTCGTAGACCGTTTGGCGGTGGAGGGCGCGGGCACCGCCTGGCTCGTGTTCGTCGGCTGCGCGAGCGCCGCACTCAGCGCGGGCGTTCCCGCGCAGGGCTGGAATGTCTTCGAAACCGCGGCCGCATTCGGCCTCGCGCTTGCGGTCGTCGCTTACGCGTCGGCGCGGGTGTCGAGCGCGCACTTCAATCCTGCCGTCACGATCGGCTACGCGGTGTCGGGGCGCTTTCCGGTGCGCGATGTCGGGCCGTATATCGCCGCGCAAACCGTCGGCGCGCTCGCGGGCACGGCCTTGCTCGCGCTGGTCGCGAGCGGGCGTCCGGGCTTTTCCTTCGCGGTGTCCGATTTCGCCAGCAACGGCTACGACGAGCATTCGCCCAGCGAGTACGCGTTCGGCGCGGTGGCCGTCGTCGAGTGCGTGATGACCTTCGCGTTCGTTCTCGTCCATCTCGTGATGTCGCGCTCGCCGCAGCGCCGCAAGGGCGCGCCGGCGGCGCTCGGCGCGTGCTTCGCGGCGATCTATCTGATTGCGATTCCCGTGAGCAACGGCGGCATGAATCCGGCGCGATCGACCGGCCCGGCCTTGTTCGTCGGCGACTGGGCGCTCGATCAGCTCTGGCTGTTCTGGGCCGCGCCGATGCTGGGCGGCATCGCGGCGGGCATCGTGCACCGGCTGGCGCTGCATCTGCGCGCCCGCGCGCGCGCGCCGGTCGAGGCGCCGCGCGACGCCCACCGCGCCGACTGAGCGAGGCGCTGCGCTTGCCGATCTTCACGCTCTCGTCCACCCGCACCGCGCACGGTTGTGCGCGCGGGCGTGGCGCGCGCGTCGCGGCCATCGGCAAAACGATCACGCTCGCGCTCATCCTCTGCCTGGCCGTCTTGCTGACTGCGCTGCTGACTTCGTGGGTCACGCCCGCGCGCGCGCAGCCCGCCGCGACCACGACCGACGCCGTCATCGCGAGCGACGCGGCCACCTTGCCCTCGCGGCTCGTCGTGGGCGTGCTGGCGGGCGGCTGGCCGCCGCTCGAAGTGCTCGATGCGAACGCGCTGAGCGGCTTCAGCGCCGACTATCTGCGCCTGCTCGTGGGGCCGTCGGTGCAGCTCGTGCCGCGTATCTATCCCGATATGAGCGCCTTGCTCGCGGGCGCATGCGCGGGCGAGATCGACGTGGTCATGAGTCTCGCGCGCGTGCCGCAGCGCGAGCGCTGCCTCGCGTTCACGGTGCCGTATCTGGGCGGCGGCAGCGCCTTCGTCACGCGCTCGGGCAACGAGGCGGTTGCCACCACGGCGGCGCGGCTCGCGCACGCGCGCATCGCCGTCGAGAAGGGCTTCGTGTTCGATGCGCTGCTGCGCGAGCGCTTCCCGCGCGCCACCGTCCTGGCTTTCGCGAATACCGACGCCGCGCTGCACGCTGTCGTGCACGGTACGGCGGACGTCTACGCGGGTTTCGCGCCGGTCGTGCGCTATCAGCTTTCGTTCGACGACTACGCGGGCCTGCGCGTCGCGTTCGAGGAGCGCATCAAGGTGCGCGAGCTGCGCTTCGGCGTGCCGGTGTCGAAGGCCGCGCTGCGCGACCGGCTCAACGTGCTGGCGAGCGGCGTGCGCCCCGCGGCGGCGGCGGCCGTGCAGGCGCGCTGGCTCGACAGCCGCGCGGTGGCTGCCGACGGCGGGCCGCCGCTCAACGTGCAGCGCGTGCCGCCGTTCGCGCTCGACGCAAGCGAGCGCGCGTGGCTGCGCGCGCTGCCGCCGCTCAAGGTGGGCCTCGACCCGGACTGGCTGCCGTTCAGTTCCGTGAGTGCGCGCGGCAGCCCCACGGGCATGGCGAACGACTATCTCGATTATCTGAGCCGCACGCTCGGCGTGACGTTCGAACGCGTGCCGGTCACCCACTGGCTCGGTGTCGACGCACCGTTCCGGCGCGGTGATTTCGCACTGCTCGCCGCCGCGATCGACGAGGGCGTGCTGACCGAGGGCACGCGCTACACGCAGGCCTACGAGCGCTATCCGCTCGTGATCGTGGGCCGCCGCGACGAGCCGATGTCGCGCGGCCTCAAGGAGTACGCGCGACGCCGCGTGGTGCTCGCGCCGCACTCGCCGCCGCCGTCGCTGCTGTTCGGCAACGCGATGCCGGTGCAGATCGTGCGAGCGCCCACGCTCGACGCCGGGCTCGCGCTGGTCGAGCACAATCAGGCGGATGTGCTGATCGGCAATGCGGCGGCGCTCGATGGTCCGCTCAGCGCGCGTTATCTCGAAACGCTCAAGGTGCTCGGCGCGACCGGCATCGACGGATCCACGGCCTTTGCAGTGCGTGGCGACCTCGCGCCGCTCGCCACGCTGATCGACCGCGCGCTCGACGCCATGTCGCCGCTCGAACAGCAGCAGATCCGCAATCGCTGGACCGCCGCGGCCGCCGGGCGCGGCGGCGGCTGGAGCGTGAACGCGCTGCGTCTGCTGCCGCTCGTGATCGTGTTCGGCGTGGTGCTGCTGGTCACGCTGCGCGCCCATGCATTGCTGCAGCGCGAGATGCGCCGCCGCCGCCGCGCCGAGCAGGTGCTCGCCAAGCAGGTCGAGCTGCAGGACACGATGATGGAGATGATTCCGTATCCGCTCGGCGCGCGCGATCTCGACAATCGTTATCTCGCTGTCAACCGTGCCTACGAGGAAGTGACCGGGCTGAGGCGCGGCGAGGTGCTCGGCCGCACTGGCGCGGCGGTGGCGGCGTGGGGGCTGGAGAACAGCCAGTGCGTCGACGAGCTGTATCGCAAGACGCTGGAGACGGGGGAGAGCCAGCGCGTCGAACTGGGCTTCGAGGGCGCGGGCGGCACGGCGAACGCGCAGAACGCGACGAGCGCGACGGGCGCAAGCGTCGCGGTGGAACGCGAAAAACGTCACGGCATTTTCTGGACGCGTCTGTGCCGCGATGTGCATGGCGCGCCGTTCTGCGTGCTCGGCACGATGATCGACATCACCGACATCCGCCGCGCCGAACTGCGCGCGCGCGAGTCCGAGCGCCTGCTGTCGGACGTCACCGGCTCGCTGCCCGTGATCGTGTTCCAGCTGCGCCGCCACGCCGACGGACGCTACGCGTTTCCTTATCTCGCGGGCGACACGGAAGGTCCGCTCGGCGACTCCGCCGCCGAACTCATGCGCGCGAACGCGCTCGATCTGTCGCGCGTCGATCCACGCGACCGCGCGCGGCTGGCCGCGAAGCTCGAACGCTCGGCGCTGCGGCTCGCGCCTGTGAATACCGAGTTCCGCTTTCAGGGCGCGACCGGGCTGCTCTGGGTGCGCGCGGAGTTCGTGCCGCGCCGCGTCGAGAACGGCGCGGTGGTCTGGAGCGGCTATGCGGTGGACGCGAGCGTGGAGCACGCGCGCGCCGACGAACTGGCCCGCGCGCGCGACCTCGCCGAGGCGGCGTCGCGCGCCAAGGACGATTTCCTCGCGATGATGAGCCACGAGATCCGCACGCCCATGAACGGCGTGCTCGGCCTCATGGAAGTGCTCGAACGTACGCCGCTCAATCCCGATCAGCATCAGATGGTCGGCATGGTGCACGAATCGGCGGGCGCGCTGCTGCAAATCCTCGACGATCTGCTCGACTATTCGAAGATCCAGGCGGGGCGGCTGGTGATCGACTAGGAGCCGTTCGACGTGCGCGAGCTGGTCGACAACGCCGTCGGGCTGCTCGCCGGTCGCGCGCACGAGAAGGGGCTCAGGATGCGCGTGGACGTCGAGCCCGGCGTGGCGGCGCAGTTGCGCGGCGACAGCGGGCGGCTGCGGCAGATTCTCTTCAACCTGCTCAGCAACGCGATCAAGTTCACGCCGCACGGCGAGGTGAGCGTGGGCGTGGCGGCGTGCAACCTTGCGCCTGCCGCCGATGCGCCCGCGCGCCAGCGCGTGACGCTGTCGGTGACCGACACCGGCATCGGTATCGCGCCGAAGGCCCAGGCGCAACTCTTCGAGCCTTTCGTGCAGGCCGAAACGTCCACGACGCGGCGCTTCGGCGGCACGGGCCTCGGCCTCACGATCTGCCGCAAGCTCGCGGCGCTGATGGACGGCACGCTCGAATTGCAGAGCGAGCTGGGCCGCGGCACGCGCCTCGCGCTGCATATCGATCTGCCGGTCGAAACGCTCGCGGTGCAGGCCAACGGTCTACGTGGCAAGCGCGCGGCGGTGGTCTGCGACGACACCGGCGTGGCGGAGGCGTTGATGCACTTCGGCGCGTCGCTCGGCATGGAGATGACGCGCCTCGAAGCCGGCGACCGGCCGCGGCGGGCGCTGCGCGCGATGGTGAAGCAGGGCGGCGTGGATCTGGTGTTCGCGTCGGAGGCGCTCGCGGGCGAGTTCGACGGGCAGGGCGCGCCGCTCTTGCGGCTGACCGAAAATCCCAAGCCGAGCGGCTATCGCGTGGCGGAGAACGGCGTGCGCGTGAGTATCAATCCGCTTTCCTGGCGCGGCTTGAGCGCGGCATGCGCGATGGCGCTGTCGGGGCTGCCGAACATCGCGGTGCGGCCCGCCGCCGCCGCCGAGGGCGTGCTCGCCGCGCCCGATCGCGAGAAGGAGCGGGCGGCGGGCCGCCTGATCCTCGTGGCCGAAGATCATCCGGTCAACCAGGAATTGATCCGCCATCAGCTTGCCTTGCTCGGCTTCGCGTGCGACGTGGTCGACGACGGCGCGCAGGCGCTCGAGGCGCTTGAGCACGAGCGCTACGGCTGCCTCATCACCGACTGTCATATGCCGAACGTCTCGGGCTACGATCTCGCGCGCCGCGTGCGCGAGATCGAGGCCACGCGCGAGCGTGGCGCAACGGCCGACGCCAGCGACGCCGCGCGCCTGCCGATTCTCGGCATCACCGCGAACACCGCGCCCGAAAACGTGCGCCTGTGCTACGAGGCGGGCATGGACGACTGCCTGATCAAGCCGACGCGCGTCGCGACGCTGCGCGAGCACCTCGCACGCTGGTTCGGCGCGGAGGGCGTGCATCGCGCGGCGCCGGAGAACACGGCGACGTGTGCGAAAAAGGCGGCGCAGCCAGCGCCGCATGCATCGTCGGAAGACGCGGATTGCACGGGCTGCACGGACGCTGCCGCCATCCACTGCAAGACGGCACCCGGCCAGCCGGGCTCAACGGCGTCCGCGACATCGGCAACACGCGCGCTCGAACCGCTCGATCTCGCGCACATGATTCAGGTGTGGGGCAGCGAGGCCACCGTGAAGACGCTGCTCGGTTCGTTCGTGAGCGCCGTGCGCGAGGATCTGGATGCGCTGCCGCCGCTGCTCGTTGACGTGGATATCGCGCGTCTGCGCGACTGGCATCACCGGCTCGCGGGCGCGGTCGGCGTGCTGCAATATCCGGCGCTGCTCGCGGTCCTCGAAACCTATCGCCGTCACATGAACAGTCACACAGCGGAGCAGTTGCGCGAAGAGGGATTCGATTTGATCCGCGCCTGTCATGCGATGCTCGACGGCATCGAGCAACAGGCGGCGTTGTTGGCGTGAGTGAGATTGAGCGAGCTTGATCGGGCTTAATCGGGCTTAATCGAGCTTGAGCGCCCTTATCTGTAAGTGCTTGCTGTCAGTGAAATGACGTGAAACTGACAGGACTGCCAGATTAAAAACGCAGTTCAACGCACGCGCCGACGCAGCAAAAAAAAACGCGGCCGAAGCCGCGTTCAAGCTTGGAGACCCTTCGATGAAGAGTCACTTCTCGCACTCCGAAGCTTAGTCTGCGAGCCGACAAAAATCGAGATAAAAACGGTCAATTAACTATTACATGAATTGTCGATAATCGTCTGACGCGGCGACTCGTGCCGCCGGAACCACTCGACGGTGAAATCCACGAACGAGCGTGTTTTTGCGGGCACGTGACGGCGGCCCGGATAGACGAGCGAGAGCTCCTTGTCGGCGTCGCGGATCTCGTAGCCGTCGAGCACGCGCACGAGCGCGCCTTGCGCGAGATCGGCGGCGACCTGGCTGGCGGGCAGGAACGTGATGCCCATGCCCGCGAGCGCCGCCTGGCGCAGCATCGCCGCATTGTTGACCGCGTACGCGGGTTCGATCAGCACGGCCTCGCGCGCGCCGCCCGACGCCGCGAAGTGCCACTCGTTGCCGTGGATATCAGCCGATGGCGCGAGCAGCGTGTGGCGCGCGAGATCGGCGGGACGCACGGGCGCGCGATGGCCGTCGAGATAGGCCGGCGACGCCACCGCAACGGGCGCGATGGTGACGAGCGGCCGGCGGATCAGCGTGCCGCCGCTGACCTGACGCGGCGCGACGATGCCGGCGTCGAAACCTTCCTCGATCAGATCGACGGGCCGGTGCAGCAGCGTGAGCGCGAGCCGCACTTGCGGAAACGCGGCGAGATACTGCTTGAGCAGCGGCGTGAGGCCATGCAGCGAAAACGACGCGTGCGCGACCACGCGCAAGGTGCCCGACGGCACCGACACGCCGTGCGCGATCTGCGTCTCGACCCGCTCGAGATCTTCGAGCAGATGACGGCACGCCTGCGAATAGGCGCTGCCTGCTTCGGTCAGCGACACGCTGCGCGTGTTGCGGTTGATGAGACGTGTATCGAGATGGGCTTCGAGCAGCGCCACGTAGCGCGTGACGACCGCGTTCGAGAGATTGAGGCTCGCGGCCGCGCGGCCGAACGAGCCGTGTTCGGCAACGCTGACGAATACGCGCATTGCCTGCAATTGATTCATGTTCTTCGGTCGCATCGACGTGGGCGCCGCGTCGGCGCGTAGTGAGCGCGGAGCGGCGCCTGGGAGAGGGGGTGAATTTAAATGAATGCGCGGTAAAAGCTTTAAAACACGTTTTACATTCGATGAATAAAAATCGTGGAATAAAGCGAAATCGAGCGCGGGACTTTACGCCGCCGTTGCCGGATAGTACCGATCGAGTTGCCCCCTTGAAAATGAGACTGATCCGAATCTTCGAGCGTCGCCGTCGATATCGTGTTGTCTCCCGACAACGCTATATCGGGATAGCCGGATGCTTGATGCGCACGCCTGAAAAATAGAGATAAAGCGAGCGCATTGATACTCAAGCGCTTGCAGGGTTAACCAGGGGAATCATTCGACATTTTCAAAAATGCTTTTGCTCGATGACGGGATGGCTGCCGTAAAACTGACGCCCATAAACTTCGGGTTGCATATCAATGCGGCGCCCCACTCGCGGCGCGAGGGATCTGGCGAGGCCGGCACCTTGCCCGGCGGCGACATCCACTTTTGCCGAAAGGCTTTGCATCGAAGGAAGCATATGAAAAAGAATCTGGTTATCGCAGCGGCAGTCGCTGCGACGTTCGCATCGGCGTCGTACGCGCAGAGCAGCGTCACGCTCTACGGTATCGTCGATGCAGGGTTCACGTACACGACGAACATCGGCAACGAACGTGATTTCGCGCTGACGAGCGGCAACGTCCAGGCAAGCCGTTGGGGCCTGCGTGGCGTTGAAGATCTCGGCGGCGGCCTGAAGACGGTCTTCAACCTCGAAAGCGGTTTCGACGTGATGAACGGCACCAACGCCGTCGGCGGCAAGATGTTCAATCGCCAGGCATTTGTCGGCCTGACGCACGCCCAGTTCGGCACGGTCACGCTCGGCCGTCAGTTCGACTCGGTGATCGACTACGTCGGCCCGCTGATGGCGGTCGGCACGTGGGGCGGCACCTACATGGCGCACGTCATGGACAACGACAACGGCAACGGCTCGTTCTCGATCAACAACTCGATCAAGTACCGCAGCGCGAATTACTCGGGCTTCGAGTTCGGCGGCATGTACGGCTTCTCGAATCAGGCCGGCGGCTTCGCGAACAACCGCACGTACAGCGCGGGTGCGAGCTACCAGAACGCCGGTCTGCGCGTGGGCGCGGCTTACCTGCAGGCGCAGGGCATGGACCGCAACGGCAACGGCTCGGTCGACAGCTCGCCGCTGACCGTGTTCGACATGAATCACCGTCAGCGCACGTGGGGCGCCGGTGCCAGCTACACGTTCGGCCCGGTCGTCGCGGGCGCCGTATTTACGCAAACGCGCCTGAATGGCGCTGTCGGCGGGTCGGTGCGCTTCAACAACGCGGAAGGCAACGTGCGCTACAACCTGACGCCGGCGCTCGGCATCGGCGCGATGTACACGTACACCAACGTGAACGGCGATGGCGTTGACAACGGCACCGGCAGCAAGTCGGCGCACTGGCATCAGTTCGGCCTGCAAGCCGACTACGCACTCTCGAAGCGCACCGACGTGTACCTCGAAGGCGTTGGTCTGTGGGGCTCGGGCCAGAACGCCGTGGGCCTGACGCAAGTCGGCGCTTCGTCGGACGGCGGTGTTTCGTCGTCGAAGAACCAAGGTGTCATCACGACGGGTATCCGTCACCGCTTCTAAAAAGGGCGAACCGCGCGATCCGGTTCCCGGCCGGATCGCGCGGCTTGTTGCAAACAAGTTGGGTAGGTAGTCGAGTCGTACTTGGGTTGAAGAGCGTCGTCCGCGGCGCTCTTTTTTTTCGCCTGTCACTTTCAGTGCGCTTTCCACGGACTTTCCGCTTTGCGCGTTGCGGCATGGGCATCCGACGCCGTTGTCGGATTTGCACTAGCATGTGGCTACACGTGCGCAGCCGTTGTCGAACGATCTGGTGCGCCGCGTCAAAACAAACGGAGAACTCCCATGAAAGCGCTTCGTCCGCTGCAGTTTGCTCTCGCACTGTGTGTCCTCGCCTCCAGCGCCGCCTTTGCCGATACCGTCGCGCTCAAGGCCAATCTCGAACCTTCCAGCGAAGTGCCGCCGCGCGTGAGCAAGGGGCATGGCGTGCTCAACGCGACATTCGATACGTCCACGAAATCGCTGAACTGGACCATTACCTACGAAGGGCTGTCGACGCCGGTGACGGCCGCGCATTTCCACGGCCCGGCGCCGGTTGGGCAGAACGCCAACGTGCAGGTGCCGATTGCGAAGGGTGAACTCGCGAGCCCGATCAAGGGTTCGGCGACGCTCAACGACAAGCAGGTCACCGAGCTGATGGCCGGCCAGTGGTACTTCAACGTTCACACGCAGCAGAATCCGTCCGGCGAGATCCGCGGCCAGGTGCTGCCGGCGAACTGAGCGACGCCACCGATGGCGTCGCGCGATTCGATGCGCGATCTGATGTGCGATTTGATGTGCGATTTGATGTGCGACAGCGTCCGCATGATTCAACCAGGCCACCCCACAAGGAGCCGATGACCCCATCGACAAGCCGCACGCGCGGCGCACGGAATCCCGCCTGATGAGCCTGCAAAGCAAGCTGATCTGCTGGGCGCTGCGCTGCCGCTTCTTGCCCGAGACGCGCAAGCCCGTCGACGTGGCGCGCACCCGCGCGCTCACCGAGAAGCGCGTGTGGCTGCCGCCGGTGCCGAAGGGCTGGCAGCTTTACGCGCAGCCCAGTCAACGTGAAGAGGGCGAACAGCGCGCAACCGACGCCCCGACCGTGCGCGGCGAATGGCTCGTGCGTGAGGGCGGGGCGCCGCGCACGATTCTCTATCTGCATGGTGGCGGCTACTACTTCTGCTCGCCGAGGACGCATCGCGCGATCACGTTTGGCCTCGCCACCCGCGCGGACGCCGATGTGTTCTCGCTCGATTACCGCCTCGCGCCCGAACATCCGTTTCCCGCTGCGCTCGACGATGCGCTGGCCGCCTATCGGCGCTTGCTCGACGAGGGCGCGCCGGCTGCGTCGCTCGTGATCGCGGGCGATTCGGCGGGCGGCGGGCTCGCGCTCGCGACGCTGATCGCCTTGCGCGATGCCGGCGATCCGCTGCCGGCCGGCGCGCTGCTCTATTCGCCGTGGACCGATCTCGCCTGCACGGGCGCGTCGATCCGCGAGAACGACGGCCGCGATCCGATGTTCTGCGGCGACGTGTTCGCGCGCATCGCGCCGATGTATCTGGGCGCGGCGAGTACGACGAACACGGCAAACGAGACAAGCGCGACGCATCCCTACGTCTCGCCCCTTTACGCCGATTTCCACGGCTTGCCGCCGCTCTTTCTGCTGGCGGGCAGCACCGAAACCCTGCTCGACGACACTTTGCGCGTGGCCGGGCGCGCCCGCGCGGCGGGCGTGAGCGTCGAGTGCGAGATCGGGCGCGATCTGCCGCATATCTGGCCGATCTATGCGCCGTTCATGCCGGAGGCGCGGCGCGCGCTCGACGCATCGGCGCGTTTCGTGCAGCGCGTGAGTGCCGCCGATGCCACCGCGCGGGCACGCAAGGCCGCCTCGCTGCCGACGCAAACCGTCGCGTGACGCGGCGCGCGCACGCCGCGTTCAACTTACGTCGTCAAACGCGCGCGCTCATTCCAGCGTGAGGTCGATCGCGTCATAGGCCGCGTGGATGGCGGCTTCGCCGTATTTGCGCTCCAGCCGCCGCACGGTGAAGTGCCCGTGCGCGACGTTCTGGAAGTGATCGATGAAGACCGTGTTGACCATCGCGCCGAGCACCGCGCCGATGGCCGGAATCGATTTCGCGGCCACCTGTTCGCTGACCTGCACGGAAAAGCGCGCGGCCACCGTCTGCATGAGCTTGAGGAGCGCCGTCGAGCCGTGCGTGGCGAAGCCCTTCGTCGCCATTTCCGACGACGCTTTCGAGACCGCCTGTGCGAGCGCGCCGCGCACGATGAAGTAGCCGAAGTCGGCTTCGTCGTCGGCGGCGGAGCGTCCGCCCATGCCGAACACGGTGAGGCACTGGAGCTGCGCGTCGGCGCCTGCGAGATCCTCGCCTTCGCTGCGCGCGATATCGCAGATCGAGCGGAACATCAGCGTGGTCGTCACGGGCAACTCGACGGGCAGCGCGAACAGGCCGAACGCGCCGCCCGCCGCGCCCGTGGTGGCGACGGCGAATTTGTGCAGCAGGTTGCTGGGCTTCGACGCGGATGGTTTCTCGGCGACGGCCGGTCCTTTCGATCCATTCGTTCCGCTTTTCAAGCCGACGTTCGCCAGCAAGCCTTCACCCTGCTTGCCGAGCGTTTTGAGCGCGATCTGCAGACACTTGCGGAGCGCGGCCTGGGTGGCGTCGTTGACCTTGTCGTTGGCCATCGCGGGCAGTTTCGCGATCAGCTTTTCGACCGGCGCGCCGACGATGGCGGCCAGCTTCATGCCCAGCGGCGGCGTTTCGAGTTCGTGCTTCGCGCGCTTGAGGGCGGCGAGATCGGCGTCGCTCAGAGCGGAAAAATCAGCGGATAAATCGACATTCGTCCCCATAAATCTCCCGAGGAAAACGAGCCGGAAACGACCCGAAAACGGCGCGGCGGCGGGTGGCCAGCGCGTACTCGTGTGCAAAAGCGGCGTGCAAAAACCGTGCGCCGCGTCGAATCCAGTCGCAGGCAAAACCAGGGCAAACGCCGGTTCGATGCCCAGTGTAGAGGATCGTCCCCATGCTATGATGCGAAATCTTTGACGCGTCAAACGTTGCGGGATCAAAAAATGGCCGTTCATACCGCCGCCCACCATTCCAGCGGGCAGGTACTGCCGTTCCGCGAGTCGCTGCTCGCCATGCTCGGCGTCTCGTTCGTGACCATGCTGGTCGCGCTCGACCAGACCGTGGTCGGCACCGCGTTGCCCACCATCGTCGCCGACCTGCGCGGTTTCGAGCTCTACGCGTGGGTCGCCACGTCCTACCTGCTCACCTCGGTCGTCACCGTCCCCATTTTCGGGCGGCTAGGCGATTACTACGGGCGCAAACCCTTCGTGATCGCGTCGATCGTCGTCTTCACGGCGGCCTCGGTGCTCTGCGGCGCGGCCAACAGCATGTTGTTCCTCGTGATCGCGCGCGGTCTGCAAGGCATCGGCGGCGGCATGCTCGTGGGCACCGCGTTCGCCTGCATCCCCGATCTCTTTCCCGATTCGGTCGTGCGCCTGCGCTGGCAGGTGCTGATGAGTTCGGCGTTCGGCATCGCCAACGCGGTCGGGCCGTCGCTCGGCGGCTTTCTCACGCAGTACTACGGCTGGCGCTCGGTGTTCTACGTGAACCTGCCGGTCGGCCTGCTTTCGCTGTACTTCGTCTGGCGCTTCCTGCCGCATCTGCGCCAGGTCGCACACACCGGACGCATGCGGCTCGACTGGCCCGGCGCACTGCTGATCGCCGTGACGCTCGGCTGTCTGCAACTGTTCGTCGAACGTCTGCCCGAACATGGCGTGACGTTCGGCGCGCTCGGCCTGCTCGCGCTCGCCGTGGCGTCGGCGTGGGCGCTGTGGCAATGGGAGCGGCGCTGCCCGCAGGCGATCCTGCCCGTCGACATGTTCCGCAACGCGAGTCTCAACGCGCTCTTCACGCTCGCCGTGCTCGGCGGCTTCACGATGTTTTCGCTGCTGTTCTACGCGCCGCTGCTGTTTCAGGGCGGTTTCGGCATGTCGCCGAACGAGGCGGGCGTGGTCATCACGCCGCTGGTGGTGTTCATCACGATCGGCAGCATCGCGAACGGGCGCATCGTGTCGCGCATCCGCAATCCGAACCTGATGCTCTACATCGGTTTCGCGATGCTCGCGATCGCCTGCTTCGCGGTCGCAGTCGCGACGCGCTCGATGCCGCGCGGGCTGCTAATGACGTTCATGATCGTCGGCGGCCTCGGGCTCGGTTTCGTGATGCCGAATCTCACGGTGTTCGCGCAGCAGACGGCAGGCCGTGAGCATCTGGGCATCGCCACGGCGCTGCTGCAGTCGCTGCGCATGATCGGCGGGATGATCGGCACGGCGCTGACCGGCACGATGGTCACGCAGCTCTACGCGAGCGGCGTGCAGAAGTCGCTCGCGGCCGACAATGCGACGCACTGGCTGCCCCAGCTCGCCGATCCGCAGATTCTCGTCAATCGCGACGCGCAGACCGCGCTGATTGGCGAACTCGCCAAGGCCGGGCACAATGGCGCGCCGCTGCTTGAAGCCGCGCGCGAGGCGCTGGTGGGCGCGATCCATCTGGGTATCGCGCTGGCGGCGCTGATCGCGCTCGTGTCGCTGTGGCAGACGCGGCGCGTGCCGCTCATCAAGCTTCAGCGCAAGGTCGAGCCCGTGATACACGCGGATTGACGGCGGGTTTTCGCCGCGCACTTCCGACACCGCAAACACCGTCAATACCGCTTTTACCGCCAGGCAGGATTTTTCAGCATGGAAACTCAGGACCGCATCGCCATCGTCCAGCAGTTCGGACGCACCTATCGCGCTTTCATGTCGGCGTTCGAGGCGCAGGTGGGGCATCCGCTGCCGCGCTGGCGCATCCTGCTCGCGCTGCACGACCAGAATGGCGAGTCGTCGCAGAAGCGGCTCGTCGAGCGCCTGCGCGTGGACCCGGGCGCGCTCACGCGCCAGTTGAAGCCGCTCGAAGCGCTCGGCTGGATCGCGCGTAGCGCCGATGAGCGCGATAACCGCATCACCAACGTGAAGCTCACGGCCGCCGGGCGCGAGGTGATCGAAGCGGGTTTGCCGCGCCGCAATGCGTTCCTGAACCAGACGATGTCGCTGCCCGACGACGCGCTCACGGCGCTCTCGGGCGCGTTGCGGATGAT
This sequence comes from Paraburkholderia sp. J94, assembly GCF_905220285.1. Classification (NCBI taxonomy): domain Bacteria; kingdom Pseudomonadati; phylum Pseudomonadota; class Betaproteobacteria; order Burkholderiales; family Burkholderiaceae; genus Paraburkholderia; species Paraburkholderia sp. J94. The sequence continues at coordinate 22,516 of NZ_CAJMZH010000008.1, read as the reverse complement.
GGAGGAGCGTATCGGCGTGGTGGCGCAGGCGGCTGCGCAGGAAGGGGCGTGAATATCGCGTAGCGGCGTGGCGTGGCATGGCGCGGCGTGGCGTGGCGTAAGGCACGCGCAAAAAATTCAGGCGGCGGCGCACCCAGTGCGACCGCCGCCTTTTTCATCGAGACGCGGAAAAAATCAGAAGAACGTTTCGATCACTTCGGTCACGCGATACTGGCCGTCGACCATCAGCAACTGATGCCACTTGTCGAACGTGAGGCAGGGGTGCGAGATGTCGAAGCCGATCATGTCGCCGACCTGAATATCGGCGCCCGCCGGGATCTGCAGATACGCGTGCTGATCCATCATCTGGAACACTGCCCAGCCTTCGCTCGCGGCGATCTCGCGCGGCGCGCCCGTTACCTGGCCGTCGCGTGACGGACGATAGTGGCGCGTGGCTTCGGGGAAGCCTGCGTCGAAGGCCGCGTCGCGCTTGCCGAAGCCGATGATCGCGCGGCCCGGCTCGGGAATCGACTGCACATAGGCCCAGAGTTGCAGCGCGGGCAGCAGCGCCACGCCCATTTCGCGCGCGACCGGATTGCGCGTGAGGATCTGCGACTGCGCCTGCTTGTAGACGCCCACGTCGTGCGTGAGATAGCAGCCGGGGCGCAGCACCACGTCGATCTTGCCCGCCTGGCTGGCCTTCGCGAACTCTTCGGCGACCACGTCGTACCAGGCCGAACCCGCGCCCGAGAGCAGCGCGGGCGAGCGCGCGAAGCGGCCCGCGGCGGTCAGTTCCTCGGTCACGTTGAGCGCGTCGCGCAGGAAGGTGCGCACTTCGCTTTCTTCCTTGAGGATGCCTTCGTAGATCTCCACGCCCGCGAGCTGCAGCGAGTCGGGATAACGCGCGATGGCGTCGAGCACGGCGCGGCGCGTGTCGGCGTCGCGCACGCCGGTGCGCCCGCGCGGCACGCCGAGTTCGAGCAGCAGGTTCAGCGTGCGGTGCGAGGCGCGGAAGAACTCGCCGAGTTGTTCGACGCCCGCCACCGAATCGACGAGACAGAAGAACTCGAATTCGGGGTCGCTGAGCAGTTCGGCGATGATCGCCATGTTGCGGCGGCCCACGAGCTGGTTCGCCATCAGCACGCGGTTGACGCCGCCGCGATAGGCGGCGCGCGTCTGATGCGCGGTCGCGAGCGTGATGCCCCACGCGCCCGTTTCGAGCTGGCGGCGGAACAGCTGCGGCGCCATCGTGGTCTTGCCGTGCGGCGCGAGCTTCACGCCGTAGCGCGTGACGAAATCCTGCATCCACTTCAGATTGTGTTCGACGCGGTCCGCATAGAGAACGGCCGCGGGCAGGCTCACGTCTTCGGCCAGCAGATTCCATTCGAGACGCGCCGCGTCGTGCAGCGGCACGCTCGGGCCGGGCACGTTGCCGAGGCCCTTGCTGCTCGGGTCGATCGTCGCACTCTGATAGTTTGTAACTTTCATCTCGGTTCGCTCCATATTCTCCATTACGCCTGATATTACGGTACAGACAGGTTCGGCGTTGACTCGGTGATAGTACACAAAGTACCATCGCTTCGTGAATTGTTATTTACTAACACGAATTTTGTTACGGCTTACGTCTTGCCTTCCATGAACTCCGCCGCTGAACCGGGCCGTTTCGACATCGTCGCCCGCATCGCGCAATGCGTGCCGGATCTGCGTCCGGCCGAGCGCGATGTCGCCGCCCTGATTCTCGACGATCTCGCCGGCGCCGCGCGCGCGAGCATCGGCGAACTGGCCCGGCGCGCGGGCGTGAGCGTCGCCACGGTCACGCGCTTCGCCAAGGCCGTCGGCTGCCACGACGTGCGCGAACTCAAGCTGCGTCTCGCTCAAGCGGCCGCCGTCGGCGAACGCTTCCTGCGCGGCGCGGCCGGGCAGGGCGAAGCGGCCGAAGCCCAAGGCGGCAGAGGTGGCAAAGGCGGCAAGCGCGGCAACGCCGCGAAGCGCGCCGGACGCCACGCCGCCGATGCCCCCGACGCCGCCGAACCGCTCGCTACCCGGGTTTACGGCGAGATCCACGCCGCGCTCGAGCAGAATCACGAATTACTGCGCCAGGCGCCGTTCGCCGAGGCCGCCGCCGCGCTCGCGCAGGCCCGCATGATCTATGTGTTCGGCATGGGCGGCGGCTCCAGCGCGCTCGCCGACGAGATGCGCTTTCGCCTCGTACGCCTTGGACGCCCCGTCGCTTCATACCAGGATAGCCTGTTGCAACGGATGGTGGCGAGCACGCTCGCGCCCGACTGCGTGGTCGTCGCGCTGTCGCTGACTGGACGCGTGCCCGAACTGCTCGACGCGTGCCGCATCGCCCGCGACTACGGCGCGAAGCTGATCGCCGTGACCGCGCCCGCGTCGCCGCTGGCCGCGCTCGCCGACTGGCTCGTGCCGATCGTCGCGAGCGAGACCGACTTTATCTACAAGCCGTCGTCGTCGCGTTACGCGATGCTGATGGCGCTCGACGTGCTCGTGACCGAACTCGCGCTCGCGCAGCCCGAGGCCAGCCGCGAATTGCTGCGCCGCATGAAGCACACGCTCGACGCGCATCGCGGCACCGCCGGGCGCGGCGGCGAGCGCCAGCCACTGGGAGACTGACATGCATTCGCACCCCGAAGCCGCCGATACGCTGATCGTCGGCGCCATGCTTTACGACGGCACGGGCGCGCCGCCCGTCGAACGCGACGTGGCGCTGCGCGACGGACGCATCGTCGCCATCGGCAATCTGTCGAACTGGCTCGCCGAGGACGTGATCGAGGCGAACGGGCGCGCGCTCGCGCCGGGCTTTATCGATGTGCACACGCACGACGACACGCACGTGATCCGCTCGCCGCAGATGCTGCCCAAGATCAGCCAGGGCGTGACGACGGTGGTGGTCGGCAATTGCGGGATCAGCGCCGCGCCGGTCACGCTCAAGGGCGATCCGCCCGACCCGATGAACCTGCTCGGCGCGCGCGACGCGTTCGCTTATCCGACTTTCGCCGCGTATGTCGAGGCCGTGAACGCCGCGAAGCCCGCCGTGAACGTCGGCGCGCTGATCGGCCATACGGCGCTGCGCAACAATCATCTCGACGATCTCAAGCGCGCGGCCACCCGTGACGAAGTCGCGGCCATGCGCGCGCAACTCGAAGAGGCGCTCGCGAACGGCGCGCTCGGTTTGTCGACGGGACTCGCTTATGGCTCCGCCTACGAGGCCTCGACCGAGGAAGTCGCGACGCTCGCCGAGCCGCTCGCCGCCGCGGGCGCGCTCTACACCACGCATATGCGCACGGAATTCGACGCGATTCTCGACGCGATGGACGAGGCGTATCACATCGGCAAGCACGCGCGCGTGCCCGTGGTGATCTCGCATCTGAAGTGCGCGGGGCCGTCGAACTGGGGGCGCAGCACCGAAGTGCTCGCGTCGCTCGACGGCGCGCGCAAGTATCAGCCGGTGGGCTGCGACTGCTATCCGTACAGCCGCAGTTCGTCGACGCTCGACCTCAAGCAGGTGACGGGCGATATCGACATCACGATCACCTGGTCGACGCCGCATCCCGAGCAGGCGGGCAAGCTGATCAAGGACATCGCCGCCGAGTGGGGCGTCTCGCAGCAGGAGGCGGGCAAGCGGCTGCAACCTGCGGGCGCGGTCTATCACAACATGTCCGAGGACGACGTGCGCCGCATCCTCTCGCATCCGGCGACGATGGTGGGCTCGGACGGCTTGCCGAACGATCCGCTGCCGCATCCGCGTTTGTGGGGCGCGTTTCCGCGCGTGCTCGGCCATTACGCGCGCGACGAGCAATTGCTGCCGCTCGAAGAGGCGGTGCGCAAGATGACGGGTTTGTCGGCGCGGCGCTATGGGCTTGCGCAGCGCGGCGAGGTACATGTGGGCTGGCACGCCGACCTCGTGCTGTTCGACCCGGCGAAGGTGCGCGACGCCGCGACGTTCGACCAGCCGCAGCAGGTGGCCGAGGGCATCGACGCGGTGTGGGTGAACGGCGTGCTGTCGTATCGCGACGGCCAGCCGACCGGCGAGCGCGCCGGGCATTTCGTGGCGCGCGGTCCGCGCGAGGCGAACGCGAACGCTGGCGCGACTGCCCACGCGGACTTTTAAGCGGATTCAATTTCGACACGCGGCGCAGCGCAGGACGGCGCGCGCCGCACGATCTCAAAGGAGCAAACGATGAAACGATATGGAGTGGAAGGCGGCAAGGGCCAGGGCGGTCAACATCTGCCGTTCGCGCGCGCCGTGGAAGCCGACGGCTGGCTTTACGTCTCGGGCCAGACGCCGATGGAAAACGGCGAGGTGATCAACGGCGGCATCGTCGAGCAGTCGCACAAGACGATCCAGAACGTGTTCGCCATCCTCAAGGAAGCGGGTTATGGCCCGGAACACGTGGTGCGCTGCGGTGTATGGCTCGACGACGCGCGCGACTTCCAGTCGTTCAACAAGGTGTTCCGCGAGTACTTCGGCGATCATCCGCCCGCGCGCGCCTGCGTGCAGTCGAGCATGGTGATCGATTGCAAGGTGGAAGTGGATTGCGTGGCGTATAAGGCGCCGGCGGGGAAATAAGGCCGGAGTCTGGTTGATGCCAGGCGAAGGCGAAAAACGGCTGTCCGTTAGCGGGCGGCCGTTTTTTTATTGTCGTGGCCATCGCGCGGCGTGCGCCGCGAGATGCGCAGTTCGACTTTCATGCCCGCGGCCACGGCCATGTTGATGAGCGAATCGAGCGAGAACAGGTCGATCTTGCCGCGCACGAGATCGGACACGCGCGGCTGGGTCACGCCGAAGATCTTCGCGGCTTGCGCCTGGCTCAGTGCGTTCTCCTTGATGTATTCCTCGAGCGCGATCATGAGGTCGCAGCGCAGCGTCATGTTTTGGGCGGCTTCGGGCGTGGCTTCGAGCGCATCCCAGACGCTGTCGAACGTTTCGGTTTTCATGCTTCGGGCTCCGGGTTTGAGGGCGGCGCGGTAACGCTGCCGGGCAAGCGAAAGATCGCTGAAGGACGTCTTTTCCGTTTTCTTCATGAAGCAGTGCAGCACGTGAACGGTGTTGCGGATGTTCGCCACGTAAAGCACGCGAAACGCGCCGCGCAGGTCGCGCAGGCGAATCTCGCGCGCGCCGGGCGCGACCGGATTCATGGGCTTCCAGTCGTGCGGATCGAGGCCGTGCTGCACGCGGCGCAGCTGGCGCCCGGCTTCGGTACGCACTTTTTCAGGGAAGCGCTTCAGGTCGGCTAGCGCGGCGCCGCAGAATTCGAGCGGTTTGACATCGGTAACTTTATACAAGATTTTATATCTCCTCCAGAGGACTGAGGCCCGATTCCAGTCCGATAACCATCGGGCCTGACACACCTCAAGTCTCTGGAGAGCCGGTCGATCGCGCCCCCGATTCCATCAAGCGCGCCGGCAACGTTGGCCGTCCGGCCAGGCGCGTATATCCCAATATTTGAACGCCCCCATCACATATTGGAGATCGCGGAAAAACCGCCCTACAATCCAACCCATCCGACAGGGCGCGCGCAGCAATGGCAACAAGTTCGCGCCCGACGCAGTCGGCACCACTCAAGACAAAGCCCGGCGGCGGCGCACAGCGTCAGTCCAGCCAGGCGAAAACCGGAGACGTTTGCCATGTTCCAGCCAGCGGAAAACGCGGCCACTCGCCGTGCGTCCACGCACCGGGCGCCGCCTCGCGCCCGCGCGCACCTCCCTTCACCGAAACATGGCTCGCGCGCCGTCGTCTGACGCCGCGCGCTCTCCCAACGTCCTTCCGATCGGCCTCGCCATGAACAAAGCGATGTCCCCGACGCTCGCCGAACGCCTCGCCGCCGCCTCAAACGGCCAGGCCGCGCCCGAAGCCGCCGTGCACGCCGCGCGTGCCATGCACGCCGCTCCGCGCGCGCCCGCGTCCGCAGCGTCCACCGCGACGCCCGCCGCAGCGGCCTCCGCGACGTCCTCCAAAGCCCGCCCCGGCGGCGACGAAATCCTCGGTCTGCCGGGCGCGCTGCTCGACGGCTCGACGCAAGCCGGCACGCAGACGCTGTTGCGCGGCCTCGCGATCCTCGAAGCGGCCGCCGCCGGCGTGCGCGATCTGCGTTCGTTCGGCGCGGTGCTCGGCACCACGCGCAGCACCACGCATCGCCTCGTGTCGAGCCTCGTGCAGGCGCGCTATCTGCGTCAGGTGCAGGGCGGCTATCTGCTCGGCCCGAAGCTGATCGAACTCGGCACCATCGCGCTCGAACAGATGCCGCTCACGGCGGTCGCGCGCACGCACCTCGAAGCGCTCGCCGACGCCACGCTCGACACGATCCACATGGGCGTGCGCGACGGCGACGACGTGCTCTACATCGACAAGATTCCCGGCCAGCGTGGCCTCGAAATGCGCTCGCGCGTCGGGCATCGGATGCCGCTCGCGTCGACGGGCATCGGCAAGGCGATGATGCTCGACCTGCCGCCGCAGTCGTGGCGCGATTTGTTCGAAGCGTCGCGCCGCACGCTCGCGGGCGTGAGCTTCCGCCCCGATCACAGCCTCGACCCGGACACCTTCATCAAGCGCATGGCCACCTACGCGGCGGGCGGCTACACGTTCGATCTGGAGGAGAACGAAGTGTCGATCCGCTGCGTGGCCGCGCCTGTGCGCGACGCGTCGGGCGCGATCGTCGCGGCGCTCTCGGTGGCGAGCACGATTCCCTATATGCCGCTCGAACGCATGGACGAGCTGATCCCGGTCGTGCAGCGCGAAGCGCGCGCGATCTCGCAGGAACTCGGCTGGCGCGCGCCGCAACCCGCTACGCGCAGGATCCGCCGATGACAGGCCGCACGACACAAGAACACATGGAACAGGGCAAGGACACCCACGCCACGGCGCAGCCGGGCGCGCGCAAGGCAGCGCTGATCGCGCTCGACTGGGGCACGACTTCGCTGCGCGCGTATCTGTTCGACGCGGCGGGCGAGGTAATCGATACGCGCGTCTCGACGGCGGGCATCATGAATCTGCCGGTGCCGGCCGAAGAGGGCGGCTTCGACGCCGCGTTCGACGAAGCGTGCGGCGTCTGGCTCGCGCAATCGCCGACGCTGCCCGTGCTGGCGGCCGGCATGGTCGGCAGCGCGCAGGGCTGGTTGCAGGCGCCTTATGTGGAAACGCCCGCGGGCGAGGACGCGCTGGTCGGCGGCATCGTCAAGGTGCGCGCGGCGTGTGGCGTCGACGTGGCCGTGGTGCCCGGCGTGCTCGAACCGGGCGCGCTGCCCAACGTGATGCGCGGCGAGGAAACTCAGATCTTCGGCGCATTGAGCGCGATGAATGCAACGAGCGCAACGGGCGATTCAGCCGCGGCGCAAGCCACGCTGATCGGCCTGCCCGGCACGCACGCGAAATGGGCCGTGGTGGAAGGCGCGCGCATCGCGCGTTTCTACACCTTCATGACGGGCGAGGTCTACGCGGCGCTCTCGGCGCACACGATTCTCGGCCGCACGATGAAGCGTCCCGCCGCGCCCGATACGGCCGCGTTCCTGCGCGGCGTGAGCGTGGCGCGCGAACACGGCAGCGCGGGCCTGCTCGCCACGGCGTTCAGCACGCGCACGCTCGGCCTCACCGAACAACTCGCGCCCGACGAGCAGCCCGATTACCTCTCGGGACTCGTGATCGGCCATGAACTCGCCGGGCTCGAAGCGGTGCTGGCGCGCCGCGACGTCGCGCTGGCCGCGTGCGCGCCGCAACTGATCGGCGCCGATGCGCTGTGCGAGCGCTACAAGCTCGCGCTCGCGCAATTCGGCTGCACCGGCGCGCATCTCGTGCGCCATGCCACCGAGCGCGGATTGTGGCGCATCGCGGTGCGCGCGGGACTCGTGGCGGCAAGCTGAACGCCGCGACGCACGACGCCTCCGCGCCATCGAGCGCAAGCACGCACGCACGTACATAGCAGCAAGCAACGTAAAGCAACGTAAAGCACCGAACACACGAACAGGACTCTCGCCATGCAACCCGAACTGAACCTGCCCGCTCCCTACACGCCGCACGCGGGCTTCGTCGCCGCGTTCGCCGCGTGCCGGATGGTCGCGATCGTGCGCGGCATCAAGCCCGCCGAAGCCGCCGAACATGGCCGCGCGATCTACGAAGCGGGTTTTCGGATCATCGAGGTGCCGCTGAATTCGCCGTCGCCGCTGGAGAGCATCGCGGCGCTGCGCGCCACGCTGCCCGCCGACGCGCTGATCGGCGCGGGCACCGTGCTCACGACCGAGCGCGTGCGCGACGTGAAGGCCGCGGGCGGCGAACTGATCGTGATGCCGCACGCCGACACCGACGTGATCCTCGCCGCGAAGCTGCAAGGTCTCGCCTGCGTGCCGGGCGTCGCCACGCCGACCGAGGCGTTCGCCGCGCTCAAGCATGGCGCCGACGGCCTCAAGATGTTCCCCGCCGAACAGCTTGGCCCCGAAGTCACGAAGGCCTGGCGCGCGGTGATTCCGGCCATCGTGCCGCTCTTGCCCGTGGGCGGCGTGAAGCCCGACAACATGGGGCCGCAACTGGCGGCGGGCGCGAGCGGCTTCGGCCTCGGCTCGGCGCTCTACAAGCCGGGTCAGGACGTGGCGGCCACGCGCGCGAACGCGCTCGCGTTCATCGCGGGCTGGCGCGAGACCGCAAGAACGCAGGGTCAAATGCAAGGGGCGAAGGCATGAACCGACTCGCGGGCAAGGTCGCGCTCGTGACCGGCGCCGGACGCGGCATCGGCGCGGCGATCGCGCGCGCGTTCGCGGCGCAGGGCGCATCCGTCGTGCTCGCGGAGCTGGATCTGGAGACGGCGCAGGCCACGGCTCGCGATATCGCCGCAGCGAGCGGCAACGCGAACGTGCTCGCCGTCAAAACCGACGTCACGCAATCGGCCTCGGTTCAATCGGCGGTGAGCGAGGCGGAGCGCGCGTTCGGTCCCGTCGACGTGCTCGTGAACAACGCGGGCATCAACGTGTTCGCCGATCCGCTGACGATGACCGACGACGACTGGCGCCGCTGTTTCGCCGTCGATCTCGACGGCGTCTGGCACGGCTGCCGCGCCGTGCTGCCGGGCATGGTCGAGCGCCGCGCGGGCAGCATCATCAACATCGCCTCGACACACGCGTTTCAGATCATTCCAGGCTGCTTCCCGTATCCGGTCGCCAAGCACGGCGTGATTGGCCTCACGCGCGCGCTCGGCATCGAATACGCGCCGAAGAACGTGCGCGTGAACGCGATCGCGCCCGGTTACATCGAGACGCAACTGACGCACGACTGGTGGAACGCGCAGCCCGATCCCGAAGCGGCGCGCCGCGCGACGCTCGAATTGCCGCCGATGAAGCGCATCGGCAAGCCCGAGGAAGTGGCGATGACCGCCGTATTTCTCGCCTCGGACGAAGCGCCGTTCATCAACGCGAGCTGCATCACGATCGACGGCGGTCGCACGGCGCTGCATCACGAATGAATACGCCGTCACCCCGAACAAAAAAAGCAATAACGAAGAAGAGCAGACAGCAGTAAAAAAACGCAGCACGAAGGCAAAAGAAAAAAGCAGGACATTCGCTCAGCGCTGGCCGCGCGCGCGGGCGGACGGACGAAAACAAGCGGCCGCTACCCTTCCCGTGACTGAAGAAGACAGGAGACTGACACCATGCAACGCAGGATTTTCCTCACGCTGATCGCCGCCGCGACCACGGCCGTGCTCGCTCATATGCCCGTCGCGCAAGCGGCCGATCCGGTCAAGATCGGCTTTCTCGTGAAGCAGCCCGAAGAACCCTGGTTCCAGGACGAATGGAAGTTCGCGGAAGCGGCCGCGAAAGAAAAGGGCTTCACGCTCGTGAAGATCGGCGCGCCTTCGGGCGAGAAGGTGATGAGCGCGATCGACAATCTGGCGGCGCAAAAGGCTCAGGGCTTCATCATCTGCACGCCTGACGTGAAGCTCGGACCGGGCATCGTCGCCAAGGCCAAGGCCGACAAGCTCAAGATGATGACGGTCGACGACCGTCTCGTCGACGGCGCAGGCAAGCCGATCGAGTCGGTGCCGCACATGGGCATTTCGGCCTACAACATCGGCAAGCAGGTCGGTGACGGCCTGGCCGCCGAGATCAAGAAGCGCGGCTGGGACATGAAGGACGTCGGTGCGATCGACGTGACCTACGAGCAGCTGCCGACGGCGCACGACCGCACCAGCGGCGCGACCGACGCGCTCGTGGCCGCGGGCTTCCCGAAGGCGAACATCATCGCCGCGCCGCAAGCCAAGACCGACACGGAAAACGCCTTCAACGCCGCCAACATCGCGCTGACGAAGAACCCGCAGTTCAAGCACTGGATCGCCTACGGCCTGAACGACGAAGCCGTGCTCGGCGCCGTGCGCGCGGCGGAAGGCCGTGGCTTCAAGGCCGACAACATGATCGGCATCGGCATCGGCGGTTCGGACTCGGCGCTCAACGAGTTCAAGAAGCCGCAGCCGACGGGCTTCTACGGCACCGTCATCATCAGCCCGAAGCGCCACGGCGAGGAAACCTCGGAACTGATGTACGCATGGATCACGCAAGGCAAGGAACCGCCGATGCTCACGCTGACGACGGGCATGCTGGCCACGCGCGACAACGTGGAAAGCGTGCGTCAGCAGATGGGTCTCGCGTCGAAGTAAGCGCCTGATCGAAGGGCTTTGAGGTGTTTCCCGCTGCGGGGCGGCGGGGCAATCCGATGAGGGATTCGCCCGCCGTGCCCGCAGCGTATCGAATGAGAGGAAACCGAAGTGTCAGCGACACTGCGTTTTGACAATATCGGCAAGGTATTCCCTGGCGTGCGCGCGCTCGACGGCGTGTCGTTCGAGGTGAACGCCGGCGAAGTGCACGGCCTGATGGGCGAAAACGGAGCGGGCAAGTCCACGCTCCTCAAGATTCTCGGCGGCGAATATCAGCCCGACTCGGGTCGCATTCTCGTGGACGGCAACGAGGTGAAGTTCGCCGACGCGGCGGCCTCGATCGGCTCCGGCATCGCCGTGATTCACCAGGAACTGCAATACGTGCCCGACCTCACGGTCGCGGAGAATCTGCTGCTGGGCTCGCTGCCCAATGCGCTCGGCTGGGTGAAGCGCGGCGAAGCGCGCAAGTTCGTGCGCGAGCGTCTCGCGGCGATGGGCGTCGATCTCGATCCGGCCGCGAAGCTGCGCAAGCTGTCCATCGCGCAGCGCCAGATGGTGGAAATCTGCAAGGCGCTGCTGCGCAACGCGCGCGTGATCGCGCTCGACGAGCCGACGAGTTCGCTCTCGCATCGCGAGACCGAAGTGCTGTTCAAGCTCGTGCGCGAACTGCGTGCGGATAACCGCGCGCTGATCTACATCTCGCACCGCATGGACGAGATCTACGAGCTGTGCAACGCCTGCACGATCTTCCGCGACGGCCGCAAGGTCGCTTCGCACGAGAAGCTCGAAGAGGTGAAGCGCGAAACGCTCGTGGCGGAAATGGTGGGCCGCGAGATCAGCGACATCTACAACTACACGCCGCGCGAGCATGGCGGCGTGCGCCTCGCGGTGCGCGGCATCGAAGGGCATCCGCTCAACGAGGCGGCCAGCTTCGAGGTGAAGTCGGGCGAGATTCTCGGCTTTTTCGGGCTGGTGGGCGCGGGCCGCAGCGAACTGATGCAGCTCGTCTACGGCACGCACAAGCGCCGCGCGGGCGAGATCGAACTCGACGGCAAGCGCATCAGCGTGAAGAGTGCGAGCGACGCGATCCGCAACGGCATCGTGCTGTGCCCGGAGGATCGCAAGGAGCAGGGCATCGTCGCGATGGCCACGGTCTCGGAGAACATCAACATCAGTTGCCGCCGCCATTTTCTGCGCGCGGGCATGTTCCTCGACCGCAAGAAAGAGGCCGAAACGGCGGACCGTTTCATCAAGCTCCTGAAGATCAAGACGCCGAGCCGCCGCCAGAAGATCCGTTTTCTCTCGGGCGGCAATCAGCAGAAAGCGATTCTGTCGCGCTGGCTCGCGGAGCCGGATCTGAAGGTCGTGATTCTCGACGAACCCACGCGCGGCATCGACGTGGGCGCGAAGCACGAAATCTACAACGTGATCTATCAGCTCGCCCAGCGCGGCTGCGCGATCGTGATGGTGTCATCGGAATTGCCCGAGGTGCTCGGCGTGTCGGACCGCATCGTGGTGATGCGCGAAGGCCGGATTTCGGGCGAGTTGCCGCGCAGCGCGGCGAGCGAACACGCGGTGCTGGACCTCGCGCTGCCGCAAGGCGCGCAGCGTCGCGCCGCATGATGGGGAAGGAGTGATGCAAATGCAACGAGACAACCTTGCGGCCGAAGCCGCCGACGCAGCGAAGAGCGTGGCGCACAGCGCCGCCGACGCGCTGATTCCGAAAACCAGCGACAAGCAGAAGTGGTGGCAGCAGATCACCGAGTACAGCCTGATCGTGATTTTCGCGGTCATGTTCATCACGATGTCGCTGACCGTCGATCACTTCTTCTCGATCGAGAACATGCTGGGCCTCGCGCTGTCGATCTCGCAGATCGGCATGGTGGCCTGCACGATGATGTTCTGCCTCGCCTCGCGCGACTTCGACCTCTCCGTGGGCTCGACCGTGGCGTTCGCGGGCGTGCTCTGCGCGATGGTGCTCAACGCGACCAACAACACCTTCATCGCGATCGTCGCGGCGGTGGCGGCGGGCGCGGCGATCGGCTTCGTGAACGGCGCGGTGATCGCGTATCTGCGCATCAATGCGCTGATCACCACGCTCGCGACGATGGAAATCGTGCGCGGCCTGGGCTTCATCGTTTCGCACGGCCAGGCTGTGGGCGTGTCGTCGGATACCTTCATCGCGATGGGCACGATGGCCTTCTTCGGCGTGCAGCTGCCGATCTGGGTCACGCTGTTCTGCTTCATCGTGTTCGGCGTGATGCTCAATCAGACCGTGTACGGGCGCAACACGCTCGCCATCGGCGGCAACCCGGAAGCGTCGCGGCTCGCGGGTATCAAGGTCGAGCGCACGCGCGTGTGGATCTTCCTGATTCAGGGCGCGGTGACGGCGCTGGCGGGCGTGATTCTGGCGGCGCGTATCACCTCGGGCCAGCCGAACGCGGCCGAAGGCTTCGAGCTGAACGTGATCTCGGCGTGCGTGCTGGGCGGCGTGTCGCTGCTCGGCGGGCGCGCGACGATCTCGGGCGTGGTGATCGGCGTGCTGATCATGGGCACGGTCGAGAACGTGATGAACCTGCTCAACATCGACGCGTTCTACCAGTACCTCGTGCGCGGTGCGATCCTGCTCGCGGCGGTGTTGCTCGACCAGCTGAAGAACCGCGGCGCGCGCGATTAAACCTACCAGGAAGCTCAACGTATGTCTTCACCGGCCAATGCCGTCGCGCGCCACGCGCATGAAAACTTCGCGCGCTACCCGAGCCTCGCGGACCGCGTCGTGCTGATTACGGGCGGCGCGACCGGCATCGGCGCGTCGTTCGTCGAGCACTTCGCGGCCCAGGGCGCGCGCGTGGCGTTCTTCGATATCGACGCAACGGCGGGCGAAGCGCTCGCCGACGAACTCGGCGACTCCCGTCACAAGCCGCTGTTCGCGCGCGTCGATCTCACCGATATCGCCGCGTTGCGCGCCGCCATCGCCGACGTGAAAGCGGCGCTCGGCCCGATCGAAGCGCTCGTGAACAACGCCGCGAACGACAAGCGCCACACGCTTGCGGAGGTCACGCCCGAGTTCTTCGACGCGGGCATCGCCGTGAACGTGCGCCATCAGCTGTTCGCGGCGCAGGCCGTGGCGGAAGACATGAAGGCGGCGGGGCGCGGCTCGATCATCAATCTGGGCTCGATCAGCTGGATGCTCAAGAACGCCGACTATCCGGTCTACGTGATGAGCAAGTCGGCGGTGCAGGGCCTCACGCGCGGGCTCGCGAAGGATCTCGGCCAATACGGCATTCGCGTGAATTCGCTGGTGCCGGGCTGGGTGATGACGGACAAGCAGCGCCGCCTGTGGCTCACCGACGAAGGCCGCGAGGCGATCAAGCGCGGCCAGTGCATCGACGCCGAACTGCTGCCGGACGATCTCGCGCGCATGGCGCTCTTTCTCGCCGCCGACGACAGCCGCATGATCACCTCGCAGGACATCGTGGTGGACGGAGGCTGGGCATGAGCGATCCGCAATCGAAGCCACAAGCCGCGCAGGACGACGTCGCCGAATTGCTGGTGCACGCGAAGAACGCGCTAGGCGAGGGCGTGACGTGGTGCTCGCGCAGCGCGCGGCTCTACTGGAACGATATCGAAGGCGCGAGCCTCGCGCGCTACGACACGGCCGACGGCTCGCATCGCACGTGGCCGATGCCCGAGCGCCTTGCGTGCTTCGCGCTCTGCGAAGACCCGGACGTGCTGCTGATCGGCCTTGCTTCGCGGCTCGCGTTCTTCGATCTGCGCACGGGCGAGATCACGCCGATCGTCGACGTCGAACCCGATCTGCCGACGCGTCTGAACGACGGACGCTGCGACCGCCAGGGCCGCTTCGTGTTCGGCACGAAGTACGAGCGCAAGCCGTTCGAGAAAATCGGCGGTTTTTATCGGCTCAATCACGACCTCACGCTGGAGAAGCTGCCGCTGCCGGTCGCGGCGATCTCGAACAGCATCGGCTTCAGTCCCGACGGCGGCACGATGTATTACGCCGATTCGTTCACGCGTGAGATTCGCGCCTGTGATTACGGCGCGGATGGAACGATTGCAAACGATCGCCTGTTCGTGCAGGTGCCGAACCACGAAGGCGAGCCGGACGGCTCGACCGTCGACAGCGAAGGCGGCCTCTGGAACGCGCAATGGGCGGGCGAATGCGTCGTGCGCTACGGCCCGGACGGCGTGGAAACCGAGCGCATCCGCGTTCCCACGGTGCAGCCGACTTGCGTGACGCTCGGCGGCGAAGGCTACTCGACGCTCTACGTGACGAGCGCGCGTGACGGACTCGACAGCGAAACGCTGGCGCGCGAACCGCATGCGGGCGGTGTGTTCGTCGCGCGTACGCGCTACACGGGGCTGGCCGAGCCGCGCTTCCTCGGTAAGCGATAAGGAAAACGCCAAGGAAAACGCCAAGGAAAACGCTAAGGAAAGCAAACGAGCGTTCGACGCGAGACGAAACAAGACGAGGCTTGCGCGTAAGCGCGATGCAAGCGCTGTGCAGGCGCTCTGTAATCGTTTTCGTGCCGGGCTTCGTTGTAGCGAGACAACAAAAAGGCCCAAAAGAAGGCGGCGGATGCGCGCCGGTGTGGCGTCAAACCGCTGCCGTCTCTAAGGTGCTAGCTGTACCCGGCAGCACGAATCCGCCGGGCTTTAACAAGAAGCGGCCGTCACACGACGCAGGCAGCGCGCAGCGATTCAGTCGATTGAAGCGATTCAATCGATTGAAGCGAACGCTGAAGGGACGTCGTGGCGATGCGACCGGCAGGCCGCCTATGCGCCGCCATCCAGGGCGGCGATCCATCATGCCTCTCGAGGAGCCGCTCATGAGCGTCGCGAATTCCGCTTTGCGTCCAACAGCTCGTTCCCGTCATGCTTCCCGGTCGCCGCTTGCCAGCGACCCCGCCACAACGACACCCGCCGCGGGTTCGCCCGCCGCCGCCCGCCGCGCGCGGCTGGAGGCGACCACGCATCCGGTCATGCCGGGGCCGAGCACCTCGGCCGTGGCGATCGGCGCCGCCGGCACTGGCGACGTGGCCTGCGTCACGCTCACCAACGCTTACCTTCGTCTCGATGTCGCCCCGCAACTGGGCGGCGGCATCACGCGCTTCGACTGGCGCAGCGAAGGCGCGCTCGAACCGGTGTTCCGCCGCTGCGAGCAGGTGAGCGCGCGCATGGACCCGAACGAACTCGCCTGTTATCCGCTGCTGCCGTATTCCAACCGGATCGCCGACGGCCGCTTTCAGTTCGGCGGCCGCGACGTCGAGATTCCGCGCAATCGCGCGAGCGAGCCGCTGCCGATTCACGGTGACGGCTGGCTCGCGAACTGGACCGTCGAGAGCGCCGAACGCGAGCACGTGCGTCTCGTGCTCGACCGCAGCCAGGGCGAGCCCTACGCGTACCGCGCCGTGCTGACCTATGCGCTCGACGGCGCGACGCTGTCCATGACGCTCGAAGTCGAGAACGTGGGCCGCGAGGCGCTGCCGTTCGGGCTCGGCGTGCATCCGTTCCTCGCGCGCGACGCGAGCACCGAACTCTCCGCGCCCGCGAGCGGCCTGTGGCTCTCGGGCGCCGACTGGCTGCCGGTGCGCCACGTGCCCGCGCCGCCCGCCTGGCAGTTCGGCGTGGCGTATCCGCTGCCCGAGCAGATGGTCAATCACGCGTTCAGCGGCTGGAGCGGGCGCGCGGCCGTGGTCTGGGAGCGCCGCCGCCTGTCGCTCGCGATCTGCGCGAACACCGACTATTACGTGCTCTACACGCCGCCGGGCGAGAACTTCTTCTGCTTCGAACCCGTGGATCACCCGATCAACGCGGTCAATCTGGCCGGTGGCGGCGACGCCCACGGCATGACCGTGCTCGGACGCGGCGAGCGCCTCGTGCGCAAGTTCAGCTTTACGGTCGAGCGCATGGACATGCGCGCGGCGGCGAGCCCGCATCGCGCGGGCGCACGCGGCCGGGCCGGCGCGCGCGGGCCGAAGGGCGGACGCACGCGGGCGCAGACGCAGGCGGCCTGAGCGGGGCCGACGTGGCGGCGGCGCTCCCGCCGCGCCACGTTTTCCTCCGACGATTGGCCCGCCCGCTCACGCGGCCATCCGCCAGGCCTGACACCGCGCTCGCGGAAGCCGGCGAGCAAGCCGGTTAAAATACGCGCCGTTTCCCTTTTCCCTGCACCGGGCTCGCCGCCCGATCCATCATGACCTCGTTCACCCAAGACCTCGCCGCCGCGTGGCAGCGCACCGGCTCGCTGCTGTGCGTCGGCCTCGATCCCGAGCCCGCGAAGTTCCCCGCCGCCCTCGCTGGCCGCAGCGATGCGATCTTCGAGTTTTGCCGCGATATCGTGGACGCGACCGCGCCCTACGCGTGCTCGTTCAAGCCCCAGATCGCCTATTTCGCCTCGAATCGCGCCGAAGACCAGCTCGAAGCGCTGATCGCGCACATCCACGAGAAGCATCCGGGCCTGCCCGTGATTCTCGACGCCAAGCGCGGCGACATCGGCAGCACGGCGGAGCAGTACGCCCGTGAAGCCTTCGAGCGCTTCAAGGCCGACGCCGTGACGGTCAACCCGTACATGGGCTTCGACTCGATCGAGCCGTATCTCGCGCACGCGGGCAAGGGCGTGATCGTGCTGTGCCGCACGTCGAACCCCGGCGGCTCCGATCTGCAATTCCTCACCGTCGACGGCAAGCCGGTCTATCAGGTCGTCGCCGACCTCGCCGCGAACAAGTGGAACGCGAGCGGCGAACTCAGCCTCGTTGTGGGCGCAACGTTCCCAAAGGAAATCGAAATCGTGCGCGGGATCGTCGGCGACATGCCGCTGCTGATTCCCGGCATCGGCGCACAAGGCGGCGACGTGGAAGCGACCGTAAAGGCGGGCCGTACCGCCAACGGCACGGGCATGCTCATCAACTCGTCGCGCGCGATCATCTTCGCGAGCAAGGGCGAGGACTA
Organism: Paraburkholderia sp. J94; assembly: GCF_905220285.1. Lineage (NCBI taxonomy): Bacteria > Pseudomonadati > Pseudomonadota > Betaproteobacteria > Burkholderiales > Burkholderiaceae > Paraburkholderia > Paraburkholderia sp. J94. The sequence goes on along the minus strand of NZ_CAJMZH010000008.1, from coordinate 4,916 downwards.
CGCGCAGGCGGCTGCAACGGCCGCCATGAAGACGCGCGATACGATCAACGCCTACCGTTGATTCGTAAGGTGAGCGGCGCGTTTTCCGCGCTGCTCACCTATTTTAAATCTGACCCCCATAAAACTTCAGAAAAGGTCAGATTTCTCCGTCGGGTTTTAAGAACCGTCTGATTCGAACACGTCCCGCCTGTTCTTAACATGGCATTGTCGATGTGGAATTCGCGATGCCCTTATAAGACCTGCCGCGAATTTCCCACTGCCTGATCGCCAGACAGCGTGCCGAGCAGCTCACTGCATCGCGCCTCGATTCGCATGGCGTCGTAACGGCAAGCATCGTTCCGAGGCCGGGGAGGGCCGCCATGGCGTTCCGCTGCACGGGGCGCTCGCGCGCTCCTGGGCAAGCCGGTGGGCAGAAACTCTGGATGAGTTCTCATCATGAAAATCTCAACATTTCACGCCGCGACGATCCTGGTTCGCGGGCGCATTGGCACGTCTTGCACGTCTGCGTTCGCGCGGGTGCGGGACTGCGCGTCCTTGCCCAAAGCAATCGGCGATAGCCGCTGCAACAGCGCATCGTCCCGATCGGTTGGCAGGCCATTCAGCGGGGGCATGAACTGACAGATGAGTTGAGTTAAGGCGGACCGGCTGCTACGCCCTTCACCGGGTGGTGCAGGAGGCACCAAGGGTTAGCAGCCGCAGAGATTCGAATCAACGCTGGGGTATCGGCATCACGGGCTCCAGAGACCAGGGTATTTGTTAAGGATTGCAAAATGAATAAGGCGTATCGATCAGTATGGAACGAGTCCACGGGAACGTGGATGGCGGTGCAGGAGAACGCGAAGGGGCGTGGCAAAGCATCTTCTAAAAAACTGAGCCCGGTCGTCAGTGTTGCTGGCGTGTTGAGTAGCGCGGCGATGCTGGCTACTCCCGCTGCTTTTGCGCAGGTGACCGTCGGTTCCGGCGGCCTTACGCTCTGCAACGCGACGAACACCAGCGGCAGCGGGATGAGCTATGGCAGCACCACTACGAGCGGGTCGGGAAACACGGGCTGTAACGGGCTGCCGAACGGCAACCTTTCGTTCGCGTTGATGAATGCCTCCAATACCCTTGGTGCGGGCGGCTGGGCTCAGTCCACGGCGAAGATTTCGGGCTATACGAACGGACTGCTCGAATTGGCGGGCTCGGCCGGCATCAGCATGTTGAATACCGTCAACATGAACAGCAACAAGATCGTGGGCCTTCAGGCTGGCACGATTTCGTCGGCGAGCATGGATGCGGTGAACGGTTCGCAGCTCTACGCGACGAATACCACTGTCAACAACATCGTGAACGGCGGCGGTATCAAGTACTTCCACACGAACTCGTCGCTGGGCGATTCGGTGGCGAGCGGCACGAACGCGACGGCGATTGGTCCGGTGGCGACGGCGAGCGGCACGAATGCTATCGCGATCGGCAATTCCGCGACGGCGTTGGCGGGAAGCGCCGTGGCGATCGGTACCGCAGCCACGGGCACGGGGACCAACTCGGTCGCGATTGGCGTTGTTGCCAACAGCGTCGCATACGGCGTCGCGATGGGTAACGGTGCCACGGTTGCATCGACCGATGGCAACACCTCTGGCGTAGCGTTGGGTACCGGATCGTATGCTAATGGCGGTGCGGCTTCGACCGGCTATCAGGCGACCGCGAGCGGTTCGTGGAGTACCGCGCTCGGCCCCCAAGCGACGGCATCTGCGACGAATGCCGTCGCGCTCGGCTACGGCACGACGGCTTCCACGGCGAACTCGGTTGCACTGGGCAACGGCGCGATCACGGCAGCGGCTGTGGCGACGACCAATGGCGTGATCGGCGGCACGACGTACACCTATGCAGGCACGTCGCCGACTGGCGTGGTGAGCATGGGCAAGGCAGGCGCAGAACGTCAGGTGACGAACGTCGCGGCAGGCCGTGTGACGTCGACGAGCACCGATGCGGTGAACGGTTCGCAGCTTTATGCGACGAACAGCAGCGTCACGAGCGTCACGAACACGGTGAACAACATCGTGAACGGTGGCGGCATCAAGTATTTCCACACGAACTCGTCGCTGGACGATTCGGTGGCGGCTGGCTTGGACTCGACGGCGATTGGCCCGGCTTCGACGGCGGGCGGTGCGAATTCCGTCGCGATCGGCAATGCGTCGACGACGATGGCACAAAACGCCGTGGCGATCGGTACCGGCGCCACGTCCCTGGGGAACGACGCGATCGTGATCGGCTCTGCCGCGAACAGCGTCTCAAACGGCGTCGCGCTGGGTAAAGGTGCCACGGTTGCATCGACTGATAGCAACAACTCTGGCGTGGCGTTGGGCAGCGGATCGTATGCCAATGGGGTAGCGGTTTCGACCGGCTATAAGGCGACTGCGAGCGGTTCGTGGAGTACCGCGATCGGTCCCCGAGCGGCGGCTTCCGGGGCGAATGCCACCGCGCTCGGCTACGGCGCGACGGCTTCCACGGATAATTCGGTTGCACTGGGTAACGGCGCGACCACGGCAGCGGCTGTGGCGACCACCAATGGCGTGATCGGCGGCACGACGTTCAGCTATGCAGGCACGTCGCCGACCGGCGTGGTGAGCGTGGGCAAGGCCGGTGCAGAACGTCAGGTGCAGAACGTCGCGGCGGGTCAAGTGACGTCCAGCAGCACGGATGCGGTGAACGGCTCGCAACTCTATGCGACCAACACGCAGGTGACGGCGAACACGACGAGCATCAGCAACCTGCAAGGCTCGGTGACGACGCTGCAAGGCAACGTCACGACGCTGCAAGGCCAGATTACCAACATCAACGGCAAGCTGGCCGATGCGGTGATGTACGACTCGTCGGCGCATACGTCGGTGACGTTGGGCGGCACGGGCGCGAGCACGAACGTGAAGCTGAGCAACGTGGCGGCAGGCACGCTGTCGTCGACGAGCACGGATGCGGTGAACGGTTCGCAGCTGTACGCGACGAACAACAGCGTCACGAGCGTCACGAACACGGTGAACAACATCGTGAACGGCGGCGGCATCAAGTACTTCCACACGAACTCGTCGCTGGCGGATTCGGTGGCGAACGGTGCGAACTCGACGGCGATCGGGCCGGCCGCCGTTGCCAATTACGCGGATGACATCGCGATTGGTGATGGAGCGGCGGCAAGCCGAGCGGGCTTTAGCTCGCAGGGCGGCAATGTCGCGCTGGGTGCAAGCGCGTCGGCGCAGGGCTATCGTTCGATTGCCATCGGCAATGGGGCTCAAACGAACACCGGGTCGCTCTACAACAATTCCTCCGATATCGCGATCGGTCAGTCCGCGTTCTCTGAAGGCTACGATTCGGTCGCGCTGGGCAACAACGCGAATGCAGGCTCGGCAGGATGGAACGGCAACAACGTAGCAGTGGGCAGCAGTTCCTATGCCAAGGCATCGGGCGCCGTTGCGTTTGGCGGCGCGGCCAGCGCGGCGGCGGCCAACTCGACGGCCATCGGCGCACTCGCTTCGACCAGCGCAGCCGGCGCGGTTGCGATCGGTACCGGTGCGAATGCTTCCACGGTGAACTCCGTGGCGCTGGGTAACGGCGCGACCACGGCGGCGGCTGTGGCGACGACCAATGGTGTGATCGGTGGCACGACGTACACCTATGCAGGCACGTCGCCGACCGGCGTGGTGAGCGTGGGCAAGGCCGGTGCAGAACGTCAGGTGCAGAACGTCGCGGCGGGTCAAGTGACGTCCAGCAGCACGGATGCGGTGAACGGCTCGCAGCTGTACGCGACCAACACGCAGGTGACTGCGAACACGACGAGCATCAGCAACCTGCAAGGCTCGGTGACGACGCTGCAAGGCAACGTCACGACGATGCAAGGCCAGATCACCAACATCAACGGCAAGCTGGCCGATGCGGTGATGTACGACTCGTCGGCGCATACGTCGGTGACGTTGGGCGGCACGGGTGCGAGCACGAACGTGAAGCTGAGCAACGTCGCGGCAGGCACGCTGTCGTCGACGAGCACGGATGCGGTGAATGGCTCGCAGCTGTATGCGACGAACACGAACGTGTCGAACCTCACGGGTACGGTGACGAACATCGCCGGTAACGTGACGACGATGCAAGGCCAGATCACCAACATCAACGGCAAGCTTGCTGATGCGGTGCTGTACGACTCGTCGGCGCATACGTCGGTGACGCTGGGCGGCACGGGCGCAAGCACGAACGTGAAGCTGAGCAACGTGGCGGCAGGCACGCTGTCGTCGACGAGCACGGATGCGGTGAATGGCTCGCAGCTGTACGCGACGAACAACACCGTCAACAACATCGTGAACGGCGGCGGCATCAAGTACTTCCACACGAACTCGTCGCTGGGCGATTCGGTGGCGACGGGTGCGAACTCGACGGCGATTGGTCCGGTGGCGACGGCCAGCGCAGCGAACGCGATCGCGATCGGCAACGGTGCGAATGCGTCGACGGCGAACTCGGTGGCACTGGGTAACGGCGCAACCACGGCTGCGGCTGTGGCGACGACCAATGGCGTGATCGGTGGCACGACGTACACCTATGCAGGCACGACGCCGACCGGCGTGGTGAGCATGGGCGCAGCGGGCACCGAGCGTGAAGTGACGAACGTCGCGGCAGGCCGCGTGACGTCGACGAGCACGGATGCGGTGAACGGCTCGCAACTCTATGCGACCAACACGCAGGTGACGGCGAACACGACGAGCATCAGCAACCTGCAAGGCTCGGTGACGACGCTGCAAGGCGACGTGAGCAACCTCGCGGGCAATGTCACGAACATCAACGGCAAGCTGGCGGATGCAGTGCTGTACGACTCGTCGGCGCATACGTCGGTGACGTTGGGCGGCACGGGCGCGAGCACGAACGTGAAGCTGAGCAACGTGGCGGCAGGCACGCTGTCC